>NZ_JAFICR010000008.1:0-298496 GCF_017833915.1 Paenibacillus sp. 1182 | reverse complement strand
CTACAATAGTTACCTATATTATACAACATTAACGCGGTGTCGTCTTAAACAAAATTAACATAAAATAGGCTGTCGAGACTTTCTCGACAGCCTGAAGAAGCTTTCCCTACGGGAAAGCTTCTTTTTTATACATAATGAGACAAGTGTTACAGTGAAAAACGAAAAAATCATTTATTGTAAGTTTGAGATTGTAAAAAAAGGAGGGTTTCTGTGAAAAAAGGATATATCGCCGGGTTAAGTGTCATTGTATTGCTTCTCATTGGTATCGCTATTTCAGCTGTAGTTAAATTTCAAGATCTGGAGCAGGTTGTTCAGCAGAAAGATAAAGAGATCCAAGCAAGCAAAAGCAATTATCCCGAAATATATGACCACTTGAATGCGGTTACACTAGATGGTTTTAAGCGTTTGATTCAGCAGGATCAAAGTGTGTTTGTCTATGTCGGCAGACCCAGTTGTGGAGACTGCAACCGGTTTGAGCCTAACTTTAACAAGATGATCGAACAGTATAATCTAGGCTCTAAAATTACTTTTTTGAACGTTCACAAAATCCATAAGGACAAGCCTCAATGGAATAAATTCAAAGAGGATTACAACGTTAAATACACCCCCACTATTGCAGAATTCAGAAACGGCAAGCTGGTTGATAAAATAGAATGGACGCCCAAAAGAGACCTCAGTACGGATGCTGTAAAAGAGTGGCTGACTTCCAAGAAAATTATTATTTTATAAGTCTCTTTTCTATTCAATTCATTACAAACACAGAGAACTGTTTATGCAAAAAAAAGGTATTCATTCGTATAACGCATGAATACCTTTTTAGGAATGCACAGGTCTTCCAAGCTCTAATAAAAAAGGGGCATTCGGATTTTATGGTGGAGACAAAATCAAAACATTTCACTTAAAAATCGGAGAATATGGTGGTATTTTTCTAAAGACTTGATTTGTAGCGATATCTTAGTACAATGGTTTTATGACTACTCAAAACATAATAAATGATGAGCTCAGAGTCAAAATATTTAAGGCGTTAGCTGATGAAACAAGATTGGACATCATACGAGCTCTATACGCCAGCAAGAAGGAAATGAATTGTGGAGAAGTAGGACACATTCGCGATACTACGAAATCGAATACTTCGTATCACTTGCGTGCTTTAAAGGAGGCGAAATTGATCAAGGTACGAAAAGAAGCTCAAACGAAGTATATGAGCATCGATTTGGAGACATTTCAAACTTACTTACCTGGATTTCTGGATACATTGTAGAAAGAAATTCTTTTTTTATTCATTAGTTCAATAATCTTTGAACTATAGAACTAACTAAAAAGGGTGAATAAAATGATCAAATTAACTGCTTTATTTTTCCTCATCATGTTTGTTATCGGTACGGATACGTTTTTGATATCTCCGCTCATCCCCACTCTTCAGAGCTTGTTTCATATCCCAACTGAATATTCCGGTTGGATGGTAGGGTCTTATGCTTTAGGTTATGCCATTTTTGCACTGATTGCTGGACCGCTTTCCGATGGATGGGATCGCAAAAAAGTAATGCTTTCCGGCATGATCTGCTTCTCTGTTTCAACCATGTTATGCGGCTTTGCCACAGGTTTTTGGTCGATGTTCTTCTTCCGTTTTTTAGCCGGAGTCAGCGCAGCATTTACGGCGCCTCAAGTCTGGGCATCGATCCCTACTCTGTTTCCAACGTCAAAAATCGCCAAAGTATCAGGATTCGTCATGGCAGGCTTGGCTGCTTCCCAAGCGTTCGGTATCCCTATTGGAAGTCTGCTTGCCTCAACCCATTGGTATTATCCTTTTTTTACAATCGGTGCATGTGCATTATTGGTAGCAGTATTCATCTTCTATGCTTTGCCCGAAATGAAACCAAATCAAGGCCAAAAAACCAGGACTCCGATTTTCAGTAGATACATCCCACTATTGAATAGCCGAATGGCAAGAAAGGCTTTCCTCGCTCATTTCTTATTTCAATGTGGATTCTTTGCTGCCTTTTCTTTCATTGGAAAATGGGTGACGGATCGCTTTCACCTTTCAATTGATCAAACGGGATACGTAATGTTTTTTCTAGGTCTTGGGAATATAGTCGGGAGCTTTGGCGGTGCCTATGTGATCAAAACGTTAAACCGTTTCAATACGCTGGTTGTAGGCTTTCTTGTCTCTATCATATGTTTTATTGTGTTGCCTCTCTTGCCGTCGGTTGCGGCTTTCGAAAGTGTTTACTTTTTCATATTCGTTAACATGGGGATCTCTTTTCCCCTAATATTGGGAATGCTGAATTCACTAAATCCGACCATCCGCGGCACGATCTCCAGCTTGGCCAATTCAAACATGTACGCTGCGACAACGCTCGGTTCTTGGATCGCAGGCCTGATTTACGCGACTTTTAACGGTTTTTCCGCCGTAGGCATGTTTGCGGCTATATGCTTTGCCGGTTCGTTGTTATCTTTTATATTCAGCGGTATTTTGACCAGTCACGCGAAAACAAAGAAGGAGTTTGCATCATAAATGCATAGAAGAAATTCATATGGATATTTTAAATCTTCCAAACTTCAACATATTAAGTATTAGTGAAAATGAATTTGATTTTCTAATACAAGTGGTGACGAACTCTCCACCTTTGGCTTGCCCTCATTGCGGATGCATAGCCAACCTCTACAAACACGACAGCAGGGAACAAGTTTATATGGACTTGCCCATTCATGGCAAGCGTGCAGGCCTTCTTATAAAGCGTCAGAGGTATCGCTGTAAAGATTGCAATCGAACCTTTTGGGAACACTTAGATCACACCATAGACGAAAAGCGAAACTGTACCAAACGATTATTGTCTTATATAGAGAAGCAAAGCCTTAAACGCACGTTTGTCAGCATATCCGAGGATGTTGGATTGCATGAAAAAACGATACGTAACATCTTTCGTGATTACCTCAATCGTCTTATAGTAACGCTTCGTTTTGAAACTCCTAATTGGCTTGGGATTGACGAAATACACATTATTAAGCCAAGATGCGTTTTAACCAATATTGAGGAACATACGTTGTTAGACGTTTTGCCCAATCGTAACAAGGAAACCGTTATAGACTGCCTCTCACGCCTTCCAAATAGAGGACAAATACGATACGTCACAATGGATATGTGGCAACCATATAAGGACGCCGTGAGGGCTATCTTGCCAAAAGCTCTTATCATCGTCGATAAGTTTCATGTTCTCCGTATGGCAAACCAAGCGTTAGAAACCATTCGTAAGCAGCTCCGAGAAGGATTATCGCCAAAAGAACGCCGCGGGCTGAGGCACGACCGTTTTATCCTCCTAAAACGCCATAAAGCGCTTACAGAGATGGATAAAATTACGCTTGACCTTTGGACAAAGAATCATCCTTCTCTCGGCACTGCTTATGACTTAAAGGAATCATATTTCGATATTTGGGAATGTGATAGCAGACAGACGGCATTCCTTAAATACAACGAATGGAAAGCTAAAATACCAACTGAACTGCAATCCGCTTTTGAACCACTTACAAAGGCTATGAAGAACTGGGAAGAGGAAATATTCGCCTACTTCGACCATCGCATTACAAACGCTTATACGGAGTCTCTAAACAGCCTTATTCGAGTCATTAATCGTTTAAGCAGGGGATACTCTTTTGAAGCCCTACGAGCCAAAATACTCTTTACAGAGGGACTTAAAAAGCAACGTAAGCCTAAGTACCAGAGGCGGTTTGATAGCTACGATCTACGGGAGGAAAACTTCCCGATGTTTAATATGCCACCTATTGAAGTTGTTCGTAAGCCAGAAGAAATAATCTTGCTGGGAATCGATTTTTCCACCTTGATCGAGAAATTGGAGAAGGGCCAGCTATAAACCCTTCTCCGCCATAAAATCCGAATACTCATAAAAAATAGTTCCTACTACTCTTCACTGCCTTCTGATAAACCTCGTTCGTATCTATCAGTCCCTATATTGTAGACACTTCATGAGTATGGTCGTCAATCGAATCAGGAAATTCATAACGGATAATATCCGTTTCGGATACGATATGTCCGATTTGTGACTCAATGAATTCTAAATCTCCTTCTACTGCCCCTATAAAATGCTTTGTACCGGGTTCAATGACGATGACCTCACCGGGGCTGACTGTCTGTATCACGCCATTGATAGAGACACTCCCGGTTCCAGAAACTATAGTCCAAACTTCTTTACGAAACTGATGCTCATGATAGCTGATAAATCTCCCGTTTGAAATGACCACGCGTTTGGTCACTGTCTGCAATCCACTTGCTGCCGCTTGATGGGATAACACCGTTTGCTTTCCCCAGAAGCGCTCCTCAAAACGTGGTCCGATTTCAATTTCCGCCACCATATCCTTAATTCCTGTGGATGACTGCCGATCCGTAACCAGCACGCCATCCGGCCCGGCAACGACGATAATGTCCGGGACATTCCAGATACTGACCGGAATCTCCAGTTCATTGATGATATGCGAGTCATGTGAAGCTTCTGAAATATATCCTGGACCACTCAGCTTCGAGCTTACTTCTCTCACCAACGAATCCCATGTGCCCAAGTCTCTCCACTCTCCATGATATGGAAGCACAGAGAGCTTATGAGTATGCTCTACTACCGCGATATCGAAGCTAGTTTTAGGCAAGTCTGCATAATTTGTCGAAAGAGATTCATAGTCGGCTGGTATACCCATTTGCTTCAGAATATCCAATAAAAAGCCCAGTCTAAAAGCAAACACCCCGCAATTCCATAAGGCCCCTTCACGGATCAACGCTTCTGAACGAATCAGATCCGGCTTTTCTACAAATGAACTAACCCTATAATATGGCTGGTCAAGTGAAGGAGAGGCTGAAGGCACAATATATCCGTATTTATCAGAGGGTTCCGTCGGAGCAGCCCCCATTAATGCGATATGGCTTCCTGATTGCTCTAATATGGAAGGAAGCCTGCGCAGATGCTCAAAAAATTCATCTCCCGTATACCCGTCCACAGGCATGACCCCTACGATCTCGTCGAGTGATGCGCCTGCAACGTCATGCAAGTAGGCCGTAGCCAGGGAAATGGCCGGGAAAGTATCTCGCTGAGTCGGCTCCTCAATCACTACAGCATCTCCGCCAATTTGTCCTCGAATCAGCTCGGCCTGAGTTCCACTCGTCGAAAAATAGGCCTCATCTGCCAAATTCGCCTCATCTAATTGCCTCCATATTCGTTGCAGCATACTTTCGGGCCGTTCGTCGTGACGTAGTATGGAAAGAAACTGCTTGGGACGGTTCACATTGGATAAGGGCCACAGACGTTTACCCGAACCTCCAGATAATAAAATCATTCGCAAAGATGCAACCTTCTTCCTGTAAATTAATATTTTTCTTACATTATAAGACTGTTCATTTTTCGCATTTCTGCCGAATACATAAGTATGTATTATCGTGGCAAATACATGATTATGCAATGCTATTGTATCTTTGTCTGTACAGGAGATGTCAGTCATGCCCATAAAAATACTCATCATTGAAAATCAAAAAGGTTTGGCAGATATGATTGCTCTTCACCTTCAGGAGGAAGGCTATCATACCGAGCTTATTTATGACTCTAAACTTGCAATTCCTACACTCATGCGTTTTAAGCCGGATATTATTGTGACCGCTCTAATGTTTTC
Organism: Paenibacillus sp. 1182; assembly: GCF_017833915.1. NCBI lineage: Bacteria > Bacillati > Bacillota > Bacilli > Caryophanales > Paenibacillaceae > Paenibacillus > Paenibacillus sp. 1182. The sequence goes on along the minus strand of NZ_JAFICR010000008.1, from coordinate 292,829 downwards.
CGGTAAAGTCGAATGTGCGCTGATCAGCCAAATCCGTCAATTTACCACAGTCCCTATGCTGGTCATCTCTAATAACACCGTGCTGAATATAAGAATAAAAGCTCTGGATGACGGAGCAGATGACTTCTTATGCAAGCCGTTCAGTCTGATAGAGTTAAATGCCCGCATCAAAGCCCTGCTGCGCCGCTGCGGCCGCAACATGCTCACTGAATCGCAAACGGTAACTCAAAAGAATAAAAAGGTAAGGGTATGGGTGAATGATTACCGTCATTGTCTGTTAGTCGATGACCAAGAAATAGAAGTCACTCAAATCGAATTTTCTATTATAAAAGAAATGTCCTGCAATCCAGGTAAAGTCTTTACCCGCAGTGAGCTGATGGATCGGATCAAAGGCGGAGATGGCGCTTATCTGGATCGCACTATCGACGTACATATTTCCAGCCTCCGCAAAAAAATAGAACGTGACCCTAAAAATCCTCAGCACATCCGTACCGTCTGGGGCAGAGGCTACAAATATGAGATGTAGCCGTATCATGGCTACCCATTTCCCCACTGAGCAGCTTGCTTTTTATGGAAGGTTTCGCTTCTTCCATCGCCGATAAGGAAGAAAACAAGCTGCTCCACCCAGTATCCCTATGAGGAACAGTCCCCATCCGAAACGGTAGGCGGAAGCCAGAATAACGACGACTTTCCCGTTCCCGTTACCATTGGTAATAAATCCGGTAGTTACTCCATTCACAGACAGACGGGCTCGCTGATTTTCGCCACCCAGCCTGAACTCCCATAGTGGATTGGGTGATTCGGTCTCCCGGATCAGCACCTGCTGATGCGTCGGATTATATAGCGTAAAACTGCGTTCCATGGAATTCTCACGAGTAGCCTGAATGCTTTCCGAAGCATGTGGTGCCATAAAAAAGGTATCCATATCCGTTCCCTCAAACAACGTAAATTGATCCACTGTAATCATGGCTTGATAAGGGATAATGGAATATTCCTTCATTTGAAATAAGCCTGACTGCTTCTTGTGCGCATGCGCTAAAATTTGAAACTGCATCATGGCGGTTCCTGCCGGTGCCTTCACAATTTGATCATAATGATTCCATTGTTCCTTATCTCTCTCCTCCACCTCATCAATATAGGAGGTTTGGAGAACCTGGGACGCTTTATTCAAAAATATGACCTTCATGTGCCGACTTCCAACTTGTGCTGATCGCGCATCCAACTGCACGGCATACTCTTGCAGCGGCTCGGCCTTCATTTTCTTGGACGCATATATATTCAAATCACAGGAATAGCTAGGTGCGTAACGGATAGAGAGTCCTTCGTCCATAAATGACAGGTTCGTCTGGCCAGGTCGTATATCCGCTACACATCCGACATCCGTGTCTAATGACTCCTTCGTGTTCTCCCCAGGCATTACCGTCACTTCCTGCCCGCCCATTCGATGAATATCTCCAAAACGGCTCAATGACGGTACTTGGCTGTCCAGCACAAGGGTTAAGTGATACTTTCCCTTGGTTAGGAACAGATTTTTGAATTCTATTCGGCCATAGTCGTTCAGCAGACCGGGAATTTGTATGATTTTCTTGGCAAAACCATCCTGATCGGGCACCGTTTCAATAACCTGCTTTTCAGATAAAGAGGTAGCGGGTAACCGCTTATACGACTCTTCCGTACGAATCGTTCTGGTCAGCACCTCTCCCGTCTCTTCATTCACCCACTTCATCGTTAATGACCCATGGTATCCTGCAGGTAGATTAGCCAAAATAGCTGTGGCATAGGTTCCCGTTTTGGCGACTTCCACATCCCTGCTTAACGTCCCCTTCTGATAGCTGATCCCCCGCCCCATACTAAGTCTTGGTAAAGCACGCTCCGTCTGCACATTCCCTTGGGCGTTAAAATCGTTCTCTGCCTCCAAGGTGAAAAAGAGCTTGCCCCGCTTCAATGCCTGCTCCACTGGAAAAGATAACTGATCTAGCTGATCCACAGGCACAATCGCAAATTGATTGACCGCATTAAAACCTTGCAGGTTATTAACCGTGACTGGAGTATCTCCTTTTGGAAAAACATGTTCGCCCAGATCGACCCATTGAAATTGGTTTAAACCATTATCCTGGGTCTTGATACTAACCACTTTGTCCGGTAGCGTGACTTGTAATTTCCCGCCTGCCTTATTCATAAACACTCTGGCATATACATGCGAGGTTTGAGGTTGATCCAGTTTTTTGTGCATCGTAAACGTGTTAGGCTTACTGTATTGCCCCAAATCACGTAGCTGGATATCATGAATCCACCAGTAATTTTTTTGCTGTGGGCGCTGCAGGGTTAACAAATCCATTCGCATCCAATAGCTGCCGGGCGGCGACACGTATTCCCCGTAAAATTTCACACTGTCAAAATTATATCCCTCCGAAGGCGCCACGACATAGCTAACCCCCAGTTCACGCATTTTCTTATCGTAAAATCTCATTTTCACATGCATTTTGTTCGTCCCACGACCGGAAACGGTAATTTGGAACTGATACGGATTATTTTCCTTGGCTTCCAGCAAACCTGATCGAGCGACCTGCCATATATTACTCGGGTCTCCCTTCATAATTTCACCATGCAGAGTTGGCACATCATTCAATTCCTCACGGGGATTAGCCTGCACACTGAACAACTGCGGGTTATCCGGCTTGAAGAAGGTTTCGGTCCGCAACATGGAATCAAAGTCCACAACCGTCTTCCCTTCGATGCTGCTCATCTGATACGGGGCCACATCCAGCTTCTTACTGGCAAAGGTGACCGCAATCCCTGCATCCATTTCCATATCGAACGGAAAGTTCCGTATATTTTGGGAGGATAAATACCACAACCAATCGTTGGTCGAGGCAAAGGTTTTGGACCATTTTAAAAAGGCATTACCATCCTCAATAGCATCAAAAGGCCGTAAGTAATCCTCTGCTGGAAGCTGTGACAATAGCAAGTCATTAAAGGACGCCGCTTCCACATAATCCCCTTTGTTAATCGTCTGGATGGTTTTTAGCTCAGGCTTTAACGCACTGAACAGCACTCCAAAGCGGCTAAAATCAAAACCAGGCAGATGACTGTAGCTCTCTAGTCGGCTAAAACCGTAAGGTGTTACAATTTTACTCGCAAGGATGTTCATATAGGGCGGTGTCTGGTCGAGATTGAATATGGAAAATAGCCCGTTCTGGTACGTACGTTTCAGCCCGGTCTGACCTTCCAGCTGAGAGAGGTGGAAATCCTGACGCTTCTCCTGTCCCACATATTCATCATGGTAGACCAACTGGTTAACACCAAAGGTAGAGAACAGCCAACCTAATCGGGAGCTTAATCCGTTGTCCATGACATACTGTAGAAAATTCATATAGTATGTAATACCGGGATCATTGCCCTCATGATGAAAGATCGTATTTTTAGGAGAAGAGTATACCTGAAAATCTCCGGTTGCCTTTTCGTTTGCGGTCTTCCCTTTATTCCATTTGGGCGTGGCTACTCCGTTATAGCTCTGAATCATATTGTCAGCAATCGGAAAGTATAATGCCTTGCTATCGAAACGATCCGGATCAGTCAGCTTTTCAGCCATTTGACCATAAGCCTCCGGCACTTGTACTGGCTTGTAGTACCCCTCAATGAACTGAGTGCGCAAGGGAGCAAAATATACCCCCAGACACAGGACGACGATAACGACCGCCAGCTTTTTATATACACGCTGTAGCGGCGATGATCCGAACCATTCCATAAATTGAATGACACCAAAGGTCAGCAACACCCCGAAATTAAGGGCAATCAGTCCAATAAATTTGTTAGGATCACGGAAAACCGAACCAATCACAGGGGTTTTCGTAACCAGAATGACAAACCACTTGGCAATCGATGGGAACGTCGTCCCGGTAGCTGCAACCAGAAACAGCAGCGTAAGTAGCGAGAAGATCAGAATGATCGGATTTTTATGTGAACGTGTCACCATCGCATACCCGATCAATAGCAACAAAAATCCCCCTCCTACATAAAACATGACAGGCAGTGAGGACAAGGAAAACATGGGCCACCAATAGCTCAGTAAATAACCCACATTATTTAAACTGCTGTTGCGGCTGAACAGAGACAACGTATCCACGACATTGATATTATGCTGAGACGCTTGAGCGTCCATCAACATGCTACCGACATATAGAGACAACCAATAAAAACTGAGCAGACCGAAAAACATGCCAAAAATGATCCCTTTACGCAAAAAATTGTCGTATAACGGCTGCAAATAGGTGCGACCAGCCTTACGGTGGGTCCAGGTCAGCTTGATCAATAGCAACATGGTGAACAAGCCCAAATAAATCATGCCGAAGAAAAAATAGTGAATTGCCGCAGCACTAACGGTGAATACCGCAGCCAACAGAAACAGGTCGATCCAGTTCCGCTGATACAACTTGTGGGAATGATAGTTTTTAATTTGTTGAATTTGAAACTTGGGGTCCACCGCACTGAAAAAGAATCGCAGCATTAACGGAAATAAACTATATCCACAGAGCAAATAAATATGCTGAATGCGGAAAATAACCCACGGATTCAACGCATAAAACAACGAGCCGACCATGATGGCAAAAATACGGGTCTTCGTAAAGCTTGGTGAATAATACACGCTAACCAATCGTTTGGCAAAGGCATACATCGAAAATGCCGAAACAAATAACAAGCCTGTAATAAACGACTTGAGCAAGACCGGTCCGCTTTCGTCAAATAAGAGTGACAGTCCATAGAAGGGCAAGATGTACAGGATACGTGGAGCATTGAACAAGGTCGAGGTAGACCATCGCTCGTTCCATACCCCGGTTATTTCCTCCAGATACCGATGAGAGGTGGCTCCAAAAGCAATGTCGCTAAACACAATTTGCCCTGGTCCATAGATGGGTGCAAGATATGCAACAATCGCAATCAGCATCAACATCATTGCCGCCATATCGTAACGATAGCGAAATACCCATTTTTTCATGCTTGTCCCCCTCTCTTGAACTTCTCGTATATCCGTCGGTTATCTTGGGCCTATCTTCTCAAACGAACGATTGCCTGCAAGCCCTGATCGGTATTACGCAGCTTTAAACGGCCGCCTATGGTCTTCAGGTATGCATCCATATGGTACAGGCTGAACGCATGCTCCTGCGAGTTTTGGGAATAGTCTGGCTGGAAATAGCTCCAACGCATTTTATCATCAATCCCGCCGCCTGTGTCCTCAATGATAATAACAATTTCTCCTTCTTCCAACCGTGAACTAACCTTAAGCACTTGAGATTGTCGCTTGGACCGCAGACCTGTTCGGCCCTGTTCCTGATCCTCAGGCAGTTCTCCGCCTTGGCGTCCCATGGCCTGCACTGCATTTTCCAGCAGTCCCTGAATCGTTTTGTACAGCATGGGTGCTTGTGCTGCAATCGATGGAACAGGCTCTTGCCGCAAGATCACTTGAATGTTCTTCATGTTCAATGAACGGTTCGCCCATTTCAGCGACTCAGACAATACTTCATTCATATCTGTAAAGCTAATTCCACTATTATCATGCATCTTCTCTTCCAGCTCATCGCGCAAGCTACGGACTCCCGTCAGTAACTCTCCCAGTGAGGATTCCTGTCTGAGGCGACCCTGGATAAAATTTTCATTCAACTCGCGAAAATACTCTAGTTCCTCATGAGAGGCTCCTTTTCCCTGACTGGAAGCCGCTTCAAAGTGGTTTGCTAGATCATGATAAAATCCCAGCAACTTCAAATCATCACCGCCTGTGAGACGGCTAGTCTGCTCTTGCAGCTCTTGCAGTTGCTGCTCAATCGTCTGCATTAACGGCAAATAATACATGTCCTGCTGCTGTCGCATATCTTCATCTCGCCGTTGATCACGCACCTGGTTGTTCACGATGGCATCCTTTACAATCCTTTTGCGGAACTGTACGAGCATGGCCCACAGAATGAACAATATTAGAACCATGACCATCCACAACTGTTTGCGGAAGGAGCTGATTCGCTGTGCTGTATCCTCGCTGACATCCTTAACCGATATGTAAAGGGCTTCTTCCCCAATGCGGCTAAATCCTATCCCGTATTTTTCACCGTCATCTTCAATGACACCTGTATTGCCCTCCAGCAGCCTACGGGTGACGCCCGTGATGTCCGTTCGGTTAATATCCGGATTACTTCGGGAAGCTACGACCTTAAATTGACCGTTATAAAATAAAGTCTCATACTGGTTAACCGGTTTACTTTTAATAATTCCGCTGAGCATATCAGCGTCAACCTTGCGCACCATAAAACCGCCCATCTGCGCTCCTTGAATCCTGCATGCGATATACTGGGCAGGCTGATGATCCTCTGTCACAAAAGAGCTTACTGCACAACCATTTTGCAGCCACTTAATCTGCTGGACCGCACTTTTCATCTCACGATTATCTCGTCCGACCATCACATGATACTGTTCATCCAGCACATAAAAGGCCCCGCTTTCACGCTTAAACCCCTCAGGATACTGGCGTGTTCCCTGATTCAGCATATCTCTGCCCAGACTGGACGACAGCTCCTTCAATTCAGCCTGCCATGCGGCATAACGCTCGGTTATGCTGCTAGAAAGTTCCTGTACCTCATACTGGAGCTGTTCGTTCTGAATCTCCGCCAAGTGAACACTGAATTGTCGCACGACAAACCATTGAAGCACAGCGGCCAAAAACACGGTCACACCCAGTACGATCAGGTACAGGATCAGCTTTTGCCAACCTGGTTTCAACAAAGCCCATTGTTTCATGCTTCCCTGTCCCCTCCATTTTGTTCACGACGGCTCAAAATAGCCTGCATCAGGCATTCCAGCTCGTAGCTGACCAGCGGTAGCCGTGCGCACAGCAACCGGGGAGTGCGGCGCTGGAGGGCAGCAAACCTCGCAGCGGTTTCCGTTGCCCCGTCCGTCAGTAGGATCAACTCGCATGTTTTTGCGATATATAAGCGATCCAACACTTCCTCGCCGTATTCCCGCAGATCAACAACGTAAATATCATGACGATCGTCCATATGCTGAAGTGCGCTGGAGACAACCAGGGTCACCCCTGTATGCCGTGCAGCATGATACTGATGAAGGAGACGCATACCTTTTTCCCAGAGGGCATGCTCAGCCGAATCAAATCGTTCACAAAAAAGACGCAACGCCCGTTCTGTATTGACATCTTTCAAAAATGCCAAAACGCTGATATTATACATGTAGTTCCTCATTTCTTACTTCCTGATTGGAGTTGCGCAGTTCTTATGACACCCCAAAACATTCTATTTGTTGACGACAGCCCTATGGTTCTGTCCCTGCTTGAACGGACCTTGACGCAAGAAGCATTCACCTTACATACCGCTCACACGCCCAAAGAAGCCCTACAAGTGCTGGAACAGCACCCGATTGATGTGGTCGTTTCCGATCTGCTCATGCCTGGTCTGGATGGGATTACCTTCCTTCGCATGATTAAGAAAGATTATCCACATATCGTACGAATCATTTTGTCTGGTCACCTGCATACGCAGTCCATTTTATCGGCGATTAATCAAGTCGGTGTGTTCCGTTTTTTGACGAAACCGCTGGAGCTGGATGATGATACGCTAAAAAAAATACTGTATGAGGCGCTTGATCAAGCCAAACTCAATCGAAACAGCCTGCATGCAGCAGACCAGAACGTAGCTTCCGACCTGTCAGTATTTATAGACAGCATTTTGAATGCCCCGTACCGACCCTATGTGCTGCTGAATGAACAAGATATCGTAACTGCTGTACACATTGCACTTGCTGAGCTGTATCCTGTTGGCCGCTCACTACGTCATCCTGACGGGGAAGGTATTCAGTTAACCACGCATTCATTATACATACCGTATGAGGAGTCGGAATCTTCCGATCCCGACTTGTACACGCTGGATACGCTGACCCTCGGACATTCATCGTTACGCCTTATCCGCCTTAGCGAGATCGCCTGAGTGACGGGTGCCGCCCTTTAACACGGCGGCTACCCCAATCACAGTTAGGCATACATACATCCACAACATCCCCATCGTCAGCAACGGGTGACGGATATAGTTTTTCAAATTCCCCCACGTATACAGCACCGGACGGAAGAAATACCAACGTTCCAGTGCCTTTCGTAATCCGCCCTCTTCAGATGACATCGTACGATCCATCACTGAAAAGTAGTAGGCTTTTTTACGTAATACATCGTGCAGATAGACCTGTTTTTCATCATGATATACCCGTGTAAATACCGCCCGGCGAATGACTCCACCAGACTCTATATAACGTAAGGTCGGCTGTATTTCTTCAAAAGCAATCTGCTCCGCATTAAACCCGCCCGTCGATTCATAAGCGCTCATTCGCCAGAAGCGTGCCGCTTCAATGGAGCGTTTTCCCAAGGTCTCACCCGCGTTATTAATCACATTTCGCTCAAAAACTTTCACTTTGGAAAAAAAATTGTCCGCTTCCGAATACGCCTCCTCCGGAACGACCAAAGCGCCAATATCCTGATGATCATCAAAAAAGTCGATGCTCTGCTGAATCAGATGTTCAGCTAAAATCATATCGGAATCCAATACAAATATGTATTCGGCACCCAAGCGTTTCGCTTCCTCAACCGCTCTAACCCTAGCGACTCCCCGCTCCCCATGGGGAAGCTCCAATACCGTTACGGGTACTGCGCTCCCTGCCGACAGCATACGAATCGTCTCGACGGTCCGGTCACTGGAGCCATCATCAGCAATTACAATATGCAGATCCTTGTAATTTTGCCCCATACAGCTTCGCAAACAAGGCTCTATCGTCCGTTCATTGTTGTACGTGGAGAAGAGAATGACCACTTTGTCCACTCTGTTCCGCCTCCTCTATCCAATCTTCCATCAACTGCTCAAACGCAGCAGCCGTATGATCAAAATGGAATCTTAACGCATATTGATACGCCCGCTCACGGATGGCCATGTAATCTTCGCCGCCCTTCGCTGCTCTTTCCATTTGTTCAGATAATCCCCGGATGTCGCCGTGAAAGCATAGATATCCGCTCTTCCCAAAATCCGTTGCATCCACCAGACCCGGTGAATTGCTGACAATGCTGGGCGTTCCAACCGCTGCCGCTTCGGTAATTGTCAACCCCCAACCTTCACGCAAGGAAGGAAACACCAGCGCGTGGGCACGACTCATCAGCTCCAGCTTATGCTCTGCTGAAACAAATCCGTAAAAGGTAATATCAGCTTGCGATTGCCCCTGTTCATCCGGTTCTCCGTATGTTAATCCATACCGTTTCATAATCGGCAACAATTGTTCTGCCACATAGGTTTTATCGGTTTTTCCGGCAATCCATAACATAGCCTGAGGGAACTTTTCCTTGAGCTGCCCAAAGGCCTCAACGACCAGATCAATGCCTTTATATTTGACGAAGCGCCCAGCGTACATGAAGGTCGGATTAGGTTCCTTCGTTAAAAATTGTTCGCGCGGCCAATGATCAAACTCAATGCCTTCCGGTAAAAGATGAACACGATCCGGGTGAAAGCCCAGCTTAAGTAGATCATACCGAGTAGACGGAGATACCGTAAGCGTTCGATCCTTACGAGCCAGCTTAAGCATCAAGGGTTCCATATGAAACCCAATAACATTTAGCGGGAATTTGGCGTTCTCAAACCATATTTCCCTTGTTAGCTGATGTATGAAAAAAATCCGCTTGGATGCCTCCACCCAAAATCGGGTAAAGAATTGATGCGTATTCGCCTGGTTAATCACATAGTCGATCTTCCTTCGATGACGACGGTAATAGCGCATCGCATAATAAATAACACTGTATATGTTTCCTTTTCGAATATACGTAATACCGTCGATAATTTCATGCTCAGGCATCCCCTCAAATTGGGGTGAAAAATGAATGAACTGGAAGCGGCCTTGTTGTGAGCGTTTAAGCATTTCGTGGGTGAAAATTTCTGCTCCTCCGCTTTTAGGTGAACGTATGTCACGCCAGGACAGCAATAGAACTACGGTTTTACCGTCCTGTTCATGTATGGTATTCATGGGGTACATCCCCCTTTATCTTTATTTTGAACAAATGCACATAGGCGTCTATCACAAAGTAGAGAGCCATAGCTCCGTAAACCATGAACTCAGATAGCAAGAAATCTACCGGCTCTGTGTGGGCAATATGAAAGGCTACTAATAAAGCCGCGGCTCCTGCCATCAGACTGAACATAAATTTGCGTCTGCCCATCAATACGTGCACATGCACAAAAAACAGCACGATGGAAAATAACCAGTACACCCATCCCCCCCATGGAATATAGGCCTCGGCCGATTGGTAAGAGGCTCCGAATAATATGGGTATAGAGGATGGGAACACAAAGGTCGTGCCCACATATACACAGATCGCAGCTACAGCCATTAATCCGGCATAGACGGCAATCAACTTGCCCAAAGCTTGGCGGTCATGCCCCTGCGCACCGAGCTTTGGAATAAAGGCAGCAATCAGGCTATACGAAACGTAATAGACCAACTGGCTGTACTTCAGCGCAATGGCATAGCTGCTGGCCTGCTCGGGAAAGTAATGCTGTACATACAACATGTCGATAGAGATACAAAACAAAATGAATAAATTCGTCATAAGGCTATCGGTGAAATCCTGACCCAATGACTTCCATAGCCCAGAAGGGATATGTTCTCCACTGGTTGTGAATAAGGACAAGCCACGAGCCGAAACGATCCAGCCGTGGAGTAGCGACAGCAACATTCCCCCACAGCTCGCCAATAGTAGGGCTTCCAGCTTTAACCCCAGTGCAGCCAGAACAAAAAACAAGCTCAGCTTCCCTATTACTTCAATGTAATAGTTCACATTGAGCGCCAACATGCGTTCCCTACCCTGTAAATCTCCACGGCACGAACTCACCAAAATATGTAGGCCGATCAAGCCATACAGCATGAATAGCGGGGCGGAATCGACGCCTAAAAGCGAGCGCAATAACGGATGAATGATGAGTAAAATGATCATGGCAAGCACAGTTAGCACCAAAGGTGCTTTTAGTAATAGAGAACCGAGCGGTAAGCTACGTAGCGCAAGCATCTTGCCACCCTTGGATACCAGCTTGGCGGTCAATAGCTGGATGGATAAGCCCAAAACGGACAACAGTGCAAAGAGGGCCAGCAGCGCATTCGCTTGACCATAAGCTTGTCCGGTAAGATACCAGCTCGCTGCAATGTGGAAGAAAAAATTAAATCCGTTAAGCAGCACATTAAAGAGAGGAAACATCAACGATCGCAATCGGTTGTTCACGTTGTTATCTCACCCTCCGATCCAGTCGCCAAATATCAATGATGGAGCGCAAAAAACGAATAGAATCCTTCCAGACATGGATGTGCGAGCCATCGCGGTCAATACATTTGACGGGTAATTGCAGTACACGGAGTTGGAGCCGCTTGGCAATAAACATCATTTCCAGATCCAGCGCCAATCCGAGCTGTTCCTTTAAATGTGGAAACATCCGCTTCACTGCAACCGAACTCATCACTTTAAGCCCAGTCTGCGAATCCACCACACCTGTGGGTAAAAAAGGACGTGAAATGACCCGTTTACCAAAGCTGACAACAGATCGCAATAAAGATCGATTCTCGGCGGTCATATCCTTGGTTCCGATCACGACATCATAATAGCCCTGCTGAACAACATTAATCATTCTGGCAATATCCTCAATAAAAAAAGAGTCGTCCGCGTCCACAAATACGTAGTAATCCGCACCAATGGTCCGCATCCCTTCCAGATACGTCCCTGCCTTACGTGTATTGCGTCCCAATTCCCTTGTTTGAAGCAGCGGACTAAGATTCTGATTAATCCGGTTTACGGACAAGTCCGTTGCTGCCTCCAGCGCTTTAATCAAGGCATGGGTGCCATCGTGGCTGCCATCATCAATGAGATAAATCGAACCTTCAATAATATGGCTGCGGATAAAGGCTTGCAGTCGTTCAGCAAAGGTTTTGACATGAACAAAACGTTGCTCTTCGTTATATACAGACAAGATAAATGCAATATGTTGGCTTTTGGTCGAATACTCGGGATAGAGCAAGCTTTGTATTTCCGAAAGCATTTCTTCGGTGTCATTGGCTTGCCAAAATAGCAGCCGCAAACGGCCTACTCCGGTGATTTGCACCATATGCTGATCACTGAACGGAAATGTTACATCCGTCACCAGTAACAATGGCATTTGCGGAAATTGGCTGCGGATCTGATTGGCTTTCCGCACCGCCTCCCCCGGCTCCCTATAATCAATCAAGCAGCAACATGCGTTCTCGTAGACTGAAGCTGCCTCCGTGTCCTTGCACTGTATATATTGGTAAAAACAAATTACATTGGGATAATCAATAGCCCTGTCATTATCGCTAAAAATGGCTATAGGTCCCTGCACACAAACCTCTCCTTTTCCTCCGAATAGTTCTATTTTGTTGAAAAAGAATTAAGAATGTTTGTTTATAGGGATTAAATTAATGTCCAAATACTTCATATTTTCTTAACAAAATAGCTGACACTCCATGATATATAAGAGAATAAGAGAAGAAAAACTGATTTTCATATTTGATAAAAACAGAGTATTTAGACCTGATTCATTAGAACCAAAATCCTTAGTATTAGTTAGCGAATCCATATCGAAAGTTGGTCCTTTTAGATCAATAGAAAGAAATGAATATGGTTATTTTGTCATATATAAATAAACGAATAAAACAAATTGGCACGTCCATACTATGGATAACATGTCATCTTTCGTTATGAATAGTTATGTAAATGAACAGAAGGAAGGTCTTTCTATGGAAGCATTTTATGTCAATCGCGATGGGTCATTATCTACTCCTTTACGGGGGAAGGATGTGTTGGCAAATCCCCTTTTGAACAAAGGCGTTGCTTTTACAGAAGAAGAACGCAAAGAACTGGGTTTGGATGGAATCCTTCCTCCCACCGTCCTTTCATTGGAGAAACAGAGCGTACGAGCATATCAGCAATTTCTCGCACAACCTACCATGCTACGTAAAAATGCTTCTCTCAACGACCTCCACAACCGAAATGTCGTCCTCTACTATCGGCTACTAACCGATCATTTAAGTGAAATGCTACCCGTAGTCTATACACCGACCGTCGGAACCGCGATTCAAGAATATAGTCACGAGTACAACCGCCCTGGGGGCGTATATTTGTCGATAGATAACCCGAACGGTATTGGACAAGCGTTTTATAATTCCGGTTTGAGTGGTGAAGATGTGGATCTGATCGTCGTAACGGATTCCGAAAGTATTTTGGGGATTGGGGACTGGGGTGTCGGGGGGATTAACATTGCTATTGGCAAACTTGCAGTGTATACGGCTGCGGCAGGCATTCATCCCGGGCGGGTGCTGCCCATTGTACTGGATGTAGGTACGAATAATGAAAAGTTGCTGAATGATCCACTGTACATCGGAAACCGCCATAAACGGGTTCGCGGAGAAGCCTATAACCAGTTTATTGATACTTTTATCAGCAAAACGTTAGCGCAATTCCCGAAGGCGCTTTTACATTGGGAAGATGTGGGTAGCGTAAATGCACGCCATATTATAGGAAAATACGGTCAAAGTATACTCACCTTCAACGATGATATACAAGGTACAGGAGCGGTGACCTTGGCTGCAATTCTTTCGGCGGTGGGTGTCACCAAGACTCCGCTGCGTGAGCAAAAGGTACTTGTCTTCGGCCCAGGAGCAGCAGGGATCGGTAACGCTGACCAAATTCGGGGCGCTATGATCGAGGACGGCCTTTCCGCGGAAGATTCATTCAAGTCCTTTTGGGCCTTTGATTACCGCGGGCTGTTAACGGACGATATGGAAGATGTCCTGAATTATCAGAAACCGTATGTACGTAAAAAAGAGGAAGTCAGCTCATGGACGCGGTCGGATGACGGCAAAATACCGCTGCTGGAGGTCATCCGTCAGGTGAAGCCTACCATATTAATCGGAACTTCTGGAGTAGCCGGTGCCTTTTCTGAAGAGATCATCAAAGAGATGGCGAAGCATGTAGAACGCCCGATCATTATGCCCATGTCCAATCCTACAAATCTTGCAGAAGCTATACCTGAGGATCTAATACGGTGGACCGATGGCAAGGCATTAATTGCTACCGGAAGCCCCTTTGACCCCGTCACTTATAACGGTACGAAATTTGAAATTGGACAGGCGAACAATGCCTTTGTGTTCCCGGGACTGGGTCTGGGTGCGATTGTGGTTAAAGCCAAAAGGATTACCCCTGCGATGTTTACAGCCGCAGCAGATGCCGTTGCCAATGGCGTAGATTCGAATAAGCCTGGCGGTGCGTTGCTCCCTCATATCCAAAAATTACGTGATGTTTCGTACGTTGTTGCGGTTGCGGTAGCGAAAGCAGCGATTCAGGATCAGGTAGCTCAGGCACACATTTCAAATGTTGAACAAGCTATACGGGATGCAATGTGGAAACCGGAATATGTCAAGGTCAAAGCAGTGGAAAGCGTAATACATCACCCTCACTAATGCTCCATTTAAGAAGGAGATTGCCTTGTTCAGACAGGCAGAATACGTCAGTTCAAGCAAGGAGAATCAATCTATGAGTGTCGGACATATCTTGTATATTTTGGTGCCGATTTTTTTCGTTATTATTTTAGGGTGGTTAGCGGGGCATTACAAAAGCTTTGATGCCTCTTCCTCCAAAACCCTAAATGCGCTCGTTACCAAATTTGCACTACCTGCGCATCTATTCATCGGTATTACGACAACGGACAGGAAAGCGCTCATCGAGCAATGGCCATTCCTGCTGGCCCTGTTCATTGGCATTGTCGGCTTTTTTACCGTTCTCCTTCTACTGTCCCGCTTTGCGGGGAAGCAGTCGGTCAAGGATGCCGCCATGTTTGCTTTGAACTCGGCACAGCCGACCTTTGCTTTTATGGGCATTCCTGTGCTTGGAGCCATCTACGGTTCCGCTGCTGTCGCCATTCCGATTGCGCTTACCGGGATCGTAGTCAATGCCGTCCTTGACCCGGCGGCTACCATTATAGCTACCGTAGCCAGCAGGAATTCAGGCAAAGAACGGAACGGTCACCTCGGAAGGTTAATCTGGGACTCCATTCTTCATGGATTAAAAGAACCGCTGGCGCTGGTTCCACTGATTGGTGTAATTTTGACCTTGTTCGGCTTCCATTCACCGGATTTGTTGAACAAATCGTTGAATCAAATCGGAGACATTACGTCCGGGGCCGCTTTATTCGCTGTCGGAGTGACCATTGGCGTACGCAACATTAGTTTTAGTGTAAGTGCCTTTGCCATCGCACTGTTAAAAACAATTGTACAGCCTTTATTAATGCTGCTGATCGCCTACCTATGCGGTCTGTCGTCTGCAGATACTGTGAAGGCAGTTCTGCTCGTTTCCTTCCCGGGTTCAGCAGTCGCTGCTATGATCGCCACCCGTTTTGAAAGCCTGGAATCAGAAACAGCCTCCTCCTTTGTCATCAGTGCTGTCATATCGCTCGTTACACTCCCAGTACTGATTTCTCTATTGGTATAAATGCTGATTATTTAGACATTGGAGCCTGCCGCGAATTCCTTCGTGTAGACGGAACTGATCTTCTCCAGCGCCTTTTTCCCTCTCGGAAGCGAACTTCAGCTCTGTCGTTTGGCCCTTGACCAGATAGACATGTTTGACATAGCGTATGAACGTATGTACAGTAATAGTCAAAAGAATAGAAGTCCACTAGGGGAGCCGCTATGGCTGAGACAAGAACGTATCTTGGACCCTTTGAACCTGATCTAGTTCGTACTAGCGTAGGAAAGTGGAGCCTTCGTATATAAGGTTTCAAGCGTTTTTTGCGTATTGGGCCTATTGTTGAAGCCGCTCCATTTTTCTGGGGCGGCTTTTTAGCGTTGTTCCGGAATTATATTCTTACAGGACTTCTTGCTCTTCAATTTTATGGAGGTGGCGAAATTGAGTTTTACACAAGAACTCCGTCGGCAGGCGGACGGCATTTTTCAAGCGATTTTTGAGCATCCCTTTGTGAGAGGTATTGCTGAAGGAAGTTTGACAAGGGGACAGCTGATTCACTATGTAAAACAGGACTTTGAATATTTGAACGCCTACATGCGGATATACGGCATCGCAATCTCCAAATGCACCAATCGGGAGGATATGGCTGTATTAAATGAACAAATCTCTTTTATTCTCCACAGCGAGGTTCATCCGCATCAAAATTTCTGTGCTGTCGCAGGGGTGACCTATGAAGAGTTGCAGGGATATCCGCTCGCTCCGTCGGCTCATCACTATATCCGTCACATGCTGACGGTTGCGCATGAGGGTAGCCTGGGCGAGATCTTGGCTGTGCTGCTGCCATGTATGTGGACGTATGCCGAGATTGGTCGCAGGCTGCTGGATGAAGTAAAGCCGGATGAGTCTCATCCGTTCTATGAATGGATTGGCTTCTATGGAGACCAGCTTGATGATACAACACTCAAGTTCCGAGAACGTGTAGATGCTTGGGCGAAAGACGCAACGGCTGCTGAGCGGGAGCGGATGATTGAGCATTTTATACTGAGCTGCCAGCTGGAATATAAGTTCTGGGATATGGCTTATAAGCAGGAAGAATGGCCGGTCCAGATGCAGGCAGCGGTCTTGGAATAGTCAGCCTGGCGATTCGATGCGTGAAGTACGGTTAATGCCCTGTTGAACCACCAACTATAGAGAGGATAATCATTATGAGTACATGGAAAAAAAGTTATTCGGATCTCCTGACGAAGGTACAAAACAGCAAACCCCTCGTTCACAATATGACCAATGTGGTAGTCACCAACTTTACGGCCAACGGTCTGTATGCATTGGGCGCCTCCCCGGTGATGGCCTATGCACCTGAGGAAGTAGCAGATATGGCAAAAATAGCAGGCGCCGTCGTGTTAAACATCGGTACACTGAACCGCGAACTGGTGGATGCCATGATCATTGCTGGACAATCGGCGAATGCACACGGTGTTCCGGTGCTGCTAGATCCGGTCGGTGCGGGAGCAACGAGCTTTAGAACTGAATCGGCACTGCGAATCCTGAGTGAAGTCAAAATCTCATTGGTGCGGGGCAATGCAGCCGAAGTCGCACATCTTGTTGGAGAAGCGCGTGAGATTAAAGGCGTAGATGCCGGTGACAGTGCTGACAGCGACCATGTCGATCTGGCAATTCGGGCTGCTCGAACGCTCAATACGATGGTTGTCATTACTGGAAAAGAGGACGTCATCACCGATGGGGCCGAAGCACGAATGATTAGCGGCGGAGACGCGCTCCTCACGAAGGTAACCGGAGCAGGCTGTCTGCTGACCTCTGTGTTAGGTGCCTTTGCAGCTGTTGAACCCAACCTGCTGCTCGCAGGTACAGCAGGTTTGGCATTTTACGGTGCAGCAGCTTCTCGAGCCGCAGCACGTACCGCAGAGCTGGGGCCCGGCAGCTTCCAGATTGCCTTTCTCGACGAGCTGGCCAAACTGCATACAGGTTCACTAGAGGGGCATGTCTCGATCCATGAAGCCGGAACAACAGCAGCAGGTGGTGCGCGATGACAGACGTTCGTGTACCCAGAGCGCTGACGATTGCTGGTTCGGACAGTGGCGGCGGGGCTGGAATTCAAGCTGATCTCAAAACCTTTCAAGAACTTGGCGTGTACGGCATGTCGGCTATTACAGCCGTTACCGTACAGAATACCTTAGGAGTCCACGGCGTATATCCGCTACCAGAGGAAGCAACAGCAGAACAGATCGAAGCCGTAGGATTAGACCTTGGAGTGGATGCCCTGAAGACTGGTATGCTGTTTAATGCCGGCATCATCCGTCTTGTGAGCGAGCAGATCCGAAAGTTCGGCTGGAAAAAGGTCGTCGTCGATCCCGTGATGATTGCCAAGGGAGGCGCTGAACTGCTGCAACTGGAAGCGGTGCAGGCTTTGAAGGACGACCTGCTCCCCTTGGCACTGGTCGTTACACCGAATATCCCGGAGGCGGAAGCCCTGACAGGGATAAGTATCCATACGATGGAGGATCGCCGCGAGGCTGCGAGACATATTAGCAGTATGGGACCAAAATTCGTTGTGATCAAGGGTGGCCACGCTGACGAGAGCGAGAGCAGCGGACAAATTGTTGACCTGCTTTTTGACGGAACCGCCTTTATAGAGCTGAGCGGCAAGCGAGTACGGACTGTCCATACACACGGAACAGGGTGCACTTTCTCGGCAGCGATTACCGCGGAATTAGGGAAAGGGATGTCTGTACCGGAGGCTATCTCGAATGGTAAAGCCTTCATCCAGGCGGCGATTGAGGATACGTTGTCTCTGGGACAGGGACACGGCCCAACCAATCATTGGGCCTACCGACGTCGTCAGGAGATGCTTCTATGAGCGGCAGAATATTGTCAGAGGTGGTGCGCCGCCATCTACAGATATACCTGGTGCTTGGAAGCGTGAATTGCCTCGCGGAACCAGGCTGGGTCGTGCAGGAGGCTCTGGCTGGCGGGGCAACCATGGTCCAGTTCCGAGAAAAGGGTCTCGGCGCGTTAACGGGCGTTCCTATGTTCGAACTCGCGCGCCAGCTACAGGAACTGTGCCGTCACGCTGGTGTCCCCTTCATCATCAATGACAATGTGGAGTTGGCTCTTGAACTGGACGCCGACGGTGTTCACATCGGTCAGGACGATGAATCCGCCGATTCCGTCCGCGAGCGAATCGGAAATCGAATTTTAGGCGTCTCCGCCCATACCATTGAGGAAGCACGTCGAGCCATCCTGCAAGGTGCTGATTATCTCGGCGTCGGGCCCATCTATCCCACCATCTCGAAAGATGATGCCCATGCCGTACAGGGACCGGCAATTTTATATGAGATGCGTAAAGCGGGAATTGATGTGCCGATTGTTGGAATCGGAGGTATTACAGTGGACCGTGTTAAGGAAGTCGCACGTGCAGGTGCAGATGGTGTAGCGGTGATTTCAGCCGTGACACAGACAGAGCAGGTTAGAGGTGCGGTCAAGGAATTAAAGAAAAATATGGTCTCATTTCTCAATGATCCGATCTACATGTTTGATATTGATTCAACAGATCATCCAGCTTTTTAGATTGTTCTATTACTTTGGGATGTGTTAAAAATCCATACTTTTTCTGGACCTGGTACAGTTTCTTCCTAGCCCTTTCGACACAAAGTAAAGTCACACTTTGATTCATCAGCATGATCCCTCCTATATGTCATATTTTATAACAAAAAGACGTTTTTTGGATTTTCAAATGATGCGCCTAACAAAAAAAGAACATCACAAAAGTTTGCATAAACAGCAAAGCCCCAAAATCCACGTAAAAAAGCCTCCGTCCCCCCGAATAAAGCGGGACCGAGGCTCTTTTTCATAAAAAGATTCAATGAATATTAGAACATACAACCTAACCGTTTTAAGCACCTCCAATTTGTACTTGAGGCGTTATTCTTTGATTTTGGTTATGCGACTGAACAGGCATTGATAAAATAAACAAGAAGCTAGCTGCGCTGACCAGCAGAATCATTTTTTTCAACATTGTCTAACCACACCTTTTCTAATAGTTTGAAATACTCTTCCCTTGTTTCGGGAAGCGCATGTGCTTGGAAATGTGCAAAAAGTCCCGTACAGTTTATAAAATAAGTCTCATTATTTAGTATGTGGGCTTTTACCAATGCATATATTAAGTGTTTAAAGCCATCATTGAACATTCCCCGTCTTAAATAGTAATAAGCCAGTTCATAACCAAACCATGCAAAATAATCCGGCATCACTTGTTGGGTGTACATATCAGTAGATTGTGATAGCAGAGCAAAAGAATTAATCTCCACTTCAAAACGTGAAAGGACATCATTGATATCTATTGCATATCGGTTAGCAGCTATCATAACGTTCAGCAACTTGGATAGCTTTTCATTCTCGGTAGTGATTGATGTGGATGCAATATATTCAACATAATGAGGAAGCACATTCGTATCTCCAGATAGGAGTTTATTTACATAAGTATTACCTTCTGCCCAATGCTTGAACAAGTTGACCCAGTGTTGAGTTTTCTGGTCTGTCTCGATCACCCAATCTAAATCTGCGTAGGCATTTGTAAATTGTAATGCTTGCTGATAATCGCCTTGGGCTTCACAGACACTCGCACACAGTAAATCAGCATAGGTAATGTACACAAACATCGGGCGACTCAGCCTCTTTTCAGACTCCTCCCACTCTCGCTTTTTCTGTTGATGTTTCAAAGAATATTGGATCTCCGCTTTGGCTCTCATTTTTCGAGCAGTTGCATCGAGCTTGTCCCATTCACGCAGAGAACGATACACATTCGCCAAATCTTTTAACGCATCGAGTTGATCTATTTCATTCAGACGTTCGACAAAGGGTTCAAATCGTGTAGCCGCCTTGAGATTTCGGATCTGATTGTTACCCACCTGAATGGTAAACAGACGATACTGACAGATAGCCAAACGTTCAGAATGCTGGTACTTCTCGCCTTCCGCAATCCCTTCGTAGAGCAACAATGCAGCATTGTGCCGACCTTGTGCGAATAATTTTTCTGCTGCATCAAATAACTTTGGGGAATATAGAAGGTTGTCCATAATATGTCCCACTACAAGCTGGATAGCATCCAACTTGTCCAGTTCCGCACAGCGAAACAACAACGGCTCAATTCGCCTCCAATCCGGGGAACGCTCAATGATGTAGTTATCTATGTATAGTTCGTAAAAAAAACCTTCTGGTAGTCCCATAGCCCAAGTGATTCGATCAAGCTGATGTATAGCAACAGGACGATGCTTGGCAATCCAATTATTAAGTGTTCTTTGATGAACACCTGAATGTTCGGCAAATTGTGCCAGCGTCAAATTGTTTTCCCCTAAATAATCCTCTAACTTCGTCAAAATCGTAGGTGTATGTCCCAAGTCATAACCACCCTTCATACAAAAAATCCAAATTTTATACTTTCACCTCAAATTATTCACCATGTTTTAACATGTGTCAACATTTTTCTTCCATTATTCCTACTATATAAACTTGAATATGGAAATTAATAACCACTAACATGAAGTCCCTTTTGGAATCAGGTGGTCGCTCGCTCTACTAATTTGAATTCCAGATGATGTATCGTTTCATCCAGCCCTTCGAGGGCATTTCGAATCATAATGAACGCATTCTCAGCTTGCTTGTCTATCGGGTAATGAATCGTTGTCAAATCAAGCAAATGCGATATTTCGGTGTTATCAAAGCCTACTACTGCAAAATCGCTTGGCACAGAAACACCGAGTCTCCGTGCTTCAGTCAAAAGACCTGCTGCCAAATAATCGGTAGAACAGGCAAAGGCGTCCGGCCTGTCAGTTTGTGCTCGTTCTGCCCACCAATGAGCTATTTGTTCACCAGCTGCTATTGAATTTAAATCATAAAAATGCGGGAAGGCCTCAGCATCCAAATCATATTTTTCACAAAAGTCATGATAAGCTCGAATGCGTTCTTTTGTATTCAATCCCCGCATGCTGCCGAACA
Organism: Paenibacillus sp. 1182; assembly: GCF_017833915.1. Lineage (NCBI taxonomy): Bacteria > Bacillati > Bacillota > Bacilli > Caryophanales > Paenibacillaceae > Paenibacillus > Paenibacillus sp. 1182. The sequence continues at coordinate 271,273 of NZ_JAFICR010000008.1, read as the reverse complement.
CATTCACAATTTTCCGATATCCTCGAGCGTACAAATGTTCCAATGCCAGCGTATAGCCCTGATACTGATCCATAAATACAGACGGGATTGCCTCAATGTTTACACGCTGCCAGGTCACAATCGGACCATATTTTGTATAATGCTCAATCACACTCCACTCATTGACGCGAATCATGCAGACCAAGGCGTCCAGTTGCTTTCTCCGCAACATTTCCAGCGCTTCAAGTTCTCTTCCTTTCTCCCCATTCGTAATAAACAGCGCTATATTAAAGCCATGCTCCTGGGCATACATTGTAAATCCACGCACAAATAAACCCAATGAATCATTAAAAGAAAGTGAAATAATCCCTATGAGCTTGGTCATACCCTTTTTTAAAGATACCGCATTTAAATTGGGAACATAATCCAGCCGATCTATGACCTCCTGCACACGCTGCCTTGTGGGTTCACTCACGTACGGATGGTTGTTAATGACACGGGATACCGTAGCCGAGGATACCCCCGCCAGCTTTGCAATTTCATGAATATTCGCCATTTTTCTCACCTCGTTCTTTCTATTTTAGCATGTTCGTGTTTAGCATGTTCGTAGTGTCCGCCCTATAATTGTCACCTCCCAAAATAAGTTTTTTAAAAGCGCTTGACCTGTAATGCATTACAGGGATTACAGTGAATTTGTGCTTAAGAAAGCGGTTTACAAAACATACTTAGGAGGCACTAACTATGAAAAAAGGCATAAAGATTGCAACCATTGGCGGAGGCTCCAGCTATACACCAGAACTAGTAGAAGGCTTCATCAAACGTTATGCAGAGCTTCCCATTCGGGAATTGTGGCTGGTAGATATTGAGGCAGGACGTGAAAAACTGGAGATCGTAGGTGCTATGGCCAAACGGATGGTGAAGGCCGCAGGCATTGATTGTGAGGTACATTTGACGCTGGATCGTCGGGAAGCGTTGAAGGACGCCGATTTTGTAACGACCCAATTTCGGGTAGGCTTGCTGGAAGCCCGGATTAAGGATGAAAGTATTCCGTTAAAACATGGCATGATCGGTCAGGAGACCAATGGGGCCGGAGGAATGTTCAAGGCGTTTCGCACCATACCCGTTATCCTCAGTATCGTCGAAGATATGAAAGAACTATGTCCGAATGCATGGTTGATTAATTTTACCAACCCTGCGGGTATGGTCACCGAAGCCGTGCTTCGTTATGGTCAGTGGGATAAAGTCATCGGATTATGTAATGTTCCAATCGGCGCGATCAAGAGTGCATCAGCTGTGCTGGACAAACCGGAAGAAGAGCTGTTCTTTAAATTTGCAGGAATTAACCACCTTCATTGGCACAAAGTTTATGACAAAACAGGGGCCGAATTAACAGAGCAAGTTATTGAAGGACTGTACGCTCCGGGTGCAAAGCCAGAGAAAGTCGTTGAAAATATTAAGAACATGCGCTTCCTGTATGATCAAGTTCGTCAATTGAAAATGCTGCCTTGTCCTTACCATCGGTATTACTATATGACGGATAATATGCTCAAGGAAGAATTAGAGGAAGCCAAAAACGAAGGAACTCGGGGCCAAGTAGTCAAACGTCTGGAAGAAAGTCTGTTCGAACTGTATAAAGATCCGAATCTGGATTACAAACCAGAGGAACTATCCAAACGCGGTGGTGCGCATTACAGCGATGCAGCCTGCGAAATCATTAATTCCATTTATAACAACAAAGGCACATTGATGGTCGTTAGTACACGCAACAATGGTGCGATTGATGATGTTCCTTATGATAGTGCCATCGAAGTGACTAGTGTCATTCGCGCCCATGGTGCCGAACCTGTCAACTTTGGCAAATTCCCACCTGCACAGCGGGGCTTGCTACAAGTGATGAAGGCAATGGAAGAGCTGACGATTGAAGCGGCGGTCACCGGTGACTATGCAACCGCACTACAAGCCTTCACCCTGAATCCGCTCGTGCCAAGCGGGGATATTGCTCAAACCGTACTGGATGAATTACTAGAAGCACACAAAGAGCATCTGCCGCAGTTCTTTGCTCATAAAGCGAAGACGACGGTATAAAGCTAGCAGCAATCATCCTGCTGGAACACAAAAAAGCTTCCTACATGTAGGAAGCTTTTTGCTATACGTCCCAGGAGTACTTGCTGGGACATTGGTGTTATTGGTTTGTACTTGGCTTGACAATCCGTCATTAAGCTTATTGATAAATTTGTTAGACTTTTTTAAAGTATGATCTCCGTTGAAAAAGCAATAACCGCTTTCCCCGTAATTTGAACTAATACGGGTTTTCCCTGTTCCTTTTTCACATGAACATGCATTGTTCCCTCTCTTTTGATTGCCTCACCTTGTAAAATATCAAAATCAAAAGACTGCTCATTCTCATTTTGCAAAATGTTATAGTGTACCAAATAGGCTCCAAGCGGTCCGTTTGCATTTCCTGTCACCGGGTCTTCAGCTATTCCAATTGCAGGAGCAAACATTCTTCCGTGAACCAATATATCCTCTTGTGGATTTAATGTAAAAACATAATATCCATTACATCCAATATGCTTGCTGATTTCTGTAAGCTTCTGCAAATCAGGTTTTAAACTATGTAGTATTTCATTGTAGTAAATCGGAACCATTACCTTAGAATGACCTGTTGAAGATATTGCAACTGGATATTCCATGCAAATATCTTTACAAGAAATACCTAACGCATTTGCAATCTGACTTCTTATTTCATCATTTAAAGGCTCTGATACAGAAGGTTCTCCCTGTGTCATTACAATAGAATAGTCATCTTCATACTTTATAACATCAACAGGCAATATACCTGCTTTTGTTTTTTGAATAATTCTTCCAGTTTCAGCTTTTCTCTCAATTGCATAAATATAATGCGCTGCTACTGTTGCATGACCACAAATTGGAACCTCTGTTGTTGGAGTAAAAAATCTTACTTCAACATCATAATTTGAAGAATCTGTTTCAAAAATAAATGCAGTTTCCGAATTATTTAATTCTCTTGCAATTCTCTGCATCTGCTCATCTGTAAGTCCATTTGCATTTGGAACAACCCCAGCAGGGTTACCATGAAATCTATTTTTTGTAAATGAGTCTACTTGATATATTCTATATTTTTTCATAATTTCGCCTCTATAAATACTAGTTTGTCTGTCTGTTAAATCTGATATTAACATACTTTTTAGGCAGTTTCACTTAAATTAAAAAATATAATATGGCCCTTTAATGAAAACGAACTGATCCTTATTATAGAATCGCGCTCTTTTATGGAAGATTGTTATTAAACTAAAGCCGCAGTTAGCTGAAATGGTCTTCTCAATCCTTATCTAAAAGTGGAATAAATCTTTTATGATTATAGATACTTTTAGATTCTGCCACGCCTGTTGAATAACCAAAATAAGTAACTCAATTCATGAAACAAGAGGTGCACTGAAGAAGAACGCGCCGAATCTGAATCAGCCATTCAACAGGTAGTTTTGAAGAAGAAATAGAAGAGAAAATCGCGCAAAGGAAAGAACGGCATGTTGGGGTCATGAAGTCTGAGCAGCAACAAATAGCCAATTGAGCAGGACATAGACGATTAGAGCACAGAATAATTGCCCTTAGACCGCATTTTCAGTCGTACCGAACAGCGTTGGAATATTCAAATGTTGCTTGATCCAACGAAAGAAGACTTCAATCTGCCATCAAGCCTTATTGATCTGTTTCGACCCCCTGAAGGGGTTGCCCATTTTCTGCTCGTAAAGCGACATGAAGTTTAATACCTGCACGTTCTCCGTGATAAGGAGCCCAATGGATCGATAGCTACCCCATTGTTCCAACGCAGCCATGCATCAGTATTGGAGTAAATGGTACACCGTAAACTTGCGGGCTTTGTCTTCATAACCTATTAACTTCACAACCCTTTGAACTTCTTCAGGAGTCAGCATGGATTGAAGGATAGATGTAATCGTGATAGAATTTTTCATGAGATCGTCTTCTTTCGGATTCGTTTGGATGGTACCAACGATTCTGCAGAAAAGACGATCTTTTTTCTGCCATTTTGTGGTTATTCAACAGGCGTGCTATTAGGGGTATTAGTTTATATAGCGTGTAAAAATCGTGTGTATAATTTGTGTAAACAGGTGTATTAATCACACCTTTTTCTAACGTTTTCTATCGTAACCCCAATAAAAGAAAAAAAAACGCCCCAAACCCTTATATATCAAGGATTTGAAGCATTTTTAATTTCGTTCAAACTTTACATATCTGAACGCTTCGACGTCCCAGGAGGGATTCGAACCCCCGACCGACGGCTTAGAAGGCCGTTGCTCTATCCAGCTGAGCTACTGGGACAAGATGGTGATCAATAAAACCTTATGTATTCAGCGCATTGATTATTATATCACATTTCGAGCAACTGTCAAAAGCATTTTTTCATGATATAGCGAAGTGGGCTGCAAAAGGAATCATTTGGACGCTAACGGGGTATTATGTACAAAGAACCATGCATAAAGGAGGGGTTAATCCGTGAGAGGTCTTTTGTCGTCACTTTGTTATTTCAGCATTTTCTTCGCACCTTTTTTAGTGCCTGTCATTGTGTGGATTGCAGTACGGGACGAATATGTTCAGGGACATGCAAAAAAAGCTATTTTATCGCACATTTTCCCCATTATTGCGGCAATTCCGCTCGTGTATTTTATTATTACGGCGAATCATGCAGGTTCAGTGATCGGGTTTGTACTGCTATTCGTAGTGGTCTATCTCGGGGTTTTTGTTTATAACATCTACAAAGGGATTATGACGCTGCGTGAAGCGGCTTAGTTCAAAAAGAAGCCTCCTACATACCGCTAATTTGGCGGGATACGGAGGCTTCTTAAGGGTCATTTTTGATGAGTTGCTGCTGCTATTTGGTTCAATGGCTGCTTATTTATTCCCAAAGCGTTTAGGACTTCTCCGTACTTCATGTCTTACGTTTTTCTCCAGCACTTCTTCCGCGAACTCATTGTTATGAATATAACTGCTGCCTTTATTTTTCTTATAATTCGCTTTGCCGTCTATGATTTCCCCCTCCTTTCACGCTGATCCGGCGATGGCGCCGGGGCCCAAATCAACAAAAGCCGAGGCATAGCACACCATATCCTCATGCCCCGAACTCCTTGGCGAACTCTGTGCTGAGCTGCCCATAGGAGAGCAATTCTTTTTTAAACTTCTCTCGCTCCTCACCAGCAGTAATGTGTGTAGAGTCGGTAAAAGCCTTGTCTGTCACTTCCTCAAATGCCGAATGCAGATTATTGTCGTACCAATCCAGCTCCAGATCGGCGTCATTGCGGATGATCCGTACCATGTCATAGTCATGCTGACCATCCGTCTGATCCTTGGCCGTAATATAGACCAGCAGTTCCGGGTCATCTGCAGCACCGGGCCGCACCTCTACCTCAGCGCAGCGCACTCCGTCAAGTTCAGTGAACCGGCGTATTTTAGCATCCTTGATGTAGTACATGGTCTCCCTCCTTCCTTGCGAGTAGACGGGTTGCCCCATCTGTAGTTTTCGGAACGGACAGACATTTTATGCTTCTTTTCGGCATATATACTGATGAACTGGGGATTTAGTTTTTGATTCATTCCAACACTGGATGAACACGACAAAGAGAGGATGAACAGACATGTGCGGAATTACAGGTTTCATACAGTGGAACGGAGACTTAATGCATCAATCTGAGCTGCTGCTGAATATGACACAAACGCTCTCCGATCGCGGACCGGATGCTGCGGGTACCTGGATATCCAACCCGTGTGCCTTCGGACACCGAAGATTGAGTGTTATGGACCCGGAAAATGGCGCTCAGCCCATGATCCGGCAGCTGGAGGATATCACTTATACGATTGTATATAACGGGGAAATATATAACGCGCCTGAGCTGAAAAAAGAGCTGCAACAGCGCGGGCATTTTTTCCGTACACAATGCGACACGGAGGTACTGCTCGAATCCTATATCGAATGGGGCCCTGAATGTGTGGATCGGTTAAACGGCATTTTTGCATTTGCGGTCTGGGATAGCGAGCGGGAGCAGGTATTTCTGGCACGGGATCGGCTGGGAGTGAAGCCGCTATTTTATAGCCAAACCGAAGAAGTATTCGTATTTGGCTCAGAACCCAAAGCACTGCTCCAGCATCCAGCGGTAGAGGCAGCAGTGGACGCCGAGGGATTGGCCGAAATTTTTATCATCGGGCCTGCACGTACCCCCGGACACGGCGTCTATTCGTCTATGAAGGAGCTACGCCCCGGGCATACGTTAACCTACAGCCGCGACGGCGTGCGCATCCATGCCTACTGGACACTGGAAAGCATTGCGCATGAGGATAACACCGAAGAAACGGCACTTAAGGTAAGAGAACTGTTGCTGGATACGGTGGAGCGGCAGCTCATTTCGGATGTTCCAGTGTGCACCTTATTGTCTGGCGGGCTGGATTCAAGCGCTCTATCCGCATTAGCTGTCGATTATTACAAGCGTACCGGGCAGGGACAAGTTCATACGTATTCGGTCGATTATGTGGATAACGACAAGCATTTTAAAGCCCATGCGTTTCAACCCGGAGCCGATGCCCCCTGGATTCAGCGGATGGTGGATGAATTAGGGACAAATCATCACTGGATTGAATTCGATACGCCAGAAGTCGTAGCAGCTCTGAACAACTCCACGCTAACGCGGGATTTACCCGGAATGGCGGACGTGGATTCGTCGCTATATCTCTTTTGCCGGGAGATTAAAAAAGGAGCTACGGTCGCTATTTCCGGCGAGGCTGCGGATGAAGTTTTTGGCGGATATCCTTGGTTCCACCGGGAGGATATGCTGAATTCAGGTACATTCCCGTGGGCAGTTGCACCCGATATGAGAGCCAGTCTGTTGTCTCCCGAGGTACGGGACTGGATCAAGCCGCTGGAGTATTTGAACGATCGCTACTCAGAAGCGGTAGGAGAAGTGCCGAAGCTACCGGGGGAAACAGGAAAAGCTGCGCAAATGCGCGTCATGTCCTATTTGAACATCACCCGCTTTATGCCTACTCTACTGGATCGCAAGGATCGGATGAGTATGGGGGCCGGACTGGAAGTGCGGGTGCCGTATTGCGATCATCGATTGGTACAATATGTATGGAACATTCCGTGGAGTATCAAGATGACAGGCGGACGTGAAAAAGGTATTTTACGCAAGGCGCTGGAGGGTGTATTGCCGGATGATGTGCTGTATCGCAAAAAAAGCCCGTATCCTAAAACGCATAATCCTTCCTATCTTGCCGCTGTGAAAAAGCAGGCGCTGCAGCTGCTGGATGATTCCTCTTCCCCACTGCTCAAGCTGATCGATGCGCAAAAGGTACGTGATATTGCCGCCTCACCGGAGGCATCCACCAATCTGCCTTGGTTTGGTCAGCTGATGTCGGGTCCCCAGTTGTTCGCCTACTTGGCTCAAGTGGATAACTGGTTGCGCACTTACAAGGTTGCGATTCGATAAGCTACGCTGAATGCTGAAGCAATAGAGCTTCTAAGCGGCAGCGGCAATTTTTCGCTGTGTACTATATGGGGAACAGAAAGTACACAAAAAGGCTATCCGCAGCTTATGGCTGACGGATAGCCTTTTTTTCGTTATGTGAATGGGGGATGATTTCGCCCCTGTTACCAATGCTATGCCTGTGGATTACCCAGCTTTGTTGCCAAATTACGCAGAGCTATCCCTCGGTGACTGATAGCCTGCTTTTGTTCCAACGTCAGCTCGGCCATTGTCTTCTCAAACTCTGGCAAATAAAACAGCGGATCATACCCAAACCCACCGCTGCCGGCGGTTTCAGTAGTAATCCAGCCTTCCACGGAACCTGTCGATTCCAGCGTCTCGCCAGTCTGCGGATTATACAGAATCAAGGTACAGACGAATTGAGCCGGGCTAAGCAAAGGCTGTCCCGTATCATCACCCAGCTGCTTCGATTCCAGAACGTCGAGCAGCTTAATATTGTTTTCGTGATCGCTGGCACCTTCTCCAGCATAACGGGCAGAGTATACCCCCGGTGCACCGTCCAGCAAGTCCACGCAGAGGCCTGAATCATCGGCCAGCACGGGCAATCCGAGCACATCTCCAACCGCTTTAGCTTTTTTCAGTGCATTTTCGGCAAAGGTTTTGCCATCTTCAACGACATCAGGAATGTCGGGATAATCGTACATGCTTCTGACTTCCTTGCCAAACGGCGCAAAAGCATGCGCAAATTCCCGCACTTTTCCTTTATTTTTCGTAGCGACAATGACGACCGGGCCATCCAGCTGCATTAGGCGCCAGCTCCTGTACGTCCAGCACCGATCTTATCAGCAATCGGTCCAAGTACTTCTTTTTGGCGCTCAATCATTTGCAGAATCCCTTGTTCGCCCAAGCTAAGCAGTTGATCCAATTCGTTACGGTCAAATGGGCTTTCTTCACCTGTACCTTGCAGCTCGACATATTTTCCACTGCCAGTCATGACAAGATTCATGTCCACTTTGGCCTTGGAATCCTCTTCATAGTTCAGATCCAGCAACGCTTTTTCACCTACAACCCCTACGCTGACGGAAGCCAGAAAATCGGTAATTGGAAAAACAGGCAGCTTGTGCTGGGTAGCAATTTTATTGACCGCAATCGCCAACGCTACGAAAGAACCGGTAATTGAGGTTGTACGTGTTCCGCCGTCCGCCTGAATGACATCACAATCCAACGTAATCGTCCGTTCACCAAGCGCCTGCAAATTGACCACCGAACGCAATGCTCTTCCAATCAGACGCTGAATTTCCATGGTACGGCCTGTCAGCTTGCCACGCGCAGCTTCACGCTGATTACGGCTATGAGTCGCACGCGGAAGCATGGAATACTCTGCGGTTACCCAGCCTTTTCCTTGTCCCTTCATAAAGGGGGGGACGCGTTCTTCTACAGTAGCCGTGCAAATGACTTTCGTCTCGCCAACCTCTATAAAAACAGAGCCCTCCGCGTATTTATTTACTCCTGCTGTCAATTTCATCGGGCGCAGCTCATCACCGTTTCGTCCGTTAGATCTACTCATGCTTTTTCCTCCTACGTCGTATGCAACCTGTTCTTATATGTTTATTTTACCAAAGTGTGCAGGCAAAAGCACCCCAAGGACGATTCCCGCCCTTAAAGAGGTTGTTCAAAAAGTCGTCTTTCCATGACGAAGCTAATCAAGAAGCGGATTCAACGTCGAATCTTGAATTCAGCCGGGCCTTCCGTTGCTCACGTAGATCTGTCTACGCTCCGCTACTCAGTCCCTAGCTTCATCCAATCTTCTCGGTCCTGAAAAGCCGACTTTTGAACACGCCCTTAAAGAGGGATTTCGTTAATATGCTGCGGCTTGGCTACAGGCTCTCCATAATTTTGATTATTTTGTCCAATCACGCTTTTTTCACCATTCAGTTCAATCCGAATTTTTGTTTTGACTGCATCATCTGAATTGTCTGCCGCTGTCAGCACAACCGATTCCAAAAATTCAGCAGGCACGGCTTCTCCCTTAGCAAACATATCATCCGAGAGCGATACCGTAATGACGTTGTCTTTGGAGCGTTCTACTGATTTCAGTGCCGTCTCTCCTGTCATCACTTCTTGTAACCCATCTTTGGTCTGCGGCCCTTGAATCAATTGATGCAGTGCTGACTGGACACGATCTTTTTCAGGGCTGACCAACCGTGTTACAGGTACATAGTATTGAACTCCAGCAGGAGAAGATGAAGAGAAATACACAGTGACTGGACTAGAATCCAGTGGTGTTACGCCATGACCAATCTCCAAGTTAATACCTACTGCACGTGTCAACGGATGATCCAGCGGTGTGCCGCCAACAGGCATTTCGTTCAGCTTTTTGCCCTCCACCCAGATCTGTACGCTCTCAATATCAGGACGGTCGGTCAGGGTCCAGGTCAAGCTCTCCATTAATTTTCGTTCATCCTGTGGCTTATAGTTGGCGAAAGATTTGTTGAATTCGACAACAGCCAGCTTGTTGTTCTTGTCCACTGTCACACTTTTCACTTCCGTGCCTTGGGGAATTACACCTTTAAATCCCTCTGGCAATAATCCGGCATACGGCCCCCCCTCAACCAGGGCTTCCAGCGCCGACTTGGCATCTGCCTGTACATCCCCTGTAGCCATCGGTAAAGATACCGGGGCCAGCAAACCGTTATGATCTTGCAAAAAAACAGCCCTCAGTTGCCCTGTACTGGCAGGTGCTTTTCCGGTTACAGCCTTAATCATGGACTGCTCTGTCGTGGACGGCGGGGGGTCAATGGATGCCGATTCGTTGCCGAAAAGGCTGCAGCCTGACAACAACAGGGGTAGGGATAGCAGTCCAGCTACAGAGGTCATACGCCATGGGTGTTTTATATTCATAAGTGAAGTTCCTCCCTAACAATTTTGTACAGATTGTACTAATATGTATACAAGCCTCGCGTAAAAAATAACTACTTTTTCAGCAGACTGGACACACTGGTCATAATTGCAGTAGAAATCAGGATCTATACGAGGAGGGTAACTTCAATTTTATGGACAAGAAAAAAGTACCTTACAGCCTGAACAGTAAAAAGGTAGCTGATGCCACCCGCGAGTGGCTGCACAAGCGTGGCGTTAACATGACTGAAATCGCAGAACTGGTCATGCTTTTACAGAAAAAATATTACCCAACCCTAACGATGGAAGAATGTATGGAGAATGTGGACAAGGTACTGATGAAGCGCGAGGTTCAAAATGCCGTGCTCACGGGCATCCAACTGGATATCCTTGCAGAACAGGGCGCTCTTCTTCCCCCATTGCAGGATATGATTGAAAATGATGAGGGATTATACGGGGTGGATGAAATTCTGGCCTTTTCCATTGTAAATGTGTACGGCAGCATTGGATTCACCAATTACGGTTATGTCGATAAACTCAAACCAGGTGTGCTGGAACGCCTGAATGATAAAAGCCTCGGGCCGATCCATACGTTCCTGGACGACATTGTGGGCGCTATCGCAGCTTCGGCCAGCAGCCGTATCGCCCATCGCAAACAGGCAGAGCGTGAGCAGGAGCTTGGGGAAGAAAGCGCACCGAATACAACACGTTAAACAACATGCTAAATAACAAACAACGCGTGGGAATATAACAGATATATAAGGGTTAGAGGAGAACTAGACATGGCAAACATTACTGAAGGGTATGCATTCCGTACGATGCAGGCTAATGATTATGATCAAGCCATTGAGCTGTGGAATGGCTTAGACGGATTGGGATTAAGCGAGGCCGACTCACCGGAGCGAATTGCACGCTTTTTACAACGGAACGAAGGACTTAGCTTTGTCTGTGAGTACAACGGAAACATCATAGGCACGATTTTAGCGGGCCACGATAGTCGCAGGGGGTTTCTGTATCATCTGGGTGTAGCTGCAGCACATCGTGGTCAAGGGATCGCGCCCAGATTGGTGGATAAAGCGTTATCTGCTTTGCTGAGAGAAGGCATTGATAAATGTCATCTGTTTGTGATGGAGCATAACGCAGGGGGTCAACGCTTCTGGTCAGCTAATGGCTGGGAGAAACGGGATGGAATTTTACTATATTCCCGAGGACTAGAATAGGATCTAAGCGCTTGATCTATACAAATAGGAACACCGGGTCTGATTCAAGTCGAGCTATAAACGATCAGACCCGGTGCATAATACTCACAGCTTATTCATTGCCATTCTAACATTTCAAGCTCAGATTACCTTCATTCATAAATTACAATCCATTTTGTGGACGCAGTGCACGTTCTACAATTCCCAGCGTGGATTGACGAGAGAAGAACCGGGACACCTGAGCTACCCAATAGTTTTGGCGACCGGAAATGATGTGACTACGTCCCTTTTCAAATGCTCTCAACGCATTCTTCACAACGGTTTGGGGAGTTTCCCTAATTCCAATTGACGCTTCACTTGCGCCAACAATATCAAAAAACGGCGTTTCTGTTGAGCCTGGACAAAGGGCCAGAACTTTAAGCCCCCGTTTCCGATTTTCGGCCCATAACGCTTCAGTAAAAGAAAGCACAAATGCTTTGGTTGCTCCATATACGGCCATATAAGGATCGGGCTGAAATGCGGCTGTGGAAGAAACATTGATGAGTCCCCCATCCCGCTTACGCAATAAATCAGGCATAAATGCATGTGTGATGTCGACTAAAGCAGCCACATTGAGCATCACTTCCTCATGCTGTCGTTCTCCTGAAACCTGCTCAAAGTATCCATAGGTGGCAAAACCCGCGTTGTTAATCAGGAGATCTACCTTTAGCTGTTGTTTTTGAACCTCCTGATGCAATGTCTGGGATGCTCCGGGTGTGGAAAGATCCAGCGCAATCACTGTTGCTTTTACGTTATATTTAGCTATGAGCTCCTTGGCCAGCGCTTCTAATTTGGTTTCATTCCGAGCTACCAAAATGAGGTCACATTTCTTAGCTGCGAGCGAATAGGCAAATGCCTCGCCAATACCGGATGATGCCCCTGTGATCAGAGCTGTTTTGTTTGCGTACATAAACATGATGATAACCTCCATAGTATCGTTGTTTTATTCTAGAAACATTGTTACCACTACTCTATAATGAACTGAAGTCATCTACTATGACGACCTCAGTACACTTCATTTTTACGATGGGGATGAGGATGTTTTAAATGCTACGAGCGTATTCTTCAGTGTAAATGCATACACCCCTTGAGCCATATCTACATCTGAAAAATGACCTGCAAACTGAAGATGTATGACCCCATGTAAAGCAGACCAAAACATCCGGACAACCAGCAACGGATCATGCTCTTTCAATGCTCCCTGCTCCATAGCGTGTATGACGGTTTGCAGAATTCGTGACAGTGCCGTTGTGGTCCCCTCCAAGCTCTGTTCATCCGGCTTGAAATCAGACAATGCCCCGCCAAACATCATTTTATAATAGGCTGAATGGAGCTGTGCAAATTCCCAGTACGCCCAGCATAGAGCTTCCAGATCAGCGAGTACGCTTTCGGTAACAGGTACTTGCTGAAAGGTTTCAGCCAATAGCCGACATCCATCCAGGTACATCTCATTGGCAAGACCATCCTTACTGCCAAAAATATTGTAAATGATCTTGGTGGAACAGCTTAATTTCTGCGCAACTCGCCGTACGGTCACAGCCTCAGGCCCTTCTTCCACAAGAAGGATGCATGCGGCATCGATGACATTTTTACGTAGCAATTGCTGCTGCTGTTGCTTCACTTCCGAATAGGTTTTATAGGGAGGCGATGGCTCGGACATGATTGAATGCACTTCCTTTTGCTTGAGGATTTTGCAAAATCCTGGCTTATTAAAAACTGTTGCTTGTTGCTACTATAATAAATTAAAGAACTACACAAGACTTTCGGGAAACGGTGTTTCCGTTAAGAATCATAGTATTCTAAGCCTGAGTATTTGTCAAATAAAAAAAGAAACACAATAAGTAGATACACTTACCGTGCTCTGGTTGATTGCTTAAAAATGAAGCTATGTTGGGTGTTCCACGATCAATAGGCAATGCCTACCCGTGTACGGATAAATCCGTAACTCTTGCATTGCCGATAGGTAAAATCAGCCGTATCCGCGGTGGTAATTTGTGAGCCACCTTCAGGCAAAAAATCTTTTTCCACGCGATAAATACCTGTCCGCGCTCCATCCGGTAGATAGGTTGGACATACGATTGTCCAGTCTAGTGCCGATTCACGCAGCAATTCGTACACTCGCCGATGTTCCTGGGCCGCACGAGTGCTGCGTCGTCGGGTATCGTAGGACTCGTAACGATACAGGTCCGGTTCGGTCCGGCTTTGCAAAATTCCTGCCGTTCCTACCGTAATGAGCCGAGAAATGGACTGTTCCTGCATGAGCCGGATCAGCAGGGCTATATTAACGGATAAGGTAGTCGTTCCATCCGTATTCAGCGCACTGATCACAGTCGTCGCCCCACCCTTCAGCGCCTGTGCTACGTCCTCTCCATTAGTGGCATCGCCTTGTACGATTTGCAGCTGATTCCCATATCCAGGTATGTAATCCTCCAACTTGTCCGGTGAACGAACAAGGACCGTAACGGTATGACCGTCCGCTAACGCATAATCTAATATATACCGTCCTACGCGTCCGGTAGCTCCCAGCAGCAGCAAATTCATAAAGTCCTCTTTTCCGGCATGCATGCCGCTTGTCATGTTGTTTCGTTATGTCACTTGTTGGTCAACTTTCCGTGACTATTGACGGCAAAAGGGATAGAAGCGCGTGATTGGGTTCGTCTCGCTCATAGAGGCCCGTTCACGGCGCACCAGCTCCACCAGATGAGCCAGCGTCTCGGACATGGCAAACCTTAGCTGGTGAATACCCAGCTTGCCACCGAACATGGCAATGCACAGCTCATAGGCTGTGCTTCCCTCCGGTTGGATCAGCTGCTGAAATTTCTCCAGTCGTTCTTCATGATGTGCCAGCAACGCTTGCGTCCGCTCCCGAAAATAACCAAACGGATTGCGGTGCCCCGGATATGCCCACGCTACCTCCAGCTTACCTAGACGCTGCAAGCCGTCTACATAAGACTTCAACGGCTGGGCATCACTGCCCGGCAGCAGACTGATATTAGGAGAAATCTGCGGCAAAACTGCGTCACCGCAGAGGATAACACCGCTATTCGGGTCATATAAGGACATATGTCCGGGCGCATGCCCTCCCGTCTCGACGGGCAGCCAACTGCGTCCACCCCATTCCAGACGAGCGTCTATGCCGGTAGGAATAACGGTAATCTCAGGCTGTGGATTCACTTGCAAATAAGCCTGCCGCATATGTAATTCCAAGGCCGGCACTTGCTCCAAAGGAAAACCATGCTGGACAAAAAAGCTGGGAAGCCTGTTCTCCATAGCGACCGTCGATTCTGGAGCGTCCCACATCATCATCGCTTCCTTATGGCTTCGGGCTGACATATGTACACGAGCCTGACTTTGCTGCTGCATCCAGCCCGCCAATCCGTAATGATCGGGGTGATGATGAGTGACCACAATGTCCGAAATATCCCCAAAGGACATTCCCAGCTGGTGGAAGACATGCGCCCATTCTGCCTTGGTGTCCATATTGCGCGGCCCCGGGTCTACAATTGTAAAACCGTGCTCTCCCTTGAGCACATAGCTATTCACCCAGCGCAGCGGAAAGGACATGGATATTTTGACCTGAAAGCCTCCGTCTATTCGCTCACACGGTGTAAGCTCTGGCATTTTCATGGCTTCCACCCGCCTTTCTGTTTCAAGCCCGCACGCCGACAAAAATCATTCGAGGCGAAGCATCTTCAATATATTGATCTTCATTATAGCTTCCGTGTACCTGCTCTACAGATAGTCCGGCTTGCTCTAGCAATCCACGAAACTTCTCATATGGATATAGCTTCACTCGTTCATGATACACGCGCGCAGGTTCTCCCTCAGTAGGAGTCGTGCCCAGAGCAGAGGCTGCCTCAGTGCCCGTAACGGATGCAGCTGACCGAATCGCAATTTGCTTTTTCACAAATCCATCTTCAATGACCCGATGCTCCTCAATCCAATTCCCTTCATCCTCCCGCGACGAATGCGGTACCAAATGAGCGGCTACGTAAGCAGGGTTCAAATAATCTATGATAAAGCGTCCTCCCGGCTTCAACAGCCGATATATTTCCTTTAGCACTTTAAGCTGCTCCTCATCCTGTTCAAAATAACCAAAGGAGGTGAACAAATTCATCACCGCGTCATAGCTTTCATCCAGCGGCACCTCTCTCATATCCCCTTGATGCCAACTTACCCGCCCTTCGGAATCAGCTGCACGAGCCTCTCTCAGCAGCACATTGGAAAGGTCCACACCTGTCACCTGATAACCTGCATCTGCGAGCGCAAGCGAATGACGTCCCATCCCACAGCATAAATCTAATACGCTGGAGCCTTGCGGTAATTTGAGCCAGGAGATCATTTTTTGCACTTCCTGATAGGCTCCCTGAAAGTCGCGATGCTTGTATACCAATAAATAATCTTCCCCAAAGCTTTGCTCGTACCATTCTGCCATATCGTTTCTCCTCCATGAACTCATTTCGCTCTATTACATACTATATTAGCTTTTTCAAACTGGAAACTCAAAAGCATTACGAATAAGGGTTTTGCAAAATCCTGAATAAGGAAACATGTTACAATAACCGTATTTGAGCTTAAATATTCATAGGAACTTCATACCAACTTCATGTGATTCACCCCATTTTATCATTAAAATGATTCATGGGAACGCCTTTAGAAGTTTTCATGAAGGAAAGGAGCGGGGAAGTTATGATTCAAATTGGACTTACGGGTTGGGGCGATCACGATGACTTGTATCCGACGGGTACCAAAGCTAACCAAAAACTAAGTATCTATGGAAGCCATTTTCCGGTAGTAGAAATGGATAGCTCTTTCTATGCGGTGCAGCCCACAGATCGTATGGCACGCTGGGCGGCGGAAACCCCTGACTCTTTTTCATTTCTCGTCAAAGCCTACCAAGGCATGACTGGACATACCCGCGGCAAGCAGCCTTACTTCAAAACAATAGATGCCATGTACGAAGCACTGCATGCATCGATACAGCCTCTTCACGAAGCGGGCAAGCTCAAAGCCGTGCTGTTTCAGTACCCACCCTGGTTCGACTGTACACGTGAGAATGTTGCCATACTGCGAGACACAAAAAATAGGATGGGAGAGGTCCCATCCGTACTTGAATTCAGACATCAAAGCTGGTTCACACCCGATTTTCGGAAACAAACGCTGGCATTCATGCGTGAAGAAGGCTGGATACACAGCGTATGCGACGAGCCGCAGGCAGGACCAGGATCGGTTCCCATTGTGCCGTTGGCTACAGACAGCAATCTGACAATCATACGTCTCCACGGACGGAACATTTCCGGTTGGAATCAAAGCTCTGCACCGAATTGGCGGGAGGTTCGTTATCTGTATCGGTACAATGAACAAGAGTTGACCGAATGGAGAGACAGGTTGCTGGAGCTGGAGCAGCAAAGCCGCGAGGTGTGTGTTATTTTCAACAACAACTCAGGTGGAGACGCCGCTGCTAATGCCAAGCAACTCATGACCATGCTTGGCATGGACCCTAAACCTTTTCCCCCTCGCAAGCCAAACGAAGAGGATAACGGGCCGGAACAGCTTGAACTATTTTGAGGAACGGGCTGAGGGTGAGGAGTTGGAGATAGCCTCCTTGAGCTTGCGTGCATTATCCAGTAAATGCGGGTCGTCAGGTAAATAGCGTAAAGCGGTCTGGTTATGCTCATACGAAGCGTCCAGCTGACCTACATGGGCATAGCAATGGCTGAGCCGCACATGAGGTAACCAGGAGTAGCATGGTAGTGGAACAGGTCGCATACCCGGAAGGTGATGCTGTTGCTCCAATGCCTTTTCGTACCAGTACGCGGCAGTGCTCCATTCGTTTCTTGTGAAAAACCAGTCACCGATCATGCAACACAAATCTGATTGCGGCACACCGTATCGAAAGGAACGTAACAGACGATCCAGCTGTTGCTCCGGCTTCCCAAGGTGAAGATAGCATTCCGCCGACCGCGCACAAGCGGTAATCCGATCCTCACGGTAGCCGCTTGGCTCCTCCAACAGATGGTTGAACGCCTCTACCGCCTCGGCATATTCTTTACGGTCAAAACATTCATTGGCGTGCAAATACAGCAGACGCCCCTCCAGCTTGCCGCTTTCGCTGATCCACCGGGCGAGAATACGTTGGTTACGGAGCGTGTGGTCTTGCATTCGGCGGTGAGTTATTGCCACATCTGAATGAACGATTTGCCCCTGAGGTATCACCAGATCCTCATGCAGACGCCCTTCCCAGCGGTATTGTCGCTCACGCTTCACGAGACGGATACGGCGTGAGGTGAACAACAGTTCACCCTGCTCCCCCTCTGCCAAATGAAGTGGCATCACCACTGCGTCGATATCCTTAGACAAACGCTGCTTCAAGGCACGCAGGCGCTCACGATCCGGCTCCAGCAGCACATCGTCCGCATCCAGCCACATGACGTAGGAACACGTCGCCTTGTCAAATGATTCATTACGGGCGGCTGCAAAATCATCCTTCCATTCAAATGTATATAGCCGATCCGTATAGCGGGCCGCTATCGTATTCGTCTGATCCGTCGACCCTGTGTCCACAATAATGATTTCATCCATCAGGTCTGAGACCGAATCCAGACAGCGGGTAAGTGTGTGCTCCTCGTTCTTTACGATCATGGACAAGCTGATGGTCATTGGATGCTCAGTCATGACTTCACGTCATCCCCTTTACCTTTGGCTGATTCTCCCCTCGTTTTTCCGGTAGACTCGCCATCAGTATATGCACCTCTCCTTTCAGCCTGCGTCTTGTCTAGCTGTTCGACACGTGCATACCTTTGCAATGGCAAAAGTTGTTCCTCCATATGCCGGATTCGCTGTACCGCCTTATCGAGTGCGGCCTTTCGCTGATTCATTTTGCGAACATGCTGCTGCTCCACCAGTCGAAATTGCTCCTCGTCCAGTTTCATCCACTCATTCAGATGCTCTACCCCTGGTTTGGCCTCACGCAGTTCTTTCGACTTCTTGCGGCCGGCAAAGCACAAATATTTGTGATGCACCTCCAGCGATTGTTCATCAAAATAAGGATACAACACACGGGAGAGGCTCCCGGCATAGTAAGTCCGCTTGTGATCATGAAACGGATGGTATCCATAAGGTACAGACAAGACGAGCGTTCCCTTTTTATTCAACAAGCGATAAGCATGAGCCAGCAGGGTGTCGGGATGCGCAAAATGTTCCAAAATCTCTCCTAATATAATGGTGTCAAATCCACCGGGAGGACGCTCGAATTGTGAAATGTCCTTTAACTGAAAGTGGACTCTTCCCCGGACGGGTGCGGATTCCTGTCGAAGTTCTTTTTTTGCATAAGAAATGCTACCCTCTTCCAAATCAATGGCCGTTACCTTAAAACCTTCCCGCCCAAGCAAAATAGACGTTATGCCCTGACTGCACCCAACATCCAGCACGGTATGGCCCTGTACATGGCGGCAAATCCAGTGAATTCTATTGCGGGTGGCTTCATGGGACTCTTCCGAATTGATTTGCCCGTAATAACGTTCATTTACCTGATCACGGTTAGCCAACAGCGGCGCCCCCTCCATCACCGGGATGCCCCAAGATCACGACATGTCCACCTGTACAATGTGCAGTCGCATTACGTGTATCGAAGACCAGCGGGGCATGGTCGACCAGCTGTTGGTAATCCACCACAGAATGGTCTGTCGTGATGACTACGATATCTGCACTTTCCCATAACTGGGTATTTGCCGTTCGAGAGGAGATTGCTTCACCGTTCAGCTTAAAGCTCGATACATACGGGTCGGTGAAACTCACCGAAGCTCCCAGTTTTATTAGATGTTCAAACAGAACAAGAGCTGGGGATTCCCGAACATCATCAATGTCCTTTTTGTAGGCCACACCTGCCAGAATAATTTTGGCTTTGTTTATGGCTTTACCTTTCTGAGCGAGCATGGCTTCAATTCGCTCCGCAATATACAGCGGCATACGCCGATTCATGCGATCTGCCAAGTCCACGAATTCCAGTGGAAAACCATGCTGCTCGGATTTCCATGACAAGTATAGCGGATCAACTGGGATACAGTGCCCCCCGATGCCAGGTCCCGGATAAAAAGGCATATAGCCGAATGGCTTGGTTGCCGCTGCATCCAGTACCTCCCATATATTGATGCCAATTTTCTCACAGGCGGCTGTCAGCTCATTGACCATTCCAATGTTGACGCTGCGGAACGTATTCTCGAACAGCTTGGCGGCTTCCGCCACGGTTGTCGAACTGACCGGAACAATCTGATCCAAAAAGGACCCATAAAAACCGGCTCCCGCTGCCAGACAATCCGGCGTGCAACCGCCGATCACCTTGGGTGTGTTGCGAATGTTAAAATGAACGCTGCCCGGATCAACACGTTCCGGTGAAAAGCACACATAAAAATCCTTACCTACTGTCCAGCCCCTGCGCTGCTCTATCACCGGCCGAATCAGTTCCTCGGTCGTTCCGGGATAGGTGGTGCTTTCCAGAATCAACAGTGTTTGGCTACGCAAATGAGGTATGGCCTGATCAATAGCTGTTTCAATATAGGACGTATCCGGCTGATGTCCGTCCGTCAGTGGCGTAGGCACGCAGATCACGACGATATCCGTATGCTCCAGTACCTTGATATCCGTAACCGGATGCAATTGCTGCCCAATCACACCTTCCAATGCATCATCACCAATGTCTATGATGTACGACTTTCCTTGAAGCAGCTTGGCTACTTTGACGGGATCGGAATCCACACCATATACATCATAACCAGCCTTTGCCATTTCCACTGCCATGGGCAGCCCTACATAACCGAGGCCGATGACCGCAACCTTTACAGTTCCTTTAGTTATTTTTTCCATAAGCTGCAAAATACCCACCTCTTTCATCGTTACTCCATGCTTCGCAGTAGCTCAGCAATTCCAGCGCGATCCATTAACTCATCGTCCGAGCGATATTGATCAAAGCTCACTCGTTCCAATCCACCGTATTGGCTCAGTAAGCGCTTGTCTGCTTGCTGGGGAAGAATAACAAAATAGCGATCATCATAGCGATACGTATGCGGCACCTCATAGGGCGAAATCAGCACCTCATGCAGCTTTTCCCCACCACGTATACCAATCTCCTTCACTTTCAACGCAGGCTGACCCGCCTGTTCCTTCATCACTTCTGCCAGATCTGCAATATTGCAGCCCTTCATTTTCATCACAAGTGTCTCTCCCCCAATCGCCGTGACAGAAGCCTTCAGCAGCAAGCCAATCGCTTCTCCGAGCGTGAGGAAAAAGCGTGTCATATCTGGGCTCGTCAGCGTTAAATCCTGCCCATCCGCGATCTGGCGCTTGAACAGGGGCACGACACTTCCACTCGTCCCCAACACGTTGCCGCCGCGTATACACACAAAGCGAGTACGCTCACTTAAAGTGTTGGCGCGGATCATCAGTCTTTCACCTATCGCCTTCGTCATGCCATATACATTCACCGGATCTACTGCCTTGTCTGTAGAGACATCAATTACCTTGGCGACTCCCTGCTCAATGCTGGCCCGGATCACGTTTTCCGTACCGTGTACGTTCGTCTTGAAAGCCTCTTCCGGCTGTCTCTCACACACAGGGACATGCTTTAATGCCGCCAAATGGAATACATAGTCCACTCCGCGACATGCCTCCTGCAATGCCTGAAGATCTCGAATATCTCCAATCATGAAATTCAGGCGAGGATCCGATAGAAATTGCCGCTGCATGGCAATCTGTGCAAATTCACCGCGTGAGAAAATACGAATCTCCGCCGGGTCCTCCTTCAGCAATTCAGCGGTTAGGCGTTGCCCCCAAGATCCCGTTCCTCCGGTCACCAGCAGTTTTTTTCCTTTGAACAATATAATCTCCTCCTGACCGTTACGAATTGGCAATGCCTGTTCCCAGAAATTCTGCCAGCACAGCATTCATTTCATTCT
The DNA here is from genome assembly GCF_017833915.1 of Paenibacillus sp. 1182. NCBI lineage: Bacteria > Bacillati > Bacillota > Bacilli > Caryophanales > Paenibacillaceae > Paenibacillus > Paenibacillus sp. 1182. The sequence goes on along the minus strand of NZ_JAFICR010000008.1, from coordinate 249,694 downwards.
CTGACAGCCGATCCTTCGCCGGCACTTTTTTCACCGAAGTATTGGCAGCATGAATGACGTTCACATAGTTGCGAAGTGGAATGATCTCATGCGGCAGCTCCGTTACATATCCGTGCGTACCCTTTCCAGGAATGACCACACGGTAATCATTCAGAAAATCTTCCACTTGATAGCGAAACACATAAAAAGAAGGCGAACGGTGAAACACCGGTGCCATCTGCCCCTCAACCGCATCCCACAGGTAACCCATCTGGTTCACCAGCGCAACCGTCTCCGATTGAAACTTGTAATCATGCAACTGTTGTACAAAGGACTGGTGATACAAATCGTCGGAATCTATTCGAGCAATGAGCAGTTCGTCCGCACCTTCGATGTACGCATGGATACGACGTTTACTTTCGATGCTCGTACCAAAACGGATGTGGTCGGGAATGGGCTCATGTCGGGCCAGCTCCTCTTCCACGATGTCACTGCATCCGCCCGCCAGCTTGACGACAGATAGGAAATCCGCATTTGTCTGACTGAGTAAACTACGCAGCGTAAAGGTTCTGAATATATCCAGTCGCTCGCTGATCCACTCACGTGTCAGGCGGTTGGGATTCATCCCATAGTTATTAAAATTAATTTCAATTACAACCTTGCGATTCATTGATCTTCCTCCCTTTCAACCGTCTTCTCTCAAGTTATGAAGACGCTCCTGAAACGGCACGTACAGATACAACGAATCTTGTAAAAATAGGTAGAATCCAAAAAGAATAGCCGTTCATACAAAAACCTTTTCGCTTTCGACATATGATAGAATACAAAGTTTTTTACTCCATCTGAAAAGTTGAACAAGCAGGAACGACAGGGAGGAAACATGATATGACGAATCCAAAGTATCTGGAGATGGACGAGGTACTGAAGCGTTTGAAGCTAGCACTCGATCAGCACCAGTCCTTTTCGCTCATTCGTATTGGAGATGGTGAAAATTTGGTGTTGGCGCAGGATACCGTCTGGCCGATGGAAAAGGTGTTACAGGAACGTTGGGCGGTCAAAGCCAATCTCGGTCAAAAGGGACTGTTTCTACCAAATACGGAGCTACGGGACGCGGTGGCTGAGGCAGTGAGCAAAGCCAGCATTACTGGCATTTTGCCATATGATGACGAATCTATTAAAGCACCATCCTATATGAAGCGGGAGCTGACCGATCAGGTCTTTGCTCACTATGCTCTTTCCCCCCCGCTGACCTGCCACGCCTGCCTGAATCGGTATTTGGCTGGGACACCCGCTTTCTGGGACATGCTGAAAAATCGACGCATTCTGCTGGTCACCCGGACGGCCGCTGAAGTAAAGCCTGTTCTTGAGGCTGATCCGTACAAGCTGCATATCGCGCACACGCTGGCATTTCATCAATATGAACAAATGCCTGAAACACTCCAATGGATCGCAGCACACAAAGATGACTTTGACATTGCGCTGTTCTCTTGTGGTGTCAATGCAGTCGTGTTAGCACAAAAAACAGCAGAACTCACTGGCAAAGTAGGTATAGACTTCGGCAAGGCGATTAATATCGTCATGTTCGGCAAAGCTAATTAATAGATAAAATAATATTTGTGAAAAAATATACTTAGCAAAAATCCTTGCTCCGTATATCAAAAAGCACCAGCAAATTTCAATTGGCTGGTGCTTTTTGATACCATATGTAGTTCTAAAGCGTGATCAAAAAGGATAATCCATATAAAGCTTTGAGCCCTTGCTTGTTTAGAAATAGAATTTGAGATTTCCTGTAACTTCTTTTACAATATTACAGAAACTAGCATTCATTAAAAACCATAAGGAGGGTGTTGAAATGTCACATAACAAGAGATTGAAGACATACCCACTTGCAAAAGCAAAGCATATAAAGGTTCATGGTCGAACTACGCAAACACGTACACCGCTTACTCTATTTTGGACAGGAAGTGGCATTGAATTGAATATCAAAGGCTCAGAGCTGTGGATTGAAATTGAGGCCGATTACCAGGTGTATGAGCCCTGGATCAGTATTGTCATCAATGGTGTCCCGATGAGTCGCCTGATGGTGACTGCAGGACGGCATTGGATCTGTCTTTTGAGAGGGTTAAACCCTGATACAGTCAAAAATGTCCGTGTGGTCAAGGATGTCCAGCCTATGAGTTCGGACCCGCACTGCTTGTTGCAAATTCATGCCCTGAAGGTTGACGGAGAATTGCTACCGGTCACTGATAAGCCCCTCAAGGTGGAATTTATCGGTGACAGCATTACCTCGGGAGAAGGAACGATTGGAGCGAAGGACGAGACAGACTGGGTTCCCATGCTGTTCACAGCACTACGCAATTATACAGCCATAACAGCCGAAGCACTAAATGCGGACTACCGAGTGTTTTCACAAAGCGGCTGGGGTGTCCTAACGGGCTGGGATAATAATCCCGATACGAACATACCGGCATATTATGAACAGATATGTGGTGTGCTGACCGGTGAGAGAAATGAAGCATTAGGGGCATTTTCAGATCATGATTTTACCTCATGGCAGCCGGACGTGGTCGTAGTGAATTTGGGGACTAATGACGGGGGAGCCTTTTATTCTCCTGCATGGACGGACCCAGCAAGCGGTAAAGTGTACAAGCAACGCTTGAACGAGGACGGCACATTCAATGAAGAAGATTTACAAGCTTTTGAAAGCGCTATCGAATGTTTTCTTGTCAAGCTTCGGAATTGCAATCCTGCGGCTCATATTGTATGGGCCTATGGGATGCTGGGTACTCCTATGATGCCCTCAATCTACCGAGCAGTAGATGCATACAAGAAAAGAACGAGGGATGGGAATGTGTCTGTATTCCAACTGCCTAACACGACGGAAGAAACGATAGGGTCTCGCAGCCATCCCGGGCTCCCCGCCCATACCAAAGCGGCAGATGAGTTGACAGTGTATTTGCGAGAGATTCTTAAGAAATAGAATCCGAGAAGCACGATCAACTTTGTAGAACACGCTCATAAAGGAAATTACAACAACTAGGTCATTTGTGCTCTGGGTGTTGTTGAGAATTATAGCCACGAGTCTGTAGCAGCTGTCTGTCTATGCTCGTGGCTAGTTAAGCTTCTGCGCAGCGGCCTATCCTAGGAGAACCACGAACAGGCAGCGAGTATTTACTAAAGAAATATTCACCTGATATATTTACAGAAACGGAGTCGAAGCGATGCCCGTGAATACCTCTGGACCATTACGAACAGTGGTCGAAACACCAGAAATATAAGAAGAATATACTGTTTGTATTGCCAATGGAGCGGATAGATCCTGTGCATTAAAAGCTTGCGTTTCATTAGATCCGGTCACGCCCAGTACCCCCTCGGCGCGGTAGACTACCTCGCTCGGATCATAGTCGGCTCCACGCACGATTTCAACTGCATACGTATCGCCAAGCTCACCGATTAGACCAATGGAACCACTAAAAGTCACAATCGGACCTGGCACAAGAAAGGTTCGCAGAGTAATCAAACCGAATCGCTCCGGTATAGGACCCAGTTGAATATCGGGACCTTCACCTGTCTTTGATGAATTGGTGGAGCTTCTCATATCCAGAAAAAAACCCATACCTTATCCCTCCAAATTGCAAGATACTCCATGTTATGCAAGAAATTCTTTGGCGTATTGGACAAATTAGTAATAAATCTATCAATTCAGCTCAAAATAACCGATAGTAAATACATATGATATAAGCTTTAGAAATGAATATATAGATAGAAAGCAGGGGTTAGATGAAACGACTGAAAACATTAACACTACGCAAGAAATTGACCGCAGCATTCCTTCTGGTCATGCTTGTTCCTAGTATTATTGTAAGTTCTTTTTCTTATCAAGCAGCATATAACCAGACGGACCGCCAATTACTTGATAGTGCGACAACTAGCGTTACTGCATCCGATCGTGCAGTTACTCAAACGATTCAAGCCAAAATCGCGGATCTCGAATATTACTCTACAACGATGACGGCTAGTGATAACAGTGCTGAAGCAGATGATGCCATTCTAAAAAGATTACAAGTTTATTTGAAAATGCACGCGGAAGCTGTTGATATGTTTGTAGGAACCCCCGAAGGTAAGCTCATTATTGGCAAAGCCGTAGGCTCCACAAACGATCCTCGTGAGCGCCCGTGGTACAAACAGGCCCTGGAGAAACCCGGTCAAACCGTAATCAGCCCTGTTGGACTCAATACGGCTAAGATCCCCGTTGTGTATATTTCACGTACACTTCCCGACAACAGCGGTGTTCTCGGCCTTTCCCTGAACCTGAAAAATTTGAAAGAAATCACAAATTTAAAAATCGGACAAAATGGCTATATTATGATATTAGATGGTACCAAACGTATCGTTACCCACCCAACAGAAGTCAGCGGAAGTACCAAAATGGGAGAAACAATACCCAAACTGTTTGACTCTAAGGAAGGCAGCTTTAACTACGATCTTAATGGCGTAGATAAACACCTGATTTTCAAAACCAATGCGCTGACAGGCTGGAAAATTGCCGGCACAATGGACAAAGCAGAAACCAGTGCCTCCGCCCAACCGATTCTTATCACGACGATCGTAGTGTTGGTGATTGCAGCCATCATCATTGGCGTGCTCGCAATGTGGCTAATCAGCAGTATACTTAAGCCTATCCAAAGATTGCGTAATTCTATGGATGCCATCAGCCAAGGTAATCTTTCGATTAACGTGGCTACGACCAGTACAGATGAAATTGGTGAATTATCAAGATATTTTCAACAAATGGTAGATAACCTGCGTAACATGATTAGAGAAATTCAAGCGATGACTGGCAATTTGTCGGCATCCTCGCAAGAGCTTGCAGCAGGTGCAGAACAAACGACCCGGGCTATCGAGCATGTGACCATAGCCATTCAAGACGTGGCTGCTGGCAGCGAACGCCAAGTGGGCAGTGCTAAAGCTAATCAGACACGGGTTAGCGGCATGGCAACAGACATCACCGCTATGACCGAAACTATGGCTGAAATGACTACTTACTCCGCACAGGCCATTCAGGCGTCGGATGCAGGCAGTGAGCATATCGGCAACAGCGTCGTTTCCATTGATGGCATTCGCACTACCGTGGAAGAACTGGACACCATTATCGGTGCTTTGAATGATCGATCTGGACGAATTGGAACGATTGTTACTGTCATTACGGAAATCGCCAGCCAGACTAATCTGCTCGCATTGAACGCTTCTATTGAAGCGGCACGTGCAGGGGAGCATGGTAAAGGTTTTGCTGTCGTGGCCACAGAGGTCCGCAAGCTGGCTGAAAACTCAGCTCATTCCGCACAACAAATTCGTGAACAGATTCAAGGGATACAGAGCGGTGTATCTGAAGCCCTGACCGCTATGGAATCCGCCAAGGAACGCGTAAGCGAAGGTATCAATTCCATTGACCTATCCGGTCGCTCCTTCTCACGCATCCGTAGAGCGGTAGCCAAATCAGCGAAGCAGCTGGATAACGTCGCAGCTTCTACCGCTGGAGTCGCAGATGGAACAAGTACAGTCGTCAGCAGCATGGAGGAAATTACACGCATCGCTGAAGAAGCGGCATCCCATACGGAGACCGTGTCCGCAGCCGCTGAGGAGCAGCTCGCCTCCATGGAAGAGATCGGTTCGTCTGCCGCAGATTTGACCCGTCTGGCAGAACAGCTTCAAGATTTACTGACACAATTCCAATTGGATGAAACAAAATAACCGTTCCAACCGATAAATATAGAGAAAGAGTCTTCACAATGAAGGAGGGTTGGAACATGGATATCGCAGCATTATCAACAGGTATGAGTCAGGCTAGCTTGGCCCAAGCCGTAAGTGTGAAGGTATTAAGTATGGCTAAAGATCAGGCTAGTGAACAAGGACAGGCCTTAGTGCAGATGATGGAAAAAAGCGTACAGCCTCATCTTGGCGGTCAACTGGACATTCGCGCGTAAATACATGCATATGCTTGGTTAAGGGCGATTCTACTCAGGTCTGGACAGACCCGGGTAGAATCGTTTTTTTATCTCCCAATTTCTCGTTCAGCACAAAACGTAGTAAACTAGACATATCGTCCACGACCTCGGTTCGGAGGATAGCGCAACATTCACACGATTTACATTGAAAAAGGAGGATACATAGTTTATGAGTTATTCTGAATATTTTAAAAAAGCCAGAGAGCAACAACTGGGCGAGTTACAGGAGTGGTTGTCCATTCCAAGTATCTCAGCATTATCGGAGCACAAAAAGGACATTAACCAAGCAGCTGATTGGCTGGCTGCCAAACTGACTGCTGCTGGTCTGGAAAACGTTGAAATCATTCCGACCAAAGGGCACCCGCTGGTATATGCGGATCATTTGCACGCACCTGGTAAACCAACGATCCTCGTGTATGGACACTATGATGTACAACCCGTAGACCCGCTTCACCTGTGGGAAACGCCGCCGTTTGAGCCATCCATACGTGATGGAAAATTGTATGCGCGCGGAGCGACAGATGATAAAGGACAGGTTTTCCTGCACATTAAAGCAGTTGAGGCCATTTTGAAGCAGGAAGGCAAATTGCCGCTGAACATTAAATTCTGCATTGAAGGCGAAGAAGAAGTATCCAGTCCGAACTTGCTTGAGTTTTTGCAAACTAGAGCTGAACGTCTGGCAGCCGATGCTGTACTGGTGTCCGACACTTCCTTGATCGAAAAAGGAAAGCCTGCCATTTGCACAGGTTTGCGTGGATTATGCTCGCTAGAAGTCGCCATTCACACGGCGAACACAGATCTACATTCCGGTTCTTTCGGTGGCGGCGTGCCGAATGCCCTGCATGCTCTGGTGTCCTTGCTGGCAACCCTGCATAATGACAAAGGCAGTGTAAGCGTCGAAGGATTCTACGACGATGTTGCTCCATTATCGGCAGAGATGAGAGAAGAATTCATGAAGCAAGGCTTCAATGAGAGCAAGCTGCAACAAGATCTTGCACTTGATTCCCTCTTTGGTGAAGAAGGATTCAGCTTCGTTGAGCGTGTGGGGGCTCGTCCGACACTGGAACTGAACGGCGTATACGGCGGCTTCCAAGGGGAAGGTACGAAAACGGTCATTCCGAAAGAAGCTCACGCTAAAATTACGTGCCGCTTGGTGGCTAACCAGAACCCGCAAGACATTCTGGACAAAATCGAGCGCCATTTGCGCGCCCATGTTCAGGCAGGAGCTACCCTGGATATTCAACAGGGCGAAAAAGCGAACGCCTTTAACATCGACCCGTCACACGCGTTTCTGCAAGCGGCGGCCGATGCTTTTGAGAAGGTATACGGTGTGCGTGCCCTCTTTACCAAGGATGGAGGCTCCATCCCAATCGTGGAGACTTTCTCCCGTGTGCTGACTGCCCCAGTCGTGCTGATGGGTTTCGGCTTGCCAGATGAGAACCTGCACGCGCCCAACGAGCATTTCAACTTGGACAATTTTGACAAGGGTCTGCTGACGATTGTGGAGTTTTTGAAATCGGTGTAAGTAAACTAAAAAGCATTCACAGCATGGAACCATCCTTGCTTCGTGAATGCTTTTTTTTTCGTTAGTTCTGTCGCTTAAGAAAAACGGGTATAGCGCAACAGATGAGCCAGCCGATTGAGCCGTTCTATCTCCCGATCGAACTCATGCAGCGGCTGTCCAGCCAAAGCAGCGTTTGCTCTCAGATCCCGTAGCGGGTTCATTTTCCGACCCATGAGTTTCAGCACCGTGGCCTTCCCCATGTTATTCACCACCACATATTGTGTTAGCGGGTCAAGCTCAATCCACAATACATGATGCTGTTGGAAAAACGACAATAGTTGCTTTTTTAACGCCTCCAGCTCTTCAAGGTCACCTGTGATTTGCGGATGATGATGAAAAGCCACATAGCCCATCACCCGCAGGTCACTTATGATTTGTTCCAAATGAAGCGTTTCGTGTATGTACACATTGTTCGTGCTCATGCGGTTTCTTGCACCATTCGTATGATCTTCCCGGATGACGTTCACCACCTGACTATCATTTATATCAAGCTTTATCTTTCCCCTTTTCCAATAGCTGCACAAGCCAGCAACCTCCAAACCACAATGCACCTACAGCAAAAAAAACGGTATACACCGTATATAACGTGGTCAGTTCAAACAAGCTATTGTACCGATTAAGCAAGATCCCCCACAAGCATAGCAGAAAATTGCTACCATTTTGCTGATGAAAGCGATGCTTATAGATCCGTTGAATCAAAACAGCCAGGAATCCTATCAACAAAACGTGATTCAGCAAAATACTCCACATTTCCATAAGCCCCCTTTTTCACTATAGCGCAATGGCTTTGAAAAGTCAGGACGTACACAAACCTTGCGAACAAAAAAACAACCGGCTTATACGCCAGTTGTTTCCCGTTCCACAAAATACTTATTGGTCATATAATGGGCCTTGCCTCTGGAAGTATCCACCATTCCCTTTTTGTTGTCGAGAAAAACAATCTCCCGGCATTTGGTGCAGTACCACTTGGTCCGCTTAAAGGGAGATTCTGTAACATACGATGTACCACATTTGCAATCTACTTTAATTAAAGTTTCTGTTGATTTGTAAGCCTGGGACAACTCTTTTAGGCCAGTATCCGGTTGTTGAATGGGGATAATAACCTCCTGATAGCTTGAATACTGATTATGCACTTTAAAATCAGCCACCAGTTCCGCATGCAGTCCAAAGTACTCTTTGCCAATCTCGGTTACAAATTTCTTACCGATTCTGTAACACTCAAGCCATTCCTGTATCTGTTGATTAGACAAAGGCACTGTGCCCTTGATACCACTATTTAATGTGTAAGTCATGATGTATAAAGTATCATCTTGTCTATGTCCGTACATGAGAAGCCTCCTTATAATACACTTGATAATGTACTACAAAGCGCAAAAAACATCAATTTTATTATTTGCCAAAAGACTTATATCATTTGGGTAGGCACACAACAATTGTGAGTATATGGTTAGAAAGCAACTGACAATCTGTCAGTTGCTTTGTCTTTCCACATAGTATTTGTTGGTCATGTACCACGCCTTGCCTTTATCCGTATCCACCATGCCCTTTTTACGATCCAGGAACACAATGTTATTACACTCCTTGCATGACCACTTGGTTCTTTTATGCGGTGACTCTTCTATATAGGAAGCACCACATTTACATTCTACCTGAATTAATGTTTTATACTGGCTGTACGCCTCTACCAGTGGGTCCAGCTCTACAGCTTTGTGTTCCATTACAGGCTGTATTATGAATATGTGTTCTCTCTGCTCCGAGTATTCATTATGTACCTTGAAATCTGCTACCAACTCAGGGTTTAAACCAAAATACTGTTTTCCCACAACCGTTACAAACTTGCTGCCAATTCGATATGCTTTGATCCATTCCTGCACCTGCTTACTGGTTAGGTCGACAGTTCCCTTTATACCGCTGTTCAGCGTATAAGTCATCAAGTGTTGGTTGGGTGTCATATGTCTTAACATTCACCTCCGATCAAGAATATACCACAGGTAGCTCTAGGCAAAAGCTACTTCCGGCTACCTGAAGCAATGAGCTTTTTCTGCCTTGTGATTCTTCTTCAATCCATCTTCCATCCTGTCGTCATGCTGAATACTGCTTTTGTACGGATTTATATTCTTAGACTATCACCGAATGCATTTCTAGCCTTGTATAACTTTGTGGTAATTCTTCTGATTTGATCACTTCTGCTAGTTTACCATGATCTCCAATGGTAGTTTCTTCCTTCTATATATAGTACATCATTTACACGCAATTTCCCACATATTTCAGCGGTTTAATCGTTTTACTTTTTTATATACCACAAAACAAAAGCCTTCCCGACCACCCTTCATTGTCGAAGGATCATCGAGAAGACTTTGTACCCCGCAAGGAACGAGAGGTCAGATTTTTAATTCGCCAAGCCTGATTAATTCCACGACCGCCTGTGAACGACCTTTTACGTTCAGTTTCTGCATTACATTGGAAATATGGTTTCGGACCGTTTTTTCGCTAATAAATAGCTGTCCGGCGATGTCACGTGTTGTTTTGTCCTGCACGAGCAGTTCAAATACTTCACGTTCACGGTGAGTTAACAAAAACTTGTTTTTATGGTCGTTACCCTTCGTCAATTTCACCCCTCCTTGCTCGGGTTTTGTGTGGTGTAACAAGGTTAAGGGATACAGTCAACACATTTTATGTCATGCGCTTAGGTATGGTTCAATATGCGGATAAAAATGGGCATAGGCACCCTACTAACTCCCTTCGATGGAGGGTTGGACTCTGCGTCTAATTTATGTATTGACAGGCATATGGGCCAGCCTTATGATAAGAAAAACCGCGACTGATAATCATTATCAAAATGATAATTTGATATAGATATCGCAACAGACTATGGTTCAAGGCCAGTTTGGCCAGAAAGGGTGTTCATTGATTATGAAACTACGTTATGCCGTACCGGCCGGAGTGCTGGTCTCTTCTATTCTGTTCGCAGGTTGCGGACAAACCGGAACTGCTACTCAGCAGCCTGCTGCAACGACCAAAGATGCAGGAGCCACAACACAGACAACGACTCCTGCCGCTTCTGCTCCCAATTTTGATCAAGCGGTAGCAGCTTACCGCACCTATGCCATCGAGCAATGCGATACGTTTGTGAAGAAGACAGAAGAATTCACGAACGCGGTCAAAGCTGGCGAGCTGGATAAAGCCAAGGCGCTGTATGCTCCTGCACGCATGTACTATGAACGGATTGAACCAATTGCAGAAGCGCTGGGTGATCTTGACCCAAATATTGATGCACGTGACGGTGATGTGGATGCAGCGGATTGGCGCGGCTTTCACCGGATTGAAAAAACATTATGGGAAGAAAACACAACCAAAGGAATGGACGAGTTCTCCGACCGACTACTGAGTGATGCCAAGCTGCTGCGCGCCAAAGTAGAAACAGTTAATATTGACGCCAGCCTGATGGTAACGGGTGCAGTCGAGTTGTTGAATGAAGTCTCTACCTCGAAGGTGACGGGTGAAGAGGAACGATATTCCCATACGGATTTGTACGACTTTGCAGCCAATGTAGAGGGCGCACAAAAGATATATGACATTTTGAAAACAGATCTGAACCAAAAAGATGCCGCGTTGGAAAAACAAATCGGTGAGCGCTTTACGGCCTTACAGCAGGAGTTGGCTCCTTTCAAGGACGGAGAAGGCTATGTATCGTATACAAAACTGAAACCGGAAGAAGTTAAAAAGCTGAGCCAAAACCTCGATGCCTTGGCAGAACCGTTGTCCCAAATGGGGAAATTGTTAGGAGTGTAATGATATGAAAGGCTTTAAGCGGCAAAAAGGGCAAGAAAAGCCGCAGTATGCGGAATCCCATAATGAACAGGGCGATCTGGTAAAAAAGGATGCGAAGCTAGTGAAAGATGATCCGTCAGGAAAAAGCAAATCCGTATCACGCCGAGACCTATTGAAGCTGGCCGGGGTAGGTGGACTAGGCCTCCTGCTTGGCGGCGGGGGCGTGGGAGCCGTGCTGTCAGCCGGTCAACGTCTCGAAAGCATGATGACGGATGCGGACACCAAAGATGTTATCCCTTTTTACGGTAAGCATCAGGCAGGTATTGTGACTCCGGCACAGGATTTCATCTGCTTCGCCGCTTTCGATCTAACAACCAGCGACAAGGAACAGGTGCGTAGCCTCTTCAAAGCCTGGACGGAAGCAAGCGCTACAATGACTTCTGGCGTGCTCCTTGGCAACGATAATGAAAACCTCAACCTCCCTCCGTCCGATACGGGCGAGGCGGCAGGATTGTCGCCATCCCGCACGACGATCACCTTTGGTGTGGGCCCATCCTTTTTTGATGGACGATATGGCCTGGCAGGGCTTAAACCTGCCGGGTTCCGTGAGCTGCCCCGTTTTCAAGGGGATGCCCTGGAGGAGCAATGGTGCGGTGGCGATATCGGAGTGCAGGTATGTGCCAATGACTTGCAGGTCGCTTTCCATGCCCTGCGTAATTTGGCGCGTATCGCCAGAGGAACGGCGGTGCTTCGCTGGACGCAGGAAGGCTTTCAGCGGACTGCACAAGCTGATCCTGCGGGAAGCACACCACGCAATTTGCTGGGCTTCAAGGACGGTACGGGGAACCCGGACACCTCCAAGGCAGACGAGATGAATCGGCTGGTGTGGACACAGACCAGTGACGGACCAGCATGGATGGGCGACGGCAGCTATATGGCTGTACGCCGCGTACGCATGCGGGTAGAGGTGTGGGATCGCTCAACATTGGGCGACCAGGAGGATACTTTTGGACGTCATCGCAGCAGCGGGGCCCCACTCGGTAAGGTCAAGGAGTTCGACAAGCTTGATCTGGCGGCCAAAAATCCAGAAGGCAAGCCAGTTACGCCTCCTACCTCTCATGTGGCTTTGGCTCATGGGGACGGAAGCATTAACATTTTGCGGAGGTCTTATTCGTATTCAAGCGGATTGGACAAGCAAACTGGACAGCTGGATGCCGGGCTGCTGTTCATCAGCTACCAGCGTGATCTGTTCAAGCAGTTCGTTCATATTCAGGAGAAGCTTGCACGCAATGACAAACTGAACGAATACATTGTACACAAAGGCAGTGCGGTGTTCGCCTGCTTCCCGGGTGTATCGCAAGGCGGCTACATCGGGGATACGTTATTTTAGCAGCAGGCAAGGAAGGGGATTTATATGAATCGGCGTAATAAAAGCTTGGGATGGGTGTTGGGGTTGGTGGCTGCTCTGCTGCTGACCGTAACTCCGTTCATTTCCGGTTCCGGGTCGGTCGCTTTTGCACAAACAGATGCCAAAGCTGTCACCAATGATCAGCTAATGCCTGTAGTGGGCGGAGCGCTGGTGGAGGCGGGACAAGCCCAATGGACGGAAGCCTCCAAGGATCTGAAAGAATTCCGCACGCTGTGGGAGGCCGCCAAGACAAATGGTGGAGATTCAGCTCACATCGCGACTGTAGATCAAGCACTCACCGATGCGGAGCAGACACTCGCCAGTGGCGGCGGGGAATCAGCGAAAGCTGCCTTATCCGTGCTAGCGCGCTCGGTCAATGAGTACGTCACTGCTGCCGAAGGGGACAAACCAGCCCCGGCTGGAGCCAAAGCAGCGGAAAAACTGCTTCCCATGGCGAAGGGCAGTCTGGCCGCCATGCAAAAAGGCGATTGGGCTGCCGCCCGGGTGGATTACGACCGAATCGTCAAAGCCTGGTATCAGGTAGAAACACCGATTCGTTTGGACAATTTTCCGGTATACAGTTCGCTCGAAACTAAAATCAGTCTCATTCGCATCTCCATGCAAGCTGAGCCCATTCGCCAAGAACAGGCTCTCAGGGAAATGCAGGAATTAACGACTCTGTTGTCTGATTATAGTCAGGGCAAATCTGTGAACACAGGTCAAGGAACGAATACAGGCAATACGGCTACCGGAACGACGAATGGTTCGACAGCTTCCTTGGGCGATGCAGTCACCTTGCTCAAATCCGCACGCCAAGGTGCTGTAGCTAATCAATCAGAGCAAGCGGCTGACAAGGTAGTGCAGTTTATCGCTCTGTGGCCTTCTGTCGAAGGACATGTACAAATTGCCGATCCGACGTCTTACACTGCGATTGAAAATGAAATGACCGAGGCTTCCGGATATCTGCTGTCTTCTCCACCGAATACAGACAAAGCCATACAGACTCTTGATCAGATGCTGGACAGGCTCCGTCCGTTGACGGAAGAACGTTCTTACACTGCGTGGGATGCCGCACTGATTTTGCTGCGTGAGGGTCTGGAGGCCATCCTCGTGCTCGCAGCTCTGCTGGCGTATGCCAAAAAAAGCGGCGAAGCCGTGGCTGGACGATGGATATGGGCAGGAGCTGGAACGGGGCTGGTGCTGAGCGGAATTCTGGCGGTGCTGTTCACCACGCTGGTGGCAGCTGCCGCATCGGGCAGCATGCGTGAGCTGCTGGAAGGTGTCACCGGGCTGGTGGCGGTCGTGCTGATGCTGACCGTTGGTAGCTGGCTGCATAGCAAATCCAATGCTGCCGCGTGGAACCGCTTTGTGGAAAACAGCGTGGGCAACGCGTTAGCACGGGGAAGCCTGTGGTCGCTATTTGCGGTTTCTGCGCTCGCAATTCTGCGTGAAGGAGCCGAGACAGCTATCTTTTATGTCGGTATGGCTCCAGCCATCGAAACCTCGCAATTGCTGATCGGCATTAGCTCGGCGATGTTTATTCTGGTCATTCTGGCGTTTGCGATCATTAAATTTAGTGTACGGTTGCCGATTCGCGCCTTTTTCCTGACTGCCACTGCACTGATTTACTATCTCGTATTCCGATTTCTGGGCGAAAGTATTCATTCGCTTCAGGTGGCTGGCAAGCTTTCGGGGCACACTGCCTCCTCGCTTCCGTCCATTAGCTGGCTGGGAATGTATCCAACTTGGGAAACATTTGTCCCACAAATCGCTGTACTGATCTTTATGGTATGGCAGCTTGTGCGTCAGGAAATGCGCAGCTCCAAGCAACATTAAGTCGATACTACCCTACTCATCATGTAAAAAAACGCCAAATCACAGGTCCGATTTGTATCGGTTCCCATGGGTTTGGCGTTTTTTTTACATACTTCAGCATTTTGCATCATTCGATTCCCAACGCTCTTAAGTACAATATATAGACGAACTAAAGCGTTTCGATCTATATATTGCTGATTTAAAAACGCTCTTGGGATTTATGCAAAATGCTCACTTATACCACATCCTCAGGCAACGGAATCATGCGCTGATGACGCAGCAGGTCCGTGCGGTCACCGTGTTCACGAATGACATGTACCTCCCCACGAAAATCGAGCAGCTCCGCCGGGGTAGCATGTCCCAGAAATTGTAGTGGACTATAGCTTAGTCCATAGGCTCCTGCATTCGGAAAAGCAATATAATCGCCCTCGTAAATCGGAGGAAGCTGCGCTTTTTTCACAATACAATCCTCGGGCGTACAAAGTGGACCGACAATGCTTACCGTCTCCAGCTCCATGGATGCTTCTTCCAAAGGCCCTCCTGTTCGGTTTGCAACCTCTTCTAATGATTGTTCGACAGCAACAGCCGTTTGAGCAGAAACGTCTCTCTGCCCCATCCGTAGGGTTGCTTCCAACTCTCGTTCTTTGGGTTCTTTCGATTCTCCCACTTGCCTGCGCATAATTCGTACCGGGTAGTTGTCCCTAATGCGGCGTCCTCGAAAAGTAGCTGCGGCGTAGTGATTCATGCCACCATCAGCCACGACAAACTTCTCTCCCTTGGATTCCTTTGTATACAATGCTCGGCAGACATACATGCCCGATTGAGCAACCAGATACCTGCCGCTTTCGATGATTAGCTTAACCCCGGGCATGCGGATTCGGGTCTGTTCCGCGAGTGCGTTCAGTCCGTCAATGACGTGATCCATATCGAGAGGTTGCTCATGAGCAAAGTAAGGTACACCAAACCCGCCGCCCAAATTGACCGTATGCATTGCCACACCATACTGAGCCTGTACCCGTTCTGCCAACTGCAGCGTATTCGCAAATGAAGCTAAAATCTGATCCGATTTCAGCATTTGCGTACCTGTATATACTTGAATACCTTGAAAATGGACGTGTGGGCAACCTTCCAGTACCTTAAAAAAGTGATCCAGCTGCCCTTCATCCACTCCAAAGGGGCGCGGAACGCCGCCCATTTTAATCGTTGCTCCAGACAGATCGTTATCGGGATTGATGCGAACCGCCGCCCTGACAAGCTGGCCCGCTTGGGCCGCAATGTCCTCCAGCAGACGCAGCTCCCTCACCGATTCGACATGAATACAGCCGATTCCATAGGCTATCGCCTCGTTCAGCTCGGCTACTGTTTTTCCCGGTCCGGCGTACAGCACGTCTTCCGCAGCATACCCGGCCTCCATAGCGACGAACATTTCTCCGGCCGAAGCAATCTCAACACCACAACCTAACGAGCGTAGCAACCCAGCCAAGGCTACGTTACCATTAGCCTTGAGCGCGTAATGTACACGCACAGCCGGGTGCAATCGGGACAGCAACGAGCTGACATGAGCATGCAGCGCGTCCCCGTCATAATAGTAAAATGGCGTCGGATGCTCGCCGAATCGTTCCAGTAAGGCTTCGTCCTTTTTATCCATCTACTGAATTCCCCTCCTCTCTTTGCCTTGATACTCCGTATTTTGCATCATTCGCTTCCCACCGCTCGAAAACACAATCATGCTCATACTGCATAGATCGTCTCGCCCGAGCGTGCTGCTTCATGAATGGCTGCCAGCAGTCTGACGCGTTCCGCAGCCTCGCGAAATGGTATGGGCTCCGCTTCTCCCCGGATGATACTGCAAAAGGTATTCAACTGATTGACATAATAGTTCATAGGCTCGAAAACCGTTTTGATATACGAAGATGTCTGTGATAACACAGGCAGTGCGTCCGCATCCGCTATATTTGACGCGATATTCTTTTTGATCTCCGTCTTGAGTGTCATTTTATAAAAGCCTAAATTTGCTCGAAAGCAGTCCTTTAAAGTGACTACTGCCGAATCAAAGGTCAGTACATGAGCACAGCGATAAGGGCGCTCGAATGAAAAGAGGGCAGATGCCTCCAATCCACTCGGATAACGGGCTTGCGCACGAAATGTCCAGTCACAGCCATGAGGACCATTGAAATCCGATTGACTGTGGAATTCCGCCTGATCTAATCCAACGACGGCCTGGAGCAATTGGAGCCAGTACACGCCTAAATCCCAAAAACATCCCCCACCCTGCTCCGGACGGGATCTGTAATTGTCCGCATGCCCTTCTTTTGCCGGAATACATAAACTCGTCTCTATGGAGCATAAACGACCATAACGCCCCGATTCTACGATCCTCCGCAGCTCACGCTGCCACGGATGGTGCTGCACCATGACACCCTCCAGCAGGTGAACGTTACTCTGCTCGACTATAGCTGCCAAGGGTGCCAGATCAGCCGTATTCAGGCATAACGGCTTTTCCACCAGCACATGCTTATGGGCCCGTAGTGCTTTGCCAATCCACTCGGCATGCAAGTCGTTGCTGAGTGCAATATATACAGCGTCGATCTCCGGGTCCTTTAGCATATCCTCAGCATGCCGATAAACGACACTGACGCCAAAACGATCTGCCATTTCTCCTGCCTTGGCAACCGTCCGGTTCGCAAGCGCGGTCACGCGTGCCCCTGCAACATGTCGGATCGGTTCCAGCAACGCACGGGGAGCAATGGCAGAACAGCCAATGATCCCAAAGCGAATATCTCGCATCGCAGGCTCTCGCGCAGCCGCCGCAGCGTTCATGACCCCTGCTCCATTCCCGGTGAGCCTGCTAACATTTGGATGCTATTCACATAGGACTCTATATAACGCGGCGTTCGACTGCGCAGCTCTACGATCCTGCGATGCATATCCTCCAGTATCTGAGCACTACCGTCATAGGTTTGTATCCACGTATCGTACCGCATACCGAGCCCCAGTCGTTCCCATAGATCGGCATTATGCTTTTCATGTACACCAAATGGCTCCAGCATAATGAGTGGAGTGGCTGTAGCGAACGAATCGGTTAGGCTGCCACCACCTGGTTTGCTGACAATGGCCTGGACATGACAGGCTTGGTCCAGCATGCTATGGTAATCCGGTCCGACCTGATACACGGTCTTCTCGCCCTTTTTCACCTCTCCGAAAGGTGGAAATGTATGCTCCCCGGCTTCATTTCGCTGCCATGTCCTCCACTGCGGATCCATCTGAAAATAGCGTATACTGTCCCGCTGTTCATCCGGTTGATCCTGATCATACAACAGCAGATCCAGCTCCCAGCCCGCTTCTTCTAACCGTCCAACCTTGTCACGGTAGGTGCCCATCCCCCAACCGCCGCCATGTACGAATAAGCGGGATTGCCGTTCTTCAAACGGAACATACTCCACAGCCGGAATATCAATATAGTAGCTGACTCTATTGTTATCATTTTCAAAAAAGGTCGTTTCTCCACAGCCATCTGCAAAATGCGGATTATGCTTGGCTAGATTCTTCCAAGATGGGGAAGGCGTCGAATCCATGTACACGATGTCCACATGCACCGACTCAGGTTCTCTGCGCTTGCGATACTCCTCCAACACATACATCCAATGACCGGATAAGCATATAAAATACCGCCGATCCTCCTCCATCCATTGGTTCAACAGCACTTCCATCGCAGCGAGATCCAGTGAATTACGCATATCCTGCGGAACCTTCTGCGACATTAAGGCCACCGCAAAATTGTCATGGTAAGCTTTGCGGCTTTTGTCGACCTTAAGACGAGCCGATTCCGGCAGTACATTTTCAAATACATGAATCGCCGTATCCACGCCCAGTCTGCGAAGACCCGCTTGCAACAACAAGCCAGGGGTATAAAAGCCCAATCCGAAACCGGAACATAAAATCGTTACCTTCATAAGCTTATCGGTACTCCTACGCATGCTCATACGCCTCCCGTTTAATTCAGCACTGTAAAATGATGCTCTGCCAAAAAACGCTCCAGCTTTGTAGTCAATCGCATTTTTTCATCATCGCTCGCGGCAACCAGTTCCAAATAAAGGCGCCCCTTGCCTCGTGCCCTTTCGCTTCCACCCGTTTCTTTTTTACCATTCAAGTCCGGCTTAGCCATGCCGTTCCCTTCTGATCCGCCATCGCTGGCCCCAATCCCACTCACACGGACCTGCTTGGCAGGCGATCTGCCTCCGCGCCCGGTTGCATTTCTGCTTGGCGTGCTTGTATGGCCCACAATCTTGTTCTCGCCATCTCGTCCACCTGTGTTCACATATAACGTATTGGCACCCAGAGGCATGACACCTTCTTCACGTTCACCTGTGAACAGCAATCCTTCACCTTTCAGCCCCTCCAGCAGTTCTTCATAGGATAGACTGCCATCATGGGACAGTGAATAATTCGTCAGCGTGCCACGCATATTTTTTCCGGCCAGAAAAGTATCAAGCTGATGCTTGATCAAGCTCATCGACTTTCTGGCATTAATTTCGATAATAGGCTCCAGCTTCCCACCACGAAGTGTCATGGAATCAATGCAAACATCGCCGTAATAACCATCCTGATACAATTGCCGCCCCACGTCCTGCATTAAGCTAAAATAGCCCTCGCGCTCCAGTCGCTCCAAAAAAGCCCCGTCCGGCGACAAGGATTCCCGATAGGAGAATTGTGTGTTAGCCAGCCATTGTACAGATATGATATCGACACTTCCATTATCACCAATCGTAAATTGGCATGAAAAATCCTGCTCTTTCTCCTGGAAAGGCTCCAAAAGGAAAAGCACCTGTTTGCCTTTGCGCTCCTGTCCACGTAAATACGACACGATCCGGTCCAGCATTTGTGTCGAGGTAATGTGCAGGTTTCCTTTGCCCGATACGCCAAAATCATCCTTGATTAAAAAGCTTCCATCCCGCAGCAGCTTACGCCCCGCCTCAGCGACATCTGCAAACGAAGTCACAATATAGCCCGGGTTGCGCAGACCAAGGCTGCGTTTCAGATCAGAGGAATACGTTTTGGCATTTACCTTGCGAATCGTTTCCAGCGGTGGCTGATGTAGTGTTATTCCCCAAGCACGTGCAGCCTCCTCCACATGCGGTAAACCCGCAAACGGGCTAAGCACACAGCCTTCCAGTTGAGGAAATCCCTCTCCGGCATCGGCCTTGCGACTGCCCAGCAGTTCAAATACGGAAGCGGTCGATACATTGCCTGCACGCTCCATGCCATCGGTCAAATCCCGTTCGTTGACAGCCGGATGAAAGCCCAACTGCGCGATATACTGACGATGTACGGGCGAAATGGCATAACGGGTCAATAACGCATCTCCCGGCTGGCAAAAGCTGAACAGCAGTTCATCCATGGCTGCTACAATCGCTGAAGAAGCCCGGTCAGGCAGGGCTGGCAGGGAAGCTAACTGGGCATCCCGCCAGTAAGCCTCCGCTTCGAATGTTCCCATATACAAATGACGCTGATTCGGTATCGCATTCATATGATTCGCTTCCTTTCCTGCTTCATTATTGGCCCACTACACGGTAGCGCTACTGACTCGCGCTCGTATAATCACGTAGAGCAAACTGCCATATCAGGCGGATGATCGCCAGCAGCCAGAGAGGTGCGAGAAATGCCCATACCACCAACCCGGGTTCCATTTTGCCGAGAATGAACATGGGCGGAAAATTACAAATGACAAACACCGGAAGCACGAACAAACCGATACGCTGAATCAGATTACTGTACACGGCCATCGGCACATAGTTTGTCTCGAAAATGCTGTTGGACAGCTCCGTAACGCCGTTCGTGCGGATAATCCAGAAGGCCAGCAGTTGGGGGAGCAAAAATACGGAGTATGCCGTAAGCACTCCGCATCCGAGCAGCACAGAGAACCCTCCCGCGGTTTCAAAATTAAACGGCAATCCGAGTCGATACCAGCCAATCCCTGTCATAATTCCGCCGCCAATTACATTCGGCACGGTATAGCCTAGTTCAAATTGACGCAGTGTCACCATAAATTGCAACGATACGGGTCTGGTCATGAGCACATCCAGTGAGCCGGTACGAATTTTGTCAGGCAGGCTTGTAAAATTACTATAGAACAATCCACTATAAAATCCGCTCATCATCGTAAACACGCCGATATATAACAATATGGCGTCGGGAGACCAGCCGTTAATGTCCGTCCCGGCGCGGTATGGAACCGATGCATACAGCAGCTTGATGAGTAAATAAGCCGTTTCAACCAGAAATGCAGTTATAAAATTAATGCGGTATTCCATCTGCGACATGACGGAAAACTGGACAAACTTCCAGTACAGTCTGATGTAGCGCCTAACGTTTCGGAAAACATTTTTCATGTTACCCCCCCACCGAGACAAAGCGTTTGACCCCGGCTTGCCACACCCAGCGTGATAGGGCCGCCAGCGCTACAATCCAGAGCCATTGTACGCCAATGCCTTTAGCGGCTTCCAGCACAGTCAGCTTGCCCGTTAACGCATTCACCGGAAAAAATACGGTGTAGCTGAACGGTAGCAGACTGAACAGACGGGCCAAAACATCTCCAAAAATCGTCAGCGGAAACACGGTACCGCTAGCTACGTAAATGACAAGCGACAGCGTATAAAATAGTCCCGCCGATTCCGTCACCCAAAAGGCTATGCCGCTCAGCGCATAATAGACCACAAAATTAAGCACAAGCGCTCCCGGCAACGCCAATATGTAAAGCAAGATGTACGATAGCCCGAAGCTGATTTGTCCTTCCAGGCTAAGACATAACAGCAAAATAGCAGCCGCCAGCAGCACGACCGCGGACTGTATGACTTTGCCTCCGATAAACCGGCAAAAACGGTAAGCGAAATAATGCACAGGCTGTACCATGAATTTTGCCAGTCCACCTTCTTTGATATCTGTAGCAATTTCGTATTCAAAGCCCGTAGCAATCAGTTTTCCAGTGACTCCCGCCATGACCACATACACTAGCATTTCAGGCAGAGAATAACCCAGCACTCTTGCTTGTCCCGAAGAACCAAATACAGCTAGCCAGAGAAAAATTTGCGTCATGATCGGCAGCATAAATCCCGCCATTTGGAGCCAATAATTAGCCCGATACTCCATTTCGTTTTGCATGCCAAGCTGGAGTACCTTCACATATTTGTTATTTCGCATCGGCCAGCCTGCCCCCATCGTACAAATTGGCTATCCCCTCTTCCAGCGGGACGTCCTCAATCGTAAAATCAACGACAGGCAGTGCGTCCAAAATCTTTTTGGACCAAGCCAAGGTATCTTCTGCATCCAGCTCAAATACCGCCTCCAGCTCCGAGTTGGAGCGAAGTTTGCCGAGGCTCGCCAACGTTAGGTTGGATACAAGGGTCTCCAGTCGAACCTTGAGCAATTTACGGGCACCGATGACCTCGTTCACCTTGTGTAAGTCTCCGTCATAGACCAATCTGCCCCCGCTGATAATGATGGATCTATTGCACAAATCCTCAATATCCTTCATATAATGGCTTGTCAGCAGGATGGTCGTCCGGTGGGTGCGGTTATAGGCTTTGAAAAACTCTCGAATCCGCCGCTGAGAAACAAGGTCCAGTCCGATGGTCGGCTCATCCAGTAAAATGACCCGTGGACGATGCAGCAGCGCGGCGATCAGTTCCATTTTCATACGCTCGCCGAGAGACAGCCGCCGAACCTGCACATGAAGCTGCTCCTCCACCCCAAGCAGAGTGACCAGTTCATCCAGTGCCTCTTTATAACGGTTTTCATCGATTTCATAGATAAGCTTGTTCAGCTCGAATGACTCGCTTGCAGGCAAATCCCACCAGAGCTGGTTTTTCTGTCCCATTACAATGGAAAATTGACGTTTAAACTCTTTTTGTCGTTTCCACGGGGTAAAGCCGAGTACCGATGCCTCCCCGTCCGTGGGATGGAGAATGCCAGACAGCATTTTGAGCGTCGTTGTTTTGCCTGCCCCGTTTGGACCGAGAAATCCGACAATTTCCCCCTCCTCAATGCTAAAGCTGACATTTTGCACAGCCTCTTTGGTCAGCTGCTCACGCCTGAACAAGTTTTGCAACGATTTGCGCACGCCCGGCTCCTTTTTGTAGTACGTAAATGTTTTCGACAATTGGTTTAATGTAATGGACGGCAATTAATCCCCCTCCTCTTTCCTCTGTGCAGGACACCTGGATGAACGGTCTGATACGACCGAATGCTTGGACTACTCGGCTGCTTGCTCTGCTAAAATCATCAGTTCCTCCAGCATATGCCGCTGTCTTTCAATTAAATGCAAAGCTCGTTCCGTAATCTCAGGCATCCGATGCTTGCGCAGTTGAAGCCCTGTTTTGTAAATATGCAGATTAAGCTTGTGCCAATCCGCGTACAGCCCCTGTGCCAATTCAATTACATGCTGTGTTTGTGGCCCCAGCGTGGCTTGGTGCAGCAGGCAATAATCAGCTGTATAATCCGTCAAATGAAGAGCACTGCCCAATCGCAGATTGTAATAGATTTCATGACAGTACGTCCGAAAATCCTGATCCTCCATGTCTGCCAACAGACGGAAGTCATCAACAAATGCCCGGTACCCCTCATCTCCCCGCTTGACCTGCTTGCCTGTTACAGCTTTCCCCGTTTGACTGACCGACTCATTAGACGTAGGTACGCCTCTCCAGATGGCTTCGTGTCCAGTCAAATACTGTCGTATATGATGAGCACACGCAGCATGCATCTCACTTGGCGAAAGCGGGGCAGGCTGCTCCACCAGCCATGCATACTCAATAATGCCCTGCATCAGATCGTCGAGCCGGGCTGAGCCCACATAAGTCATGGCATGTCCCGAGGAATCGAGCAGGAAGCTATCATTCACCTGTGCTGTCCGTTCTTGCAAGTCCAACCCGCACAACTCAATCACGTGGCCCCTTGGGTAATTTTTCACATATACATCGTGATAGGTTAAAGCGGTGCTTGACGTATGCAGCATGGTACCGTAGCCCGATGTAAGTACCCGCAACAAGTCGGTTTCATCACTGACACCAGCGACCCACGGTTCCACCCGAATAACAGGTCCACCACTGGCTGCCATTTCTTGAAGCTGCTCCGGATATTTCTCAGGCCCGAAGCGCTTCAAATCTCCACCATACTCTGCGCACATACTCCCACACAGCATGAATAGCTCGGATTCGGCCATGGTCACCCCGTACCTCCGCAATGAGGTACGCAGGGAAGAATATACACAATGCTTCCCTGGAAGAGCGTTTGCCACTTCTTCTGTACCATAGTCCACAACGGAATTTTGACGAGTCTCCATATCGGATCCCTGCATCAACCTTGTCTTTTCGGCGCCCTTATGCATATTTGCTCAGCAGACGCTCAATGCCTTGCAGTGTAGATAGATGCTCCAGCACTAGATCGTCGTCCTCCATCGTAATATCAAGCTCATTTTCCAACTCTACAATTAATTCCACAGCGGATAAGGAATTCAGCCCCAAGGTTCGCAAATCTTGATCCGGAGTCAACTGTTCCAGCTCGCCCGGAGCCAGCTTCAAAATCTTTTCCAGCAAGGGTACTACATGGTATACATCTGTTTTCATTCTTGATTCCCTCCCATTTATGAGCATCCTAATCCAGCAATGATACCTTCCAATTTGTGCGCATACGCATCAGCTTCCTGCCAGCTGTCTGCCAAAATAAGTGTGAAAATCCGGTTCACATAGCCCCGCTTCACAGGGATACCAGACAATGTACCCGCTGTATACACAAACACCCCTTCTGGACGTTCGGGCGTATAGAGCAAGCCTTCCTCCGCGAGCAGCCCGCACAAGCGGCTGTAGGTGAGAGGTGTGGCGGTAACGTTGCGATAATAACGGGATAATGTTTTGTGCTGCTCTCCCAGGACGGATGACAAAAACGAAATATAGGTAGACAACGTAAACCTACCGTTAATCTCAATGACTGGAACCAGCAAACCTTCTTCGTCAACAAAACCGTCAATAGAGGCCATTCCTGTGTATCCAATGGAATAGAGATACGTACCCAGCTGATAGGCGCAGCGTCTCACTTCTTCCTCCAGCGCATCGCCAATCTCAGCCGGCACTTGAGATCCGATATACACGGTGCCATCCACGTTTTGCCTTTTTAGCGAAAACATCGTCACACCACCGCCCTCGTCAATACAGAGCTGGTAGTTCAGATCCATCTGCTTATTGTGCCAGCGCTCCACCAGCCAGCCGCCGGATGATGGCGACGAGCCGCCAAAACGCCTCATCACACTCAGCAGCGTGTCCAGCTTGGACAGCTCGTCCAGCATATACATGCCTTGTCCCGAGGCACCGTGCGGCTGCTTGATAATCAGCTTCACAGGTCCATCCGATAAGTCAGCCAGTCTGGCACACTCCCTGCGGATCGCCGATTCGTCTGTACATACAGCGCCTTCGCTGACAGCAAAACCAAGCTTTTGCGCGGTCAGGCGGCTGAATATTTTATCATTCACCTGAGCACTGACCGCGGATGGAGCGCCGATCAACTCCAGCCCGCAAAGCTCCGCAATCGCTTCCTCCTGCGGTGTGACCGCATAGGGGACGAGCCACGCTTTGGCTCCACTGCTGCTGTGGCCTGCATCTGCAACCGTACGCAGTCGTGCCAAAAGCGCCTCATCCGCCAGCACCAGCTCTGAAATCGGCGTTAGCGGATCAGAAGGCTCTGGCACCTCAATACGCGGCAGGCTAAAGCCCAACCGTTGAAGCATGTCCAGAAACGCCTCATCCGGATATTCCCGAAGTACAATGACATCCTGACTTCGACATAGCAGAAGGTTCATTTCCTCCATCCGGTTTACGACCTGCTGTTCATCCCGGTCTACCATGCCCCCCTTGCGGGGGGATGGATGCCATACTTGCTCTGCACCGATATTAAACAGCCAAATCAGGACTCCATGGTCCCGTTCATGCGCAAGCGCTTCCACAAGGTTAATTGTTTTAGTCGTCACGACTTATCATCATCCCTCTCTCTTCCATCCAGTAACAAACAACATTCATAGAAAGCTAAATGTATTTCAGAGAGCCTGCCCCGTGCAGATACAATACGCTGCATTTGGAGCACACCGGAGTCAATCCTTCATGATTAATCTTTTGACGGGTTTTCTCATACGCTTCCGAGTTCCATATCTCCTTCAGACTGTGCTCACGCATGCTTCCAATCGTGAACTCACTGAAAAATTTGCAAGGCATGACCTTCCCGTCTGGTAAAATATCTGTTCTGGAGGTGAGCGCCAAACAATGATTGGAACAACGGCTGACCATTTCCTCACCATGTATAAATTTATCAATTTCCTCATAATCCAAACCGGGCTGATAGCGCACGCGAATGTTCCATACTCGCTCATTGATCCGCTGTAGTTCCTGCATCAGAGGATCGATGTTATCCGGGTTGATTTTATATTTGAAAGCATGCCAGCTACTAATATTTTTTTCTTCGAGTTGTCGGAGCCAAGAAAAATTACGTGTAAAATATTCATCCATTTTGAGGGAGGTCTCTTTGGAAATGTACCAGGGGAACGTCAGCAGCACCAGATCCAGCCTTTTGTCCTCCAGCATTTGCAGAAATTCGTACATCCGTCCGATCATGTTATCGTTAATGACCGCATGGACAGTTACCCGTCCCTTGTACAATCCCTGGTCGCGCAGTTCAATCAGCTTATCCATCTGCCGCATTGTTTTTTGAAAGGTGCCTTTACCGCGAATTAGGTCGTGTTCTCTTTCAAAACCTTCAATCGCTATTAATAACTCCAGATTTTCGGACAAATCCAAAATCCGGTCCAAATATTTATCAATAAGTAATCCATTTGTACAAAAGGTCATTTCGCGCCGATCTTCCGCCAGCACGTCCAAAATTTCATCAAAACGCCGATGAAACATTGGTTCGCCGCCCCACATGTACAGTCTGGACTTGGCTTCCTTGGTTTCGCTCAAAATTTGCCGGAGCATGTCTGGAGCAAGATCCATGTTTTGTTCTTCTTTATCCATTTGGTGATGGTAGCCTTCCTCGTTCCATTCAAAGCAGTGCGTACATCTCAGGTTGCAGCGGTTAGTCAGCTTAATGCCGATCGTCTGGGGCATGTCCGTTTTGAAAGCAGGGTCCTGTGTGGCGTTACGGTAAGATACAGAAGCGTTTTTCAGGTTACGCTTGATGAGCTTGAACGCTTTCTCATCAATCAGCACATTGCTTTTGGGCTGCATGCTAACACCTCGTTTAATGGATTTTCAGGCACATGTACCTAGCTGTACGTCAGACCGTCTCCATTCCCTCCAGATGCGGCGCTTGTTCCGCATCGCTGATCCCCTGAATGTAGCTGCAAAACGCATCTACCGAGCTCAAATGCTCCAGTTCAAAGGAATCAAAATCAATCTCCACATCAAATGCATCCTCCACTTGCAGCATGAAATGAACCAACTGCAACGAATCCAGTCCCGCATCATGAATAATGTCCGAATGTCCATCCAGCTTTGCGACCAGTTCAGGATCTTCCTTGACTGCGCTGATCATTTCAATCACTTGGCTTTGCATAGCAAACTCCTCCTTGTGAATGAGATTCTGTTCGTTCCACCCAACGATGCCCTCTGCAAAGAAAGCTCCTAGAAAAATTCCTTCACTGGAACTTTATTCAATTATACTCCTCCAATGAAGAGACAAGTCAATAGGTTGTTTTGTAAGTAAAACTCGCAATATGTAAATTAATGTATGATAACTTCTACAATTTTCGCTGGCTATTTTTTCGCAAAATTTAATAAAAATTCTTCTCACATCTCTTGCATGAGCGACAGAATTACTTTACAATACACGTGAAAATGTTTTTCTTAATATCATTCTTATAAACGATATTTATTTTCACGCAAATACTCTACAGCCAAAGGAGCATAGCTCATGTCCCCCATTCTTCATACATTAGCCCAAAGACTGGAGCTGCTTCCCGTACAGGAGCGCAAGCTGACGGAATCCATCCTGCAATCCCCGGAAGATGTGTTACATCTGGGTATTCGGGAGCTGTCAGAGCGTTGTGGTGTAAGTGCGGCGACCGTTACGCGGTTTTGCAAATCACTACATTTTAAAGGCTATCCCGATTTCAAAATGAAGCTGGCCGCCGAGTTGTCCCATTCCAACCGTAATGGTGAAGAATCCTATCAGGATATTGTCGCCGGAAATTCACTTTCCCGAATCGTGCAAGCTATTCAGGCGAACCACACCGCATCCATTGCGGACACGACCCGACTGCTGGATTACGACAAGCTGGAGCAGGCTATTGCATGGCTGTCAGCCACGAGCCGCATTGATCTCTATGGGATGGCGACATCGTCGATTGTGGCGCAGGATTTTTACCAGAAGCTCATCCGTATTGGCAAGAACAGCACTGCCTTTGCAGATTCCCATATGCAGATTACCTCTGCCTCCTCGCTCGGAGCGGGAGATGTAGCCTTTGCCGTCTCTTATTCAGGAGAAACCCAGGAGACCATTGCGGCTCTACGCTGCGCCAAGGAACAAGGGGCCAAGACACT
The DNA here is from genome assembly GCF_017833915.1 of Paenibacillus sp. 1182. Classification (NCBI taxonomy): domain Bacteria; kingdom Bacillati; phylum Bacillota; class Bacilli; order Caryophanales; family Paenibacillaceae; genus Paenibacillus; species Paenibacillus sp. 1182. The sequence continues at coordinate 221,578 of NZ_JAFICR010000008.1, read as the reverse complement.
ATCCCTGACCTCCTTCGGAAACAACACGCTGGCAGGCCTTTCGGATATTGCGCTATTTTCCTCCTCATTGGAGGAAGGAATGCGACGTGGGGATATGGCCTCCCGCATCGCCCAGCTTCATATCATAGATATTCTGTTTACAGGTATGGTGAGCGCGGATTTTGACAAATATATTCCGAGATTGGAAGGTTCATATCAACAAGTGAGCAAGCTCAAAAAACAACCGGGAGGTCACTAAGATGAACATACGCATTTTGAACAGCCGTGAAGACCTGAACGCTACTGCCGCCGCTGTGATCGCTAGCTTGCTGCAATCCAAACCACAGGCCATGCTTGGCCTGGCCACCGGTAGTACGCCGATTGGCATTTACCGACATCTTGCAGATATGTACCGCAAGGGACAGGTCAGTTTTGCACGCGCCTATTCCGTGAATCTTGATGAGTATGTTGGTCTTCCCCCAGAACATCCGCAGAGCTATCGAAGCTTTATGAATGAGCACTTGTTCCAACATATCGATATTCCGATACCCCACACACGTGTCCCTGACGGGAATGCACTGGATCTGGCAGCAGAATGTGCAGCGCACGAGCAGGCTATTCTGGATCATGGCCCCGTGGATCTGCAATTGCTTGGCATTGGTCATAATGGACATATCGGCTTTAACGAACCTGGTCACAGCTTGGCTGGAGCTACACATGTTGTAGATTTAAAAGAAAGTACGCGTTCGGCGAATGCTCGATTTTTTGGCGAAATAGATGCTGTACCCAGGCAAGCAGTTACGATGGGAGTAGGCACGATTCTTAAGGCGAAGCAAATTATACTGGTGGCTTTTGGTGCGGATAAGGCTGACATTATAAAGCAGGCTTTAACTGGACCCGTCACGACAGCGTGTCCGGCTTCCCTGCTGCAATGCCATCCCAACGTACTTATTTTATTAGATCAGGAGGCAGGAGAATGGTTCAATTGAAGTCAGATGAAATGAGTGGTACCGTACCCCAGCTACTGTATGGGCAAGTTGTCGTTGGGAATGACATCATTGAAAAAGGGGTTGTCGTCATTGAGGGGCAATCCATTGTATACGCTGGTTCAGAAGCGAATTTGCCCGCCGATTGGACAGCGTTAGTCTTCGCAAATCAGGAAGAAAGCGCAGCGAAAACCGCCAAAATTGTGCGTTTGGAAGGAGGCTATCTGCTGCCAGGCTTTATTGATATTCATGTTCACGGCGGGAACGGTGAGGACTTTATGGACTCCGATCCGAGGGTGCTGGATACGATCACCTCCTTTCACGGTTCACAAGGTACGACAGCTATGTTGGCTACCACGATGACCGCGCCCAAGGAACAGATTGATCGGGTATTGAGTGAAGTTCACGCATACATGGCACTACCTATGCCCTATGCTCAGTTGGAGGGCGTACATTTGGAAGGACCGTTCATCAGTCCGAAGTGGCCGGGAGCGCAAAACCCGGAACATATCGTGCCACCGAATCTCTCATGGGTAGCAGAATGGGAGCAGCGCTACCCGGGCCTTGTTCGCCAGCTCACGCTTGCGCCCGAACGGGAAGGAGCGCTGGAACTGATTGCATGGCTGCGCAGCCATGGCATTACCGCAGCTCTCGGTCATACGGATGCTACGTATGAAGAGGTTGAACAGGCAGCGACGGCAGGGCTGAACCATGCGGTGCATGCGTTTAATGCTATGACTCCGTTGCATCATCGCAAGCCGGGAGCCGCCGGAGCCGTACTCGCTGATCCGCGCATTGAAGCAGAAATCATCGCGGACGGCATTCATGTGCATCCCGCCGCCATTTCCCTGCTCGCTAGGTTAAAGCAGGATCATAATCTCATTCTCATCACCGATGCCATGTCTGCTACTGGTCTCGAAGACGGGAAATACACACTCGGCGATTTGCCAGTGATTGTGCAGGGCGATGTAGCACGACTGGAGGATGGCGTCACATTGGCCGGAAGCACACTAACGATGATTGAAGGCTTCCGCTATTTGGTTCAACACGTGGGTATGGGTATTCCCGCAGCATCACAAATGGCCAGCCTGAATCCGGCTCGATCCTTGCACATTGCTGATCGGACAGGTTCGCTTGAAGCAGGTAAACAAGCAGACATCCTGTTACTGGATAGAGACTTAAAGTTGCAAGGCGTATGGATTAAAGGATTGCGCAAATAATTCAGTTATAGTTATCATTCCCCCAAAACTAAAGAGCTATCCACCAGCGTATTCGCTGAGATGGATAGCTCTTTCTTTGGCATTGCACAATTATAGGGTTTGAATTAGCGATGATTCATCGGGGCAGGGGTATGATTTTGTGGACGTGTCGGTGTTGTATTATCCATTGGGCGGTTTGTATCAGCCGCCGAAGTTGGGAATACACGTTCAATTACATCCGCCATACCATTGCTCAAGCCTCTAATCGGATGACCATTTTGCACACTGTGTGTAAAGTCAGTGGCTTGTTTGACAAAGTCCGGGTTAGCGGATACATGTACCTGTTCAATCGAAGGTGCAAATTGCTTAACTTTATTCGCGATACGGCTCTTGACTGCATCACTTGGTTCATATGCAGTTCTTGCTCCCTCGATTGTGGTGTTTCCGTTATCTGTGCGATTGTTGTTGTCCGTTAAGCCACGCAACATACCGTACGAGCCTGTACCCATCGTACCGAACAAACCATCATCACGACGAGCAGGTGTTCCATTCCCGGTAAGTCCATTCCCGGTAACTCCATTGTCTGTCATTCCAGGCGTTGTAGTATCCGTAGTACGGTTTCCTCTAGTGCCATTAACGCCATTCACACTCGGTACATTCCCGTTACGTCCAGTACTGTTAGCACTTGGAGTACCGTCAATACTTGGAGCACCGACACCTGTTCCGTTGGCTTGGTCTTTCAAGGAAACGGCTACATAGGCATGTCGTTCACCGACCAGCACTGTCGCAGACTTTACATCCGGCATCTCGGATATACGTTTGGACAAATTGCGATCGACTTGCAGATTACGGACTGGATGTCCGGTTCGGTTGCCATTTTCATTCAATGACATCCCGTCCATACCATTCGACTTAACCCCATAACGATTCACACCATCCATACCATTACGGTTCACACCATCCATATGATGTGTGCTTTGCGCGTTATAGCGTGTACTGTTCGTACGAACGTTATGATCGGCATTTCCGCACCCGGTCAAAGCAGCCATACTGGCGAGTAAAGCAGCAGAAATCGTAAAACTGATGACCTTCTTAGTTCCTGGCATGAACTCATCCTCCATACATTATAAAATGTGTGACGAGATTATCATGCGCTATGAATCATAGGGATATCCTGACTAAAAAATGACTAAAAAAATAAAATTTTAATGTAAATATGAAATACAATTGATGATTTACCACAAGATGGCATGTATAATAAGCTTGAAAAATACTTTATTTTACAAAGGAGGATTTTCAGTTTGAAAAAGATCACTGTTTTAATGCTCATTTTTTTGTTATCAATAACTCTTGTCCCCGTCGGCGCTTTTGCAGGTTCCACTACCCCCCAACCCCCGAAAGATCCCGCTGGAAGCTGGGTAGAAGGCCCACCACCTAATCGCGTTGATCCTACCAAGCCAGCACTTTTGTTCGTACATGGTTTGAACAGTAGTGCTGAAGTCTGGACCAAGAATAATAACGATATGCTTCAGCGTGCACGTGACGCCGGATACCAGACAGCCACCATTAATCTGTACGATACAAATGGCACCTCCCAAGATATGTGGGACAATGGTAAGCTTCTGGCCGACAAAATTAAGGTCATCAGTAATCACTTTGGAAAAAAACTTATCGTTATCGCCCACAGCAAAGGTGGAGTGGATACTCAAACCGCTCTCGTATATAACGGAGCCGCTCCCTATGTACAACGTGTCATCACCCTCAGCAGTCCTCATCATGGCTCACAACTTGCAGATCTCGCCTACAGTAGCTGGGCCGGATGGCTGGCAGATATCGTCGGCTCACAAAATCCTGGTACCTCCACTTTACAAACATCTTATATGAAGTATTTCCGATCCAAGACCGATGCACTCAGTAATGCGACTACAATTCCATTCTTCACGTTTGCTGGTGATAACTGGTCTGGCGGCACTGCTTCCTACATAATGGGCGGACTTTACCTCTCATCCTTTGGTAAGAATGATGGAGTGGTCACAGTCGACAACGCTAAGCTTCCCGGCGGACGTGTAGTTAAAGTCGGATCTTGGGATCATGCCAAGGTTCGTACTGGCTCCTACGTTTTCTCCCTGATCCAACCCTACCTCCAAGCAAACACTCCAGCATTGAATCAGGAAACTGAAGCACTTTCAGCATCTTCCCTGACTGCTTCTGCTGTACAAGCCACCTATAGCGAGATCGACAATTCATACTTTATTCGAGGCGGCGATTATAATGGACATGCCTCAGAAACCCTCACTGTTGAAAATGGTGTCAAATCCATTGATCTGGACTGGATCAGCGATAAACGTGTGAGTAAGCTGGAACTAACCAAGCCTGACGGTACTAGTGAAATTATTAATCTGAAAGCAGGCTATGATGACGATATTTTTGCTGGTGCCTGGCATCATAACGCCGTCATTCAAAATCCAAAACCGGGCACCTATAAACTGAACGTCACAGTTCCTGATCAAGGAGCGTATCTCCTGATTGCACGTTACCAGGCTGTTCAAGTTCCTGAACTGAAATACAATCTGAATGCAGTGGGTCCGAAGCTAAACCTGAAAACACAGGATTCCCCGGACAGCGTGACACAAGTCACCTACCAAGTTCAATATTATGGTGATCCGCAGCAAGGAGTCACTTCTGCACCTAAAGGTTTGACGGCACAGCAAAAAACGGTTAAACCTAATGGGCAAATTGAGCTATCCAAAGCGGACAAGCCCGGCATCTATTCTGTAACCTATGAAATTAGCGGCACCACAGAGGCAGGTTATCCGTACCGCCGTACAGCTGTTCAATCCATTTATATTGATGCAGACGGCAACAAGTATGTCGACTAAATAAATCTACAGCCTAAAAAGCCTGCGAATCCCTATTAAGTTGGGGCATTTGCAGGCTTTTTTTCATTGTGTTCAATCTGTTGTCTGATTCCTCAGCTTATGAAGCCAATAGTAGCGGTGTAAATCCATAATAAAATGAAAAAGAACAAATGCCAGCATGGAGTATACACTGATCAATACTGTGGCAACTAATTGTTGTGTAGCAAATCCGAGGAAAACATTCGCTATCAGATAACCAGCCCCAGTAAATGTGGTGATCGTCACTACAGGCGCTCTCTTGTTTTTTTTCTTAACTTTTGGTTTCTTCTTATGTTTTGAAGGATCTTTGAATTTCGCCAAATTATATTTTATAAAGTAATACAAAGCGACTCCATAAAGGGCAAAAGAACCTATAAAATACCATGAAGTATCCAGACCCAACATGCCATAAGCAAACTTTTGTGTCATGATCATGAAGCCCATAGAACAAATCAAACCAAATACACCACGGAATAAAATGTAATTCAATTGCAATTTGCGTGGCATGATGACCAGTACTAGAGCCCAAATGTTTATCAAAACAATCGGTGGCAACAGTACATACACGTAAACTGCAATGTATGGATTTCCCACTAAGGGGATAACCAGAAACAGATCTAACAGTAATAAAACAAGAATGATGACATTGGAACGAATACTGTTGACTGGGTACATCTTCATACTTTTCTCAAAAGAAGCCCTGTTATCAATCATAAACTTATAAGCCCTCCGTTAAATAAGTAAACCTACGGATAAGGATAGCCAAGGCTATATCCATTGTCCACTTTTCACTGTCTTTAACTCTTGTCGCAGTTCTTCTATAAAATCAGTCACAATGCTTTGGACAGCATCTTCACGGGACATACGAATATATCGACTGGTCTTTTGAATGTCTTCCTCGAACAATTGAAGTATCCTATACATGGCCTCCTGATCTCCACTTTGTACTAATTTTAGCAATTGGACGAACTCAGCATCCGAAATAACTCTTTCAGCATTTTCTTTTTCCATTTATTCACCGCCTGTTGGGATAGCTTTAACTCTTTTGCAATCTGTGCTTCGGTTTTATCTAGTATGTAAAGGTCAAAGATGATCATTTTTCCGATCTCAGAAGATAGAGAGTTGATAAGCTGTAATGTGTACATATGAGAGTTTGAAGATTCTGTAAAAGATGGGGCACTGACGGATTCGTTCTTTTCCATTACAAATTCATGATTGGTTTGTACCCGAGCACGATACTGGATTCTCCAGGCAATGCGGTACAGCTTCTTTCGATATTGTTCTACCAATGTTAGCTGAGACTGATCCATTGTAAATCACCCTTTCTCTTTGGATTTGACTTTTTCTAATCCTCATACTATAGGGTAATTTCCAAACCTATTTTACAACCAAAAACAGAACATTTGTTCTTATTTATTATACTATTTTTACAATCGGTTGTATATGGTTCGTTTAATTTACCTTCCTTTATATATGGCTAAAAAGGAGGGAATACATTGCAAATGGATGATGCTCTTTCTCTGGTTACCAACGTAGGCTTTCCGGCTGGACTTTGTTTTATTTTGTTGCGGCACATCCTGCACACGATGGAGGAAAAGCTGGATAAGCTGGACGTCTCACTTCATGAGCTGATTCAAGTAATCCAAGATTTAAACGACACTAACAACTCTTCTTCCAAAAGCAGCAAACCTGACGAATAACAAACACAAAGAAGCTCCAGACGACGATCATCCGCCGTTGGAGCCTCTTTGTGCAGCTAATTTAATTACTAATGGTTATTTTCCAGCCTGAGCTTGGTCGTGGGCATTCTGTTCAGTACGGTTCACGTCAGATACTGACAGACCATAAGCCCAGTTACTTTGTGGCGGTACAACCCATACGGTATCTGGATCATCTTTAAGCGTCCAGCCCTGATAGACCAGCTGGGAATCATCCTTACCCAGCGATACACTTAGCGTAAAGCGGTGGACAGGCTTGCTCAGCTCAGAGGCTTTGCGCAAGGCCTGACTGCTGGCCAGGTTTTTGATCTGCTGCGAGAGGGAAGTCGCCGTGTCGCTGGCTACTGACTTTCCGTTCAGCGTCCAAGATGTGGAGGCACTGTCTCCGGTCCCGCTGTTACCGGAGGATTTGAGCATCCATGAAGCATTTTGGCCTTCCCACTCTATTCCGCTCAGCTTGGTATCGTCCCAATCGAACGGCGTTGTATCTATAAAATCTTCAGCACCCAGCAATAACCCTGAAAGAGTATCTATAGGTACAGAAGCTATCTCTTTTTTGTCTGATAATACATAAACAGCATCTCCGGAAGGCAACGTTTCACCGAAAGCAAAGGTACGAACGTCACCCTGCTTGGTCTTAATCTCAATCTGATCATGGGTAGCGGAGATCCCATATTTGGCTACGTCTGTAGGGGAAGATTCCACCACTTCACCCAACTTTACATTTTGAATCGCCGCTAGCCAATGGTCTATTGTATATTGGTTTAGCGGGTAAGTCCGTGGCTTGCTCATACTCCATTGGCCATCATGTTGTTCTAGTTCCACCGACTTGCCGTCCTTTCCAGTGATTGCGAAAGACGTAATATTCTCTTGCGTAAGCTGAATCAGCTGACGAGCAGCCGGCGCTTGTTCATAAAAAAAGTTTTGGCTCTTTGCATAGATTATACCCGCTCCCAATACAACTAACAGCAGCACTGTGGGTATCCATTTTCTCATGCTCTTCTTCGCCTCCACCATAATAAGATTCCGATGACCGCGAACAGCAACGGCAATCCGATGACAGATATGGTCAATATCGTTTTCGCTTGTGCAGGAGTCAAGTAAGCTACCTTATAATCCTGCTCCTGACGAGGACGAATAGTGAGCCCATCAGAATGCTCCTGCACATAATTCAGACTGTTCAGCACAAAGTCTCGATTGCCTCCTGTGCCGATCTCAGTGTCGCTTAAGAGGGCAGACGTTCCGAGAATAACGGCTTTGGGCTTGCCGTCTTTCCCTTCTACCGCATAACCGAGATCCAGCGGCCCCTGCGGGTCCTTGTCATCCTTCTGTGTTTCGTTGTTCAGCAGACCTTGGATATTCGTTTCACCATAGCTAGCTCCAGAAGATTTCATCAAAAGCGTCGTCTTCCAATCCTTCTGCTCTCCTGCCTGCAAAGCAATAGACAATGAAAGAACAGGGTACAGATTGGAAGCCGCCAACTTATCGGTGATCGCATGACTGCCGAAGGTAGGAACCGTCCATAGCGGTCCAAGTGTATTCGTCTGTTCTTGATCCACCACGATGGCATGAGTGTCCTTCACTCCATAATCAGCCGCTAATGCATCAAGGTTTTTCCAATCGGACCCCATGTTCGGGTGAAAGCCTAGTGCCATAAAAAGCTTTCCGCCACCATTCAGATACGTACGAATACTCTTCAGTTCTGTTGCACTGATATCACGTTCTGGTCCAACAATAGCCAATACAGACGCATCTTTGGGTACACTACCCGCCTGATTGAGCTGAACTTCCTCTGTTTTCACATTATCTTGTGACAGTGAGCTACTTAATTCAGTCATTTGGGACAATGGGATTTCCTCATGTCCAGTTAGAAAGGCCACTTTTCCTTGACGGGTAGATGATAATCCCAACAATCCACTCGTCAGCTTTTCTTCCCCCGTAAATTGGTATGCCCCTTCACCACTCCCCTGAGCTTGCGTAAATAGACTCCCAATATCTATAACCCGTTTCTTCTCCCCCTGCACCAACACAATAGACGCTGCAGTAACACCATATTGCTTGGCCAGTATCGGTTCCTGATTCAGATCGTATTGCTCGACCTTGAGCTTGCTGTTACGCTTGGCGTATTCATTCAGCATATCCGTAACATCCCGGTTCAGCTTCTGATTTTGCGAGGTGGATACGGTAAAGGCAATCAATCGTACGTCTTCCTTTACATCCTGGATGGTCGTCAACGTTTGGTCAGACAGCGTATACTGCTTCCCTGCCGTCAGATCCAGTTGAAAGCCACCCAGCGAACGCAGAAATAACGTCAATAAAATAAAAATCCCTACAGCAGCAATCGATAGTACCACACTATTGGTATGACCCAGCCATTTTTTCATATTCATTACCTCCACCGTTTCCGTTCAACCACTTGGATGCTGAATAGCAAAAAGAGTACCGCCACCATCACGTAGTACATCACATCGGCTCCATTCAGCAATCCTTTGGTGAAACTGTCAAACCGTGCGGTTAGTGAAAAAGGTTCCAGCCATTGCTGTACCGCCGCAGATGCACCCGTCTGTCCACCAAACGAATCCAGCATCCAGAACACAAGTAAAATAATAAAACTGACGACCGCTGACATCATCTGATGCTGTGAAAGCGTCGAAGCGAATAAGCCGATCGCCATCATGGCTGCGCCAAGCATAAACAGACCGATCACAGATGTTAATACCAGCGTCCAATCCAGCGACCCATAAAAGGACATCACGACCGGATACGCTAGACTGCACAGCACTAATATGAGCAACATGCCCAACGACGCTAAAAATTTACCCACGATCATTTCCGTCACACTCACAGGTGAGGTAAGCAGCAGTTCATCCGTACCTTGCCTGAATTCCTCCGCAACCAGCCTCATCGTGAGCAATGGGACGACGAACACCAGCATGGACAAGGTGTCACCGAGTACCAGCCGATAGTCCAGAATGCTTGGCTGATACATCACAAAATTGGTATAAAAAAGTAACCCCGTCAGCAGCATGTACACTGCAAGCGCAAAATACGTTGTTGGTGTCCACAGATAGGCTTGCAGCTCTTTTTGACAGACCGCGAACAAACGCCTCATGACCGATTACCTCCTGTATCCTTATCTTCTTCAGTCTTATCATTGCTGGACGCAGCTTCTCCATGCTCCACCGTGATGGCCGTAGGTGCTGTAGTTTCCGAGGAATGTAGGTCTTGTACTGCTGGATCGCCGACCTGACCTTCTTCCGTCTCGCGTGTCGTTAACTGCTGGAAGATATTTTCCAAGCTAAGGCTTTCTTTTTTCATCTCCAAAATCGGAAGCTTCGCATCAGACAGCACATAAAATAGTTCTTCGCGAAAATCCTCACCGGAGGCTCCTGTGAGTAGCAATCCAGTCATATCTGACTCTGCGGCACTTAGCTCCGTGTTCGCTGAAGGCAGCGTGGTCGCCATAGATTCAACCTCTACTTTTCCCCAAGTACGAAGGACATCCATCACCTGCTCACGCTTGCCTTTAACCTCTACCTTCACCTTGAATCCATCTTCCATCGAACCGCCGAGCGTGTCAGGGCGCCCATCCATGACCAGTTTGCCTTCATGGATGATGAGAACACGATTGCATAACGCATCCACCTCAGGCAATATATGTGTGCTAAGCAATACCGTATGATTTTCGCCAATCTCCTGAATGAGCTGACGAATCTCCAAAATCTGATTGGGGTCCAAACCCGAGGTCGGTTCATCGAGCACCAGTAAATCCGGGTTATGAATAATCGCACCTGCCAGTCCCAAGCGCTGTTTATACCCTTTGGACAAACTGCGGACTAATTGTTTTTCCCGCCCATTCAGTCCTAGCCTGGAAATCATCTCCGAAATACGCAGCTTCTGCTCTCTCGCAGGCACGTCACGAATACTAGCTACAAACTTTAAATAGGATCTTACGGACATATCCTCATACAAAGGGGGCGTCTCCGGCAGATAACCGATTTTGGAACGAGCTTGTCTGCCCTTATCCTGAATCGGGATACCATCAATCGTAATCACTCCCTCGTTGGGTTGAAGATACCCTGTAATCATGCGCATGGTTGTCGTTTTACCCGCACCATTCGGCCCCAGGAAACCAACAATTTCACCGCGCTGCATTTCAAAATCCAGCTTATGTACACCCCGGTTGCCCTCATACCACTTGCTCACCTGCTGTACTTTGAGCACATGTTCCACCCTTTCCTTTATCGTATTGACAAATCATATCGAACTACACACACATATCAAAAAAACTCCATAGCGATAGATTTGGACGACCAAATCAATCTTTGGGCGAGCGCTCTCATCCTACTACTCTCCCACCTAAAATGTTGCATGAGTAGCGGGTAGCAGTGGAGCGGAGGGTTTGGAGCTGGAGAAGCACCAGCGATCGGAAGCCCAAAGCCTTCGCGAAACGGTCTCTCCTCGCCTCATGCTACACTTTTAAACTCTAATGATACCCCCCCACATATAACTCCAGCTTAACGTCACTTAAATAGAAGCTTAAAATAATGTGTCTAAAATGTGAACATGGAAATGCGCATCTGCCCTCGTAAACTTGTACGGTTCGCCACGGCGTGGATTCGCATCTACTATCATTACAACGTGTGAAGGGAGTGTATAAAAAACGATGACCGTACTATTTACCAATCTAGTTAATAACGGCGACTTCGAGACTGGATCTACCCTTTTTTGGAACGCTGCAAATGTGACCGTCACTAACTTATCCGTAAAAAAGACAAACTTTTATAGTGCGATCCTGACAGGAGGCGCAGTAGATGCATCTCTTTCCCAGGTCGTTTTTGCTGCACCAGGCGAAAGCTATACATTAAGCCTCTCAGCTGCAAAAATAGGAAGCCTGTCCAGTCCTCAAGTTAACATTTTTCTGTATTACTATGACGCAACCTTTAGCTTCCTTAGCACGGGGCTGACTACCTATTTGAGCGCAGGCACATTGCCAGACGCTGTGAACGGAACATGGCAAAGCCTGTATGAAGTAACAGCTCCTGTTCCAGCCAACGCAGCCTTTGCCTTTTTGGTTATTAGTAAAAATGCCTTGGCTAACACTGCTGATGTAGCCATTGATTCTATTGCTCTTGTTAAAGCAAGTGCAGCTGGAGCTGTGGGCCCAGCCGGACCTGCCGGGCCTACGGGTGCTACAGGGCCTGCGGGTGCCACAGGCGCTACAGGCGTTAGCGGACCTGTCGGACCTACGGGTGCCACGGGTGACACTGGTGTTACCGGACCTGTTGGGCCTACGGGTGCCACGGGTGACACTGGTGTTACCGGACCTGTTGGGCCTACGGGCGCCACGGGCGACACCGGTGTTACCGGACCTGTTGGGCCTACGGGCGCCACGGGCGACACCGGTGTTACCGGACCTGTTGGGCCTACGGGTGCCACGGGCGATACAGGTGCTACTGGACCTGTCGGACCTACAGGCGCCACGGGTGATACAGGTGCTACTGGACCTGTCGGACCTACAGGGGCCACGGGTGACACTGGTGTTACCGGACCTGTCGGGCCTACGGGTGCCACGGGTGATACAGGTGCTACTGGACCTGTCGGACCTACAGGCGCCACGGGTGACACAGGTGTTACCGGACCTGTCGGGTCTACGGGTGCCACCGGCTTTACCGGACCTGCTGGACCTATCGGGCCTGTCGGACCTATTGGCGACACAGGCGCTACGGGACCCGCTGGACCAACAGGGCCGACTGGACCTACCGGACCGTTTGGCCTTGGATTTACTGGCCCGATTGGACCAACAGGAGACACTGGTCCACAAGGACCGATTGGACCTACCGGACCTACGGGGCCGACTGGACCTACAGGGCCTACCGGACTCTAACGTTCTTTTTTCTACCACATTATATTTAAGCGACGTACCATACCTTATCGACAAAGCCGCACAGCCCGTTTAGGCTTTGTCATCCTTGCCCTGCCGCGATTGCGGCAGGGCTTCTATAATCAGACCTCTTGATAAATAAAGCTTTATGTTCGACCTGAATCCTTAGAAGGTTCCCAAAGGAGTGGTACTCAATTGATCAGTATCAGCCTGTGCATGATCGTCAAAAATGACCAAAATACTATTGGCAGTTGCCTGGAATCGATCCATCCTATTGTGGATGAAATCAACATCGTGGACACGGGTTCACAGGATCAGACCATTGACATATGTCGCAACTTTACAGATCGAATTTTTCCATTTGAATGGGTAGATCATTTTGCCCTTGCACGTAACTATTCGTTTGAACAAGCTACGCAGGAATACATTCTCTGGCTGGATGCCGATGATATTTTGAAGGAACAGGACGCCGTCAAGCTGCTTGAGCTGAAGCAAACCCTTGATTCCTCAGCCACACCAATCGTGGATTCCGTGTCTATGAATTATCATTATGCCTTTGATGATCATGGCAATGTCACCCTACATTTTCGTCGAAACCGCTTAGTTAGAAGGTCAGCCGGGTTCCGTTGGCACGGAGCCGTGCATGAGTACCTCGCCGTAAACGGGAATATTCAACATGCCGATATCGCCATAACTCACACTAGAACACACACGGTCTCTCCAGGACGAAACCTGCGAATCTATGAGAAATTGCTCGCCCAAGGTCATGCCTTCTCTCCTCGTGACCTCTACTATTACGCTAACGAGTTAAGAGACAATAAAAGATATGAGCAGGCTGTGCAGGTTTACCAGGATTTTCTGGATACTGGACAATGCTGGGCAGAGGACGCGATTAGTGCATGTAGCAAAATGGCTGATTGTCTACAACAGCTTGGCAAGCTGGAGCAAAGCATTACAGCGGCTCTCCATAGTTTGACCTTCGATACGCCCAGGGCTGATCTGTGCTGTCGGATGGGTCATTATTTTTTGCATAAAAATGAGATCTCCAAAGCTATTTACTGGTACGACATGGCTACCACTCTGAATCCTCCCGACACGATGGGCCCGGTACAAGACGCGTACCAAACGTGGTTTCCTCATATCCAGCTATGCATTTGCCATTTTCGGATGAAGGATTACACACGTGCGAATTGGCACAACGAGCAAGCTGCCATTTACATTCCCAACGACCCGTACGTCCTGCATAATCGACAGTTCTTCAGCTCAATCCTGAATCCTCCCCAATAAAAATGTCCCCCACACTCACCCCTTAATCTTTGAGTAAGTCAAAGGAGGAGCAAGCGGAATGCAACAATCGAATCGGTACAAAATAGCTGTCTATGCCATTAGCAAAAATGAAGCCCGATTCGCCAAACGCTGGATGCACACCATGCGTGAAGCCGATGTTGTCATTGTAGCGGACACCGGCTCTACAGACGATACTGTTTCCCTGCTACACGAAGCGGGTGCAGAGGTGCATCGTATAGAGGTAACTCCTTGGCGTTTTGACAAAGCTCGCAATGAGTCCCTACGGCTGGTCCCTGATGATATAGATATTTGTGTCTGTACGGATCTGGACGAAGTCTGGGAGGAGGGTTGGCGGTCGCGGCTGGAACGCAACTGGAAGGAAGGAACTACCCGGATGCTATATGCCTTTACACATGGACAGCCTGGGCAAGATACCGTTTATACATGGTTCTGGAAAGAAAAAATACACACTCGTCACGGGTACCGCTGGGTACGCCCAGTTCACGAGGTGCTTGAATATATCGGAGAGGGTAAAGAACGCAACATCCGATCAGACCAGCTCCGCTTGTATCATGATCCCGATCCGCACAAGTCCCGCAGCCAATACCTTCCACTGCTGGAGCAGTCTGTGCGCGAGTTTCCCGAGGATGACCGCAACATGCATTACTTGGGGCGGGAATATATGTATCATGGCCGTTGGGACGAGTGCATTGCTACGCTGCAACAACATCTTGCCATGCCGCAGGCACGCTGGGCAGATGAACGCAGTGCTTCGATGCGCTTTATTTCTAGAGCCTATAAAGCAAGTGAACAATGGCAAGAGGCAACACGTTGGTTATACCGGGCTATTGCGGAAGCACCGTATTTACGTGAACCTTACACGGAAATGGCTCAGCTGGCCTATCATACGCGGAACTGGCCCGCCGTCTATCATATGGTTGAAGAAGCGCTGCAAATTTCTACACGACCGGATACGTACATGCAAGAGGATTTTTGCTGGGACGCCACGCTGTATGATCTTGGTGCCCTCGCTTGCTACGAGTTAGGCCTTTTACACAAAGCATGTGAATTTGCGAAAGAAGCAACAGAACGCTCCCCGGAAGATTCTCGCCTCAGTCATAATTATGCGCTAATTCAATCCAGGCTTCCATAGAAACCCACACCCCGTCCTGTTGGTTGAATAACTTGGTATTAGAGCTTGTGGTTGGCAAAGGAGGTTATTGAGATCAAAGTTCTATTTACTTTTTATATACCCAGCGGCGGCGTAGAAACCTTGAACCGCCAGCGTTGTAAAGCGCTCATTCAGGACGGGATCGAATGTCATCTTCTCTATTATCAGCAGGGTACAGGGATGCAAAACCTGCACGGCGATATTCCAGTGTTCACGACTTCCTCTGAAGAAGAAATTCGAAAGCTGGTGGAGACTCATCGCTACGATGCAATTATCGTCTCTTCGGACTACCCTATGCTCCCCAGATTGCGAATGTTGGGCTATCAGGGGATATTGATCTATGAATCGCAGGGCTTTGGCCCTCACGAAGAAGCGGCTTGGGTTGTTGCAGATGCAGTTCCGTATCTTCAAAATTACGCCGATGCAGTGCTCCTACCAGATACGACTCATTTAGTGAATCTTTTCTCCACCATGTGTCCATGGCTTAATCGCTATGTGTTTCCAAACGTGCTGGATACCAGCGTATTTAATTATGTACCTAACACTCCTCCAACTAATCCGGTTATTGCCTGGGTTGGACGGCTAGAGCCCAACAAGAACTGGAGGCATTTTGTCGATATTTCTTACTGGATGCTGCAAAACCGTGCGGATCTTCGAATCTGGATGTTTTATGATGAAACATTGTCACAGCCGGAGGATAAAATACAATTCGAAAAAATGCTTACTCAGCTTGGCATGTCCTCCATTATCGAGCGTTTTAAAAGCGTACCTCATGCCAATATGCCCCTGTATTACTCCATGATTGGCGACTCAGGCGGCTACTTGCTATCGACCTCATTGGTGGAGGGATTCGGCTATGCAGTTGCTGAGGCGATGGCCTGTCGTTGCCCGGTATTAAGCTCTGATTCAGACGGAGTACGAGCATTCATTGACCACAACGAAACCGGTAAATTTTATCAGCAGGGGGACATCTTGCAGGCGATACTGCAAGGACTAGACCTGATGAACAACGTACCTCAACGCGAATCTATCCGCAAGAAAGGACTGGCGCGAATCGTTAACCTGTTGGCACCGGATAAATATGTGCGTTCCTTCAGACAGATGATGAACACGCTAGGTGTGAGGTAATTAAAAAAAAAGCTGACGACAACCCTTTTTATATACGGGGCATCGTCAGCTTTATCTTGCCTTTTTTATTATTGAATATTGGAATTGGAATCTATCTAATCTTTAGTAAGCGGTCTCCTGCATGAATATCCTTGGAATCTTCAACTAAAATATCCGTGTACACGGCTGTATTGGTTACAATGACGGATGTGGTAATATCATATCCGTCATCCTCTATAGCTTTGGGATCGAATTCAACCAGCTTGTCCCCTTTTTGAATCGTATCTCCTTCAGACACAAAGGAAGTGAAATGTTTTCCCTTCAAGCTGACCGTATTAATTCCAATGTGAATGAGCAGTTCAACTCCATCCTCAGAGATCAGTCCAATCGCATGTTTTGTTTTGAAAACGGTAACAACAGTTCCGTTAAAAGGTGCGTAAGCTACTCCTTCTCGGGGGATAATTGCGGCTCCCTGACCCATCGCACCACTGGAGAAAGCTTCATCTTTCACTGTGGTTAAAGGAATCAATTGACCATGTAGAGGACTGAATATCGTTTTTTCTTCTTCTTTGTTTTCATCTGCAACCTTAATTTCAGACGCAGATTGTGCATTTTTATAACCGAAAAGATAGGTCAGAATAAATGCGACTACAAAAGCTACAACCAAAGATATAATAAAGCCGATGAAGCCTGCATCCATGCCTTTTGGATTAATGAATAGAGGTATACCAAAAATACCGCCTGAGGCAAATCCATATGCCGTTGAGCCGAGTAAGCCTGCTGCAGCTCCTCCTATACCTCCAGCAATCGAGGCTAAAATAAACGGTTTTTTGGTGGGGAGCGTAACCCCGTAAATAGCTGGTTCAGTAACCCCCATCAAACCCGCAATTGTGGCAGAAGTGGCGATGGGTTTTAATTTAGGGTCCCGTGATTTCAAAGCAATGGCAAAAGCTGCACCTGTTTGGGCAAACGTAGTACAGAACAACATACCGTTAATCGGATCAAACCCGTTCGTAACTACATTATTCAAGAGAATTGGAATAAACGCCCAATGGAGACCAAAGATAATAATAGCCTGCCAGAATCCGGCCAGAACGAGACCAGCTACAGCCGGACTTAACTGGTAAATCCACATAGAGCCTTTGGCTAACCCATCGCTGATAATAGTTGCGATCGGTCCGACAACCAGAAAAACAATCGGTGATATGATGACCAAGGTCAGAAAAGGAACAATGAACATTTTAATGGAAGCAGGTGCAAACTTGCTTATCATTTTTTCGACCTTAGCTGCCAAGAACGCCCCAATAATGATAGGTATAACAGAAGAAGTATAATTAATTAGAACGACAGGTATCGTCAAAAAGGACAGCGCCGTTTTATCCGTAAAGGCCGAAGTAATGGTCGGATACACCAAGGCGGCCCCCAAAACAGCGGACAGGTACGGGTTTCCTCCAAACTTTTTACCTGCTGAAAACCCTAGAATAACCGGAAAGAAATAAAACATAGCGTCCGCTGTCGCATATAAAATTTTATACGTGCCCATCTGATCCGTCATCCAGCCCAGGGATGTGCATAAGGCCAATAGTCCTTTTAGAATCCCCACAGCAGCGAGCACACCCACAACGGGCATGAACACACCTGAAATGACATCGACAAATCGACTGAATAGGCTCGCTTTTTCATTTTTTTGATCGTCTTCAACCATCTGATCTCCATGCTTTACTCCCATGGTATCCAAAAGAGCTTCGTATACTTTGGGAACCTCATTCCCGATGACCACCTGAAATTGGCCACCACTTTCTACAACGGTAATGACACCGTCAATCTGCTTGATCTTTTCTTTATCTGGCAATTGATTATCCTTCAGTTTGAATCTCAATCGAGTGACACAGTGAATGACACTGTTCACATTTTCATTTCCGCCCACGGCTCTCAACACTTCTTTGGCTGTTTTTTTATGATCCATCATGTTCACTCCTTCTTGGATGCGCTTTCTATTTTTCTATTCGTAGTAGCTGGATGTGCAATAACTGCGACAATTACGGCACTGATCCCGCCTGTAAGTTTTCCCACGATCATGGCAATCACCATATTCTTGTCCATTCCAGCTACAAAGCCAAGATGTCCTCCGAGAACGAAAGATCCACTGACAGCAAAGGCAATACTGATCACTTTTCCTCTGGGCTCCATCTCTTTAACTAAAGTGAAGGTAGGAATATTATGAGCAAGACTAGCCACAAGACCCGCAGTAGCCGATGGATCTATGTTTAGCAAACGTCCTGCCCGTTGAAGCGGATTTTTAAATATTTTTGTAATCCAAGCAACCAACGGAAACGCACCAGCCAATACAATAGCAATCGTTCCAACCGTTTGCACACCGACAGACAACGGAGCCATATTGGGAATAATCACAAATCCAGTTAAGGTTTCGACCCCAATCGCTGCCAAACCGACAAGGGATAGAAGCCTAATGCCGTTACCAAACCACTTGAACCATCGGATCGTATACTCCGTAAATAGACGTAAACCCAGCATAATGATTATTGAAAGAAGCATGGGAATGATCAGATTTTTTAAAATCATAATCACGTCAAATCCGGCGATCATTCCCCCTATGAAACAGCCAACGGGAATGGTACTAATACCGATCAAGATACCTTTTGCAAAATATGGATGATCCCCTTTTTCCAAAATGCCGAGGGCAACCGGAATCGTAAATACGAGCGTTGGGCCAAACATGGTCCCTAGAAAAACCCATGAAAACACGCCCGCTTGCTGGCTGTGCGCCATTTCTGCCGCAAGTGCGTATCCCCCCATATCTACCGCCAATATCGTATTAGCAAAGGATGCCGGATCGGCACCCATTGCCACATATAACGGTGAAACAATGGGGATCAACCACGCGGCCAGTACAGGGGCCAAGGAAACAATCCCTATCATGACCAGAGCAAGAGAGCCCATGGTCATAAACCCATTGTTGAAGGCTTGTCCCAAACCCCAGCGATTTCCCAAACATTGATCCAATGCACCCAACACTAAAAAAAGAGCGATAACATACATCACAATATCGTTAATGGACATCCTGTTGCCTCTTAATACACATGAACTTTATGATTTTCTGCGCTGTCATAGGTGTCGAATACAAGCTGAAGGGTCTTGATATTGTCGTGACCACTCGTTTGAAATTCTTTTCCCGTGTTGAGGCAATCTATAAAATGAGCCTGTAGCTTTTTATGGCTTTCCTCATAGTTTAATTCAGTCTTTTCAACCAATACTTTTTCGACTCCCTGATTATTAATGAGACATAATTTACCTGTGTTGTACAGTTTTAGGGTAGCCTCATCGCCTTCAATCACCAGTTGTTCTTTATGATCGGGAAGAACCTGTTCCGACAGCTGCCCATCCAGTTCCCTGCGAGTCGCCCAGCTCATGTCCATAAGACCGAAATAATGTTCATAACCTAACATGATAATGCCCGTGTCTTCTCCTTGTGTGTATGGACTGACCCGCTTGGTTTCCGCATACAAACGCCGAGGTTCACCGAATAAGAAACGCCAAGTATCCAGCCAATGAACTCCCATTTCATAAAACAAAAGCTTGGGCATATCTCTGAAAAATGGCTGCGGCAGTTCTTTTTCCGGAGCAAACCTCGGTGAATAAAAATCGGTATGCGTATAACGTATAACATTCATATTTCCAACGATATTCTCTGCCAGCAATTTTTTTATAATTTGAAAAGGTTCAAGCCAACGCCAATTTTCTGTCACCATAAGTCTGACTCCTGCTGCTTCAGCAATACTTACTATCTGCTCAGCTTCCTCAACAGAACGGGCAAAAGGTTTTTGGCACATAATATGTTTTCCGGCTGCGGCCGCCAGTCGAACCAGTTCCAGATGTGTCTCAGGAGGTGTAATGATGTCCACGACATCAATATCCGCTTCGCTTAGCATCTCCTCCAGGCTGGTATAACAATATTCAGTAGGGACATGGAATTGATCTGCTTTTTCAAAAAGTAAGCCTTTATTTCGATCACAAAATCCTTTGATTTCTGCATCCGAGATAAACTGCCATGCTTTGATATGTTTCTCCGACCAATATCCCGTTCCAATAACGCCGATTTTCCACATGTTGCTTCACTCCATCCACATTCTTCTCTGTTTTTATTTCGTTCCGATGATTACAACATCACTTTCAAAGCTGTGCATGTCTAGCACCGATTGATCCTTTTGGACGGACACGTCGGTTTGAGCAAACCGCTTCCCGGCTAAATCAATCGTTGTAAACTTGTATTCCTGCACGTTGATACTTAGTCGTACCTTTGTGTTAACCGGGACATACAACACAATGGTATTCTCGTTCCCCGCAGCTCTGATTTCCTCTGTCTTGTTTAAAACAATATCCAACGGCTTTACGCCAATCAGGTTGTACATTTCAAACAGATATTTAATAAAGGAATAATCCCATGCGCCCTCAAATTGCAATGCAGTTCTCCAATCATAGGGACTATCGAATCCTTCCCCTTCTACAATGCCGAATTTCTTTCCTTTCTTGTGCCAGCTCCAAATGCCATGCGCTCCGTAGGTAATGCCCGCACCCCCGCCTGCAAGGAGGCTTTGCCATGCCGCTTTTCTGGCATCCAGTGCTGTGTATCTGCCATACACATTGCGGCTGTAACTAATTTGTTCATAACATGGCTCTCCATTAATGACAGGCCGTATATCCGGCTTATAATAGAAATGTTGAGCAATCTCATGGGCTACATGTTGGAACTCGGAATTATGTCCTGATTGATACATATAGAATCCAAGACCCTGGTGTTTCTCAAAGGCTGGAGGAATTTCTCTCAATCTTCCTTGAATATGCAGCGTAGTTAAGCTTGCAGGGCTTAATTGTTGTACAATATCCAGTGCTTTTAAATAATAGGAATTGGCACGTTCGGTCGGAAAATCACTATCCCCGCTAATCAGAAAAATAGGATCAAATGGAGAAAAACGGTTTACCACGTACGTTACATAGGGTTCAACGCATTCAAACGGCATTTTATTACCTTTTTGGAACATCTCAGCCCATGTATCCGGCACATAGTTACACCACAACAGAACCAGTGCTGGAACAAATCCACGCTCTGTAGCCATCTTCAACATGATTTCTGCCCGGTCAAAATAAGCTTCGTTTAATATATGGTAGTCGAAATCCCCATTTTCCATTAATGCAAACGGCTGTAGATTCAGATCCGATTCACTTGCGTCCCATTGTCGGAGCATGTTGATTTGCAACACATTGAAACCTTGCATCTTCCGATAGTCAAGATAATCGCTCCACTCCTCTATCGTCGCGTTGGTAAATACACTCCACACCGTATCTGCCAAATAAAAAAAAGGTTTTTCCTCTTTGGTAAAACTTCTTTGATTTTCAGCCATGTTTAAACTCAAATGAATCACCGTTCCTCTCTTGCTGTATGCGCAAAATTCTCTAAACAAAACTAAATAAGAAACTAAACTTATGTGTTTTTTACGTGAAATAAACTAAATTAGAGCGCTTTACACTTGAATATTAACATTATAAATTATAAAAGGTCAACGAATTTTTACTTTTAGTTATTTAGTTTAGTTTAGTTTATGAGCTAAACTTTCTTGCTGAGTAATGATATAATTTATGTAGTTTAGTTCAATAGGGGGTTCCACATTGAAAATTGATGATATTGCAAGGCTTGCAGGTGTTTCTAAATCTGCTGTTTCTCTTGCTTTTAATAACAAACCCGGAGTCAGTGAAGAAACCAAGGAGCACATTCTAAAAATAGCCCAAGAGCATGGATATAAACCACGCACCATGAAGACAAACAAGGAAGCCATTAAAAATCATCATGTGATTCGTTTTGTGGCCTGTAAAAATACAGACATCGTAACAGAGCACTATGATTCACTTCCATTTTTTAACGAATTAATTCATCATATTACCAATCAGGTGAGAGAACATGGAAACACCTTGATTTTTTCGTCTTTTGATAGCCATAGCCTCGAAGAAGAATTATCTGCTTTGGAAAAAGATCAGCCCTCTTCAGGCATACTTCTACTTGGCACCAATTTAACTTCCGAGATTATTCATTCCATACAATCCATTCATTCCAATATTGTTATTTTGGATACTTGCTTTGAACACGTCGATGCCAGTTTCGTATCTATTAATAACTATCTCGGTGGGTATCAGGCAGGCCAATATTTAATTCAGTCAGGACACAGAAAGATAGGATACGTACAATCCAGTACCAGAATTCTGAACTTTAAAAAACGAAAGGAAGGGTTTATGGCGGCTTTAGAGGAGCACAATCTTTCCATAGAAAATGGGCTTACATTTGATATGCATCCCATGCTTGTGATGTCACAGGACGCATTTAGAACAGCTATTCATGAATTGGACGAGCTACCTTCGGCCCTATTTTGCGAAAATGATTATATGGCGATCAGTGCCATTAAAACGTTTCAGGAAATGAACATTCGAGTGCCTGAACAAATTTCCATCATGGGCTTTGATAATATACATGAAGCGAAGGTCATTAGCCCGGAACTCACAACCATTCATGTGAAAAAGGATATTTTGGCCCGAACGGCTGTAAACTTGCTTATGGAGAGGCTTAACCATCATCAGGGGCATCATACTCAGGTTCTTGTGAATACAGAGGTTATTGAAAGAAGGTCTTGTTTAGTCACAGAATGACCTATGATCATTGGTTCATTATTGCTTACTCTCTCTATGATTTTAGAATAAAGCCGCCATATTGGCGGCCTTTTCTATTATCGGATTCCATATTGGACATTTCCAATTTCTCGTCATTCGTTGAAATCTTCCTCTGTCAAATCCATATTTACGCTCGCAGCAGTTCGACTGCCGTCGGCCGCGGCAAAAATCAACTGAGAAGGCATGAAGTACGATGAATCCCCAGCAGCATATACACCAGGTATGGAGGTTCTCCCCGCTTCATCCGTCTTGATCCCGCCCGACTCCGTTCTTTCACAGCCCAAATGTTCTCCAAACGGTGCACTTTGTACAAACTGGGGAGTCACGAAGCCGCCGATCCTCGGGACTTGAGTGCCATCCGTAAAGCGCACGTGCTCAAGCTTTCCATTGTGGCCGATGAACGCCGCAACAGGTTGCTCTATTACTACTATCCCCTTGGATTGAAGCCGTTCTTTTTGCTCGTCCGACAGGGATGCATGACCGTTCGTACAGACGATCAAATCCTTGCTCCAATTAAGGAGTAGTTTGGCTGTATGAAATATAGCCGCCGATTCAGAGACAAGGACAAGCGGTTGATCCCGCAGCTCCCAACCGTCGCAATAAGGGCAATTAAACAAACTTTTCCCGTATAACGGATAAAAACCTTCGATCTTGGGGAATATCTCCTTCACGCCCGTCGCTAATATCAATTTTCGCGCTTGAACGCGAAGGCCTGACGAATCAAACCCCTCAAATCCGGATACGTTTTTCATAATCGAAACAACCTCGGTTTGCAAATGATGAACAGACGGATAACGCAGCACTTCCTCATAAGCTACACGGCGGAACTCAGATGGCGTTACGCCATCTCTTGTAATAAAACCGTGCGACGCATGCGTAACCGCATTTCTGGGCCGATTATTATCAATCAAGGCCACACTTCTCCTTGCCCTGCCCAGCACGAGGGCTGCATTCAACCCAGCAGGCCCTCCGCCAATAATAGCGCAATCGTATAGCATAACACCCAACTCCTTTTAAAAGATATTAAAGACTCTTTATGTCTGCGATATAACCAAAAAAACACCGTTTTACATAACTGGCAACCACCCTCTTTCTATATAAAATCGCTCACTTTACACTTGTGCTTGCTTTTGCGCCAAATCGACCAATTTCGTATTTTTCAGATGTCGTTCCATTTTCTCCTCTGCTTCCCTCATTACAGCTTGAATCAGGCACTCGGAGCCGTGGACAAAATCACATTCAAACAAAGAATTGGTTCCTTCAATGGCATGGATAATATCCAAAAAGGTAATGTCATCTTTATGACGGGATAGGCGATAGCCTCCATTGGCTCCAGAAACGGATTCGACCATTCCAGCCTTCACAAGCCTCGTCAAAATTTTTGAAAGATAAGTTGGTGAAACATTTTGGGATTCGGCCAGTTGCTGAACACCTACCGGCTTAACCGACGAATCAGTAACGAGCATGAGCATAGTGTGCAGAGCATAATTCGTTGCTTTTGTAAATTTCATAACTACACCTCAATCAAAGACTTATTGTATCCACTATATCCCCGATTCTGCGAGTGTGTCAAGATCATCTAGGAATCACGCTGTTGTCAACCCTTCTTTTGGTTACGCTCTAACCGTTGTATACTGTTCATCAGAAACAGCTAAGAAAGGGGGCTAGTCGTGCGTATTTTTGATATTCTTCGTATATTGGTTGCTGAACAGATCGTTAAAGGAGAACACTTGGCAAATGCATTGAAGGTATCTTCTCGAACGATACGAACGGATTTAAAGGAATTGGGTGCACTGTTGTCAAAGCATGGAGCAGCAGTTAAACCCCTTAAAGGAACAGGCTACAAGTTAGAGATTCGGGACGAACAAGCATTTCATCATCTGCTAAAGCAATTAAAGGATGATGAAAATAATGTGCCCTATCCATTAGCGAGTTCTTCTGAAGCCAGAAATCGTTTTTTAATGAAAAAGCTGTTACTTACCAATGCATATATCAAACTTGATGATTTAGCTGAGACTCTGTATGTTAGTCGGTCTACTTTACAGAATGACCTCAAAGAACTGCGCAAGCTACTGACAACTTACGGACTATCCCTGGAAAACAAACCTTATCATGGGATTCGAGTCAAAGGGAACGAGGCCAAGCTGCGTTATTGCATTTCCGACTATATATTCAGTAGGACAGATGAAATAGGCGAGCAGCAGATGTCCCACCCTCCTCTGATCTCTAACGAAGAGATGGAATTCATAAGAGAAGTGATTCTGGATCGTATTGAGATCCATGATATTCAGTTATCGGACATTGCCCTGAACAATCTGGTCATTCATATTGCTATAGCATGTAAGCGCATTCGCGAAGAAAGGTATGTGTCGTATTATCCGCAAGAGATGAAAAAAATTGAAGCACAAAAAGAGTTTAGGGTGGCGACTGAGATCGTATCTGCTTTGGAACAAAACATGAAGCACTCCTTTCCACTTGTTGAAGTTGCGTACATTGCTGTGCACCTGCTGGGTGTAAGGACAGTCGTTAGTGCGCATATGGATGAAGTGGAGATTAAAAAGATCATTGATAAAGATATCTACGAACTGACTATCGAAATACTAGACCAAATTGATCAGCAGTTGAAGATGAACATTCATAACGATCAAGAATTACTGATTGCATTTTGCCTTCACCTCAAACCAGTGATTAACCGTTATCAATACGGAATGAATTTGCGCAATCCTATGCTGGATGAAATCAAAGCCAATTACCCGCTTGCCTTTGAAGCAGGTATCATTGCTGCGGAGGTCATCAAGCAGCGGCTTCATATACACATTGAGGAAAATGAAATTGGTTATTTAGCCATTCATATCGGAGTCGCGATGGAAAGAAAGAAAATGGAGGGCGCACCCAAAAGATGTATGATCGTATGTGCTTCTGGACTCGGCAGTGCTAAGCTGCTGTATTATAAGCTTCAATCGGTCTTCGGTTCCAGGTTGGATATCGTGGGAACCACTGAACTTTATAAGCTGAAACAAATGCCGTTGGATACACTGGACTTTGTCATTAGCACGATCCCCATTTCAGAACCGCTTTCTATCCCCATGATCCATGTGAATACATTTTTGGGCAGTTCCGATATTACGAAAATTGAGCAAGCCATTTCTGAAGCCAGACTTCCTGCTGTGCAGTATGTACGAAAAAAATTGGTCTTCCTTCAGCAGAAGTTTGAGAACAAACTCCAAGTGCTTAAATTTATAGCCGAAAAAATACACGAAGCAAATCTTATAAAAGGCCCCCTGCTGCAATCGGTGATAGAGCGTGAAGCCGTTTCCCCCACTTCATTTGGTAACTTGGTCGCGATCCCGCATCCGATGGAACCTTTCGCAGATTCTACGTTCTGGGCCATCTGTACATTACAAAAAGCAATCGATTGGGATGGCAAGCCGGTACAGTTTATTTGTATGCTCTGTATACAGCGCACCAAATCAGAAGATTTACAGACTATGTATCATATTTTGCTTGAAATTTTAAATAATGAACAGCTCGTCCAGCAGCTTATTCGCTGCAAAACGTATACAGAATTCATAGAAGTGTTGCATAAAAATAGTTGAACATAAGGAGTATGAAGAACGATTGATTTCCGTTAAGAAGAGGAAATAATGTGTGTTATGTTGAAAGCGATTCCAAATTATAATAGCCATACGAACGAGATGATTGAAAGGAGAGAGGATCACGTGAATCATGATGAATCTACAGAGCACGACGTGAACATGGAGGACATGGATGATACAGAGATTGTATTCCAAATTATATTATACGCAGGGAATGCACGCAGCTCCGCCATGGAGGCGATTGAGCTTGCAAAGGCGGGGAAATTTCGTGAAGCCAAAGAAGAATTAGCCTCAGCAAAAAAAGAACTGGTGTCCTCCCACAAGATTCAAACCAGAATCATCCGTAAGGAAGCAGCGGGTGAAAAAACAGAGATGTCTGTCATGATGGTACATGCTCAAGATCATTTGATGAATGCCATCACCATTCGCGATATGGCCTCAGAGTTTGTAGACCTGTATGAACGCATGGATCAATTCGTACCGAAATCGTAGAGGGAGGGACGCTATCCCATGGCATTCAAAGACAAACTGGTTGACGGCCTCACATCGGTAGCAAATGCAATCAACAATTTTAAATATATTATAGCGATCAAATCAGCTTTTATCACATTGATGCCCGTTATTATTGTCGGGGCCTTTGCTGTACTGATTTCCAATATGGTCATGGACCCAGTCAATGGTTTGGCCCATTTTAGGCCATTCTCATTCCTGGCTGAGTACAAACCGATTTTCTCAGGCATTAACTATGCCAGCTTGAATATCCTTACCATTCTGGCTGTTTTCATGATTGGTCTGGAGCTAGGAAAAATTAATGGTGAGAAAAATCTTTTCCCCGGTTTGCTTGCTTTAATCTGTTTTATCTCTGTGACACCAACCACGATAGAGTTGATGGTTAACGGTGACATGCAACAAGTAACAGACGTCATAGCCCGTCAATTTACGGATACCAAGAGCTTGTTTTTAGGGATTTTCATAAGCATCCTGTCCGTTGAGCTATACAGCAAACTGGGTAAGTCCGACAAGCTAAAAATCAAAATGCCTGAAAGTGTTCCCAGCAATGTGGCCGTTTCTTTCTCCGCACTCATTCCTACCATTATTACGGTGACTGTCTTCTCCATGCTCGGATTTTTCTTTCATAAGTTTACAGGTCTCTACCTGTACGATGCCGTCTATAATGTGGTGCAAAAACCTCTGGAGACCGTAGTACAGGGACTGCCAGGTATACTGGTGCTGATGCTGGTTGCGCAAATCTTCTGGGTGATCGGTATTCACGGGAACCAAATGGTAAAGCCCATTCGTGAACCCCTGCTGCTTGGCGCGATTACCGTCAACATGACTGCTTATGAGCAAGGACTGCCCATTCCGAACATTATTACGATGCCTTTCTGGGACGTATATATGAGTATCGGTGGTTCAGGGATTACGCTAGCCCTCTTGATTTGTATTATGATCGCTTCCAAGCGTGAAGATATGAAGGAAATAACAAAGCTTTCGCTCGGCCCAGGTCTGTTTAATATTAATGAGCCTGTCATTTTCGGACTTCCGATTATGTTGAATCCATTGATGGCTATCCCTTTCATTATTACTCCGCTCATCACAGGAACGATTGGTTACTTCTCGACGTTGCTTGGATTTGCAGGTAAAGCCGTCGTCATGGTTCCATGGACTACTCCGCCTATTATTAATGCCTACCTGTCTACAGGTGGAAGCATTGGCGCTGTCGTCACTCAGATCATTTGCATTGTGGTAGCGATTATCATTTATTTCCCGTTCGTCAAAATTGCCAACAAGCGAACGACTGAATAATGCGCTACTATAGAAATACACTAATTAATTGAAAACGCATTCTTTATACAATGAAAAGGAGAAACATGTCATGGCTAAACATACGATACAAATTCCGTCGAATTTCATCATGGGTGCAGCAGCTTCCGCCTGGCAGACAGAGGGATGGAGCGGTAAAAAAGAAGGTCAGGACTCATTCCTGGACCAATGGTACAAAAATGACCGCTATGTCTGGCACAATGGATATGGGCCCGCGGTTGCAACCGACTTTTATAATCGCTATACCGAAGATATTGCGCTGATGAAGCAGATCGGCTTAACCCATTATCGTACTTCTATTAATTGGTCCCGCTTCTTAACGGATTATGAGAATGTAGTGGTGGATGAAACGTATGCGGATTATATGGGCCGGGTCATTGATGAGCTGATTGCAAGCGGAGTCGAGCCGATGATTTGTCTGGAACACTATGAGGTCCCTGCCTACCTGCTGGATAAATATGAAGGCTGGTCTTCCAAGCATGTAGTGGAGTTATTTGTAAAATATGCGGAAAAAGTGTTTGAACGGTACGGCGATCGGGTCAAGCACTGGTTTACGTTTAATGAGCCCATTGTTGTACAGACTCGTGTCTATCTAGATGCCCTTCGCTATCCCTATGAACAAAATACGCGGAAGTGGATGCAATGGAACTATAACAAAACGCTGGCTACCGCAAAGTGCGTACAGCTTTTCAAAGCAAAAAACTATAGTCAGCACGGGGCTAAAATAGGCGTTATTCTGAATCCTGAAGTCACTTATGCCCGATCAAGCGCCCCTCATGACCAGTATGCGGCACATGTGTATGATTTATTTTACAATCGAGTATTTCTGGACCCGCTTATTAAAGGCGAATACCCGCAAGAATTGTTCGATCTCATGGGCAAGCATGATATTGCATTTGAAGCTACAACGGAAGAACTGACCGTAATTAAGGAAAATACCGTTGACTACGTCGGAATCAATCTCTATTATCCCCATCGGGTCAAAGTGCAGAGTAAAGCGTGGAACGAAAACACCCCCTTCCACCCCTCTTACTACTATGAGCATTTTGATCTTCCGGGTAAAAGAATGAACAAGTCACGGGGCTGGGAGATTTATCCTAAAATCATTTACGATATGGGAATGCGCATTAAGAACGAATATCACAATATCGAGTGGTTTGTCGCAGAAAATGGTATGGGTATTGAGAATGAAGCTGCTTTCAAAAATGAGGAAC
The DNA here is from genome assembly GCF_017833915.1 of Paenibacillus sp. 1182. Lineage (NCBI taxonomy): Bacteria > Bacillati > Bacillota > Bacilli > Caryophanales > Paenibacillaceae > Paenibacillus > Paenibacillus sp. 1182. The sequence goes on along the minus strand of NZ_JAFICR010000008.1, from coordinate 191,981 downwards.
ACATCATTCAGGACGACTATCGTATTGACTTTATAACAGAGCATTTGTACTACACATTACAAGCTGTAGAAGCGGGCTCCAACTGTACAGGTTATATGCTGTGGGCCTTTACAGACAACGTTTCTCCCATGAATGCTTTTAAAAATCGCTATGGACTGGTAGAAATTAACCTGGACAATGATCGAAGTCGGCATTTGAAGAAATCCGGCTACTGGTATCAGGCCGCGATCAAAGAACGCTCATTTATTGCTGATCTGGATGAAGAGTACAAGTAGTTAAAAATGAATTCTGGAGGCGCTCAAATATGAAAAAAATTATTTTGGCATGTGCTGCGGGTATGTCCACATCCATTTTGGTTTCTAAAATGAAAAAAGAAGCAGCAGCAAGATCCATAGAGCTGAACATCGAAGCCATCCCCGAAAGCACCATCAAGGAAGAGCTGGAAGGCATTACAGATTCCGTGATTGCTATTTTGCTCGGACCTCAAGTGCGGATGCGTAAAAAGGCAGTCACCGAAATTGCAGCTCCCTATGGTATCCCAGTAGATGTCATTGACACGTTGGCTTATGGTAGAGGGAACGGTGCAGCTGTCCTAGATCAAGCCTTTAAGCTGGCTGGCGAGAACATCTAATTGCTATTCAAATGAAAAAGAGGCTGAGAATTCCCTCAGTCTCTTCTTGAGTTGCGCGCTCTTTATCACGACATATCTTCTTTGCCTGAGCCCATACTACTCACATACGTTTCCTGTAAACCGGCAGAAATGCCGTATAGCGGTTCCCAACGAAGCCAATGTCTGGCGACTGCGTTACTAAGACAGCTATGGTGAATGTCTCCAGCTCGCGCTGGTGAATACACAGGGCGGACAGACGAACCATGCAGCTTCAGTAAATCGTAGGCCAGTCGATTGATGGACGTCGTTCGTCCCGTACTTACATGTACTGTGCGTTGATCCGCTGCATGAATAGCCGCCATATTCGCTCGAACTACATCCTTGACGTACACAAAGTCACGAGTTTGCGTCCCATCGCCGTGAATGAGCAAGGGGCTTCCTTTTTTCAGCCGCTCCATAAAAAGAGCGACAACACCACCCTCTCCCTTCGCGGCCTGACCGGGACCGTACACATTTCCATAACGCAAAATCGTGTAGTTCATACCGTGCAGCCGATAAAAAAGTCGAATATACGATTCTGCGGTCAGCTTGGACAGTCCGTAGCCTGAAATGGGCTCCACGGGATCGTCTTCCTGTATACATTGCTTTTGCAGCTCTCCGTATACGCCAGATGTGGAAGCAAATATGAATTTTGACACACCGGCTTCATGACAAGCCTGCAATAAATGAATCGTCCCCAGCACGTTCACATCCGCGTCCTCATCGGGTTGATGGATGGATTGCTGCACATCAGCCTGTGCGGCCAAGTGAAACACAATATCCGGGCTTTCCCGAATCAGCAACGTCCTAGCTTCAGAGCTGCGAATATCCGCAATATGCATGACCGCGCGCGGGTCCACATTTGCCATATTTCCGGTCGTCAGATTATCCAGCACATGTACTCTGATGTCCGAATCAGCAAGCGCACGTACCAGCTGAGAACCAATAAATCCAGCTCCCCCGGTGACCAAAGCCTTCACTAGCTCACCCTCCTTTTGAACCGAAGCATATGACTTCCCTTCGCATCATGTTATGCGACTCCCTATAGCTTGGCGCAGGCACACGCACAGTCCGAAGACAATCTATAATGTGTCTCTAGAATCTCAGCATCTCAGACATGCAGTCTCACGTTTTCCAGCATATAACGCCACATCTCATCCTGACCGTTCCATATATCCTCAGGCGGTAGCTCCACTGAAACCAGCCGCTCCAAACCCCAATCCAGCTCCGTCACACCATCTGTCCCTGTATAATCCACGTATAACAAGCGAAAATCATGTGTAATCCTCTGTAATAACACATCATGTAGTTCCACCGCTTGCTCCCGATTGCCTCCAAGACGAACTAGTAGCAGACGGGACGCAAGCGTGAATTGATCCAGTAGACGTGCGATGCGGCGATCAAGCGTCGTTTTGAATGCAGGGTAGGAAGTCAGCTGCTCCGATGTATTTTGGCTAACCGGAAAATGGTGTGCCGCTATAATCTCATAGTTTGCATCCTCGACCATGAAGTTATGTTCGCCGTAATCATGTCCCGTGACACGTAGACTGTCAACATCCATAAAATCGGCAAAACGGGCGTCCAGCAAGCGACTGATCTGTGACAAGTTACCGGAAATCATCCAGTCCAGCGGACCCGCATAGGGACGCAGTCCGTTTTTATCCAGCTGAATGGAAGGCAAGCAATGTCCACCCAGACTGAATACAGCATCATAATCCCCCTGCAACCGCTCAAGCACGACGCCCTCCCCTTTCCGAAGACAAGGTCATCCCTTTAAAAAGAGTACGCCAATGCGGATCACTCTTGTAATTCCATACATCGGCAAAAGGCATTTCCACCGCGCATACATGCGGAAGCTGCCAATCCACCTCCGTCAACTCCGTTACGCCGGAACAATTCACTACCAACAAACAAAATTCATTCGCTACCATGCCTGACAAAATACGTTCCAGTTCCTCTACTTCTTCATAGGTTCCCAGCATACGGACGAACAAGCTGCGCTTCGCCATCTGTGTTTTTGCAAAAAAACGTTCAATACGACGGTCTATCTTTTCCTTGAACTCGGGATAGGTCACCAGATCTGAGGACGTATTGCGCTCCTGCGGAAAATCATGTACCGAGATCACATTATAAGCGATATCTCTGACCATATAATTCAGTTGGCTCGTACCAACGACACTCAAATTGGGCAATTCCATAAATCCGGCAAACCGATTTTCAAGCAAGCGGTTCACATCGGACAGCGTGTCAGACATCATCCAATCCAGTACCCCGGCAAACGGCCGCAAACGGTTCTTTTCCAATTGAATGGCAGGTGTACAGTTTTGCCCCAGACTGAAGACCGCTTCATATTCCCCTGCCAGCTGTGCGAGTCTCATAGCCGTGCCTCCTTTTTTAATACGACCCTTCTCTCAGTTCCTACTCTATCCTTCTTCTGTAGTCGAAAAAGGGACTTCAGGCCGTAGTTTGTTTCACTCTACATTACATGCACAGCACGGCGAAAAGGGTTGGACACCGATGCGCTTTTTGTCAAAGAGGCGTACAACTATCCAGTCCAATCCCGGTTATTTTTCATATCATATTAAGGCTGGTAACCTAACGGAATTCAAGGAGGCATCATCATATGTCCGTGTTTCTTTTAACCATCGATCACCATCTCGCTTACCACAGCGCCCATATACAAAGCTGCCATGTGACCTTTTTCAATCGTGAAAAGAGGGCCGTCGATGTGTTGCTGGAAATGGGGAATGACAGTGGCGTTTTTAGGCGGCAACTTCTTCGACTGGGCCCTTCTCCCGAAGCTGACTCCGTGCTAGAACTCAAGGATATGGAGGCAGCCCAAAATCCGTTTTATCTGCGAGTGATCACGAATATTTACAATCCAGAAACGCTGTTTATCCTGGCTGAATTTTTGGAAAACGGGAACGTTGTCGCTAAGCGTACAGCCAGTCATTTTACCGTGACACCCTAATGAACGGGCAGAGGAGGAAGAAGGTATGTTGAAATATTCAGTTCAAAACAAAGCTGAGCCAGGCACATATGCACTGCCTTTTCAGGTTACCGATCAGGAGAGCGTGCTCTCTACATTGATCATTCCTGCAAGTGAAGCTGAAGGACGTATTGTCATTGAAGTCTCTTTGGCATGGGAAAATCCGCTGCTCAACTGGGATATCGGGGAGCTGGATATTCGATTGCGTCGCAACGATGAGCGGGGACCTATGCTGGACTGGTTGCAGGATTCCTGTTATCAGGAGGGATTTGCCGAGTTAATCTATGAGGAAACGGGAACACAGGGAGAGCCTTATGTATACTGCCTGACCGTACAATCAGCCGACCGCCGTGCTGTTGTTACAGGACCACTCATGGTTCGAGGCTCTGTGTATGTAGATTCGATGGACGAAAACCCGGATGGACAATGAGCTGAAATAACTAAAGGCAGGTGGGAGTTTTAAGCCCAACCTGCCTTTTTATAGGGTCTGTATTCTCATGGCGCGGATTGCTTCAGACATTCTAAAATGTCAGCGTCCGGCAGCGTATAATCTTCTGGCAACGAAGTGTTAATTCGGTTCCATATTGCGTAATCGACCTTCAAATCCGGGTGTGACTGCTGGATTTCAAAAATACGGTTGTACAAGTCTCCAACGACAGGAAAAGTCATGCTCTCCCTCCTAACTATTGAATCAACGTATTCAACGTACTTGATTCAGCGCTTGCCCATAAATATTCACGAGTCGTTCAATCATAACATCCAGAGACCAATGCGCGATCCCCCATGCCTTGGCACGATTTCCCATGACTATCCGCACTTCATCCTGTGCCAGCAAATGCTGCAAATGAGCTGCCAGTGCCTCCACATCGCCAACCGGGGAGACTAGTCCGGTGTGTTCATGCTTCACCATTTCCGGCAGTCCACCCGCATCCGATACCACTGCCGGAAGCCCCATAATCTGCGCCTCCATGACCGAAAACGGCTGATTGTCCTGTATGCTTGGATGAACAAAAAGGTCCGCCAGTTGTAAAAGAGCAGGTACATCTTCACGATGCCCCAGAAAAACCACGTCTTCTTCCAGCCCTAGCTCCTTCGCCTGTGTTTGAAGCTCTTCCCTTTTATCTCCCTCCCCGACAATCCAGCAAACCCAATCCGTACGACTTGCTTTCAGCAGGCCAAGAGCGCTCATTAAATAATGCAGCCCTTTGATATAGACCAGCCGTGAAGGACAAATGATAACTTTTTTCCCCTCAGGTCGTATCATGTCCGTTCCCCGGGCGTGGACTTCCCAGAAGTGCTCGGTATCCAAACCGTATTGGAAAGTAGCAATCTGCTGCTCAGGCACTTCGAACTCACGCACAAGCGTCTGTTTCATCCATTCTGTAGACGTAATGGTAATATCCGCGGATAGAGCGCCATAGTGCTCTAGCGCCCAATAATACTTCCACATCAGCGTCTCACGGTAACCCTCCTCATGATCCCGCTCCAAAGCCATCATAACTTCACGAGCCAGCGAGCCATGAATATTCGCTACCAACGCGCTATCTTTGCGTTTGACCCGACTTAGCGCACGCGTCGCAATGACATCTTGCGTGTGAATCACATCATACTGCTCGACCCCGAAATACGCCGCTGCCAGCTCCATACAGTATCGATCCTTTTCCACCGTCTGCACCCATGAATCCAAATGTAATACAGGGACAGCCGATTCATTCAGCTTCGTATCCAGCAGGGGCAGCAGTTGATCCTTCAGTAGCTCCCTATCTTCAAAAACAATATGGTATTTAGGTGTATCCGGTCCGTTTCCCATCAAGTCTACCGTGTGGCCCAGTAGCTCCAGTCTCCGTTTAATTTGCATCATAAAGGGCCATACGCCACCCAAATGAGGAATCGGCCAGTACGTAGCCAACAAAATTTTCAAAACAGCCTCACCTCCTCTGTCTCGTACGCTGAGCTACACCCCATTACTTCCGTAAATTTGCTGGAAACCCGATAACGCATCTGTCCAGACCGCAAAAAACCCATTATTCGGCACGATCGTTACATCAATAAAATTACCGATTGTAACGACTGGAACCGGACTAATCCCGTTAGGATTAAAGGAGCTGTCTGTTATTCTGAGGTTCGTAAATGTACTTCCTCCGTCCGTTGATTCGGCCACAAATACGTCTAATAAAGAGGTCGTTATTTGATTGGTATAATATACGATCTTGATCACGCCGGTCACAGGCGAAACATCAATAGCCGGGAAAAAATGCTGTGCCCCTGCACTGGCCCCTGTCACCGATTGCGGCGCAGTCCAGCTTAATCCACCATTCACCGACCTGGCAAGCAGCACATCCGCATACCCTGCCCGATTATCCTGCCAGACCGCATAAAGTGTTCCCTGATTCGGGCTCGTAGAGCGATCCACGGCAATGTTAGCTGCCGGCAGCACATTGAAACCAAAGCCGGCCACGGGCAACGGACTCGGAACCGGGACCACAGAAGATACAGGTAGCGAGGAACTAAATGCTGTCCCTCCATTGAAGGACACAATGACCTGATATTGGTTAACCGGATTCGTGACAATGTACCCGACATAAATCACCCCTGTAATGCTCACAGTGATTTCCCCCCGCGTAATCTGATTGGAGCCAGCGGTGAGCACCACGGGTGTCCCCCATGTGATCCCTCCATCCTGCGAACGTTGGAAGAACATGACTGATCCGCCGAAAAAGTCAGGATTGTACTGATGCGTATAACATAAATAAATGTTTCCGGTATAGGAGCTGACCTGAGAAGTATCAAATTTCACGCCGACCTCAACATTATTGACAAATGTCCCATACCCCCGCTGGGCAATCACTGGCGGATCAAATGTATTACCGTTGTCTCTGGATACATAGGTAGCGATAGTACCGCTCAAGCCGTCTGCGGTAAATACGTGACAGGCTATGACAAACAAGTTGGGAAAACCGTAGCTGACGCTATGGGATTCCGCCCCTACATAGCCGGCTGGCAGCGGTAGAATTTGCTGTGTGAAGGATACACCGCCGTTGCCTGAACGGTAGACTGCCGTCAACGGCGGTCCCGTGGTAAAATCGATAGCCGCAGACACAATAGTACCGTCAAGCAGGTTAAAAGCTACACTCGGCTCCTGCGCCAGCCTTCCGTTAGGCGTAAGCTGTACGTTCGGCATCAGTCCCCACCTCCCGGTACACCTGCAAAAATTGTCAAACTGCCTGTGCGCGTATCCGTCCAGACGGAAATGTAGCTATTCGGCGGTACAATGGCGACATCAATATAGTCGCCGATCAGCTCTGATTCGCCTCCACCGACATTCGGATTAAAGGAGGTCGTCGTGAGACGGCTGTTCGTAAAGGTGTTGCCTCCATCTGACGATTGGGCGGCGAACACATCCAGATTAAAGCCGTCCAAGCGATTGGTATAGTACACGACAACGACCAGTCCCGTCTTAGGCGACACCGAAATCGCAGGAAAGAAATTTTGCGAGCCAGGCGGGCTGTCCGTCACGATGATCGGAGCACTCCAAGTACCGCCAAAATCGCTTGATTTGGACAACAAAATATTGCTGTATCCCTGACCAAAGTCCTGCCAAACGGCATATAACGTATTTGTTGTGGACGGCACAGCCGAGCAGTCAGCAGCCAAGCTGGGAATATTCAGTATCCTAAAGCTGTAACCGGGGACGGGCAAAGGATTGGGCACCAGCGTTATGTTGGATACGAGAATATCCCCGCTAAAGGTAGCGCCTCCATCGAAGGATCGCCGGATAAAATAAGCCGGTGTTTGCGGACCCGTACGAATCCAACTGACATAGACACTTCCATATTTGTCGACCGCAGGCTCAGGTCGTTCTGTGGAAGATTGGATATTCGAAAGCAATAACGGTCGATCCCAAGTTAGTCCTCCATCGGTGGAACGCTGGTAGAACGCCGCAGATTGAGCATTAAAATCTACATTATATTGGCGGTTATACGTGACATAGACGTGCCCGAGATAGGGACTTGCCCCCGCATTATCCGTCGTAATATTAGTCCAGTCATTATTAATGTAATCTCCAAAACCCGGATTAATGACCACCGGGGGGGAAAAGGTGGCCCCATCGTCCGTAGAGCGATAGATCACGACAGCCCCGTTCTCATTTCCCGGAAACACATGTGCGGATATGATAAAAATATTCGGGAACAGATAGGCTACCATTCCTGCCTCGGCTCCTGTATATCCCGGTGGAATTGGCAGTAAAGTATCCGTCCAGTTCGCTCCGGCATCCAATGAGCGATACAGTCCAATCAAGGGAGGCCCACTGCTAAAATCAACAGCTACAGCTATAACAATATTCGGATTCAGTAAATTAACAGCAACACTAGGCTCAAATTTGGGCAGGCCGCTGGGTGTCACCTGAAAATTCAAAGGCATCGCGAGCATTCCCTTCATTATATAAATAGATACGCCTGAAGTATTTCTATCAAAATGTACTTTTTTCAGCACAGCCTAGAGACAACCATACAAGCTTTCTTTTCAATAGATTCATAGTATAAAAGCATCCCTTCAAGGGTTATCCAATATTCTGTTTTTTGAGAGGATGATTCGATTGGCTTTTACAACCGGTTATATGACGAACACTAGAGATTTTGGTACTGCCTGCTCCAATGTTGTTGTGAACTTGGTCAATGAGGACACAGTAAATGCGGCAACCGTGACCATCCAAATTTTTTTCTCGCTGGTACCGGATACCAAGACACCACTGTATGTGACATCGGTTAACTTGCCTGCAAACTCCATTGCCCGCCGTACCTTCTTTATACAAGGGGTTCTTGCCTATGAGGTACAATACAACGTGGCCTCCGCTGCTCCAGCGAATGTCGTGCTCTCCAACTTTGGACTGGATCAGTTTGGTAATGTTGTACAGGAGCACCGTGTTCTCCAGTCCGAGCTGACCACAATCCCTGCACTGTCCCCTGTTATTTAAAAGCCACCCTGTTCCAGTGCCTGATGCAATCTGTGGGTGTAATACACGTAATTCCATTCTGGCGGTACGGACTGAACCCCTCGTCCGCTGCCGATGGTGGAATGGTCATCTGTATAGTAGGAAAAGGCATGTGTATCCTGTAATGGGCGCAACAAATCCGTGAGATACAGTAGATCCGTCACGGCAATATAAGGTTTGACACCGAAGCATACAACAAAGCGAGTCGTGGTTTCACCAATAGCCTGAACCAGTGCTTCCTGGATCGAATAATGCTGCCGTGATGTTACGATTAACCGAGGGTCGAGCATCATCGACAGGAAAGCGCTAGCTTCCTGTTCTGGCGTTAAATCCAGCAGCCGTACCACGCAATTGCTGTAGTGCTGCTCCAGCAGATTATCCAGCAATGATTCAGCTTGAGCCATATCCGTGACAGGCATTAAAATCGTCATTTCAAGTGGGATGCCCCGGCGTGCTCTCGCCTCATACTTGGCGATTTGGAATGCGCGCCGCCAGCGTCGGTGCTCCTTTTGGCTGTGTAGGCCGGCCGATACACTAAATGTGGAATTCACCCGGTAATCCATCAGGATCTCCGGGATGAATTTCATATTGCACGTCTCGGTCAGCCGCAGCCAGTAATCATAATCCTCAACGGGTTGCAGCCGATAGCCGCCAATCTGGAGGGCATATTTGCTTTTGTACATAAATGAAACCCCAACAATGCTGGCGTTCAGCAATTCGTGATGTGGCTGACTTTGGTACCGGATCAACGCCTGTTGATGCTGCTCGTCATACAACGGGTTCCCATATGCGTCAACCTGGCGGAAGGTAGAAAACACAAGACCGAGTGAGTCTGGCCCCTGCTTCAGCTCTTGCCGCAATCGTTCAATAAAGGAAGCATTATAAACATTGTCGCTGGAGACCCAGGTCACATACTTGATCCCAGGATCTTTAAACAACTCATCGAATCCCCGGTTTAGGGCGTGGGATACTCCTTGGTTCTGAGGGAGTGTAACCAACTGAACGCGCGGGTCTCCCATTGCTGCATAGAGCGCTGGCCCCACCATTTCCGGCGCTCCGTCAATAACAATGATGAAGCGAAATCCCCTGTAGCTCTGGGCTAGTACGGATGAGATTGCAGCTTGCAGATAGCCGATATCCTGTTTGTACAGTGGCATAACAATCCCCGTATCTACCATATCAATCCCCCCTGACAGACTTTCGGCTTCATGAGGATAAACCACTCAATACCTGACTGAAGCGATCTCGATAACGTGCTTGGGTGATGTTGTACTCCCGCTCCACAGCGGGCCAATATTTTTTGGTTCCCATTTCATCATGCCAACGGTAGTTAACCAAGGACTCGTTCAGAAAAGGAAATGGATATCCCGCCAGCATCACGCGGTACCACATATCCAGATCATGTGTGTACGGCAGCAATTCATCAAACAAACCGATATGTGCAAACAGCTCCTTTTTAAACATAACCGTGCATCCATTGACCGGATTTCCTTGTTGAAAAAAACGGTAAAACTCCGTCATAGACGGAAACACGGCGGCTGCCTGGTAGCTTGTGACTTGGCTGTATTGATTGATGAAATTGAAGTTGGTATGGGAGATGTACGCACCGTTTTCCACCATAAAAGAAACCTGATTGTTAATTTTATCCCTATGATAGGTATCGTCGGAACTGAGCCACGCAATATAATCGCCACTGGCATGTCGGATACCATGATTCAGAGCGCTGGCTGTTCCACCATTGGATTTACCTAAATAATGTATATAAGGAAGATAGGCCTGAAGCATATCAACATGTTCCGTGGAGCCGTCATCGACGACAATAATCTCGAGTGGGCCATAAGTTTGCTCTAGTGCACTTTGCAAAGCCTGATCCACATATGCACAGTTATAAAAGGGAATGACAATCGTTACTTTCGGTCTCATATCGTTCCTTCCTTTCCAGCTCGGCGGTATTGAATCATATCCTCCAGAGATTGCCTCAGCTGTATGGTCGGCTTCCAGCCCATGTCCTCCAGCTCTTTCGCACGGTATGCCTCCGTGGATGCTGACTCTGCCACATCCCCCCATTGTATGGGAATAGATGTTTTGGCCAGCGCAACCATACGTTCTACGATATTGCCCAGTTCCACAATGCGGCCTGTGCAGACCGAGTACACTCGGCCTGGCACACCCTGTTCCAATAGCACACCGTATGCGCGAACGGCATCACGAACGTCGAGAAAATCACGTTGCGCATGTCGGGAAGATACCCGGAACGGGACAGTTTCAGTTGCGGACTGCCCCTCCCTACGTTCCGTCTGAACGATATACCCCGCGAGTAATGCACAAAATCCGGTAGATGGACCCGGACCGATCAAGTTGCAAGGCTCTGCCAGCATGACGGATTGTTCGAACAGCGCGCCCCACGAGAGCGCGACTGCCTCTTGAAGGCTTTTGCTAAGGCTGTATGGATGTGTTGGGTGATACGGAGCCTGCAAAGCCGTCTTTAGCCGAGAACCCGCCACGACAATTCTGGCTTTGGGGAAAGGTCGCAGTACATCGAGCAGATACAGGGTGGACAGTACATTGGATTCCATGTATAGCAGGGGACTCTGCCAAGATTCAGGTACGGAATTTTTACCACCCAGGTGAAGCACATAATCCGGAGCAATCTGTCTAATTACTTCGCCCAGACGTTTCTTGTCGAGCAAGTCACACACATAAGGCGTAATACAGTTGCGAGTCTCCGCCTCTGGGCTGTTATTTTCATCATCGCGAGCCAGTAAGATCAGTTCTGAGACGGAAGCGGCAGTGCGAGTCAGCGCCGCTACCTCCCAGCCGAGCTTTGCAAAATGGCGGCAGGCATGCATCCCGGTATAGCCCGCCGCTCCGGTAATGACTATGACAGGCCGACGTTGTTCCGCTGTGCTTCCGTCCATTCCAGCAGCTCCTTCAGCATGATGCTGTAGTGAGGAACATCGTAGAGCAGATCGGCCCGGGTAGAACGAAGCGTCCGGTCCTGCACCGGCTCATCTTTCGGCACGATCCGAATATCCTCCCTATTCCAGATGTCTTTGAACAGCAGCAGCAAATCATGCTTGCTGATCGGTTCAGGGTGAACCAGATGAATGAGTCCGTCCAGCGGCTCATTCATCTGCACCTGTATCGCCTTCGCTAATTCCAGCGTCGTAACCCCGTTCCAAAAGACCCGGCGATACCCGTCAACGTCTCCGCTCTGCTGCAAGAACCAGTGCAGCAGACCAATGCCTCCCGGCCGTACTTCCGGCCCGATAATGGAGGTACGAATGGTCAGATGCCCTGCGGCCTTTACTTCTCCGAGTATTTTGGTCAAAGCATAGGCACTTGTCCCATCGGGTTGATCCATCTCCTTATATAAACCAGGTACCCGATTTCCTTCAAATACGCAATCCGTGCTGATATGAATCAATCGGGCACCGATACTGTCCGCTGTCCGCCGGAGAAGATGTGGCAGCAATCCATTGATTTGGTATGCTGCAATTTGATCCTCCCCGGCATGCTGATTCAGTACACCTACCGCGTTAATAATAACGTCTGGCCGTACACTCCGTACCAGCTGCTCCACCATAAAGCTGTCCTTTACATCCAGCAGCAGACCACCTTTATTTTCGGGATCACGGGTGGTGTAGAACACGTTATACCCGCTCTGGTTTTGGAAATACTTCACCAGAACATGGCCCGCCATGCCGTTACCACCCAAAATAAGCAGCTTCATTTGATGAACCCCCCGCTTTGGAGAATGCTGCGAATCTCCTCTTTCGACATCAAATTAAACTCCGAACTAAAGCTGCTGAATGACACGGGAGGGCACTGATTATAGCGGTCCTTTAATTGAGGAATATTCAGCGTTGGGAGAATGACTAAATATTGCTCGTCATAGACTACCGTCGTCAGGCTTTCAAAATCGCTCATCAAAATCTCATGAATTTTCTCACCGGGACGCACACCTTTTTCTACAATTTCTACGTTTTCCACACCTGAATCCTCAATGAGCACCTCAGCCAAGTCCAAAATACGGCAGGTTGGCATGGTCATGATAAAAATTTCCCCGCCTACACTTTCCACCGAGGCTTTGAACAGGAGACTGATCGCATCACGCAAGGTTAGGAAGAAGCGCGTCATGTTCATATCTGTGATCGAAACCTTGCCCTTTTGGCGAATCTGGCTTTGGAACAGATGCACCACGCTTCCGTTTGTGCCCAAAACATTACCGCCGCGCACCGTCACGAAACGCGTATCGCTATTCAGCAGATTGGCGTAAACAATCAGTTTTTCTCCTATTGCCTTCGTCATGCCGTAAAAATTGGACGGATTCGCGGCCTTGTCGGTCGATATATAAATGACTTTCTTGACCTGATTAACGACAGCGGCCTCGATTACGTTTTGAGTGCCTACGACATTGGTTTTGAGTGCCTCGTAGGGCTGATCCTCACAGACGGGTACGTGCTTGAGCGCTGCCAAATGAAATACATAGTCCACTCCTTGACAAGCGGTAGTCAGCGCATCCTTATCCCGAATATCTCCAATACAGAAGCTGAGTCGTTCATCCTCAAACTGCCTGTTCATGGCAACCTGACTGGATTCTCCGCGTGAAAAGATAATGACCTCTTTGGGGTTACGCGGCAGTAACTGGGCAACCAGCTCATGCCCCCAGGAGCCGGTACCGCCGGTAACCAAGATACGTTGGTTTTCAAACATGCCGTTTCCCTCCAAGCAGAAATTTAACTACCTTATCCGACACATCTTCCACCAGATAGCCTGCGGGACATTGCCACTTATGGGTCATCCCGGTCATTATGGCTACCGCGTTTGCTATAACCTCGCCATCAAGGCCGGACACGATATTGCTGCCGCAATCTACCGTTTCCGGCCGTTCAGTCGTCCGGCGCATCGTAACCGTCGGCACCCCCATGACACAGCATTCTTCCTGTACGGTACCACTGTCTGTCAAAGCGCAGCGGGCATGCCGCTCCAGCAGAACGAAGTCAAAAAAACCGAACGGTTCGTGAAATTCCACTAGCGGATCAAGCTGGATCGGCGGATGGCTTGCGATCCGGGCGGCAGTCCGGGGATGAATACTGCAAATGACCCGCTGCCCGAACTGCTGGGCTACCCGGTTAAGACCATCTAAAATAGCCAGCAAATGCGGTGGATGGTCGACATTTTCGGCTCTGTGGGCAGTGACCAGGAAATATTCTCCCGGCGACAGTCCCAACTTTTTCAAAATCCCACTACCGGTTACCTCTTTCTCATAGTGCTGCATTACTTCGTAGATCGGATTTCCAGTCAGTATGATTCGTTGGCTTGGGAAGCCTTCGCGTAGTAGGTGCTGCTTGCTTTGCTCCGTATAAGGCATATTAATGGTAGATATCGCATCAATGACACGCCGGTTCTTCTCCTCCGGCACATCCAGATCATAACAGCGGTTCCCCGCCTCCATATGCACGACCGGATAACCCATACGTTCCGCAAGTAAGGCACATAAAGCGCTGTTCGTATCACCGAGCAATAGCACATGATCGGGGCGTTCCTTGTTTAAAATATCCTCCATCTGCGAGTACATGGCGGACAACTGTTTGCCCAGTGTCCCCGCTTTCTCCTGAAGTACATAATCCGGGGCACGCAGTCCCAGTTCGCGAAAGAACTGCCCGCTCAGGCTTTCGGTGTAATTTTGGCCCGTATGCACAAGCACATGTTCATCTGCATGGCGGTCTAGCTTCGGAATGATCAGGCTGAGCCGTATAATCTCCGGTCTTGTGCCGAGCACGGTCAATATTTTCATGGTTTTGGAACCCACCTTTGCTGTCGTTGTTTCATTGAATTGTGGCGTTCAATGAAGGATAGCCATCCAGCAGACTGGCTGTGCTCCAGCTTAACGTTCATCTCAAAGGTCCGGCGTAGGTTCACCCGGACCGTTGTTTTGTATGCTGTCCAGCCTTGAGTGTGACTCGCTTCGGTTTGTGCGCGTTGTGTCGCCGTGACCGGTGCTTGATTTTCCGCTTGAGCTTCTGTCTGGACTTGGTTTTCGGATAAAGTCCCTTCGACAACGGGAACCCGTGAATTTTCTTAAGGCGACTCTTGCCGCCGCTTCTCTTATACCTGCGATTCCGAAGTCTGGTACGCTTGCGGCCCTTTGGCCATCTCGCCCGAATACTACGCTTGCCGCGGGGCAATTCGGGTGGTGACTCAGGTAAAGGGGGTGCTGGTTGTGGCAAGCCCTGAATGGCTGCATATTCGATTGGCGGCAGACCCAGCACAGGCAGCTGACACACCACCGATTCAGGAAATTCTCGAATCGTGCTGGTATAACCCTCCGGTATAGCGGTGACCTGACGCAGCCCTTCGCCTTCCCTCGTCCATACAGGTCCACCCGGCTGCTGAATCAACGGGAACCAATGCGGATGATGACATACCCATTGACTGACCATGAGGTGCATACTGCTTCGGTAGGAATCAGGTCCGTATACACGTGTAGCTGCACTGTTGTTACGGACACCAATCCGTTCCACTTCCTCGGGATGATCGAGCAGATAGCCCACTTTTTGCGCCAGCATGTCGCTGTTGCCCGGCTCTACCAAAAAATCTGTATTTCCGGTAGCCTCCATCAATTCCACAAGTCCACCCTGCGCAAAGGCTACCACGGGCTTACCGTAAACTAGCCCTTCCAGGGCGGTCAGACCAAAGCCTTCTTCCACCATACTTGGGATCACAACAATATCCATTGCGCTATAGGCCGTTGACACGGATTCCTCGAATGAATTGAACTGGAAGCGGCGGCTATAACGAGATTGGCGGATTAAAGAGACACATTTTACGTAATATTCCGAGTCCACCGAGCTGCCGATGATCCAGAAACGACACCGCGAATTGGTTTCGCACAGCTTTAGAGCCATTTGGACAAAAGGTAACAGCCCTTTGGCTTCGTAGATAAAGGAAGAAATATAACCAATGCAAATATGAAAATCCCGCAGCCCCAGTTTTTCACGTTTCCTTTTCCGTTCCAGCACATGCTCTCTGGGAGACGGCATATCCATATCCCGGCAGGGAGACAACACCGTATGCGGACGTGTCAGTCCCCCACCATGCAAAGGACGCATTACAGCTTGAGAAATGCCGATGACCCATTGGCTATAGCGCTCAATGATAGAAACAGAAACTGGCGTATGCGCATTCTGGTTAATGACTTCGGTAATTTTCCAGATCACCGGAATATTAAGCTCATGGGCAGCCATTGCAGGCATGACGTTCACACAGGTATTGACCAGCACCACATCAGGTCGAGCATGCCGAAGCATCTGGAACAACGGTGCATACGCCACATGGGTCCGCAAATTCTCCGCATCCTGCGCCAATCCCTCATATGGGGTATACATGCCATGCAGCATGAACAGATTCTGTGTCAGAACGGTGATTCCGCGCTTGCGGGCCATTGAGGTCAGCCGCCCTTCACCAGGCGTTACGAGAATACAATCGAAGTACGTACGCATATCTAGACAAAATTGCAATAGCAGCTTCTCGGCCCCCGTAATACTGCGGACGTTGCTAACATGGCTGAATAACATCATTTTCGGCTTGATCGGAGTTCACCTCCTTTAAAATAGCAACCACCGGACGTGTGAATCACCTTATGGAAATATGACCGACAACAGTTGGTCAATCCGGTGACCATACGTGTGCTCCCGCAGGGTTCGTTCCAGAGCACGCAGAGCAATCTCACGACGCTCCTTTTCATGCGTCAAATAAAACTCAACCTTCTCCAGCAGTTCCTGCTGAGAGCTGTAGGTCTCTATCTCTTCCCCTGGCTTGTAAAAACGAGCCAGATCATCTCTTGTATCTGTCAGTTGCAACGTGCCACTGGCAGAAATTTCAAACGTACGCGGATTGGGCGAAGCCCCCGGAATTTTCAGTGAGTTGTTGTTCACCGAATCATCCTGATGGGAACGATGAAGATTAATTACGATTTTGCTGCCGTTGTACGAATCATTGGTCTCGCCCGGAGACATCCAGCGACCCAGCTCAATTTTGTCGCCATACGACTGATAATCTGGGAGACGATCCCACCAGATTCCGTTGATTTTAATGTTACGAGCCATGAGCTGCGGCATAATCGGATTAAAGAAATAGATGCGGTTCCAGTAGGCTGAGCCTGTAAACCCAATCTCACGTCGTACCGAAGCGGGCGAGCTGAGGGGGAAATAGTGAGTCAGAAATGCTCCAAAGGGCAAATAGTGCACAGACGTGCAACCCAACTGACGGTACAGCTCCATGCAGTTCATTTCTAACGTGAACACATAATCATAATTCGTAACGATTTTGGTCGTCGTGTCGGTGTAATATGGATCGTCCGTTAGCCAGATGGCGGTGGGGATGCCCAACTGGCGTACCGCAGTAACCTGCTCCAACGGAAGATCCATTCCATCCAGTGCCAGCATCAGATTCGGACGGAGCTGAGCGGCAATATCTCCTACCGGCTGACGTGGGTCTGTTACGGTAACCTGAGCCGTCATGCTCTGCAATGTGGTAATGACCGCCTCATCCAGCGGAGAATACGGAAGGCCTTTGCCTGAGACGACATACAGTACATGGATTTGTCGAAAAGGGAAAACTGCTTTCATCCGCGCAACAATTGCGTTAGCACGGCCGCGCAGATATCCTTCGTCGTATCCGTCATGCAATCCCGCAGTTCTCCCCTTTTCCCAGGAGGCTGCCGCCGTCTGGTGAACAGCCGGGTCATACGGTCCTGTCGTAGATATCGTCATCACTTTCACTCCTCACTGTTTATGGTGTTTACTTTAGGCCATCGCCTTGTCCAGCAGTTCTTCCATGCGATTGGAGTACATATGCTTTTGCATAGTCGTGTACAATGCGCGCCAGGCCATGCGTTCGCGTTCCCAATCATGCTTGAGATAGTAGTCCAGCTTCACTTTCAATTCATCTGCTCCAGAGAAAGTTTCAATGTCATAGCCTGGTCGGTAATAACGGCTCAAATCCTTCCGAACATCCGTCATTTGAAGCGTGCCGCAAGCAGAAATTTCATATGTCCGAGGATTGATGGACTCCGCTGAAAGCTGGTGTGTATTCCGATTATCCAGTCCGGGGTCTGTCGGGCGGTGCATATTGATGACAATTTTAGAGCCGTTATAATATTGAGCGGTCTCTTCCGGTTCCATAAAACCCGGACGGATAAAGCGTTCCAGCACATCCCGCCGGGTCAGCCGATCCCAGTGCCCACCTACGATCAGCACTCTTTTGTCCGCCAAGAAGGGAGCTAGGTGGTCGAATAGCTTCACACGGTTCCAGAAGGCATTTCCAATGAAACAAATATCATGCTGATGCTCCCGCTCTACCCGCCGAGGATAAAAGATACGAGCTGACGCAGCCAGCGGCAAATAGTGAACCCTCGTTACTCCCTGATCGCGATAAAACGGCAGGCAAGAAATTTCGTGCGTAAATACGACATCGTAGGATTGACAGATCAACGCCGTATCCTCCGTAAAGTAAGGATCATCTACAAACCATATGGCCGTCCGAATGCCTAGGGCTCGTATTTGCTGTACCTGCTCCAGATGATCCGCCGGAAAAACATGCAGCCCGTTCATGACCAGCACGAGGTCTGGACGTTGAGCCTCGGCGTCAGCTAGCATCGTAGCAGGCGTACCGATGGCGCATGAGCTGCATATTTGGCCTAATGCTTCTTGCACACCTGTGTCTATAGCTGCGAAACCTTGCGGAATATACAACACTTTCAAATGACGAACAGCAGGCTGTATGGCCACGACCTGTGACAGAGCAGCCGTGCAACCGCCCATTCTGCGTCCTTCCCGATAGCCGCATCGGTACGCTTCGCGTTCATTTCCGCTTTGTTGATCGTTCACATCCTTCACCCTGTCCTGTTGTAGGATAAACTTCTGTCACTCCTAAACTATATGCGGAGGGGTCAAACGCATCATGGACGACTGCCACTGCCCGGACAAAATTGGCGTTTGCCCGTCCAACTGCCGAACCGCAAATAACCCCGAAGCTGTGTAGCTTCGGGGGGTTAGCTGTCATGGATGTTCTGCATAGTTTACTGAGCCTGGTAAGCGACCTGGTGTCCATCTTCATAACCTTTGGCAAAGCCTGAATTGAAACCCTCGTTGTAAGCTGCATCATACCCCTGCTGAAATGCCTGCGGATCATGCTCCAATGCAACAGTCCCGGGCTGTGGATTCTCCGCAGAAGGGACTGCCACCGGGTTAGCTTGAGGTTTTTTTCGCCGCCGCAAAAGAGGATGTCTTCTACGTGCAGAATGATGTCCTCTTTTACGGCGTCTTAGAGCAAGCAGACGTCTTCTTCTCCGTTTTAATCTGCGAATGCTGGAACGCCGGGCATCTTTACGTCTTTTGCGGGCTTTTTCCCGAGTGGCGCGTTCCCACCTTGTGCTCATTTTCATTCCTCCTTTGCTTTCTCGTGGTGGTTTCATTTTTCTGAACAGGCACATGGAGCCACGGTTTCGTCGGTTTTCCATATACCTGTCGTCTTAATGGAATACCCGCCAACATTTGCGTGATTTCGCCCTGGTAGTTGCTGAGTATACGAATGGTTTCTTCCAGACGGGTAGCCGACATATCCGCATGGGGCGTCAAGTCCGCAAGACTGGTCAGCATCCGGGCAACGGCGTGCTGGCTGGCAGCAATAGACTCCATTATATCCAGCTTGATCTCACGTTCACGCCTCATGCTCATTAGTTCATATCCCCCGAGCCCATGCCTCCCATCATCCCTTCCATGCCGCCACCCTGCTGCTCATCCTGATCCAGCAATGCTTTGAGATTGCTGCAAAGACCAGTCTGAAGCCGCGTTAATCCCTCCAGCATTTCCACCATTTGCTCGTGAATCTCCAAAGGTCGCCCCAGCTGTTCTTCATCGGTGTCAAAGGCGTGGGGCGCCAGATGGTTCAGCGCCCAATTACGCACTTTTTCTGCTTCGACCGCCTTGGCCTCCAGGATCATAGACACATTCCGCTGCATTTTGGAGGCTGCGTCCAGCATGTGAATCATTGCTTGTTCCCTACTCATGTGTTCACTCCCTGCCCTCGGTTGTTACGTTACTCCTCTTCCGGGTATGCCGTTTCCTTCACGACACGAACGAGCATTTCAGCCATTGCTTCCTGAAGATCGGCAATGCCGTTCAGATAGGCCACAATGCTTTTGTTTACTTGTCCCGAGCTGTCGAGAATGCCCGGAATTCCGTCAAAACGCGGCTCCTCATCTGGCAGTTCATGTATGATCTGCGCCATGCGCACAACCACCTGCCGTTCCGCATCCAACAACCTTGACATCTGCTGCTGCGAGTGCGAAATGTGGATCAGCAAATCATCTAACTCGTTATGCATAAGCCCCTCCTTTATGTGCTCCGCCGTGCGGAACGCACGAATTACCTACGGGCTTTCCGCTACTACAGCGTATGCCGCAGCGAGTAGTCGGTTCCGCCTAAAAGCGCCTATTCAGATCATTACAGATGCCCGTGCAGCACCGGTGGAGCAATAATAGGCTGCTTCTCCGGCAATGCCGACAATTCTTCAGAGGACAAAAATTGAATTGGATAGTCCTCAGCCCGCCAACTCATCACAGCGTAGAGGGTAAGGAATGGTCTTTTCCAACCGTTGCCGATTTGGTACAGTTGCCCACCTTCAGCATACAGTAACTCGATCCATCGCCTACGTTGGGCCGGGATATGAAGTGTGGGAAGCATGGACATGTTCCCCAGCTCAGGAGCCGCCAGCACAGGCAAGGGTTCCTCTGGCGACTCAGCTACAGGTGCATCAGTGCTGCCGGAAACTGTGACCTCCGGCTTCCCTACCAAGGGAAGTGCCAACAAGTCCAGCTGAGACAATCTGACAGGGCGCACGTTTTCACCTCCCGCAGCACTGACTCCATGCAAATACCGCCTTCTTCCCGATTCTAACCGAAATACTACACCGGACGGTCCCTGAACAACCGCTCCGATGGGGTAAAAGCTTGCCGCTGATACGTGTGTTTCCTTACCTGTTGAGATCTGGTCGTCCGTCTCCGCTGTACTGAATTTCAGGTTGTGGAACAGCTTATCCGCGTCCCCCCACTTTTGTACAAAAAAGGATCGGTTCCGGCTGCTTTCCTCCATTGAACCGCTTGTTTCGGTCGTTAGAGGAAAACCATACACCGTATCCCGATCTCTTTCTTCATAATGGATAAAAGCATCTCCGGCAATTGCCATACGTATCCCCAACAAACGCACACGCAGTAGCCAATCTGCATGGGCCTCCTCAATACTGTGGCAGCCTTCGTCCCAGTAGCCCGTTTTTTTCAGTGTCTCTCTGCGCAGCAATAAACAAAATCCAGCCAAGCTTTCGGTCTCTCGCCATGCATCCGGTTTGGGAACATTGAAGGTCATGGCAAATTGACGTGCTCCATTTTCGTTCATATCAGGAACCTCGATCTGCTGTTCTTTGAATGGACCATTCGTTACAGGCCCAACAACACCCATACGCGGATCGCTGTGTAAACACCCTAACAACCGATCCAACCAGCCGGGGGTCACCATGGAGTTTTGATCCAGTACCACAATAGTTGTTCCTTTTGCCATCATCAGCCCCTGATTCAGGCTACCTATCATTTGCACATCCTTTTTTAACAGCGCATAACGCACAGCGATGCTTTTACGGAGCAAATAGGTGGATGTCCCGTCCGTCGAGCCGCAGTCCACTACAATAATTTCGTGAGGATGGCTCGTATTCTCCTCAATACGGTGAATGCATGCACGGAGCTGTTGAAGCTGATTGCAGGACGGAATGATAATACTGACGCCTTCAAAAACCTTGCCGAACGAAGCCTGACCCAACCTGTTACCTTGCTCCTGGCCCCTTTTATATCCTGACCAGTAGCCTTTCTTTCCGAGCCGCTTGCTGTGTTTCCTTTGCATATTCAGGCGTTTCATGCCGTTCACTCCTCCGGGTGGCATTATGCCTATACTATATGCCTGGCCCGGTAGGATGGTGTTTCATTGAGATCAAGGTAGAAGTCCTTTCATTTTCAATCCAGCTTCCTGAAGGGAATCGAAGGTTCCTGCGTCGCTCCAATAACGCCGTAAAATATCATATTCCAGCTTGCCTTCAGCGGCATAACAGTTGTTAACATCCGTGATCTCAAGCTCACCACGTGCCGAAGGTGTAATTTGCCGGATCTTATCGAACACGGCAGTATCGTACATATAGATACCCGTAACGCAGTATTTGGATTGGGGATGCTGTGGCTTTTCTTCAATCCGCGTAATGCTCTCCGGACGCTCAGGATCAAACACGGGTACCCCGTAACGACGAGCATCTGCCACCTTTTTCAACAACACTCTGGCGCTCCCCGGGGGCTGTTGCTTGAATCGTTCGATCACAGGTCCCAAGTCTTCCTTGAACAAATTATCACCTAACAAAACAGTGAATTTCTCTTCTGCCTGCATATAGCTTCTTGCCAGTTCGAGTGCTTCTGCAATGCCGCCCGCCTTTTCTTGAATCCGGTAGGTCAGTTGGACACCATAATCACTGCCACTGCCCAAAAAATCGGTATACAGCCCGGCCGATTGTTTACCAATAATAATAAGCATATCGGTGATTCCAGCCTGTCGCAGCCTCTCGATACCATATACGATCATGGGATACTTGCCGACCGGAAGCAGATGCTTGTTGAGTAATGTAGTCAACGGATGAAGGCGCGATCCGGTTCCTCCTGCGAGAATAACCCCTTTCATATCTTCCTTCCTCCTTCGACAGCATGTTCAGTGCATACAACCCCAGCGTTTCCAGTTTCGATGAACATTCTGGGATCTATGCTCCATTTCTCTATAAATAAACGATAGTTCCGCTCGATCAGCTCTTCGATCCAGGAAGTTTCCGAGCGTGAGAAGCTCGCATTCCCCTCGTGATAGACAAAACAGTCGTTGCACATGAGCAGCTTGTAGCCATGCACACGTGCGCGCAGACAATAATCGTCATCCTCATAATGTCCGGGACTGAACCGTTCATCCAGCAATCCGATCCGTTCCATCAGATCACGCCGGAATAACAAACAAAATCCGACCAACCGCTTAACCTCCTGCCACCTGGAGGGATTACTTACATTATTCTGCTCCGCATATCTCAGACAGCTGGCCAAATCTCCTTCCAAGCCGTGTATCTGCTGAATACCGCTGACGCAATTCGTCACCGGTCCCACCAATCCCACGATGCTTTCGCTCTGCAATGCGGCCAACATATTCGATAGCCATCCCCGCGTAACCGTCACATCATTGTTTAAAATAACGAACTGATCACCCGAAGCCAGCCGGAGCCCCATATTACATGCTGCTGGAAAGCCCCTGTTTTCAGGAAGACGTATGCTGATCAGCCGCTCGGATGCGCAAAAATCATCCGTTCCGTCATTCGAAGCGTTGTCCACAACAATGATTTCATACGGTACATCTATCGTATGTGTCCGAATCGCCTCAATACACGGCTTTAACAGATGCAGGCCGTTATAAGTCGGAATAATGATGCTCGTCAGACTCATTGTGCATTCCTCCCTTTGGCAACGTCTACCCGTGTTGGAACAGGCCCGAGCGGGGAATACCCGGCTACCTGAAACACAGCCGTCAGTGCCTCTGCATGATCACCGACGATCAACTGTTCCATAGCGTTCCCTTTGCCAACATTGAAGGTCCGCTTACGGTTTGTTTTAATGACATCGACAGCATGTACTGCCGCCACGATCATGCCATACAGAATTGCCATGGCGTGGGCTTTTGGCGGTACGGCAAGCACGGCTGAGCCAAGCTGATCCAGTAAACGCCGAGATAATGCATGCGGTACGGCGGTCAATGAGCTTGCTCCCAGATCCGGCCTGCGCAGTACGCGATTCAGGAATGCTTTGCACCGTGTCACGCTGTCTTGCTGGGCATAGGGGGGCAAATGTCTGCCCAGATCATTAAGCGCGACATCCGTTCCCTGATCCACCGCGTGGAGAAAAGGCAGCAAATCAGATCCCGAAATCGGCAAATCTCCGTCCACGAACAGCACAATATCAGCCTGCGTCATACGCGCGCCTACTGCACGGCCAACATCATGCCCCAGTCGATCGGGCACGTTGACGAGAGTCACATTAGGATGATGTTTGGCTACGGTGGAGCGCGTGCCGTCCGTGCAGCCGTTCAATACGACAATGATATCCGTAAGCGGAAGTTTTTCCAGCTCGCTCAGCACCCGGTCAATCGTTGACTCTTCATTACAGGCGCTGACCACGGCCGCTGCGGTTCCCTGTAATACAATATCTCCCGGAACTTCGCGTTCCACAGGCGGAGTCACTTTGGTCATTCCTGTTGCCCGAGGTGTGGGCTTTCTCACCCTACGGCTATGCATTGAAGTCGTCGTTCCTCGTTTTCGCTGAACACGTCTGACCCCCCAGCTCGGTTCTTCACGCTTCCCTCTGCGATACGGTCTACTCACAGTTTCACCTCGTCTCTGATCCGTTTGCGCTCCAAATCCGTAAAGCCCGCACGCGTTCCCAGATGCGATGTAAGCCAGGCAATGGCATCCAGATGATCCTGAACAATTACACCTGCCAGCGGGTCCTTGCCGTTCTGTTTTTTACGTGTCGCATTTATTTTACCGACAGCTATTCCATATACAGTCACCACTCGTAACCCGGAAGCGATGGACATAGCTTGAAATAAAGGAGGTTTCTCCAAGGGCTTTGGACCTATTTTGTTTAGAGCCTTTTGACTAATGGCGTGTGGAATGCCAGTCATAGATGCCCCCCCTAAATCAGCACGATTCGACAAGATATTCAATACATGCTTTGCCTCCACTACAGGATGTACGGGCGTATGATTCACAGGTCCATGGTAATCATTCAGCACCACATCCGCTCCTGCACATATGGCGTGTATAAACGGCCGGAGTCTAACGCAGGGAATGACGATATCCCCATCCAGGAAAAGCAGGATCTGTCCGGATGCCGCCTCCGCTCCAACACGACGGCCAACATCATGTCCGAGCGGTTCCGGGAAAGAAAGTACACGAGCTCCCGCCGCTGCTGCCACCTTCGCCGTTCTATCGTGTGATCCGTTCTCAACGACGATAACCTCTGTATGTGGATGGACACGGCGCGCCTCGCGAATCACAGCTCCGATTGTTTTTTGCTCATTCATGGCCGGAATAATGACAGATACGAAAAACTTTCCCACTGATGACGGTCCAGATGGTCGCTCTTCGCCGATCTGTGCCCCTCTCTCCGTGTCGAGTACCTCCCTCATGGCAGGGGTCTTATGCATGTTCGGCATTCGTAACGGCAGCCACATCTTAGAATGATAGTATGCGCCGGAATGCCGCCTCCGTTTGATCTTGTATCCAGCTCTTCCCTGCTTCTTCATGCTCCCGTCTCACCTCCCTTCCTGCTGTATAGATGGACAGCATGATTAGGACAGTTCAACATAACCTATGCGGTCCAAAAGCCGTGTGTAACGGCAAGCGTGGAGTCTTTTCGACATAGCAATTTTCGACTTTATTTTACATAACTTATTAATCCTATTAAATAAGTGAGTTATTAGGGTCTAAAGATTCATTTTGGATAAATTTGTGACATAGATCTTCTCGTCTGTCATTCTCTGTGCTAATATCAGAGCCAGATGATGGGAGTTCAAAAAATCAACATTAGTTTTTTTTGCATAAGTCATTCTTTTCCATTATCCACCATTATTCTATTTTCTTTATATACGACAGGAAAGGAGGAGTTTGTCACCTTTTTAGGCCACATGCTTCATACTGCAGTACCCTCTTTTCACGTACGCTTCATGAAAAACACTTCGGTATTTCTCTTCATGTTCCATTTTCTTCTATTCCAGACGACAACACGACCTACATAAATGGCGCAATGCCTTATTCAAGACAGGATGATTCATCCTGACATTAATCGAGGAGAGTGAATTTTTAATGAAAAAAGTATGGGTTTCGCTTCTTGGAGGAGCTATGTTGTTAGGGTCTGTCGCGTCTGGTGCATCAGCGGAGAGTTCCGTTTCGGGGCCGACTCAGCTTACACCGACCTTTCACGCCGAGCAATGGAAAGCCCCTTCCTCGGTATCGGGTGACGACATTGTATGGAGCTATTTGAATCGGCAAAAGAAATCGTTATTGGGTGCGGACGACTCTAGTGTACGTGAACAATTCCGAATCGTTGATCGCACAAGCGACAAGTCCGGTGTGAGCCATTATCGGCTGAAACAGTATGTAAACGGGATTCCCGTATATGGAGCTGAACAGACTATTCATGTGGGCAAATCTGGTGAGGTCACCTCTTACTTAGGAGCGGTGGTTACTGAGGATCAGCAAGCTGAAGCTACGCAAGGTACAACTCCAAAAATCAGCGCTTCTGAAGCGGTTTACACTGCATATAAAGAAGCATCTGCACGGATTGAAGCCCTCCCTACCTCCGACGATACGATTTCTAAAGATGCTGAGGAACAAAGCAGTGTAAGCAAAGACACTTACGCCGAAGCAGCTAACAACGGAAAAACGCTATCCATTGATAAAGACGAGCTGAGTCTTGATAAAGCGTCTGCCTTGAAAGATAGCAAAATTGAAGCGGTGGAGACAGAAAAAAGTTCCATTGCCAAAATCGCTAATCTGCAGCCAGAAGTAGATCCTAAAGCCGATCTGTACTTCTATCCTAAAGGGGATGACCTGCAGCTGGTTTATGTAACAGAAGTCAATGTTTTAGAACCTGCCCCACTGCGTACTCGCTACATTATTGATGCCAATGATGGCAGCATCGTATTCCAGTATGACATCATTAATGAAGCGACAGGCACAGGTAAAGGTGTGCTTGGTGATAGCAAATCATTCAACACGACGGCTTCCGGTAGTAGCTACCAGTTAAAAGATACAACACGCGGTAATGGTATCGTGACTTACACGGCCTCCAACCGCCAAAGCATCCCAGGTACCCTTCTGACCGATGCCGATAATGTATGGAATGATCCAGCCGGCGTGGATGCCCATGCATATGCTGCCAAAACATATGATTACTATAAGTCTAAATTTGGACGCAACAGCATTGACGGACGCGGGCTGCAACTCCGTTCGACAGTCCATTACGGTAGCCGCTACAACAACGCCTTCTGGAATGGCTCCCAAATGACTTATGGAGACGGGGATGGTAGCACATTTATCGCCTTCAGCGGGGACCCCGATGTAGTGGGACATGAACTTACGCACGGTGTCACAGAGTATACTTCGAATTTGGAATATTACGGAGAGTCCGGTGCATTAAATGAAGCTTTCTCGGACGTTATCGGCAATGACATTCAGCGTAAAAACTGGCTTGTAGGCGATGATATTTATACGCCAAACATTGCAGGCGATGCTCTTCGCTCTATGTCAAATCCTACGCTGTATGATCAACCAGATCACTATTCCGACTTGTATAAAGGCAGCTCCGATAACGGTGGCGTTCATACGAACAGCGGCATTATTAATAAAGCCTACTATTTATTGGCACAAGGTGGTACTTTCCATGGGGTAGCTGTAAATGGAATTGGCCGCGATGCAGCGGTCCAAATTTACTATAGTGCCTTTACGAACTACCTGACTTCTTCTTCTGACTTCTCCAACGCACGCGCTGCTGTGATCCAAGCGGCAAAAGATCTGTACGGTGCGAACTCGGCACAAGCAACTGCAGCTGCCAAATCTTTTGATGCTGTAGGTGTAAACTAAATCATATACGCTATAATCCTCATATTCTCGTCCATAGACCGTTGCCGTTGTGCAACTGTCATGTGGCCCTACTCATACAATGGACGAAAAAATAGGGGTGCAGTGTACAAGTCTGCGCCCCTTCCCCCCTTATTTATGGCGTCCCCTCAAAGGGGCGCCCTTTTCATATTCATAGAGTCCCTCCGATCATTTTCGACTAAATAAGACAAATAAACCGTAAATCAGGGACTAAAGATTCATTTTGGGGTATTTTGTAAAATTAATCTTCTCGTTCGACAACCTCTGTGCTAATATCAGAGCCGAGACGATGAAATTGCAAAAAAAATAAACCTTAATATTTTACATAAGGTCATTTTTATCCAGCCTCTTCACGTTTCAAAGGAGCAACAAGACTTACATATATGACGCTAGGCTTCTGCAAACAGGGTGTTTTTTACCCCAACATTAATTAAGGAGAGTGAGTATGAATTGAAAAAAGTATGGGTTTCACTTCTAGGAGGAGCTATGTTATTAGGAGCCATTGCGCCTGGAGCCTCCGCAGCTGAAAATTCTGTTCCCGATCCGACTCAGTTTACGCCAACATTCCAAACGGTGAACTGGAAGTCTCCTTCAACGGTAACAGGCGACAATCTGGTCTGGAGCTTTTTAAATCGACAACAAAAAACATTATTGAGTCTGGACGATACCCACATCGGTTCCCATGTGCGCGAGCAATTTCGTATCGTGGATCGCACCAGTGACAAATTTGGTACAAAGCATTATCGGTTAAAACAATATGTAGACGGAATTCCCGTATTTGGAGCCGAACAGACCATCCATGTGAACAAGTCTGGTCAAATCACCTCTTATTTGGGAGCTGTCATTTCAGAAAATCAACAAGCCGATGCTAAAGAAAATACAACTCCAAAAATCAGTGCTACTGAGGCTGTATATACCGCTTATAAAGATGCAGCTATACGGGTTCAGTCTCTCCCTTCCTCCGCCCCAATCGTTCCTGAACCTTACGAGGGTACAAGTAGTGTAAGTAAAGACACTTACGGAACAGCATCTAACAATGAATTTTCAATCTCTGTTGATAAGGACTCCTTGGATTTGGATAAAGCAGCTGAACTGGAGAACAGTACATTGGAAGTGGTAGAGCCTGCATCCTCTATTCCCAAGATTGCCAATCTGGAACCAAGCGTGGACCCTACAGCAGAACTGTACATCTATCCCGATGGAGACTCCACACGTCTCGTCTATGTAACCGAAGTTAATACTCTACAGCCCACTCTGCTGCGCACACGTTACTTTATTGACGCTAATGACGGAAAAATCGTATTCAAGTATGACATTCTTAACGAAGTAATCGGCACAGGGCGCGGTGTATTCGGCGATACCAAAACATTTGAAACCACAGCCTCGGGCAAGAAGTATCAACTAAAGGATACGACTCGTGGTAAAGGAATCCTAACTTATAACGTCCACAACACCGAGACGCTCCCCGGCACCCTGTATACAGATTCCGATAACGTATGGGAAGATCCTGCTGCGGTGGATGCCCACGCTTACGCTATTCGCACTTACGATTATTACAAGGATAGATTTGGACGCGACAGCATTGACGGGCATGGCATGGCCATCGCTTCGGCAGTCCATTACGGCGCAAAGAACTACAATAATGCCCACTGGGGTGGCACTCACATGCTTTACGGAGACGGAGACGGCACGTTATTTGCCCCTTTTAGCAGCGACCTTGAAATTGTTGCCCATGAGCTGACACACGGTGTGACCGAGCATTCATCAGGGCTCGTGTATTTCGCTGAATCTGGTGCATTAAGTGAAGCCATCTCAGATATTATAGGCAACGACATTGAGCGTACCAATTGGGATTTCGGCAAAGTCGCTTATACCCCTAATATTAAGGGCGATGCCATTCGCTCCCTTTCCGATCCTGTCAAATACGGTCAAGTCGATCACTACAGCAATCTCTATCCTGATCCTAACAACGAGGATTATGGTGGAGCCCATATTAATAGCGGTATTATTAATAAAGCCTACTATCTACTGGCACAAGGTGGCACTTTTCATGGTGTCAAGGTAGATGGAATCGGACGTGATGCAGCCGTATATATTTATTATAATGCCTTCACCAATTATCTGACTTCCACGTCTAACTTCTCCACCGCACGTGCTGCTGTTATCCAAACAGCCAAAGACAGTTATGGTGAAAATTCAATAGCCGTAACCTCTGCTATTAAGTCTTTTGATGCCGTAGGTGTGAAATAAGTGTAATAATATAAACTTCCCCGATATTACAAGTCTACCCCCTTCTCTCTTATGTATACGGCGTCCCACTAGGGGACGCCTTTTTTCTACTATAAAGTTGATTATGGACACTTATATTCCTGGCTTCTTATTATTGCCCCATCGCAATCCAAAGGACCAACCCTTCACATAGCGGACCTGAGTGTATGCGTTCCACAGTAAGTACTGCTGAATACCTCTGACGTTGTGTGACGGATACCATCACTCCCGGTATACTGGCATTGGCTGTGATTACATACTGTGTATCTACAAAAGGTTTCTCAAATACAACGCTCACTTCACCCCTATCCGCTTGTGCGGGGAGGTGAAAAGAAATGCTCCCATATTGAGGTGAAGCTATATGATCGTCAGAAGCCTCGTCACTGGTCGCTGATCCGTCGCGAATGGCATTCAAGTCTAATTCTTTCTCCGTATCGAAAGCTAGATCGATATCTTGCTCAGGCAAGACCACGCGCTGCTTTGGGCGGTGTCTTCCTTCCGCAATGTGAATACTGGTTATGGAACAATCCAGTAATGAATCTTGCTCTGCCTGATCTTCCATCGTAATAGACGGTTTATCGTTATCCATCCTGCATTCCGTATCTGACTCAGGCACAGACAACAGCAGTACAGATGCTCGATTCATCTGCATCGCTTCCTCTAGCGTTTTGGGAAGCTTATGCTTCTTCCATGCCGCTTCCTCTACAGCTTGAACCGAGGTATCCTTCTCTACAGGGGCAGGGACCGTTGCCGTCCCGCGCTGGCTCGGTCTATGACTGCCGGAAGTCGAAGCCGCTTTCTCCTTGTTAACACGGGGGGAGGGAACCGCATGGGAAAGGTTACGCCGTGCTGTTCTTTTATCCTTAGGGCTATGGTTCGTACGATGGTTCATGGTGACCGCTCCTTTGGCACAGGAGTGAACCAGCGGTCGCTCCGCTTCATTCACCCGGCTGGGAATCATGGCTAATGCCTATAAGATAGCCTATGCGCGTAACAGCGCCTACGTCACTCCGTTACGCAGTCCGTTATGATTTGTGCCCAGCGTTGTGCTGAGTGCTGCCACAAAAATCGTCTCCGTACCTCGCCAAGTCCGGCTTCTCCCATCCGTCGTCGCAAGTCAGGTTGCTGGAGCAGCCTGATGATGGCATCGGCCATTTCCTGCTCACCGTGAGACGGATACACAAGCCAGCCTGTCTCGCCGTGTTGTACTACCTCTGGAATACCGCCGATTCGTGAAGCGACCACCGGCACTCCTGCTGCCATAGCTTCCAGATTGACCAGCCCGAAGGCCTCATCCTTCACTGAAGGAACAACAGTCACATCGGCTAGCTGATATAGCGAGGCCAATGCTGGATGCGGAACATAGTCTAGGAATTGCACATGCTTCCCCAACCTTAGTTTACGCACCTGCCGATGCAACGACGCCGTATACGGCGTGAGGCGGTCATGCCCGTAATAGGCACTACCTGCAATGAGCAGCAGTACGCCCGGGCAGGCGCGGACGACATGCCGCAGGGCCTTGAGCAGCCGGTGAACGCCCTTCCCTGGCATCAGTCTGCCCGCAAATAATACGATTTGGCGGCCTGACCAGCCGAAATCGTCCAATCGCGCCGACCTGGCCGCTTCTGCTGCTGGAGTCCACCGTGGCAGGAAATCGCCAGGATGGATACCCAGCTTGTTTACGACGATGCGTTTCCTGACTGCTTCGGAACAGTCAGAAGCTACGATTGCTCCCAAATACGCACTGTTCACAATAATGCGATCCATTGATGCCAGTAGCCTACCCATGTCCTTCCGTTCAAGGTGAGGCTCCCGGATGAACGTGGTCGAATGCAAAGTCAGCACAACTCGGCTATTGGGCAAAGCCTCGCGAATGGCATACGCAACTGCCGGGCGGTTGTGTACATCTACTACCGCTGGTGACCATCTCTTTAAATCAGCAATCACCTCAGAAATATAACCTGCTCCCCGCGTATAACGCATGCAGGGAATTCCGTCGACATCGCCATGATCCGATGCCTCTGCTCCCTTTATGCCATAGATCTGCGCCTGAAGCTCATGACTAGCCAGCGGTACCATGCGGGCAATTACCCGCTCCACAGAACTGCTGCGGGGCGAAGGTATAACAAAGGAGCCCGGTGTAACAACTGCTACCTTCGGCCTCTGCATCACCACACCTACTTTCTGACCTTATTCCAACACTCTGCAACACTCATCTTGTATCATATCGTCTGCCTCCCTGAAAGGTGCCTCGCTTCTAACTTTGGGCTTACCGCAAGGCTAGCGTCCATGCCTGGCCGATCTTTGATACATATGATGGACTACAATCACAGTATGATCAGTTGGAGTGCTACAAGGAGGGCGGACATACTCATGTTGCATGTCGGCGTCATGCTCAACCCGGCAACCTACCGGGGCATTCCCGCCATGAGGACGCGATATGAATCCATCGCCAATTACGAGGACGCCGGGTTAAGCTACGAGCTCATCCCCTGCTTTCTTCGTCTGGAGGATATTCATATAGCGACCGGAACATGCCGGGCTTTTGTTAAACACGGCAACGAGTATCGGCAAATGACTCTTCCGTTGCCGCCGGTCATCCACAATCGGACTCTCTATCGGCAAAATGAAAATGCTAGAGATATCAACAAGCTTGTACAAAAGGGATACTATATTTTTAATGAACAAAACCGTTTCCCCAAAGACCATATACATGCAATTCTGCAGGAAGACCCTCTGCTACGCATCCACCTCCCCAAAACCTTGCAAGGCAACCTTTCCTCCATCCATACCTTAATGGAGGAAACCGGAGATGTTGTCATTAAACCCAGTAGCGGTAGCGTGGGTAGAGGAATTATGCGTCTGCGGCATTCCCGCGGAGGCTGGACTTTGCAATGTGCACATCCTTCTATACCTGAGCGTTGGTCCACACTACGTTTGCATGTCGGAGAACTCCCATTATTTCTGCACAAGCGACTGCTGCATGTGCCTCATATCGTACAGGAAACCATACCGCTTGCTTTGTACAACAATCGTCCGTTTGATATCCGTGTGACGGTTCAGCGCGGATATGGCGGTATCTGGGGTGTGACAGGCATGTTCGCTAAAATTGCTCCTTCCCACACCTTTGTCTCCAATGTGGCACAGGGGGGTACGGCCCGTTCCTTACTGGAGGTGTTATCACAAACAGAGACGGTTCAGACTTCGAACGCAGTCCGGCTGATGAATGAACTGGAGCGGCTCTCGTTACAAATCGTGCACCGACTGGCACAAACCCTTCCCCGTCTCGCCGATGTCGGTCTGGATCTGGGAATTACCCGTGAAGGCAAGATTGTTTTTATCGAATGCAACGGTCGTGACCAGCGCTATGGCTTCAGCCAGGCTGGCATGCACAATGTCTGGAAAGAAACATACACTCAGCCGATGGCTTACGCTCGTTGGCTTCTCGAACGGATGCCTTCGTCAGATACCGAACGTTCACCAGGCCGTCCACTGTATTGATTTACGTCACATTCTGTGTCAATATAGTTCAGAGCGGCCGGACAGGTTCCGGCCAAGACGGCTCGGAAATGAACAAGGGGGATCTGTAATGGCAAAACAGTGGCTGCGGCTCATGACGGAGCTATCATCGCGCAAGTGGGTGTGCCGGATTGTGGGCTCCTTCGCGCAAAGCGGTGCAAGCCGACTTTTTATCCCCACCTTTATACGTACGTACCAGATCCAGACGCATGAGGCTGAACAGGAATGGAAGGAATACCGTTCTCTGAACGCCTATTTTACACGCAAATTAAAAGCGGGCATGCGCCCGATTGATACGAACGCCGAGGTGATGACCAGTCCGGTGGATGCACGGATTACTTTCACTGGCCCAATTACGTCCGGCACTCTTTTGAATGTCAAAGGGCAGGACTATACGCTGGAAGAGCTTCTTAACCGCTCTCCGCGTCTTGAAAAATACACACACGGCTATGCTTTTGTACTCTATCTCAGCCCGACGGATTATCATCGCATTCATGCACCAGTATCCGGTACGCTGGTAGAAAAAGAGCATCTGCGCGGCAAGGTATACCCAGTGAATGACTTCGGCTTGCAGCATATGCGAGCAGTTCTTAGCCGCAATGAACGACAGATTACGTACATCGCCCACGAATACGGTGAGGTGGCGGTCGTTAAGGTTGGCGCAATGAATGTGAGTAGCATCAAATATACGGATGATAAAGCCGTCTCATGGACAAAAGGAGACGATCTCGCCTATTTCGAATTTGGGTCAACCGTCGTTTTGCTAACTGAGAACGGTACGTTTGAGCCAGACCCCGCATTGAAGCTGGGGGATGTGGTGAAAATGGGACAACGTCTGGGTTGCTTTCGACATGATCCCAAAGCATAAGTGAATATATCATAACAGGATTATAGCTACACATATGAGCATTGGGATCGAATGATATAAATTGCTCATATAAAAAAGGACCCGGCGTAATGGCTCGGGTCCTTTTTTTGGAATTTATCCTTTATATTTGTCATGCGTTACTCCCATTATGCCTAAATCCGAAACAGCTTGTCCACCGTCTATAACATTACCGGATCTCAGACGGACTTTTCCCCGTGTATTGCTTGAATTGGCGGCTGAAAAAAAAGATGTCACGATACCCCAAAGCCTCTGCCACCTCGGTCACATTCATTCCCGCATGCAGCAGTAGATGCTGTGCACGCTCAATCCGCATGCTGATAATATGAGATTGCGCGGAAACACCTAGCAGCTCCTTGAATTTAATCGAAAAATAACGCGGTGACAGCCCTGCCCGTGCAGCTAAATCCTCGACGCGATGAGGAAGTCCCGGATGCTGACGCACGTAGTTGGCCGTTTCCCGAATGACCTCGGTGAGCTGGTTACTGGCCTGTTGCTCCTGCGGCTCCTTACGGTCCGCACGCAGCAGATGAATCATCAGTTGTTTTAGAATCAGCTTGCCTTCCTCGTCAGCTCCGTAAGCACGCTCCAGGCGCAGTCGAACGTACCTGGCAAGCATATGCTCTACCTCGAACGTTTCCTCCAGCATACGGTAGCTTGCAGGGACTAGCTCTGGTTGTTCGATGAGATCAAAATGAATATAGGTAAGTATGAGCGGCTTTTGCGGGTTATGTGTGGCACGGGTATCATCCCCCGGCTTGAACAGGAAGCAACTCCCCTTGCTCACCGGATACGATGTTCCGTTTAAGACCACTGTTCCTTCTCCGCTCCATACATAGAATAAATCATAGTTTGGCATCGGCTTCTCGCGTACCTGCCATTTCCAGCCCGGCTCGCACACAATTTTGGCGAAGGCCGACAACAGGATAAACGATGACGCAGATGTATCCAGCAAAATCTGCACCTCCTCTTGTTAATCTTTGGTTGTCCTCTATCCCGTTAATTTATAATATAAGCTCAGCGCCTTCATTAAGCAAAAAAATGCGTTTTTATGCTCCCAGATGCTTTTGCGTGACGCTTACCGTGTGTGATGCTATAATATGTAATCAAAATGACTTGGAAGGATGAAACGGGAATGAATCCACTGGCAGCGCAGTTAAACCAAAACATTCAGACAGGCAACGAGCATGTATATCAAATGCTTTCTCTTTTAGGGAAAGAAATTTATTTCCCAAAAGAGGGGATTTTGAGTCAATCCGCAGAAGCCGGGAAGCTTGCTAAAAAGTACAACGCCACGATTGGTATTGCTACGGAAGGTAACGGTCCTATGCATTTGGAGGTCATTCAGGAGAAGCTGTCCGCTTACAATCCCAAGGATTTATACCCTTACGCACCCCCTGCGGGCAAACCTGAACTTCGTAGTGTATGGCGTGACAAAATGCTGAAGGAAAACCCTTCATTGGCTGGAAAAGGTTATGGCCTTCCCGTAGTTACGAACGCGCTGACCCATGGTTTGAGCATCGTTGCCGACCTGTTCACGGATGAAGGGGACGCTGTCATTTACCCAGACAAAAACTGGGAAAACTATGAGCTGACTTTCGGTATTCGCCGTCATGGACGTTTGGTGAATTTCCCGTTGTTCACAGAGGATCAACGTTTTAATAGTGAAGGATTACGCGAGGCGCTACTGGCACAGAAAGAATACGGCAAAGCAATCGTTGTGCTGAACTTCCCGAATAACCCGACGGGCTACACACCGGGAGTCGAAGAGGGTAAAGCGATTGTTGCTGCCATTCAGGAAGCCGCAGAAGCAGGCATCAATGTCGTAGTTGTGACGGATGACGCTTATTTTGGTCTGTTCTTCGAGGACTCCCTGCATGAATCACTATTCGGTCAGTTAGCTGGACTTCATCCGAGAATTCTACCCGTCAAAATTGACGGAGCTACCAAAGAAGAATTCGTTTGGGGCTTCCGTGTCGGATTTATTACCTTTGCTTCGGAACATCAGGATGTACTGAGCGCACTGGAACAAAAAACATTAGGGATTATTCGGGCAACGATTTCGAGCGGTCCTCACCCATCTCAAACCTTCGTCCTGGATGCCCTCAAATCACCCGATTTTGCACAACAGAAAAATGAAAAGTTCCAAATTATGAAGGGGCGGGCTAATAAAGTCAAAGCGTTGCTCGATAGTGGAAAATACGGAGATGTATGGAGCTACTATCCTTTCAATTCGGGTTATTTTATGTGCCTTAAGCTGAACGGCTTGTCCGCTGAACGACTGCGCACACATTTGCTGGAACAATATGGGGTAGGAACAATTGCGCTGGGTGAATATGATCTCCGAATCGCATTCTCATGTATCGAGGAAGAGTATCTGGAAGACCTGTATGACATTGTTTACCGTGGCGCACAAGATTTGTTGAACGCATAATATGTAACAGATTCAATATAGCATCATTAGCGGTATGCCGGATGTTGTGGCATACCGCTTTTTAATGGGCTGAACCATTGTAAGTCACACTTCGAAACAAACTATCCTTCAGCAGCGAGCATTGATTCTTGTGCGAGTGGCAGCAGGATGACTACCTCCGTTCCGACTCCGGGCTCACTCTCATAGTGTATACTTCCGTTCATGGCTTCAATGATTCGAAAGGAGACGACCGTTCCCAGTCCCGTTCCTACCTCTTTGGTTGAAAAAAACAAAGTACCCACTCGCTCCAGATGCTCCTGACTCATGCCTTTTCCTGTATCCCTAATATGCAGACATGCCTTCTCTTCCTGAATCGCCAGCTTTATGTATACCCTGCCTCCATCATCCGCAGCTTCGATCGCATTTTTCGTCACATGTATTAACGCCTGTAACAGCTGATTACGATCCATATGTACGTATATTTCATTCCTTAGCTCAGTATACAGTCTTACGCCTTGCTTGGTCGCCATCGGTTTCAAAAGCAAAACAATCTGTTGAACCATGCCAGACAGATCCATCAGCTCTGTGTTCCCAATCTGCGGTCTGGATAAGTTCAGATAGTCGCTAATAATTCTTTCAGCCCGATCGACCTCTGCTAGTGCCAAAGCAATATATCTGCGATTTTTCCCTTCTAGCCCTGACTGAACCATTTGCAAGAACCCTTTAATAACGGTCAATGGATTCCGTACTTCATGAGCCATAGAGGCAGCCAGTTCACCTAACGTATTCAGATGCTCAGCATATTTAATCTTTCTTCTCATTTCTTCCCGTTCCAAACTAAACTCCATCCAGAAAGAGGAGGCTCCAATGCTTAGGAATTGAATCATACCGAACCAGAGTATTGCCCGGATCAGCTCGATCTCATCCTTATCCAGCCTTCCATTGACCCAGGAATGCATTAACAGAAATATAAACATGGCAATACTGGTCCATATACTCATTAGCATATTCATGCCCACCCGAAGCAATATACTATTGAGCTGCATAAACTTTTTTCTCACCAAGAGAGGCCCCAAATAACACAACATCATGCTGGGAAAACTCACCACTATAGACTCAGGATCTATATACATACGAGCCATCACCATCAACGTTATATTCAGAAGCCCTGCCTTAGGACCAAAATATAAAACAGAAAGGATCAGAGGAACATATCGAAGATCCCAAAATAGTCCATACCAAATATACGAAAACATAAGGCAAAGCACAGAAGACACACCCAGCACCCCTCCCATAAGCAACGGGGTATGTTTCATATGCCGATGATCTGACAAAGCGCTATATACCAATAACGGTACAAACACAAGAAATATGTTCACGAGCAGCTTATCTATCAGCATCTCGTCTTTCCCACTTTCCAAGTGATAATGATTACGTACTTCTTCTATTCTCGACAATACGTGTCTTTTCCTCTCTCCTCCCCTACATCTGATGAAAAATATAAGGCGATTCAGCAACATACCTGAGCAATGGCCCACGCAATCTGAAAATCCACTTCATAAGATACGATGTATCCTTTATCACAATGACCGAGAGGAGAATGAGCATGGGAGCAGAAGAAACAAGAGGCGGTTACGGTGGTTACGGCGCATTCACAAGCACAGGAACAATTCTGGTACTGTTCATTTTATTAGTTATCATCAGCAAAACGATCTTTATATAAGCTGACGGATATCTGCACCCACGGCTATGATAGCAGTACAAAAAAAGGCTAATTCGCAAGCAGCAAGTGCTGCCTGCGAATTAGCCTTTACTTTATTCACATAGATACAAATCACACTTCTTCTTCATCCTGACCGTCCAAACGCCATTTTTTGGCTTGAGCGCCTCGTAGCAGGAACACTACTGCAACTCCCCCAAGCAACGTGAGCAGTGTAGACAGTAGATCTTCCGTTCCCTTTGCCAGAAAAGGAAGCCACAGAACCACAGCAGCCGGCAACGTCAACCGAACAACAAAGTCGAGAAAAGACGCACGACGACTATGCGCAGGAATCGGATACAACTGAAGCCATAACGAATCCTTGTGATACTGCCTTAGTGAAGTGACCTGTACACCAATGAGGAATATGAAAAATAAATATACTGCAATACCAATCCAACTAGCATGGGTGATATATATAATTAACAACCCCAGAATCCCGAGCCGAATGACAATACCTGCTGGCTCTGTGCGCAGGAACGTCTTAAACAGCAGATAACGATACGCTCCCCTTCTGTTCCAAGGTATGTTACCTCCCAACCAGGATAGCCAACGGCGCGGCGTCACTCTCTGCGTAAGGGCGGGCACATCGACAAACCAGCCCAAAGTGCGCATCACCCGAGCAGCCTGCATACCCTCTGTACGAATCAGCTTTTCCCAAGCCACTAGCAGCTTGACCGGAAAACGCAGAACAAGCACGTACACCACACCGACCAATATGATAAATGGTACGCTGTGTAGTGGAGGCTGCCATAGCCATGCGGCTACCATCAGCACAGCCAACACCCACCGAAGCAGACGATAGCCTATACTCCCGCCAATCGATACCATACGAAGCTCTTGCCAGCCGCCGTAGCTGAATAGCAGCTTTAATAGCACGAACAGTAGCAGGGTCAGTAGCAACGGCTTAGGCGCGGAATCACTGCGAATATACAGCGGCCACACTATAATAGACAGCAATAGCAAACCGAATATTTTATACACCACACCCCGAATCCGGCTGGCCTTAAAATAATAGTGCATTGCGTGCTCCTGTGGACGGAGAAAAACAATATCCGCTGCGTTTAAATACGTACGAAAGCTCGCATGAGCAATCGGAATAGCCACAATAAGCATGATCCAGCGGATGGGCAAATCCGGTGGAGTATGCATTAGTAGCGACGTGTACCATGCGGCAAAGGCAATCAGTGCAAAGCCGAACACCACCGCCAGACCGCTCTGAATGACATAGCCCAGATAAGGCAACACCTGTCCCCAGAACGCTACACGTCTTTCTTTATGCAGACGTTGCAAATCCATGCTCATTCCCTGCCCTGTACCAGCTCATAAAATGCATCTTCCAGCGGCATGCCCGGCTTACCCGCCTGTGCTGTCACTTCGTCCAGCGTACCCTGCGCAATGATGGCACCCTGATGAAGTACAATGAAACGATCGCAATAATTTTCAATCGTGGACAAAATATGAGAACTGAGCAGAATAGACGAACCCGAACGCTTCATCTCTAACATAAAGTCAAGCAGGGAACGAATACCAAGCGGGTCCAAACCCAAAAAAGGTTCATCTATGACATACAACGGCGGTCCCGCTAAAAATGCACACATAATCATCACTTTCTGGCGCATCCCTTTAGACAGGTGCATCGACATACTTCCACTTTTATCCCGCATACGGAACAAGTCCAGCATTTGATCACTGCGTGTGCGGAAATCTGCTTCGCTAACTCCGTACGCTCTGGCCGTGAATTCCATATGCTCCATCACCGTCATTTCAGGATACAGCTCTGGAGATTCAGGTACAAAAGCAATGGCTCCCTGATATTCCTCGGGATTTTCATCCTGCTTATGCCCCTGCACACGAATTTCTCCGGCCTGCGGTGTCATCAGGCCCAAAATATGCTTCATGGTCGTACTTTTCCCGGCCCCGTTCAGACCAATCAGTCCTACCATTTCGCCCGGTTTCACATCCAGCGAAATCTGATGCAACACCGGGCGCTTGGCGCTATATCCGCCGGTCAGTCCGTTAATTTGCAACACAGGCTGTTGTTCCATGACTCCCCCTCTTCTCCCTTACTCGTTCGGTTTTGATCCTTTTTCCTTCAGCCATCTTGGTGCACCCTTGTTTTTGCGATCACGCTCGCGCTGTGCTTTTCCTGCTTTGGACAAGGCTGCACCTTTGCTCTTGCCTGGAGCTGAACCGTTCGCGGAATTCCTGCCAGGACGTCCGTTTTCGGCACGAACAGGTGCCTTTCGGTCCTCCGCCGATGCTCCGTTAGATAAGGATCTAGCCTCGGAGGGTCTTACAGGTGCACGCTTGGCATCCGCCGGACGCGGCACAACTACTCGACCTCCATGCAACGCACGCTCTGCGATGTCAATGCCCAGTTCACGGGAGAACTTACGCATGATGAACGTTTCACGGTCAGTGACAACCGATGCCACCAATCCTTTGCGTCCCATCCGTCCTGTCCGTCCTGCACGGTGAACATAAGCTTGACTATCCGTAGCCGGATCAAAATGAATAACCATTTCAAGGCCCTCAATATCCAGACCACGGGCTGCCACATCCGAAGCGACCAGCACTTTGAGCTTGTCCTCACGGAATCGGGCCAACACGTTGCTACGCGTAACTTTATCCGCATCTCCATACAAGGACGCCGTAGTCAGCCCCATATGCTTGAGCTTGGCTTCAATTTCCCCGATGGCATTGGTTGTATTCACGAACACCAGCGCTTTTCTCGGATTAAAATGACGCACCAGACGGCGCAGCATATCCACCTTATCCCGTTCTTCAGATACAAAGTAATAGTGTTCCAGTCCACTGGCCGTCTTCTGGTCGGGATCAATCCCAATTTCTACGTATTCACGCATCTCCCGTTTCGCCAGCGACTGAATCTCATCGTTCAGCGTTGCGGACAGGAATACCAATTGACGATCACGTTGGGCGGTGCCCAATATGTTGGTTACATCGCCTGCTCCGCCGAGCTGGAACATCTGATCCACCTCATCGATGACAATGGCTGTAATATTGTGCATT
Organism: Paenibacillus sp. 1182; assembly: GCF_017833915.1. Lineage (NCBI taxonomy): Bacteria > Bacillati > Bacillota > Bacilli > Caryophanales > Paenibacillaceae > Paenibacillus > Paenibacillus sp. 1182. The sequence continues at coordinate 150,686 of NZ_JAFICR010000008.1, read as the reverse complement.
TTCAACTTTTTCGAAGCGATGAGTTCCCGTACACGTCCTGGTGTGCCCACGACAAGCTGTGGATGATCCTTGAGCTTTTCGATTTGACGTTTAATAGCCGCCCCACCAATCAGACCGAGTACACGGATTCCACGATGCTCTCCGTAGCGCTGACCCTCACGTACAATTTGCATGGCCAGTTCCTGGCTTGGAGCTAGTATCAGCTTTTGCGTAGCCTTTTTCTGTGGATCAATCGCTTGCAACAGCGGCAACAAATAAGCCAGTGTCTTGCCTGTGCCAGTTTGTGAGCGCGCCAATACATGCTTTCCCTTCATTATTTCCGGTATAGCCTCTGCCTGAACTGGCGAAGGCTGTGTAATTTCATGCTCAGTCAGTTTGTCCAACAGATCTTGTTCAACGCCGAGCGATTCAAAATTCAATGTCATGAAAAGGTCCAACCCCTATACGTAAATTCGTTACTCTCCATTATATGCGAAAATAGCCCTGTTACCAAATCACAAAAATAAAAGATGTCCCTCACCATAGCTAATGGCTTACGGGACATCTTTTATTTCTTATTCATCACACCATGCCCCAGCCTGTCGGTCAGTCTGGGAGCTAACTGATACAGCTTGAGAAAAGGAGATACCCACCGTGGCAGATTAACCTCCTCCTTGCCAAGCTCCATCGCTCTTACGATATGCCGTGCTACCTTATCTGGTTGTAGCATAAACCAGCTTACATTTCGAACATATCCTCCTGAAGGATCTGCCAGTTCAAAAAACGGTGTGTCGATCGGCCCGGGGTTAATCGTCGTTACAGTCACTCCACTCCCGCGCAGCTCTTGCCGGAGCGCATTGCTGAAACCGAGCAACGCATGCTTCGTCGCCGTGTAAGAAGACGATTTGGCTGTCCCGATTTTCCCAGCCATTGATGCTACATTGACAATCTGTCCATGGCCCCGCTCTGTCATTTGCGGCAGAAACGCCTTGATGCAGCGAACAACACCCATGTAGTTCACGTCCATCATTTGTTCAAATTCCGTCAGGTCGGTTTCATTAAAATACTCAAACTTTCCGTAGCCCGCATTGTTAAGCAATATATCGACCCGTCCGTACTGTTCCAATACTCGGGCAGCAACAGCCTCTACCTGCTCCTGGCGGGTGACGTCCAGTTGGATAAGCTCATGTCTGCCGCTGATTCCCGCAGATACTTGCTTCAGTCGCTCCTGTGAGCGTGCTGTTAAAATAGGAATCGCGCCCTTTTCGCTTAACAACTGAGCGCAAAGGGCGCCAATCCCACTAGATGCACCTGTAATCACAACTATCTTGTCCTGTAGTATACTCACGGTCATCCCTCCGCATTAAAGAAACTTGCTCCTTTAATATTAAGAGATCATCACCTGAATATCCAGCTCACCAATTCCTTCCACCGTAAGCGGAATATAAAGGGCACGCTGAGGCACAAAAGTGGTCAAGTTTTCTGATTTCATGACCTGCGGAGGCGTAATATCCACGACAATTCCCTGACTGGACAAAATCGTACTGGCATTACCACTAATCATATTGCCCAATTCTGAAATTGCGCTTTTTCCCATCTCATCAATTTCAGTCAACACAAATCCGCCCATCATCGCTGATACCATACGTAGCGCCACCTGTTCATTCAGGCCGAACACAATATTTCCGCTAAGCTGTCCGGTCATCCCGATCATAATCCAGATGTGGTCGTCCACCAGCTCGACATTTTTCACACCAAGATTTCCGGGTGAAGGAGATACTTGGATCAATTGTTCAATGACCCGTCGCGCCGACTCCAAAAAAGGATTTATCACTTCTGCCTTCACGATCAAAGCGCCCCTTTACGATGGGCTTTTAGACACACAACAAAAGTCCCATTTAAATTAGAATTTTTTAATTAAATATTACTGTAAAACGAATCGATCCTCAATAAAATGCTCTCTATATCACTTATCGACAGCTACCCGGTAATTTTTTATAGCTAAACCACAAAAAATGTGAATAATGTCCTATATCTTTCTTCTTACCGGTTTTAGATTGATTATTTTTGAAGGATATCAGGACTTTAGTCTTTATTTCCCAATATACCACACTTTAAGGTGCTCTGCTTCGATTCATTGCCCTTCCTGCTCGAATAACCTATAATTTAATGAAATAAAGCATAACGACGGTTTTACATATGAACCTATGGATTGGCTAAAAATATTCATTCTATACAGCTGCGACAAGATTAAGAAAAGAGAGGAGGAACTTCATGAACATCAGTCAACTTGAAACACTTATCATGATTTCCAAAACGATGAGCTTCCGCAAAGCCGGAGAACTTCTCAATTTGACGCAGCCGGCGGTGTCCGCCCAAATTAAAAGTCTAGAGGATGAGTTCAAAACCATTCTGATTGACCGCAACCAGCCTGTCACCCTGACCGACCGGGGAGCTGTTTTTTTGGAACACGCCGAGCGCATATTGGAGGTTGTTGAGGAATTAAGACAAAAATTGTACGATCTAAACGAAACACCACAGGGTCACATTGCGCTGGGTACCACAACATCCATCGCTATTCAAATTTTACCGCGCGTGCTTTCCTACTTTCAGGATCAGTTCCCTCTTATCAAAACCTCCATTCAATCCATGGCTTCCTCCATGATTTATCAGCAGGTGGAGAACGGACTTATTGATGTTGGCATCGGCTATCTGATCGAACGTAATCCTAATTTAAGCACTTCGGTTCTGTATTACGATTCCTTTGAGCTAGTCGTGTCTCCTACTCATCCGCTGGCTTCACAACCCCATGCTACCATTGAAGCCCTTCGGGAAATTCCGCTGATTCTGCTCTCTCCCGATACGGTGGGACGAAAATTCGTGGATGATGTATTTAAAAAGCACCAAATCGTGCCTCATGTCGTGATCGAGTTGTCCAGCAGTGAGGAAGTCAAACGGATGGTCGAAATTAATCTCGGTGCTGCCATTATTTCCAGACTATCGGTCACTTCTGAACTGCGTGCAGGCACATTAAAAATGATCCATATTCCCGAGCTGGAAGTTAGTCATCCTGTAGGAGTGATTTATAAATCCGGCCGATATCTAAACTCAGCCATGCAGCAATTTTTAAGTGATCTGAAGGGGATGCCGGAGACGAATTTTACCAGTTCTGAATAACGTAATTCACTATGAACACCATACGAAATATAAACCCTGATTACGAAAGGAAGACAGGCTATGAAATTTGATCTGCACACCCATCATTTCCGCTGCGGTCATGCAGACGGAAACATTCGAGATTACATTGAAGCAGGCATTCAGTCGGGCTTACAAGCGATTGGTATTTCGGACCATTCCCCTTTCTTGGGCAGCGAACAAGATCAGGCTTTTCCTAAAATTTATATGGCTAAGTCACAGCTTGCTGAATACGTAGAAGAGGTACAACAGCTTAAAAAGGAATACGAAGGCCGTATTGACGTGCTCCTCGGTTTGGAAACGGATTATTTTCCTGATTTTGCTGAATTATATCGTTCCACTCTGGCTCCTTATCCATTTGATTACCTCATTGGGTCGATTCACAATGTCGAAGGGGACAGCATTTTTAACCGTAACCGTTGGAACAAATTAAGCGATGCTCGTAAAATCGAGGTCAAACAAGCCTACTATGCGCTCATTCAGGAATCTGCGCGAAGCGGCATGTTTCAGATTTTAGGCCATATTGACGCAATGAAGGGGAACTTCCCTGCCTTTTCAGACATTCCTGCTGATGCAGCCATTGATGAAACCTTGCGGGTAATTGCGGAATCCAATGTGGCGATTGAAATTAACACTTCGGGTAAAACCAAGCTAAGTGGCGGATGGTACCCGTCTGCTTCTATTTTAGAGAGAGCGCACCATTTTGGTGTGGAGGTTACTTTTGGTTCGGATGCTCATAAGCCTTCGCGTGTAGGCGATGACTGGGAAGAGGTAAAGGCAATGCTGAAGGATATCGGCTTCCGGGAATGGGTCTATTTTAAAGAAAAACGTAAAATTCCTGTGGCGCTTTAAAATTCAAGGTGGGAATTGCCGCTCCGCAAATCATTTGATCTTACGAACGCTGCTGCAATGGGATTGTTGGGGATTGTAATTTATAAGGTGATAATTCCATTGCAAAGGCGAACGCTTAGCAAGATTATGACATCTATGTGTGAGGAGAATTACATATGCACTTGGAAGATCCTATGGACAAGCTTAAAAAGCTAAAGCATGACATCACGCGATTTATGCTCATTTATAAATTTGCGCTCGACGAAATGGAAACCAAGATTGAAATATTAAAGCAGGAATTTCAAGCATTGCACGATTACAGCCCTATTGAGCATACCAAATCACGCCTTAAATCTCCTGAGAGCATCATGAATAAAATGATTCGTAAAAATAGCGAGTTATCGCTGGATGCTATCAAAGATCATATTAAGGATATCGCAGGTTTGCGAATTACTTGCTCTTTTATTTCTGACATTTATGATGTCAATAACATGCTTCAGAGACAAAGTGACTTGAAGGTACTGGAAATTAAGGATTACATCAAGAATCCCAAGCCGAATGGTTACCAGAGCCTGCATTTGCTGGTTCAAGTTCCTGTATTCATGTCGGATTGTGAGGAGCTAGTCTGCGTAGAAGTGCAAATTCGAACCATTGCGATGGATTTCTGGGCCAGCCTGGAGCATAAAATCTTTTATAAATACAACCAGTCTGTGCCCGAAAACCTGACACGTGAATTAAAGAACGCAGCAGATTCCGCTAATGCTCTCGATCTTCAAATGGAGCGACTGCATCGTGAGATCAAGGAGATTAAAGACGCTAGAGGTGAAGAGGACTCCATAGAGGAGCTTCGGAAGATTATGATTAATAATCAGCAAATTACGGTGCCGGCCAATTTCTTGAAGCTTCTAGGAGAGTAAGATTAGGCGGTGCTCAACGCTATGCGAATGATTTGATCTTATGATCGCTGTTGCAACGGGATTCACTGGATATTATAAGCCCTTTAAAGGGTAGAATCCCATTGCAAAGGCGAGCGCCTGCGCTTCTTCAGATTCAAATTCTCCACTCCTGTTCAAATTCATCTGCCCCCTCAGGACATGCGACTCCACTACAGCCTATGATCCTCCTCTTTTTACTTAATTGTTAGATAAACTATGTAACTAAGAGCACTTCATCAAACTCTTTTCATTCGCTCTGTATCCTTAACAGTCATTATTTCGTCTACCTTAATATATAAGGAGTGATGTAAGTATGAAAAAGATACTTGTTTTGGGTGGAACGCGCTTTTTTGGCAAGAGACTGGTGGAACGTCTGCTGGAGAGCTCCCAGAACTCCGTTACCATCCTCACACGAGGCCAAACGAGCGATTCGTTTGGTGACCGCGTTCAGCGGATCTGTGCAGACCGTACCGACCGGCAAGCGCTCGCTGAGGCGGTAGGTGAGCAAGTGTGGGACGTTGTTTATGATAATATTTGCTTTTCTCCAGATGAAGCCAGCGAAGCCTGCCGCATTTTTGATGCTAAAGCCAAGAGGTATATTGTTACCTCCAGCCTATCCGTCTATGATTCGAGCCCGGAAGTGCTGACAGAGAGCATCTTTGACCCTCAATCTTACCCGGTTCGCAAGGGCGGGAAAGACGATTTTACATATCAGGAAGCTAAACGGCAGGCAGAAGCAGTTTTTATGCAGCAAGCTACATTCCCTGTAGTCGCTGTTCGCTTTCCGATTGTATTGGGGACAGATGATTATACGAAAAGGCTTCATTTTCATCTCGAACATGTTCGTGAAGGAACAGAAATCGGAGTCCCTAATTCCGAAGCACAAATCTCATTTATTCGATCCGATGAAGCCGCAGATTTTCTGCTTTGGCTCGGTCACACTCATTTATCAGGTCCTGTAAATGCTTGCTCCGACGGTACAGTGAGGATTGGGGAGATCATTTCGATCATTGAGCAGACAACAGGAAAACAAGCTGTGGTGAAAGAAAAAACAGCAGACGAGCACATGTCTCCATTCGGTATTACACAATCGTGGTACATGGATACGTCCAAAGCCCAGTCAGAGGGGTACTCATTTCTCTCCCTGAATGAATGGCTTCCAGAGCTGATAACCAGCCTGAACCGTTCTTATAAATCATAAAAAAAGAGGACCCGAAACTTCGGGTCCCAGCAATATATATATGATTTAAAGGGGGTCATGTCTATGTTGTACCCACTGTATGTTAAAGTAACTTTGCAGTTATGTTTCATTTTTGTAACAAAATGAAATACAAATGAGCGCAGCCAAGGCAAGAAGACCACTCGCCGTCACAGCGATAGAGAATGCCCTACTACAGAATAACAAAAAAAGAGGACCCGAATCATCGGGTCCCAGCAACATATATTATTCAAAAGGGGGTCATGTCTGTATTGTACCCGTCCTGTGTTAGAGTTGTTTTGCAGTTATATTTCATCTTTGTAACAAAATATTCCACTGCCATTTCTACGCATAATCCCCTTGGGTCATTGAAAATACCAATACACTCGGCACCTCGCCTGAGGGATCATAAGCACCAATTGTACGCAGCAGGCGCATCTTATTTTTAATAAGTACGCGCATGGAAGCCTGATTATCCTCTTGGCAACGACTTTCGATCCGCTTAAGCTTCAAAGATCCGAAACCAAAATTTAGCATTTCTCCCACCACTTCTGTAGCCAGCCCCTGTCCCCAAAAAGGACGATCCAGAATATAGCCCAGCTGTGCCTCACCCGTTCTTTCATTCCATTGCTGAAAAGAGACGATACCGAGCAACGGTGAGGAGGTAAGCTCATTGGATTCACCAAGTAGATTGCTTTCTCCTGTATTTCTCTGATGCCACTCCACCGCAAAATGCAGGGAATCTAGTGAATCAGCAGATATTTTAATTTGCGCAACCAGACGCCGCATTCGTGTATAAACTGGTTTGCGAATTCGATTCACATATTGGATCACCAATGGATCGGATAGAATCCGTTCCAGCGCGGGATAATCCTCCGTTCTTAGCTGGCGCAATCGGACTCGGCGGGTGTAAAGCTCCGGTAGCCCAAGACGAAGCATTTCTCTGGTCAGCACAATGTTCCCCCCTGCGGATGGATTGGCTTTTAGAAATGAATGTTTCATATTAATCCAGGTCCTGAATCCCGCGGTAAATTCCTGTGCGCAGCTCTCGAATATAATACGGCAAAGAAGGCACAGCAGCTTCCTCCGCTTGTTTTACCGCCAGTTCTATATCATAAGGTACACGTACAAAATGAATGGAGAAGGACGTAGGCTGCTCCTCTCCCATCTCACCCTCTAAAATGCAGTAGGAAGCCTGCGTAACATCCAACGGATTCCCGACACTGCCGACGTTAAAAAGGGTTTTTCCCTGAAAATGCTGGATAAAAGCATTGTGCACATCACCATATCCCACGACATCTGGGGCAAAAGCAACTTTTCCATTTTCTTCTGCTAACGGATCGAACATGGCAAGCCGTTTTTCCGGCTCATCCCATGGCTGCACACGGTGATATACACTTTGCGGCGAGGCATGCACCAGACGGATACGGCGTCCGCTCATTCTGAAATCATAATGAAACGGTAACTGTGCCAAATACTGCACTCGTTCTGCACCCAAGCGCTCGGCTTGCCAGCTAAAATTGAGATCATCCGTAATACTAACCAGCTCATCCCAATTCCCCCGCACGACCACTTCACAACGTTGACGGACAGCATCCAGAACCTCGCACGGGCTAGGCCCTTTGCCGATCAGATCCCCCAAACAAAACACACGGCTAATGCCTCGGGAAGCAATATCCTCCAGCACCGCCTCACAGGCAGGCCAATTGCCATGAATATCTGAAATGACAGCAATACGATCCATCTGAACCTCACTCCTTTGTCCGAAACGACTACATCTCTACACTACATTCAAGCCATCTTTATGTAGTTCCAACATATATGATAAAGATGAAAAAAAGATCATGGCCTATTGGCCGGATTTTAGCGTAATGACACTAAGCTCCGGTCTGCACAGCACGCGAATCGGCAAATGTGTCATGCCAATGCCTCGGCTGACATACAGCGGCATTCTCTCTGTTCCCACATGAAATAACCCCTGGATGTACTTGCGTCCACCCGGAGGCGGCATTGGTGCTCCAATGACCGGCAAGCGTACCTGTCCTCCATGCGTATGCCCCGACAGTTGAAGATCAAAGGACATTTGCGCCGCTACATCTGCATAGTCCGGCTCATGCATCAGCAGCAGCTTGCACATCTCATCAGGTAGCCCGTGAATGGCACGCTGCGGATTGGGCTTGCCCATAATGTTATCCTCTAAACCGACCATGGCTACATGCTGTCCCGCAAGCTCTACAATCGCATGCTCGTTTCTCAGCAGCGTAAACCCGGTTTTCGGATACAATTCCTGAACTCCGGCTGGTAAGCCTCTATAATCATGATTGCCCAAAATAGCATATTTGCCAAGTGTGGCGTGCATCGAAGCCATAACTGGAACAGCAGCCTTCATGGATACTGCATAGTCATCTACAATATCGCCTGTAAAACAGAGCAAATCTGGCTTCAGACCTGCTATACGGTCCGCAAGCTCGCGCAGATCCTGCTCATCCATATGAAAACCCAAGTGCACATCACTGAAATGTACGACCCTGATTCCGTCAAAAGCAGACGGAAGACGAGGGAGAGTCAAGTTGAAGCGTGTAATTTCCAAATGATTAGGCTCCCATAAGGAAGCATATCCTCCAGCCAGAAGCGCTGTTCCGGCTGTGGCTAAAGCCGCCTTTTTCAAAAAATGACGGCGCGAAGGATTGGCTGGTTCATTTGAAATGGAACGCCGCGAAGAACCGGGAGGGATAGCGGCCCCCTGATGCGGGCCATCCTGACTCTCGCGGCGGGTGTGCGGCGTCTTCTCCATATGCGTTCCCCCTTGCGATCTATTCCTTGATCTCACTTTTTAGAAACTCTTACTGTCCAGAAGCTTTAGCGATGGGTGGACAACCACTGCTCCGCATAGTCTACCAAATCACGTTGCCTCGCGAAAAAACATGAAGCCTCTCCAATGTTCACTCGCGTAAAAGCTGAGGGACAGTCCCGTTCAAAATCAAGTCCCAGCTTCTCAAAGTCATCTGAGGTAATATTAAAATCCTGAAAAGATACCCACGCTTTTGCTCCATCCACCATCATAGGAGCTTGATGCATGATCACTTCTCGTCCATTATAGGCTGTTCGATATTCCGCCAAATGCAAGGACGTGTTGCTGTCATGTCCGCACCCCAACAGCAGCACATAGGCATCTGCCTCATACAGCTTTGCCAAGGGCGAATGCTCACCCAGCCCATAGTCGAGCTGATGATCTGTCAGTAATCCCAAAGCAGCAGGTCCACGTGCCGCCAGAGAAACATGCGGATGCCCGCTGCGCTTGGTTCCCGGCAGGCCACGGAACGTTTCTACAATGATGCCCATCCCCCCGGTCAGCGTCCAGGCCGGATCATAAGCGGGCATTTCCTCGCGTACCAATTCCCACCATGACTCGTCCAGAGGTGGGTTCATCCAAGTCGAGGGATCAGTCAAGTCATGAGACTGTGTCGGCATCACCAGCGTCCCTTCCGGGCCAACCGCTTCGGTTAGCGCGGCAAGAATGGCCGAGGCCCCGCCTGGAATAAAGCATCCAAAGCTGCGCATCGACGAGTGAACAAGCAATGTCATGCCGCTCCGAACTCCCAGCTCCTTTAATCCCTTCATGACATCCGACCTAGTGACAGGTCGATTCGTTATCGGTTGCACAGTCACCTGTCCAGCCTCCTTTTCTCCAAAAACGATACACAATACCATAATTATACCATAACTGCTATCCGCGCTCCTTCCTCCATGTTACCCTCCATCTTTTCTGAGCGCAAAAAAACAGGCTTTCTCCAGTTTGAGAAAAAGCCTGTTTGGGCATAACCTATTTGCTATACAGTCAGCCAGCGCTTGAACATATGCTTGGTCGTTTCCTTATTCATTTCGGCAATAGAAGTTGTCAACGGAATGCCTTTCGGGCAAGAGCGTACGCAGTTTTGCGAGTTCCCGCATCCTTCCAGCCCATCGTCCGTCATCAACGCCTCCAGCCGCTCTTCCTGATTCATTTCCCCTGTCGGATGGCTGTTAAACAGGCGAACCTGAGATATCGCCGCTGGTCCGATGAACGTCGTCTTCTCGTTGACGTTCGGGCAAGCTTCCAGACAGACACCGCAGGTCATGCACTTGGACAGCTCATACGCCCACTGACGCTTCTTCTCTGCCATTCTAGGACCAGGGCCCAGATCGTAGGTACCGTCAATCGGAATCCACGCTTTGACCTTCTTGAGCGCATTAAACATCCGGCTGCGGTCGATGACCAAATCCCGAACTACCGGGAATGTGCTCATCGGCGCGATCGTAATCGGCTGCTCCAGCTTATCGACGAGTGCTGCACAGGCCTGACGTGGCTTGCCGTTAATCACCATGGAGCATGCTCCGCATACTTCCTCCAGGCAATTCGACTCCCAGCATACCGGAGCCGTCTCTTTACCGTGGCTGTCCACCGGGTTACGCTGAATTTCCATCAGCGCGCTAATCACATTCATCCCCGGACGATAAGCTAATTCGAATTCTTCCGTATAGGGACTGGCTTTAGGATCAGCTTGACGGGTCACAACGAACTTCACTGTTTTATTCGACTTCACTGCTTGCTCCGACATCTAAATACACTCCCTTCCGTTATTTGTTCTTGGAATAATCCCGAATACGCGGCTTGATCAGCGAAACATCCACCGCTTCATACGAGATTTGTGGTCCTTCCGGTGTCCAGTCCGCAATCGTTGTTTTCAGGAAATCCTCATCGTTGCGATCCGGGAAGTCTGGTTTGTAATGGGCCCCGCGGCTTTCGTTGCGCAGTAGCGCACCTTTGGTCATCGCTTCAGCCAGCTCCATCATATTCCACAGTTGCCGTGTAAACGCCGCACCCGCATTGTTCCAACGCGAAGCGTCATTGATGTTAATGTTAGAGTAACGCTCCTTCAGCTCCTTGATCTTGTGGATCGTAGCTTCCAGCTTGTCATTATAACGAACCACAGTCATGTTGTTCGTCATCCACTCACCCAGCTCTTTATGAAGAACATAAGCATTTTCTTTTCCGTCCATATGCAAAATACGCTCATACTTCTCCGTCTGCTGATGAACTGCCGCATCAAATACGGAGGTAGCTATATCCTGTGCAGATTTTTTCAAGCCTTTAATGTATTCCACAGCCTTAGGTCCAGCCACCATCCCGCCGTAAATGGCTGACAGCAACGAGTTCGCACCCAAACGGTTCGCACCGTGATATTGGAATTCACACTCACCAGCCGCGAACAAGCCCGGTATATTCGTCATCTGATTGTAATCGACCCACATACCGCCCATTGAATAATGAACAGCCGGGAATATTTTCATCGGGATTTTGCGCGGATCGTCACCGACGAATTTTTCATAAATTTCAATAATGCCGCCCAGCTTTACATCCAGCTCTTTCGGGTCCTTGTGGGACAGATCGAGGTAGACCATGTTCTCGCCATTAATACCCAGTCCATCATCAACGCATACACTGAATATTTCACGTGTCGCAATATCACGAGGGACCAGATTTCCATAAGCCGGATACTTTTCTTCGAGGAAATACCATGGCTTACCGTCCTTATACGTCCAAATACGACCGCCTTCTCCCCTTGCCGACTCGGACATGAGACGCAGCTTGTCATCACCTGGTATAGCCGTCGGATGAATCTGGATAAACTCACCGTTCGCATAGCGTACGCCTTGCTGATACACTGCACCGGCAGCCGTGCCCGTATTAATGACGGAATTCGTGGTTTTACCGAAAATAATCCCGGGGCCACCAGACGCCAAAATAACTGCATCCGCCGCAAAAGTCTTCACTTCCATCGTACGCAAATCCTGCCCGCAAATCCCTCGACAGATGCCTTCATCATCCAGTACAGCCTGTAAAAACTCCCAGTTCTCGTACTTGGTCACCAAACCCGCAGATTCCCAGCGCCGTACCTGCTCATCGAGAGCGTACAGAAGCTGCTGTCCTGTCGTCGCACCGGCAAAGGCGGTCCGATGATGCTGGGTACCGCCGAAGCGGCGGAAGTCCAGCAGTCCTTCCGGTGTCCGGTTAAACATGACGCCCATGCGGTCCATGAGATGAATGATCCCCGGAGCCGCTTCGCACATCGCTTTTACCGGAGGCTGGTTGGCCAGAAAGTCCCCGCCATAGACTGAATCATCAAAGTGAATCCAGGGTGAGTCCCCCTCACCCTTGGTATTAACCGCACCGTTGATGCCGCCTTGAGCACAAACGGAGTGGGACCTTTTGACCGGAACCAAAGAAAATAAATGAACGTGAACTCCCGCCTCTGCCGCCTTGATCGTAGCCATTAGACCTGCCAGACCGCCGCCCACGACAATAATGTTGGATGCTGCCATTTCTGCTCACTCCTTTTTTTCAGGATTTTAACCAAATCCCCTTTTACGTTTGAAAATAGAATCTCAACACGATGTATAATTGATATGAGTCGTTTATAGTAGCTGTTTAAAAGCGCCGCATTGCACCAAGGCAGTTGCCGTTTCCTGAAATTCCGCACTGCGGAATGCAAGCAGGGAAGCGATGAAGCCGATAGACACCACCACGAACAGGGTCATACAGATATAAGAAGATACTTTTTGCGCACGTGGTCCCACGGTAATCCCCCAACTAACCATAAATGCCCACAGTCCGTTAGCAAAGTGAAAGGATGCCGAAACGACACTGATTAAATACAAAATGAAATAAACCGGGTTCGTCACGATGCCATGCATGACTCCGCCTAGCTCCTCATGGGTTACATTACCCAGAGCCACCTGAAAGCGCGTGTCGTATACGTGCCAGATAATAAATACAAATGTAATGACGCCGGAAATACGCTGGAACAGAAAGCGCCAGTTACGTGAATAGCCGAATCTTTTGACATTCGGGTCAGCCTGATAAGCAATATACAAGCCATAAATTCCGTGGAACAGTAATGGCAAGTAGATGAATAACGTTTCTAGCACAATAACCAGTGGCAAACCATTCAGGAAGGCCACGCTGCGATTAAATCCTTCCTTGCCGCCCTCCACCGCTGTGAAGTTCGTCACCAAATGCTCAACAAAAAATAGAGCCAGCGGAATGACGCCAAGAAGCGAATGCAGCTTTCTGGAATAAAATCCTCTCATCTAGGTCATGCTCCCTTCTCCCGATAATAGCGTTTTCAATAGTAATATAACATATAAATTGACAGTTTCCGACAGGAAATGTCCAACAAGGTGTCCCTTATAAGGAAAAACAAAAGTGTGAACATCTTGTGTCGCTTTCATGTTACTCCTTTTCGGCTTATAATGGAATTGCAATATACGTATTAATTATTATGTCTTTTTTGCATATAGAGAGGAAGTGGATGATTTGTTTGAGGATTTGAACGCTTTTGCCGTCATTGTCGAGCAGTCCAGCCTGAATAAAGCCTCCAAACTGCTGAATCTGTCCCAACCTGCCCTGTCTCGCAAAATTGCCAAGCTGGAGGAAGAGCTGGGTGTGAATCTCTTTGATCGTCGGGGCAAACGGCTCGAAATTACGTCCACTGGCCGATTTGTTTATACATTCGCGCTAGAGCAACGGCAACGACAGCTTCGCTTTTTACAAAAGCTGTCCCAGCACAAAAATGAAGCCCAGAGTATGCTTACACTCGGCGCAAGCCTCACGACGCTCCAAACGACGCTGCCTACCCTCGTCGAAGCTTTCATGAGCAAGCATCCTCAAACCGAGCTGAAGCTGCTCACCGGTAAAACCCATGAAATCGTCGCCTTTGTACGTGACAAAAAAGCAGACGCCGGTATTGTCGGGTCTGCCATTCATGAAGCTGGACTGCGTTGCATTCCGCTATTTGATGATCATTTGGAGCTCGTCGTTCCCATCGGACATGAATTAACGGTCAAGACAGGAACAGCCTCGATGAAAGATCTGCAAGGATTGCCGATGATTATTTTCTCCAAAGGGACCTGGTACCGCAGTCTGACGGATGACTTGTTCCAGCGCAGCGGCATCATGCCGGATATCCGTATGGAAATCGACTCTTTCGAGGCGATTGTACGCCTGCTTCCAACCTGTAAGGCTTCAGCCTTGCTGCCCAAATCCTATTTGCGTAGCGAACTATTGCGGGATAATGGACTCACTGCATTGTACTTGCCCGATTTGAAGGAGACACGCCGAACGACCTCCCTCATTTACTCGGAGACGACCGATCTCGGTCCGACAGCACGACGCTGGATTAGCGAGACACGGGCTTCGTTTGCAGGCTACCGTATGGTGTAGAGGGTTTAATCCTCTTCATTAACATTAACAACCTCATCCTCAAAGCGACCGATATTGTCATTCGAACCGATGATGACCATAATATCGTCTGCTTTTAGCCGATCCATAGCCGTCGGTGCGATCAGGATACCGTTCGCTGTATGAAGCGCCACGACGCTACAACCAAAGCGAGTACGGGCATTTAGCTCTGCTAGCGTTTTGCCATTCAGACATGCAGGTACATTGAGTTCCACAATACTGTATTCCTTAGACAACTCCAAATAATCGAGCAAATTAGGCGTGACTAGCTGGTGAGCCACCCGGATACCCATATCCCGTTCTGGATAAATAATCCGGTCCACACCGAGCTTTTCTAACGCACGCCCGTGCAGCACAGATATGGCTTTGGCTACAACTTTTTTCACACCCAGCTCCTTCAGCAAAATGGCGGTGAGGATGCTTACCTGAATGTCATCACCAATAGCAACAATGCCACAATCGAAATTACGGATGCCCAGTGATCGCAACGAGTCTTCATCGGTAGCGTCCGCCACGACAGTATGTGTCAACATCTCACTCATACTGTCCACAACATCCTCATTCCGGTCAATGCCTAGCACCTCGCACCCCATATCCACCAATTGCAAAGCCAGGCTTGAGCCAAACCGCCCCAAGCCAATAACTACAAACTGCTGCGTTTTCATATCTACTCGAAAACTCCCTTATCCTATAATCATTTTACCTTCCGGATGACGATATAATTCTTTACCCTTTTTCGGCCCCAGTGCATAAGCTAGCGTGAGTGGCCCCAGTCTACCTGCAAACATCGTCAGGGTAATCACCAGCTTACCTATGACTGTTAAATCAGGTGTAAGCCCCATCGACAGCCCCACCGTACCAAACGCAGACACCGTCTCAAACAAGATCATCAGAAAATGATGATCTTCGGTTGCCGACAAAATCATGGTCACCCCGATCACGAACAGCAACCCCAGCAGTGTAATGGTCAAAGCCTTGTAAATTCGTCCCTGCGCAAGTCGGTACTTGAACAGTACAATATCTTCCCGCCCCCGCAGCATCGAAATCACTGCTCCAATGAGCAGGGCGAATGTTGTGGTCTTAATCCCGCCTCCAGTGGAGCCAGGGGAAGCCCCAATAAACATGAGTATGATGATAAAAAACTGCGTAGCCTGCCGCAAGCCTGCGATGTCCAGCGTATTGGCACCTGCGGTACGGGGAGTAACGGACTGGAATAAAGATCCCAGTAGCTTACCACCCCAATCAAGCGAGCCAAGAGTCTTTGGATTCGTAAACTCAAATACAAAAATCACGAGCGTGCCGACTACAATCATAGCGCCCGTCATGCTGAGTACCACCTTGGTATGCAAGGACAGTCTCTTGCGCTTGCGATATTCTGCCAGGTCTGACATCACTACAAAACCAATGCCGCCAGAAATAATTAGAAACATTGCGGTAAAATTAACAATCGGATCATATACATAACCTGTCAAGCTGCGAAATTCACCGAATAAATCAAAACCAGCATTGTTAAACATGGAGATGGCATGCCAGATTCCAAAATAAATCGCCCTGCCTACAGGCATATCAAAGGACCAGCGAACCGAGAATATCGTAGCGCATACGCCTTCAATAACCAGTGAGTACAGTAATACCTTACGGATTAACCCGACAATTCCCTCTACAGAAGTCTGATTCATCGCTTCCTGCAAAATGAGACGCTCCCGCAAGGAAATCCGACGCTTGAACACCAGTGCAATCAAGGTAGCCATGGTCATAAAGCCAAGACCGCCGATCTGGATCAGCGCAACGACGACAACTTGACCAAAAGTGGTAAAAAAGAGCCCGGTATCCTTTACGACAAGCCCGGTTACACAGGTCGCAGAGGCGGCAGTAAACAAAGCGTCTATAAACGCAAGTGGCTTTCCTGTTGTATTGGAGATCGGCAGCATTAACAATAAACTACCTATAAGAATGATAATGGCAAAGCCCGCAACGAATATCTGCGGTGGAGAAAGCCGAAGCCAGCTTGCATTGGGATTCATCTATTCATCACTTCTCTCCTAATCCTTAAAACTATAAAAACAGTGATTTAATACGGTGTAAGCTCGCTACGCGTTCCATTTGATCTTCCGATCGTCGTTGCCCCTGAATTTTTTGATTTTTCCAAACCTTAAGTAACTATAATTAGCATTCCCTGAATACAGGAAGAATGCATGTCAAGCACTACTCGGCCCCCTGTGCTATTGGCGGGCAGTAGCGAAAGGGGCAGAATTGTTCTGAAGAAGCGAAGCGTTTGCCTTTATCTCCGGATTTTAACCATTAAAGGGGGTATACAATCAAAAAATCCGGGGATAACAGCAATCGGAAGAATAATCTGCACCCGCAGCGGTCTAACCAATCCAAACACTTTTATACGCACAAAAAAAGACACCGGAAAACCGAGTGCCTGACTTGGTTCCTGCTCATAGCCTACGAGGTTAGCTGACGGATTCGGGCAGCACAGTATGCCCTATTTACACTTCCGATCCAGCAGGATCGGTTGTAAAATTCACCCCAGTAACATGGTTCCCCCGTTTTCCCATAGAAATTCGGCTCAACTGTATATCATTACCTATGTATTTCATAGGCATTGCCTCAAGATTATAATCCTTCTATATCCAGATCACAAAACCAATTTCGCCGAAAAAACGTGAAATTGGCTTTATTTTGCGAATGGGCATCGTTTAATCGCAGCTTATCTAATTTTATTGGAACTTTAAAGTGCTTTCACTCTATTTTCATGAATATCGCTGGTCTGTTGGCGGGAACCTGTGCAGTATGATATCTTTAATGGATGTTCTTATTTACAGATTAAGGAGGAAACTCATGAATCCTATCGGGAAACCGGTCGTGCTCACGGCCAACTTCAAAAAATTAGGCTTGCTGGGCGGGATTGGCCTGATTTGCTTTTTTATCTTTCAATTGCTTATTCCCTCGCTTAGCAATCCGAGTCCAGAATCAGTAATGAACGCAAAGGTCATCAGCAAACAAGAAGCGGTCATACACGCATTGGACTTCGCCCGCTCCGAGCTGGGCTATACTGAATCACAGCCTGAGGAGCCTGTCGTGACCTATCAGGCCGAAACAGATTTGTACGGTTATTTATCTAGAGAAAAACTGCTTCAACAGTACGACCGTACATGGAAAAAACGTTACCCTTACGAAACCTTTCGGGTCGATCTGCCTGAATCCTCAGCGAAGAGTAAACTGCAAATTCATGTGGATTTATCCACTGGGAAGGTCGTTAGCTTTAAACGGATCACCTCCAATACCAATTACACACAGGCTGATATTTCTACGGATGAACAAGCACGTAACAGGCTTGTACGTGTGGCTGAGGACGGCATGACGCTCGAAGCCAAGGAGCAGGCGGCCGGAGTATGGGTCAAGCGCTTTGGCTTTAAGCCGTCGGATTTGAAGCTCTCGACCACTGAACAAGAAGGCGGATTAAAGTATACCGTAGACGATAAAAAAATCGGCGCCTCGGTACTTACACTGGCTTTTACTTTTGAAGACGGTGATGTTCGCTCCTTCACCCAAAGCTTTTCGGCCCCGTCGTCCTATACCGATTATATCGAAAAGCAAACATTTTGGGCGAATTTGATGACCTATGCGGGTTATGCCCTATTTAGCTTTGTACTGGGTGTACTTGCCATTGTGTATGCGTCACTCACCCGACGACATACTTCATTTGTACGCGGCATTGTTCTATCCGTTGTATACTTTATTGCTAGTATAGCTGGGACCATGAACATGCTGCCTTTATTGCAAGCAGAAGCAGGCGGTAAGGGCATGCTTATATTTCTTATGGTTTTCCAGATTGGTGTTACCTTCGTCATGGCTGTAGCGCTCTACTTCTCCTTGGTCGGCGGTGACGGGCTTATGCGTCAGGTTGGACTGAATGCATGGCCGCGTGCGAAAGAGCCGGGCTACGGGCTGTATGTGCTTCGCAGTATGTATGTTGGCTACTTGTGGGCCTTTATTTTGCTCGGGGTACAATCCATTTTGTTCTTTATACTGGAGCGCACATTTAATACATTCTCCACCACAGATGCCACGCAATCCCCTTATAATATGGCTTATCCATGGCTACTGCCGATTATGGCCTGGATGGCAGGTATTGGAGAAGAGACTGTCTACCGTCTGTTTGGTATTCCGATGGTCAAAAAAATAGTAAAAAATACTTTTGTTGCGTGTCTGATCACCACGCTGATTTGGGCACTGGGACATACACTTTATCCAATCTATCCGGTGATTTCCAGACCTATTGAGCTGACTTTTCTTGGTTTGCTGTTCAGTTTTGTGTTCCTGCGTTACGGCTTTATTGCCGCCATGTTCAGCCACGTTATTTTTGACAGCATTTTAATGGGACTTAGTGTGATGAGCCTGGGAGACACTGTGAATGTGAGCGCTGGTCTATTCTGGATCTTACTTCCAGCCATCGTGGGTTACATCATTTATTGGTTTAGTCCTAAAAAGCCAAATCGAATTATGTTTGAACCTATAAAAAAAGAGGAGCCGTATTCTACGACTCCTCCTCCCGAAGGGCAGCTATAATCTGACGCGCAAGCTTATCCCCAATAGAGAGAGGCCGGAAGTCTTCGACACTGGCCTCTCTTATTTTTTTGAGCGATCCAAAATGCTTAAGCAGTAACTTACGCCGTTTCTCGCCGATGCCTGGAATAGAGTCCAGCCGGGAAGTTACCATAGATTTGCCGCGTTGCTCGCGGTGGAACGTGATGGCAAAACGGTGAACCTCGTCCTGAATCCGTTGCAGCAGATAAAATTCTTCGCTATTGCGTGCAAGTGTCACGGCCTCAGAGGACTCTCCCACTAATAGTTGGGAAGTTCTATGTTTGGCATCCTTCACCAGACCACACACAGGAATGAACAAACCCAGCTCATTTTGCAATACATCGGTCGCCGCCTTAATTTGTCCACGTCCACCATCGACAACGATCAAGTCGGGACGTTCCAAATTTTCCTTAAGCACACGTTCATATCTACGTCGGATAACCTCACGCATCGTTTCATAATCATCGGGTCCCTGCACAGAACGGATCTTATATTTTCGATACTCCTTCTTGGCAGGCTTGCCATCAATAAACACGATCATGGCTGAGACTGGATCGGAACCCTGGATGTTGGAGTTATCAAACGCCTCCACCCGGTGCAAGCTATCCAGCCCAATGGCACGTCCGAGATTGCTTGCAGCTTTGGATGTCCGTTCCTCATCCCGCTCAATCAGCTTAAACTTCTCGTCCAAAGCAACACGTGCATTTTCCGTCGCCATGCCTGTCATTTGCTTTTTCAGTCCACGCTGCGGTACAAGTACCTTTACATCCAACCATTCAGCCAGAGCGAGAGCCGCCGTACTCGGGTCCTCCAGTCCACCGGATAGTTGGGTTTCTGTTTCCTTTACTCCGGTATCTTGGTCACCAACTTGGTCTTGATTTGTTGCTGCATAAGTCGCTCGTTCTTCAGCCACCAGCAATGAGTCAGCAGAAGGCTCTGTCTCCGTTTGTATCGCTTTCTCATCTGTCTGTCCGGTAGCATCGGTTGTAGCTGCACTGTGGAGTACAGTTTCTGCCGCAACCGGTTGATCGACATTGACCTGTTCTGCCTGCATCAGCCTAGGAGAATCTGGCAGCAATATTTCTTGCGGCACTGCCGGGTTGTCACTATAATATTGCGTCACATAGGACATAAAATCACTGTAAGCTTCACCGTAGAAAGGAAAAGTCGACATATGGCGCTCGATCATTTTACCTTTGCGGACATATAGGATTTGTACACACATCCAGCCCTTATCTACTGAAAAACCGAATACATCTCGATCCTTCGCATCCGATGTGGTGATTTTCTGCTTTTCCATCATCGCGTCGATGCTGATAATCTGATCTCGCAGCTCCTTGGCCCGCTCAAAGTACAATTCCTCTGCGGCCTCCTGCATTTTACGCTGAAGATCCTTTTTAATTTCCTCATGTCCCCCGCTTAAAAAGGAACCAATCTCCTGACCAATCTGGTCATACGTTTCCTTCTCGACCTCTTTCACACAAGGCCCCAAACATTGATGCATGTGATAATACAGGCATACTTCCTTGGGCATTACACCACACTTGCGTAACGGATACATACGATCAAGCAGCTTCTTCGTCTGATGTGCCGCGTAGGAATTGGGGTACGGTCCAAAATATTTTGCTTTATCTTTCAGAACGCGACGGGTCACCTCCAGCTTGGGGTGTGCCTCGTTCGTAATTTTCAAATACGGAAAGGTTTTATCATCCTTCAATAGCACGTTATAACGCGGCTGGTACTTTTTAATGAGGTTGCACTCCAAAATGAGCGCCTCCATATTACTGCCTGTAACGATATATTCAAAATCACGGATATCGGAAACCAATCGCTGCGTCTTGCCGTTATGGCTACCTGTAAAATAGGAACGGACCCGGTTTTTCAACACTTTGGCCTTGCCGACATAAATAATGGTGCCTTCGCTATTCTTCATCAGATAACAGCCTGATGCATCCGGCAGTAACGCTAATTTGTGCCGTATGTTCTCCAGCGCCTTCTCCTGATTCTGCAAGTCCTCCGCATAAGGTTTCATTCGCCCGGTTCCTCCTTCCATTCTTAATGATTACTCAACTAACTACTCATAATATATAGGAATAATACACAAAAACGCCCCCGGTATTTACAACCGGAGGCATTGACCTTTCATGGCCGCTCCACCAAGCCCCCGCGGGAGCATGGGTCACATGCGATGATTATTGGTGTTTAGTAAGCATGCTTTTCAGTGCTTCTTTGGAGTTCAGACCTACCACTTTATCGACAGGCTGTCCGTCTTTGAAGACGATCAGGGTAGGAATACTCATCACGCCGAAACGGGAAGCAGACTCTGGATTTTCATCCACGTTCACCTTCGCGATTTTGACGCTGTCGCCAACTTCTGTGGACAGATCCTCCAGAATAGGAGCGATCATTTTGCAAGGACCGCACCATGGCGCCCAAAAATCAACCAAAACGGTTCCTGTGCCT
Source organism: Paenibacillus sp. 1182 (assembly GCF_017833915.1). Classification (NCBI taxonomy): domain Bacteria; kingdom Bacillati; phylum Bacillota; class Bacilli; order Caryophanales; family Paenibacillaceae; genus Paenibacillus; species Paenibacillus sp. 1182. Next base: position 129,208 of record NZ_JAFICR010000008.1, on the reverse strand, counting down.
TCGACTTCTGCGTTGAAGGATTGATCGGACACGTTAACAATTGCCATTGTATGTTCCTCCTTTATAGAAAAGTCAAGATTATTATAACCTGTAATGTCTGTTTCGACACCTTTTAATTATATCACAATAGTCTTTTAATTGTAAGATATCAAAATAGCAGACGGAAAAACGCTTACCCCCGCTGATTTTTTCCCTTTACGGTAATGACATCTACAAAAGGTCGAATCCGGTCCATCAAGCGTTGTCCTTTGTACATTTCCTCTCCGTCCTTGCTCGTAAAGCTGAGATGCTTCTCCAGCCCCTGCAACGAATAATTGGAAGTATAAAAAGTAGGTTTGCGGTTCATTCGGTAATTCAAAATAGAACCCATCACATGATCCCGTACCCACGGGCTTAAATTTTCGGCACCAATATCGTCAAATACGAGCAGATCACAATTTTTGAGCATTTCGGTCGTTTCCTTCAGCTTCTGTCCATCCTGAATCATGGACTTTAAGTCCTCCACAAAATCAGGCATATACACGATCACACCGTTCAGACCCGACAGAGCCAGCTCGTGCAATAGATAGCCCATCAAAAAAGTTTTACCCGTACCAAACGTACCTTCCAGATACAGTCCTTTTTTGGATAGACCCTGACTTTTCGTTTCTTCAATGTAACGGAATAGCTGTGTGACGGCAGGCATACGTTGTGAATCCTTACGCGCAATCTCAAGAGCGTTATATCCCTCCAGAAGTGCCCGTTCATCCACATAAAAGCTTTTAATTCGCTGACGCACCCGTTGTTCATGTTGGGAAGCAACCAACTTCGCACATGGGGTCCGAATGTCCACGATTTCGGCTGTTCCATTCGGATATTCCACGCCCAGCTTGCAAAAGTGGCCCTGAAAATCGTTAGGACATCGTTCCAGCCCCGGACAATTGTCGCAATTTCGACGATCCCGGGCATACTGAAAGAGCATGCTCATGTTGAGTCGCAATTGTGTTTCGTCGACATCAGGATGTGCAGCACAAAACTCCTGTACGAGCGGATCATTTAGAACTTGATCGGCTACATTGCGAGTGCGCTGGCGAAACGAAGGGTTCTGCATCTGCTGTAGCAAATCGCCCAGTGATTCCAAGAACGCTCCTCCTTTCTTAAAATGTGCAGAGTTATGGACACCTTAAAATCTATCTACACCTTTTTCTGTTTTCCGGATTGCATTCGTTCGGCCAGACGCAGCAATTCATCCAATTCTTCCTCAGATACAGACTCCTCGGAAGGTTGATCTTGAACGATTGGAATGGATGGCTTGGCTGGCCCGTTATTTTTGGCATACGCGCGGGATCGGCCGCCGGAAGGAGAAGCAGAGGACTGTTTTCCTTTTACTTTGGCTTGATCCCTTATATATTGAACGGCTTTTTCATAAGTGTTTACCTGCTTAAGCAGCATGTTGGAAGCAACGGCCTCGACAAAGTTGCGGTTAATCCGCTGATCGCTCCCAGATACGAGCAGTGACATTAAATAATGGATCAGCACGTTGATGACTTCACCGGGCAGCTTATAGCTGATATCAATTTTCTCGAATATATCCAGCAGGTTACCGGGAACCGTGCCGGGGAAAAAGGTTTGCAACAAGCGACGATAAGGCTCGTTGCGCAACATCATATTATACTGGTGAATGTCACATTTGGCTGTGAATTGTGGTGGAACCTCCACATAAAATTCCATTTCCACAGCCTGTTCTGCAGGCGGCTCTTCAGATGTGGAAGTTTCCCTCTGGCGCAAGGCGACCACTTTGGCGGCTTGTACCTGCTGCTCCTCCTGCCGCTTCCGATCCTGTCTGGAGTGTTGGCTAGCCCGAAGTTGAAGCTCGTCAAGCAACAAGTCGCCTGCTTCGGTAAAAATACCGTCCTCATCCAGCAATCGGCTAATATCCTGTACAGAAAGATCAAATTTGCGAACAACGTAATTGACCATGCCTAACTGCTCGTGCTCAAACCGAAGACGCTCCACGTGCTTACGATTGGCAGATTCACGCGGAAAACGGAGAATAATATCTGCATAATTCAATGCTTCCTCCGATTCTGACGCAATTGGTCCAGTCTGACGGCTAGTGGACACCTCGGACAGCGCCTGCTCCAGTTCATAATCTATAACATGGGTATTCAGTTCAAATAACTCATAAAATGGAATCGAAATATTCTCTTTATTATAGGAAGATTGCGACCATTCGCTAGATTCTCTGCTCCACAATGATTCTCTCAGAGAAAGCACTGCAAACTTACCGATTTTGTCTCTCAACAAAAGGGTGAGATGCTGCGTTCTGAAAAATTCAGCAGGTGCGAGCGGCGGCTGCATCTCATATTCATACATATAGTCGTCCGTTTCGGGTGCATACAGCCTGGACGTCTGTAACAGACCGACGGCCTCCAGTTTGGAGGTCTGTTCAATCAAATACTTGCGTCCCTTTTCACTCGGCTCCAGTCCCAGTGTCAGAAAAAGGCGACGCTGCTGTTCCAACGGCGAATAACCAATTTGTCCAACTGGCACATGCTGGAACAACAGTCGATACAGACTGACCGCAAATGCGCCTACCATCGGCTGATAGACGCTTCCCAGCATCAATTCATCCAGTGCGCTCAAGCCAAATTCCCGATAAACGCAATAGCGGTGGTTCTCAGTATAGTGCAGCAGGTTTTTCATCCGCATTCCAACATTCTTCCTTTCCTGACATAACGGTCTCCAAGATGTTTTTCTATTCTATCATACTTGCCTTCTGGTGGGGCCAACAAAATAAGGGCAATTGTTCTCCTTTTTGGCAGCCATATTCGTCTGAGTTCTACTTTTTTCGAGAATACTAACTATTTTATGACTTTGTGACCTGCATCATGGTAAAAATAAAATTCTTCACACTTCTTTCATTGGTGAAAAGCTTTACTTTGAGCTACAATATAATGGTTAAGCATCACGTATTGGATACAGGAAAGATATAAGGAAGTACACATAGTTCGGCTAAGCCGATTATCATTTACAGATCGTAAAGGAGTGTAGATCGTGAGTCAACATCAACCACAACAAACCCCAGCAACACCTAACGAAGTAGCCTCCACACTGGAAGGCTGGTATGCGCTTCACGATTTCCGGTCCATCAACTGGACAGCATGGAAAACCGCAGATGATGAGGAACGTGCTGGAGCACTGGATGAGCTTCAAGAGTTTATGAAGGAATGGAGCACTACCGAGGAAGCGGGTCTGGGCAGCTCAGCTGTCTATACTATAGTCGGACAAAAGGCTGATTTTGTCATGATGCACCTGCGCGAAACGCTGGAGGACCTCAATAAACTGGAAAATGACTTTAACAAAACAACCTTCGCCAAATATACAACCAAAACCTACTCTTATGTGAGTGTGGTGGAACTAAGTAATTATTTGAGCAAGGATGAAGATCCTATGCAAAATCCACAAATTGTCGCACGCTTGAAGCCTGTATTAAACAAGGCCCGTTATATTTGTTTCTATCCAATGAACAAAAAACGTGATCTGGATGACAACTGGTACATGCTTTCGATGGACGAGCGTCGCACCTTGATGCGTAGCCACGGTTTAATTGGACGCAGCTATGCTGGCAAAGTAAAGCAAATCATTTCCGGTTCCGTCGGCTTTGACGATTGGGAATGGGGTGTAACACTGTTCTCCGATGACGCACTTCAGTTCAAGAAGCTAATCTACGAAATGCGTTTTGATGAAGTCAGTGCCCGTTACGGTGAATTCGGCTCCTTCTATGTCGGCAGTGTGTTGAATGAAGAGACATTTGAAGACATGTTGAAGCTGTAAAGCACAACCGTCAGTACCATTCGCAGCATACAATTAAGGATTCCGCGAACTCCCACTTTCGGGACGACGGAATCCTTTTTTTATAAGACCTAAAGCTATAATAGAAGAGAAAAGGCCCCTCACGGGTGCCTGATTAAATCGTATTCTTTATGAATGCCAGTCATAGCCAAGGAATGATATCTCCGATTATTGCAGCACAGGCTCGACCCCTACGGATGTATCCTCACTTTTCGCCAGCTTTCTTTTCTCCAAAGCGATCAGGATAAAGATAATAAGCAGCAAACCACTTAGTAAGACCAAAAAGCCTCCCAACTCGGGAATAAAATATTTTAAGCTCCCACCTTTGAAGCCCATACCTCTCAAAAACTTAAAATGCCAAGTTAATGGTAGGATATTACTTACATATTGCAGCGATGGAGGCAGCATAGCCACTGGCAATTGAGCACCGCTCAGTAAAAACGAAGGCAGTATAATTAGCATGAGACGTGGGGAAGCTTTTCCAGGATTCGCAGCATTCCACCCTAAAGCCATCGCAAACAAACTCAGCGTAATCGTGTACAGGAGAAATGGAATACTGAGCTGCCATACATTCGCTTCAAAGCGTAGTCCGCCAATTTGCTTAAGTAAACCAATGGACAGGTAAAAGGAGACACATCCTACTAACGCATACGGTAACACCCTAAGAATCAATCCATACGAATGTTGGAGTTCTTCTTTTAATCTACCTTGCTCCCGCAATCGCGGGACAATTGTCAGTACAGTAGCACCAATCAGTGAAATCATGACCGTATTAATGAATCCCATAACCGAAGTCATCAAAGTAGCATTGGTAGGATTATATAACAGACGCTGCTGAAGCAACATATTAGAAGTAAGCCCTGTAACCTGGCTGTCACTCATTCCCATGCCCTTTAGTCCACCACCAGCCAGCATCGCATTTTCCGTCGCCATAATCTCTGTGACTGCCGAGCGTAGATTTCCCGTAGCCTGACCTACCGTATTATCCACATAAAAACCGATGTTGCTCTGAACTCCTTTGATCCTATTTTCCTCCAACCCAGCTGGAAGGTAAATCACCGCAAAAAACTTTTCATTATATAAAAGTAAATTCGGATCAGCTTCATTCTCTTGCACATGGCGTACATCAATATACTGCGATGCATCTAATTTATTAATAAGCTGTCGGCTATAACTGCTATGATCTAAATCGACTACAGCTACAGAGGCATCGTTAAGCTGATTATTTTTAAAAACAAATCCAAAGGCTACAGCTACTACGATAGGAACGAGCAGCATAACAAAAACCATCTTACCGCTGATCAACAGCTTCCATTCTTCTATAAAAGCCTTCATTTCGTCACAACCTCTACCGTCATTCCAGGTAATAATTCAGATGTGCGCTGAACATCCACCCGTACTTGGAAGGAGCTTATATCCGACAGACCTTTGTCCCGACTCATTCTCATGTTGGTATACTGAGGAGCAGAAGTGATGTACCTCACCTTGCCTTGGACATCTTTATCTAAAGCTATAACGTGCGAAGTCACATTTCCCCCAGCTTTAAACTGTGACATGGAATCCTCACCCACATAAATATCGTAGTATAGCTGACTGGTTTCGATAACGGCGCCCGTTGCCCCCGTAGAAACAATCTCTCCCATTTTAGGTACAATACGCGACACCTTACCATCTGTAGATGCCTTCAGCACCATACGTCCCCGCTGCAATTCCAAAGTTTTGAGTTGAACACTTAATGCCCGCTTTTGTTGAGCCAGAAGATCCACATTGTATTCGCTATTCTTAACATCTTTTCGTGTTTGCGAGGTTTGAGTCAAGGCTTCCTTGGCCTTTTCTGTTTTGATACGAGCCTGCTGGCGTTCCTCAGTAGTTGCACCAGCCTCCATTTTATCCAAAGCGGTTTGCTGCTGAGCGATCCCATTTTTAGCAATGTCCGATTGTTTGCTAGCCGCTGTAATCTGGTTATTGGCAATTTCAACCTGATCCTTAGCTGTATCTAACGCGATTTGGGCATTATCCAGTTGGTTTTTAGCGTTATCCAGTTCTGCTTTGGTTCCAGCTCCGGCATCATATAACGCTTTGATACGGTTGTAATTCACTTTAGCCAAGTCCAGAGCCTGTTGTCTGGATGATACTGTTTTTTGTGCAATTTCCGCATTTCTTTTGGCTGTCTCTACTCCTGTCAGAGCTGCGTCCAACGATTGCTGTGCTGCTTCAATAGCCAGCTTTTGTCTTACAATATCCTCCGCACGTGTGCCTTGGTTTAATAAGGACTCTCCCGCTTGCGCGGCTTGAATATCCAATTGCCCCTGTTTTTCTGAATTCGAAATTTTCTCCGACTGATTTTGCAACCCGTCTTTAGCCTGTTTTATTTTCACATCAGCCTGTGCGATATCCGTTTTTAATTTCTCAATTTGCAAATCAAGGTCTACAGGATCGAGGGTCATGAGCACATCCCCTTTTTTCACCTGTTGTTCTTCCTTCACCTCAATCGTGTTTACTCTTCCCCCTACGCCCTGAAAAGCAACATTCACGGTATCTGCCGTAAGCAGTGTATTTTTTTGTTGGGCTGCCATACTCACAGCATCCTTGCCGCTCATTGCCATTAGCGTACCCCCGGTACCTAACGCGACAACAAGTAAAACGTACACGATGATCTTTTTGTTCATTACAATAAACTCTCCTTCATGATGATTTAGCCAATGATAGTTAAAAATAATAGTCAAAAACAAATAAGGAGCCTGATAGTACGACGTCTAACTATTTAAGCCGGGAAATTTGATTATTCCTGTTTTATCCGTTCAACACCTGAGGAAAGCTTCTGTAAGAGTGTTGCAAAAAGATCATGATCCTCCTGCGTAAATTCATTCATCAAATCCGAAAAAAGCTGAATGAACAGTGGAATTCTTTCCGTCATTAACTGTTTTCCTTCATCAGTCAAAGAAATCGCGGTCATACGTCGATCCGACAACGTACTTCTTCGGATGATCCCGTCCCGTTCCAGCTTGTCAATTACGCTGGTTACTGTTGAACGTGTAACTCCGGAATACTCAGCCAACTCGGACGGAGTTAATGAACGGTCATACAAATACAAAGGCATTAGAATTTTAAGATTTCCAATAGATACCCCATACTCAGACAGTCTGGAAGACACCCCATTGTACACCTCGTGAGCTGTCTGCACGAAAAGTACTAACGTATTCAACGATCGGGAATCCACATTTGGAAACTTTTCAGTCAATAAATGTATTCTACTGGGATCGGCATTGATTTTAAAATCAGAATTCAATGTGAAGCTCCCCCTCTGTAATTAGTAATCATACTATACGACGTCGAATAGTTATGAGTCAATATCTTTTTTTGTTCATTGAAATAAAAAAGGTCTCCAAGCTCCTTTTTAGGAGTCATGGAAACCTTTTTGCCTTAGAAAAACCGTCCTTTTTTCAGTACCAGTGGAATTCCGCCAATGATGAACAGATAGCGGAGATCCACAATTTTTTTCAATTGTGCGGCCACCCAACCTTTTATTTTGCGCTTACCCACCACAGCGACGGCTTCGCCTTTTCCAAGAGAAGCAACCGTCCCTTTGTTGGAAAATACGAACTTGTGCAGTTCCTTTTTGCGAAGAGTAGCGGCCAGATTCTTGGCACAAAGGACCCCTTGCTGCATCGCAATTTGGGCCGTCGGTGGATAAGGGCGTCCTTCGGGATTAAACATCAAGGAGCTGTCCCCGATAATAAAAATGTCATCATGTTCCGGTGCACGCAGAAAATCGTCGATTTTCACCCTTCCGCGCATCACTTCGAATCCAGCTTTCTCGATTAATCCGTTCCCACGGATTCCTCCCGTCCAGACCACGGTGCAGGCTTCGATTTTCTCACCCTCACCAACGATTACACCATCCTGTAAGCATTCCTTAATCGGAATTCCAATGCGGAAGGTGACCCCTTTTCGCTTAAGGACATCCATCGCATACTCCACCAGCTCAGGATCGAACCCTGGCAGTGCCGTTGGAGCCGCCTCGACGTTAATGATTTGAATTCGGTTAAAATCGATGTCATACGCTCTAGCCAGCTGTGGCAAACGATCCGCTAACTCCGCTACAAACTCAATACCGCTAAAACCAGCGCCCCCTACGACGAAATTGAGGCGACCTGGTTTACCGTCGTTTTTATACAAGGCCAGCTGGTATTCAATATGCTCCCGAATCAGGCGAACCGAGTTAATACTGCGAATCGTCAGCGCGAACTTATCCATTCCCGGAATACCGAATGTTTCTGGCTCCCCGCCTAGTCCAATGACCAAATAATCATAGGAGAGCGAGCCATCCTCCAGCACGATTTTTTTCTCCTTTGGTATGATTTCCTTAACCGTTCCTTTGACTAAATCCACCTTGAACTCATCGATTAGCTGCGCAATCGGAATCCTTGAATGCTCAATCGTATCCGTACCTGCCGCAGGCATATGAAGATGTGTCGTAATATAGTGGTAATCATGACGGTTGATCAGCGTGACATCCGCCTCATTGTGCTTGAGCTCCTTTTGCAATTGCTGAGCCGTCAATATACCGCCATATCCGGCGCCCACAATGACAATTTTGGGAATACTGCTCATGCTTTTACCCCTTCCGATATACATAATTATTCGAAGCTGTTCTCTCAAAACGGTTAATTTACACTCACAAAAAAGTCTTCATCAAATATTAATAGCTTTAACTTTGCAAGCGGAACCTGGCAGTTTATAATGATAAACAGTGAATCATGCGTTCGGCGGCTATCTGAACCTCTATGCGGCTGATTCAATAATTACAAATTCCATACTATCCCTTTCGGAGGTGTTTTTAGAGTGACAACTCAATCCACAGGCGCGGAGATCCGCGATCTGATCATTATTGGAGGCGGTCCAGCCGGTATTTTCGCCGCTTTTTACGGAGGAATGCGTCAGGCATCCGTCACCTTAATTGAAAGTATGCCCCAACTGGGCGGCCAGCTTGCAGCCCTTTATCCTGAAAAATATATTTATGACGTTGCTGGCTTTCCTAAAGTAACTGCACAGGAACTGGTCAACAATTTGGTTCAACAAATGAACCACTTTAATCCAGAAGTGCAGCTAGAAGAGAAAGTCGTATCGTTAGAGAAAAAAGAAGAACGCCACTTCATTGTAAAAACAGACAAAGGTGGCGAGTATCATGGTAAGGCGGTTATTATTACCGCTGGTGTTGGTGCTTTCGAGCCGCGCAGACTGGAGCTTCCAGGTGCCGAACATTTTGAAAAAACGAACCTGCATTACTTTGTTAGCGACCTGAGCAAATTTGCAGGCCGAAAAGTGCTAATCAGTGGTGGCGGTGACTCTGCCGTAGACTGGGCACTCATGCTGGAACCAATTGCAGAACAGGTTACATTGATTCACCGCCGCGACAAATTCCGTGCGCATGAACACAGTGTCGAAAACCTCCTCGCATCCAAAGTAAATGTTATTACACCAACGGAAATTACAGAATTGCATGGAGAAGACACGATTACGAAAGTCACTCTTGCTCATGTAAAAACCAAAGAAACACAGGAAATCGAAGTGGACGATGTGATCGTTAACTTTGGATTTGTATCCACACTTGGCCCGATTGCTGAATGGGGAATTGAAATCGAAAGTAATTCCATCGTGGTCGATTCTCGCCAGGAAACCAATATTCCCGGCATTTTCGCCGCAGGGGATATTACAACCTATCCAGGCAAGCTCAAGCTGATTGCGGTCGGCTTTGGTGAAGCCCCTACGGCAGTCAACAACGCCAAGGTCTATGTAGATCCAGATGCCAAGTTGTCTCCTGGTCACAGCAGTAACATGAAAATGTAGTTTAGTTTAGACTATGACAAAAAAGGGTATTTTACTCCAAATTTGAATGTTTGGAGTGAAATACCCTTTTTTACGGTGTGCCTATTCGTTGCAGTGATTGTCCGTAAAGCCATTCGAACCCTGAATGACTTTACAGTCGCAGTACGAGAGCTTGTCCGGTCTAATGAAGGACTACGGCTGTATTCATCTCTAGATTTCTTTTGTGAATTTCAGCCAGCAACAGTGCAATGAAGTCACATTCAAGTTTAAGCTCGATTGCCATCTGATAGGAATCCAAAAGCATCTCATCCGTCAGCATAGCCATCCTCGACACAACCTTTCCTTTTATTTCAAAATCTATTCTATCAAAATACCAAAAACGGAACAAGCGTTCTGTTATCCACAGCCAATTGTGGAAATCCTGTGTATAAATTGTTGGTAAGTGTCGTTAACCCTTATATGTGACAGGGGATAATGTGGACAATATTTATACACAGAATTTTGAAGCTTGAACACAAAAAAAATATTTTTATTATTTATACAAATATATTATATTTAGCGTCTTGTTAATAGATTAAATTGGGATTTTATTGAAGAAAACAGAAATTTATTGAGGTCTTGTATTAACCTCTAAAATCCATACCCTTCCATTCTGATCAAGCCCGTAATCAAATCCTAGTTGTCCAATCCCAGGAAACCTTTTTTCCAGCACAGGAATACAGCGCTGTGTAAGTTCAATGATCTCTCGCCGCTTTCGCGTAGCAAGCCGCCGGGGATATATCATTCGAAGCGCATCTGTTCCCTTCAGCAAAGTTCCCCCTCTGCACAGATTCGTAATGACCAGTCCGGGACGAGCATGACGTGCAACTACCGCACGAAAATCCCATCTCTGCCCTTCCTTCACAACTTTGACTCGATAGTCGACAGGTCTACCTTGAATACTTGCCAGTTGGATCCCTTGTTGAATGAGATATGGGCGTTGGATTCGGAGCTTATGGATTCCGATTACAAGTGCTCTAAAATGACTGAACCGGTGCGTGTGCTCCATACGCGTGCAGGTGTATCCCCTACGCTCCTTTGCCACACGCATGACTCCGATTCCTCCGCCTCCTTTTACAGGTTTTATAAACACAAAAGCATGCCGCCGCAGCATCATGCGCAATTGATCTTCACTATATAGACAGGTTTCCGGTATATAAACGGCGGTATGTGGATGGTGGAGCAGCGCCTTCGTCTTTAGCCATTTGCTTGCAAGTTGTCTCATCTAACCCTCTCCTTTCGCCGTCAGGTATACTTATACATACTCAACAGGAATGTTCTATTCTTGGATGATTGTCCGCGGCATGTGTCTATTTCGACAAGATCATGGCGAACGGTAGCATGCACCGAATATCACTGGTACAATGACAATAATCTACTACCATTTGCACGGAACAGCGGAATTTACCGCCAAATCGTTTTTCAACAAGGAGGTCAACTCATGAATAGCAAAATTGGCATCATGGACATTGGCTCAAACTCCATACGTCTGGTGATCTATGAAATGACAGAGACAGGAGCCTATCGCATTGTGCAGGAATGCAAAGAAGCTGCCCGACTGAGCGAAAAGGTTGGGGCCAACGGCCGTATGGAACGGGAGGCGATTCGAAGCATCGCTCCATTGCTGCGCCAATTTATGGCGGTATGCCATATGCACGGGGTTGTCCGTATGCGTGCAGCAGCAACAGCAGCCATCCGCAATGCCACGAATTCGGACGAAATCGTCCAATGGATTGCGGAGGAGACAAATTTAACACTGGAAATACTGAGCGGAGAGCAAGAAGGCTATGCCGGTTTTCTGGGTGTAGTGAACACTATGAATGTGAGTGATGGAATCATCATTGACATCGGGGGTGGCAGTACCGAAATTACGCTGTTCCGCGATCGAAAGCGACTGCATACGGTGTCATTTCCCTTTGGCGCCGTCAATATGAACTGGCGCTTTGGACGTGAGGTCAAGAATGGCGAATGGTCTCCTCAGCAGATTGAGGAAATGGAGAGCTTTGTCCGTTCTTCACTGCAAAATCATGATTGGATCTTCTCCAATCCGGATCTGCCATTCATCGGGCTAGGTGGGACCCTGCGTACTTTGGCTAAAATCAATCAGAAGCGGCAGGATTACTCACTTCCTGTGACGCACCATTACGAAATGACGATAGAAGATGTCGATTACTTCTATGGCAGTCTGCCCCATCTTCCCTATGAAAAACGCAAAAAAACAGCCGGCCTGTCCAAGGACAGAGCCGACATCATTGTACCGGGTCTTATTATATTGAAAACGATATTTGAAGCTGCTCAAGGCTCCGCGTATCTGGTCAGTGGAGCGGGTCTGCGAGACGGCCTATTTCATGAGCTGGTCAACGCTGAACAGCCCGTGGTAGCTAATCCGCTTATCACATCCATTCGCAATATCCTTTCGTTTGCTGTCCCGGTTAGCGAAGCGCATGTCAAGCGGGTTAACGAGTACGCCGTCCGGCTCTATGACACATTAGCTAGCGGAACCTCAGCTGCTATGGACAAACGTTTGTTACTGACCGCAGCAACTCTTTACAAAACGGGAGCTGCCTTGAATTACTATCATTTTCGCCAGAATTCCGTGTTCTGGATCTTACATGCAGGCATTGGCGGTCTATCCCATAGGGAAACGGTACTAGCCGCGTTGATCGCGGATTACCATCCCAAGAACCGGACCCCCCGTTTGCTACGCACACATGCGGATATTTTGGAGCCTTCCGACGAGGAACGTGTACATCGGCTCGGCTCGCTGCTCCAGCTCGCGATTGGCATGGATCGGAGTGAGTCCGGAATGATTACCAGCATCAATCCTACTACAGGGGATGACGCAATGCATCTTCGTTTGGAAAGCAAGAGTGAACCCATATTAGAACAACGAGAACTAGAATCCGTTGCGAAAGATTTCCAAAAGGCGTGGAACCTCACATTGTCGTGGTCCATTCTACCTTCTTCCAATTTCTAACCTTCATCGCTTCAGATTGGCTCCTGATGGGAGCCTCTTTGTCGTTTCTGGACACAAATTGATAGCTGCCATTAGGCAAAAGCTGGCGCGCCTTCACATTATCCCTTAACGATAAATGCAGAATATCTGCCAGCATTTCTTTGATCCCGTCATCATAAATCGGGCACATCAGTTCAATTCGGCGGGTCAAATTGCGCGTCATCCAATCCGCACTGGACAGAAATAACTCGGATTTCCCTCCATTTTCAAAATAAAACAATCTGGAATGCTCCAGGAAGCGGTCTACAATACTGATGACACGTATGTTCTCGCTGAATCCTTCCACACCGGGACGCAAACAACAAACCCCTCTAATGATAAGATCAATCTTCACACCTGCTTGGGAAGCCGCATATAGTTCATCGATCATCTCCTGATTGGATAAGGAGTTGATCTTGGCAATAATCCGGGCGGGCTTACCTGCCAATGCTTGCTCTGCTTCCCTACGGATGAGTTCAAACAGCTTGTTCTTCATTCCCGTTGGAGCCACCGTAAAAGCTTGCAAAGTCTTGAGCGCAGAGAATCCCGTGATTTCATTAAACAGTTCGGAGGCATCCTCACCAAGTACTGGATCCGACGTAAACAATCCGATATCCGTATACACACGCGCCGTGCTTTCATTATAATTGCCTGTACCTACATGCACATATCGTTTGAGTGCGTTGCGCTCATGGCGTATGACAAGAATGATTTTGGCGTGCGTCTTCAAGCCAACCAACCCATACACTACGTGACAGCCTGCTTTTTCAAGCGTACGCGCCCAGGCAATATTACGTTCCTCGTCAAAACGGGCTTTCAGCTCCACCACCACTGTTACCTGCTTGCCCGATTCGGCCGCACGTGCCAATGCCGGAATCAGCTTCGATTCCCCGTTGACACGGTACAGGGTCATTTTGATTGCCATCACATCCGGGTCCTCTGATGCCTCAATGATAAAATCAGTTACCGCATCGAATGATTCATACGGATGATACACGAGCACGTCCCGTTTGCGAAGTACGTTGAAAATATCCTCCTGCGGGGGCAATTCTTCCGGATACAGTGGTTTGATTGCCGGGAATTTCAAATGCGAATACCCTTCCAAATGATCGGCAAAAGACGATAAAAATGTCAGATCCAACGGCCCGTCCACCTCAAAAACATGGTCGAACAGCTTGAATTCGCGTTGAAGCTCCATCAGGGCATAGGGATGAATCCCTTTTTCTACTTCCAATCTTACTGGCGCGCCCCGTCGTCTTCGACGCAGCTCTTTTTCAATCTCTTCGAGCAAATCTTCTATTTCTTCTTCATTAATGGATAAATCGGAGTTACGTGTCACACGAAAAGCATGAACGGCCTCTGGGATATACCCAGTGAACAGCGTTTGGATATGATGCTTGATCAGTTCCTCAATTAAAATAAATGATTTCTTCTTGCTATTGGAACGTAACGGCACTGTAACCACACGTGGAATATTCGAAGGCACCTGCACAATGGCAAAAAGCGGTTTATCCTCCTCCGTATCCCCCGGACGTCTCAAAACGACCGCTAAATATACGTATTTATTGTGAACGAGTGGAAAAGGACGGCTCTGATCGACCGCCATCGGCGTGAGCACCGGAAATATAATTTCATGAAAATATGCATCCAGCGACTTGCGCTGTGTCGTATTTAAGTCTTCATATTCGAGCAGTAAAAGACCTTTTTTCGTCAAGAGGCGAGAAATATCACGATAGGTCCGGTATTGTTCCGATACCATCGAGACAGTACGCTTGATCAGGCGTTTGTACAAACCGGAGGGGGTATATCCCGTAAAATCCTTTTGCATAAAACCCGCCTTGATTTTCTCGCGCGTCTCTGCAACACGAACAGCCATAAACTCATCCAAATTGCTAGATACAATCGCCAAAAATTTGGCTCTCTCCAGCAACGGTGTATCTGCATCCTGAGCTTCCTGAAGCACACGGCGATTAAATTCAATCCAGCTTAAATCTCGGTTAAAGTAACGTTCTGACCCGGCTTTATCCTTATTCTGACTCTCTATCAACATATGGCCTCCATCAATTCATGCAGTATAGTTACCCTTTATTGTACTATTAGATGAAACGCACTAGCATCACAGTAGTGTAAACGCAATGTAAAATGTGTGTAAACACAAACTGGATATTTGAAAAGGTCATTCGGATGCTTTACAAAAATAGCATTAAGCGGTACAGTGTTTACGTCTGTTTCATAGAGTAGATTGAAGAACCGTTTCTTTTTCAGTTGTTTATGTTCGTTATGATGTGTAGTAACCACTTAGAAGCCACGTTCAATTGCTGATTTTCAAATGGCATGATATAGGGAGGATTTACGTTATGGAACCCAAGAAAACGCCACGCGTACTGCAAAAAAACATCGAATTTTTCACCGCAGCGCTGTCTCAACACCTCGTTACGGTCTGGCAAGAGGACCCTACAGGTGTATACTGTGAGATTGGCTGTGGATATATCGAGTTATTCAGTAGCGAGATGATTCGGGTGCGCAATCAAGATGGAACCCCAAGCCATTATGACCGCAATATTACCATGTTTCAGCTAATCACAAAGGATCAGCCGATATAATTATTATATGCTATGCCTGCGCTGTTCTTCCAGATTAGAATTGCTTTATGTTTACAACTACCGATTTTCATATCTGCTGAATCTTGCAGTTTTTCAAAAAGCGCCTCAGAGCGCTTTTTTTGTCGACCTTTTTTGAACATCGTTTCGAAAAGCAGTATGATAAGGGAGCATATTACCTAAATTTAAAGGGGAATCAACCGATGGAGCATACAACATCAGATGAGCGCATCCTGGTTATGACCGCGGTTGAAGGCGAACGGGAAGCTGTACTGCGGGGCCTGAAAGGCGACACCCGTTTTGTGGTCGAGCTAGCTGGCGTGGGCGCACCGTCCGCGGCGGCTTCAACCGCGCTAGCACTGGCGGCGGCTGGTGACTACCGTCTGGTCATCAGCGCCGGAATTGGTGGCGGCTTCGCGGAGGTCGCTGCATTGGAGAGCGTCGTTGTTGCTGACGCGATCATTGCCGCCGACCTGGGGGCCGAGACGGCAGAGGGCTTCAGCAGCGTGGACGAGCTAGGGTTCGGCTCAAGCAAAATTGCCGTGAACGTTGCCACCGCGCAGCGATTGGTTCAGACGTTGCGTGCCGCCGGACAGACGGCTGTCGCGGGGCCGATCCTGACCGTCTCTACGGCCACCGGTACGGCGGCAACAGCGGAACGGCTGGCCAAACGCGTTCCTGGAGCTGCTGCCGAAGCGATGGAAGGCTACGGCGTGGCCGTGGCGGCAAATAGGCTAGAACTGCCGACGATGGAAATCCGCACGATTTCCAATGCTGTCGGTCCACGTGACCGTGCAGCCTGGCGAATCAAAGAGGCTTTGCAAGCATTGGAAGCCGCATTTTCTACATTAACGGAGGTTATATAGATGCAAATTGCTTTTTCACCTTGTCCCAACGACACTTTTGTCTTCCATGCCCTGGCGCATGGTTTGATTCCGGGCGCACCCGCGCTGGACATTACATTCGCCGATATCGACATCACCAACAATCTGGCGATCACACCAGACGGACTGGATATCATGAAAATTTCGTATGCTGCACTCCCTTGGGTACTGGATGAATATGCCCTGCTGCCTTGTGGGGGCGCACTGGGCCGGGGTTGTGGGCCACTCGTGCTGACCAAGGAAGGTTCCACCGTCAAAGGCCCGGAAGCCCTGTCCGGCAAGCGTGTAGCCGTTCCGAGTGAACGTTCCACTGCCTATCTGCTGTTCCGCCTGTGGGCGGCCAAGCATGTGCCTGGGGGTGTCGGCGAGATCGTCGTGATGCCGTTCGACCAAATTATGCCTGCTGTCCGTGACGGGAAGATAGATGCCGGACTAGTTATTCATGAAGCACGGTTCACGTATCCGTCCTACGGGCTTAGTAAGCAAGTCGATCTGGGGAACTGGTGGGAAGAAGATACAGGACTGCCGATCCCGCTCGGAGCTATTATTGCCCGCCGTACGCTGGATCTGGATGCGATCACAAACTGGATACGCGCCTCTGTCGAATACGCTTGGCAGCATCCAGAAGCTTCGCGTGAATATGTATTGTCTCATGCGCAGGAGCTTTCACCTGATGTCGCCCAATCGCATATCGACCTGTACGTTAACGATTTTACCGCCAATCTGGGCGACAGTGGATATGCCGCCATCGAAGCTTTGCTCGGTCGTGCCGCGCAGGAAGGGCTGGTACCTTCGTTTGATTTAGCCCAACTGCGCCCTACATCCACAACAATACGTTAAAAGGGAGAGACATGCCTTGCATGTTTTCCTACTGAATAGAGTAGTTTAAACATATAAAACCTCCCGAACGAGCACATGGCCTAGCCATGCGCCCCATTCGGGAGGTTTTATCATTTCATATGGCGAATCTTCATTCGACTCGCTTGATCCCTATACTTAGTTCTGTTCCTGCTCCACAACCTCGGTCTTAAATACGTTATCCAGTTTGGTACCCAATCTTTTGACCAGCGGCACCTTGATATCCCGGCTCAGCTCCTTGAAAAAAGCGTCCATGTCACAATTAATCTTATCCAACACGACCTTCACGGTACCCTCCTCCAAGATCTGCTCATTCAGATCCTCCGGTACGGTAACCGAGATATCATACTTCTTGCTTAACGTTTTAATGTAGCGGGTAAAGATTTCGATAAGCTCCTCATTGTTGAACTTCTCAACTGCAACTTGCCCTTTGTTGGTAAATTTCAAATTCACTCTCACGTTAGCATTTCCCCTTTTCCTTTTGACCATTTATTTTGGATAAACGTTGAACCTTTCAGAGGCTCTTCAAAGAAAGGGCCTTACCGGTCGTTTTAGACTCTTGTCCTTTGATATACTAAGTATAACACATTAAGGCCGTTTTCATTTCCCAACTTGTCGTTTTATGATAAAAAATGATAAAATTTGCGCATTTTCAGCATAAATTCTTTCTTTTCATGCCAATCATTAGGAATACCCCCTACACAAATACACAAAAAAACGCCTATCTCGCAAAAGAAAGACGTTTCCGTATAGATGCCTAAGTGGTATGCATTTACAGAGGTTTCGTACATTCCCAACCATGTGAACGATACTCACGCACAGCGTCTCGTATATCCTCAATATCATCAGTATGCAGCAAAACGGCAGGTAGAATAACCCAATATTCATTCTCCGCTAGATCAATAAATACGTCCTCGACATCGTAATATTGCATATCGCCAAATGCCGTGTCCCTGATCTTCTGTCCAACTAAAGGTGTAAACGGAGAATCAAATGTTTTCATCACCTTCGTATATTCCTTCACGCCCGTTGCCGAGATTTGCTGTGAAATAATGACGCTCAATGCTGTTACCTCCCTGACCTAATAATGCTCATTATACCCTTCTCTCAGACCCTCTACAAAACCTTGCGTAAAAAAAATCATAAAAATCAATAGACCGATGCCAATAGCAACGGAGCTGATTACAATAATGAAGATGCCCTGCGTGTTTCTTTGTTCCATTCGTTTCGTCAAAATTCCAAAAACCAAACCTAAGACACCCAACAATCCTCCAAAGACAAAAAAACTAAATATGAACCCCAAACCTGCAAAAATCCAGCCAAAGAAAGCGAGCAGCCATCCCTGCTGCTGCGGCTCGCTCTGTTTCATCTGCCAACGTTCCCTCGCTGTAGGTGTATATCTGTCCATTCCTTAACTCCCCCGCTTCATCTGCAAAACCCAACATCGGAATACATTAGGTTCCTCCTACTGCTGACCGGTGAGTTTAAAAGTGCCGCCTTCCCGCTTCCCAAGCGGATAATTTTGAACCGTCATTTCCACCCTCGTATTCTTATCCCATACCGGAAGCTTGTCAGATGTACCGTACTCTTTCATAGCTATGTTTATGACTTCCTCCGCCTTCTTCGTCAATGCAGCTGAGGACATATTATATTTACCATAACCTTGATAAGCACCGCCAAAACCAAGATTAGGTTGATTGTTCACATTCAGTAGCACACCCTTCAACGTGCCATCCTCTGTTACATCAAAAGTCACTTTTTCCAATACAAAATCATCGGTAACGACAGATGTCTGCTCTAACATATGCGTTATGGCTGACAGGTTAGCTGTTAATCTAACTCGTCCCAGTAGCGCCTCTGTATCGTTGTGTTGCTTCGTTAACGCTTGTGTTGTTTTATTTAGTGAAGCGTTCGCACTAGTTAAAGTATTGACCTTCGTATTCAGATTATAATTCCACACCGCCAAGGCTATACATCCTAGTACAGCTACTCCTGAAATGACTGTTGCTACAACTGCGAGCTTACGAACAGAATGTGCTTGCGGCTCCACAGACTGAGCATGACTGCTTAATTCTCCCATACCAAACTTCCTCTCTACTTATATAGTCATATTTTACTATTCCCTCCTCTGATAATCTAGTATATTTTTCCTAATTCCATATTTCTATGCATTTGTACAGGAATTCGTTTCATCAGCCCTGGAGTTTCGGTTCTTTCGTTTTCTAGGAGATGCTGTATTTACCAGATACACACTGCCTGCAATCAGCACCAGCCCCACAACAAACGTCAAAGTAAGCGATTCCTTGAGCATTACCATACTAAAGACTGTGGACAACACCGGAATCATAAACGTATATGAGCCGACGGTTCCTGCATCTCCATTGTCGATCAGTTTAAAATAAATTATCCAGCCCATCGCAATCACGAATATCGAAATAAACAATAGAATTGCGATAAAGGAGGTCGTCCAGTGAATATCGCTCCATTTCTCGGTCGTAAATCCAATCCCATTGAGTATAATCCCTCCCAATACGAGCTGCATCGTCACCGCCCAAATGGAGTCCAGCTGCTGACTTTTTTTCTTCATATAAATCGTTCCGAGCGCCCAGCACAATCCTGAAGCTAGCCCCAACACAATACCCAGTACCGATAAATGCCCTGCCATTCCACCAGAGCTAATCACGATCACCCCGCCAAAACCCAGTACCAGTCCAATGACCTTCAGGGGAAACATGCGCTCCCCTAACCACATCCAGGAGAATAATCCCAACAGGATCGGCTGAAGGAATACTAAAGTGGAAAATAACCCAGCAGGCAAATAACGCAGCCCTACCGTCTGCAAGCCATAGTAGCCTGCAATATTAAATATGGACAGCACAAGATAAGTCCACGCATTTTGTCTAAAACGCAAGGTTTCCCGGTGACGTATAGCGAACAATAGCAGAATCACACCACCCAGCAGGGTACGGATTCCTGAAAAAAATATCGGCGGCGTATCTGGCAAAGCCAGCTTGGTCAACGGCCAGTTGATCCCCCATACCATCACTAATATCAAGACAAGCCACAACGTAGCTTTAGGTGTTAATTTTTTCATAGATGTCTTCTCTCCCTTAGATTTTTCATCGCTCATTGCTACCGACTAAAATCTGAATAGCCGTTTGCAAAGTTTTGCTTTACTAGCGTATACTGTGGTCACTAATAAATAAAATGAATGTTTTCAATAAGGGAGATAACTTTTCACTTATGACCATTACTCAGATTATGATCTTCGTTCGTGTAGCTGAAACGCTAAACTTCACCCAAACTGCCCATGAGCTGCATATGACGCAGCCCGCGGTCAGCCATGCCATCGCCAGCATCGAAAACGAGCTGGGTGTCCAGCTATTGCTGCGCGACCGAAAAAAAGGAGTGCTGCTGACAAATATCGGGCACAAGGTACTGCTGCAATTCCGTATGATGCTGCAAAGCATGGAAAAGGTACAGCAGCAGGTGGCTGCTGAAAAAGGTCTAGACGTGGGCACGATCACGATCGGTGCCTTTCCTTCTGCCTCAGCCTATTTTCTGCCCCCGATTATTCATCATATTCGTCAGCATTATCCGAACCTTGTTTTCGATCTACATGAAGGCTCCACGAATGAAGTCAAGGAGTGGGTGCATACCAGAGAAATCGAAGTCGGTATCATCCTGTTACCAGACCCTCAGGTAGATATCATCCCATTATGTCAGGATGACATGGTTATTCTCCTGCCAGACGGTCACCCTCTACAATCGCACAATAAAATTGCCATCCGTGACTTGAATGAGCAGGATATGATCTTTTGTAAAGGTGGACATGAGGTCGCCATTATGGAAGGTTTTGAACGCGAACAAAGTCAGTTGCAGGCACAATTCATTACTCACAATGTCAGCACCTTGGTCAGCATGGTTCGACAAGGACTGGGTATGGGCATTGTTTCTTCACTCGCCTTGTCCACGTTCCCCCATGATCTGACCGTCAAGGAGACTTCACCTCTGATCACACGTCAAATCGGTATCGCTGTACCATCCCTGCACAATGCTTCTCTGGCTGTACAGTTATTTGTGCGTACTGCGCAGGAGCTGTTTACGGATATGAAGCAGTAGAAGCATTGGATTATGAACATAAGGAGGTCTATTCATATGCAGAGAAATCAAATCATTCGACCAAATAGCTAAATTTCTAACCTATAAGCTTATACATCACATATAATGCATTAATTACATTGGTATATTATCCCATCCCAGCGGGTAACCTATATGCTGAATACCTGCAATTTTCAAACTAGGAGGGTTTTGCATGGATCATCTCGTTATTTTGATCAGAAGTTTTTCTGCATTCGTTATCCTCATGCTAATTGGGAGAATATTGGGGAAGCAAACCCTTTCCAATATGAACTTTCACGAATTCGTAACGGCAGTTATATTAGGAGCTATGGCTGCTAATTTTGCATTTAACCAAAAAATAGAAGTTGTCCACCTATTAATAGCCCTGTCTGTTTTTACAATTACTTCTTATGTTTTATCCAAGTTTTTTTTGAAATTCAGAAACTTTAAGATGTGGACAGAGGGAGCACCCACCGTTCTCATAGAAGGAGGGTTCATTCTCGAAGATAACCTAAAAAAAAATAATATGACATTGGATTCTTTAAACCAACAACTTCGCCAGAAAGAAATTTTTAATATAGAAGAAGTGCAGTACGCCCTCCTTGAGATTAACGGAAAACTATCTGTTCAAAAGAAAAAGGAACTGCAAGCCGTGACATTAAAAGACCTGCAGTTGAATGCAGGTAATGCCACACAGTTCCCAATTGAGCTTGTAATCGACGGACAGCTTTTGCATGGCAATTTAAACTCCAATCATATTCCCGAATCATGGCTGCTGTCTCAACTGAAGGCCCGCGACAAAAAGTTAGAGGACGTATTCTATGCCGTTAAAGGCAGCAACGGCCAACTCTATGTGGATGAATATAAGGATAAAATCCAGCATCCAATTGATGTGGAGTAGTATTGACTTTCGGTCAATAGTTACCTGAGATTCAACGTAATCAGATAATTGTATTTGGCAGCGTGCTTAAGCTCATCCAAAATGATACCGTACACCGTGTCCTTATAGATACCGGCAGGCAAACCAAACCAGATGTTGCGATATCGTTCCACCGCACCCAACTCTCCCATCAAGGCGCGCTGTAGACCTTCTGTATAAGATTGCACCCTCTCATATTGCTCACTACTGATGCCTGCAATTTCCTGTCCTGTCAAAGCCCGATACATCTCTCTGAACATTTTATTGTGACCGCGCTCATCATTACGGATGCTTTCAATAATAGCCACCTGCTCTTGTGAGGGTGCCAAATTGATCAATTCATCGTAGAACAACTCATCGTTACGCTCCCCTTGTACCGCTTCCTTTATCATTTGTACTGCTTTCGGAAATCCTGTGTTCCAGATCGGTACAAAATCGGCCCGCATATAGTATGAATTTCCCCAGTAAGAAGGTACTTGATACAAGTTTATTCCTCCTAATGTTAGTTTTTAGAAAGTATATGCGCATCTGCCCATGTCGGTTCCTAACATTAGGAGAATATACTGATGATAGCTATCCTTCAATGTCGGATCAAACCTCCAGCTACATCATCCCAGCGCCAAGAAACCTCATGTCCATGGAGATGCAGCCCCCCAAACCACTCATCGATCCCTTGAACTGCAATGCGGTCCGCTGATCCATTCAGTACCTCTTTACCCAACTCTGTCAGAATTACCTTTCGGTTCAGAAAATCCGGAATTTGTCTGAAATCCAAGCCCGCCTCAATCCCGTCAATGATCAGCAAAGGATGTTCGCCTTGCGCCAAAGCACGAATAAATTTCCAGTATTCGAGATCACCCATGCCAAGCACATGCAGAACGTCAGTTACCTGACGAAACAATTCCAATGCCGTATTCACTTCATTATGAACGGCCTGAAGCGTGGTCTGTTCCACAATGCCAAGACCATTCTGCTCCGAGGGCAGCCGCTTGAGATGCGCTGTGAAAGCTTCATAGGCAAAAGGCAGGCCGGATGCTGCCAATTCTGCCTTCTTGTCTTCCAGCAGATTAGCCATTTGAACAGGATCAGGAGAAGCATACGCCTTCCAAAGCTCGCTTCCGAGTTCCATTTCTTGCCGCCCAATAGTCCGCCAGGTCCCAGATAATGTCTGAAGCTGTGCCGGAGTGAGCTGTCCCAAGCCATGAAAGCGTTCGATTCCCGGAAACTCCCCAATGCAGAGCAAGCTCAGCTTCGTGCGGCCCAGTTTCTGTCTTTTGAACCAGTGGAGCAGATAGGCGAGCATGCTCTGATCAAACAGGTCATGCTCAAACCACAATACGACTTCATCATACTTAATAAACTCACGAAGTTTCTGCTCCTGTTCCTCACAACCCATAATATATTCGCTGGTCGGAATACCCATCGATTCTTCTAGGACCCTGGCCCGCAATGCCCGTTCTTCCGCCCCCGCTGGATTTAAAAATATCGGTCCTGCCGGATATACCTCTCTCCATACAAGCACATCACCCTGTACAACACCCTGCTTCAACATCTCGCCTACAACATCACCGTTAACAATATGTAGCATGTTTTGCCCTCCCTCATACAAATGATTGAACACAGAAACGAGATCAGCTACCGGGAGTGTACCTTTCAGCTTTCGGCGAGCATCGTGCAACCGCTTCTTAAGCGTCGGGACCGGAGTGCCCAGATAATCGGAAATTTCCTGAAGAGAATAGCCGTAAAAATAAAACAGCAGCAGAGGCACGCGCAGCTTGGCAGACAGTGCCTTCACCGATTGTTGCAGAACTTGGCTCTCCTCCCTACGCTCCGCAATTTCTGCTACACCCGGTACTCCTCCCGATATCTGCACAGCCTCATCCAGAGGAAGCACCGAATGATGCTTGCGCCGCAGCATTCGCTGGCACTGTCTTACCACAATGGTCTTGAACCAGCCTGGAAAAGCAGACGGGGTCTGCAGCTTCTCCAGATTCTGATAAGCTTCTATGAGCGCATCCTGCACGGCATCTTCCGCGAGATGAACATCCTTCAGCATGTCATAGGACACCGCATAGGCCATCCCGCGAAAATGCAGCATTAGCTGCCCGAACGCTTCTTCATCCCCCTGCCGTGCCTTTTCAACCCACTCCTTCATACATCCCTAGCCTCTTTTCTCTCGTGTTCTTAGTCTTAAGTGCCAACTCCGTGGAGGAAGGTTACAAATCAGCTAGTTTCTCAACAGAAATATATCATCCTTTATTTTTTACGAGGTTAAGTTCAATATGACTTCGACCATGTAGCCATAGCAGTTCGTCCAGTAAAAACGTCAATCCATCCTTACTACGCAAACGCTCGATCAGTTCTGTAACGACTTCCATAATCCCACGCTGTACATTCTTCGCTAGTTAGAGGCCCCCACTTTCCCCATCCACATAAAGATGTGGATGGTCCGGTTGTTCTACCTTTCTTACATGTCGCAGACACAGTATCCCATGTTCAAGATAAAAGAAATAACTACGATCATACAGAACTCCCTCAAATAATTCATACATATGAGGATCATCATCAGGTCCATATGTCATGGTAGCCCTTTTTAAACTAACTGGATTGTTCATATATTCTTTCACTCCCTCAGAATTTAAATTGTAAGTTCCTATACTGAAATTCTAGTGAAGTAAAACTCTAATTAAAATAATGTGAATTTTTTATTTGATAAGTCCTGAATGTTTGTATGCAATACTGTAATTTATGTATAAGAAGTCGTTCATTAAATACATTCGCAATATGGTATATATACCAAGTTAACTTCTATTTTGTTAATGAGGTACTTATACTATATGTTTTGAATTCTTATAATCAAATTGGAGAGTGATACAATGAATTTTATAAAATCTATTTATACAAAACAAAACGTAAATAGCTCAGTACTCTTTTTTGCATTTTTAGTTTTATATAGTGTTTTTTCTAAGATTGAAATTAAACCCGTAGCTCTTTTGCTTTTTACAGTTGCATTTGCCTTTTTTAATGCCCTGAGTAAATTTGTCCAATCCACACGTAGTGATAATGATCCTAAGTAAGTAATCTCTACATATTAAAAAAGACCTCCAGGACGAATATAGTACGTGACTATACCGTTCTGGAGGTCTTGATTTACATTTTCGAATTGTTAACACCCCATCATGCAGGTTTGCAGACAATTCATTTCATTGTACCCTTTTAAACTACCTTAACAAGGCTCTTCGTTCGGTTTCCCGGCATCTGTAGCTGTACGGAAGCTTGAACCGCAGCCGCATGTAGCTACGGCATTCGGGTTATGAATCGTGAAGCCGCCTGACATTCCAGACTCTTCAAAGTCGATTTCCAGACCGTCCAGGTAGCGGATGCTTTCCTTTTCCACTACAATCTTCATATCCTGTACGTTCATATATATATCCTGATCCGTCTCGTTGTCGTCAAAGCCCATTGCATACGAGAATCCGGTGCAACCACCTGGCGTAACACCCAGACGTAAAAACATATTCGGCGTTTCCTGCTGCTCCAGCATATCCTTCAAACGCTCAGCAGCGGAATCGGTGATGTTAATCATAGCTCCATCCTCCTCTTTTACTTCATGTTCTCCTTCAGTATACTCCACTATTTGCAGGTGCTCAAGTCATGGAATGTCCTTCCCTTACAGGCTTCAAGACCTGTTTTTCTATTCGTTTGTATTGAACACCGGTGGTGTGAGGTTTATAATAGGTGAAGAGTGTGTAAAAGAAACTGTCGGAAATTTGTCATTTCAAAGGCGATATTTTGAGATATTCATCATTGTAGCCTGGCATTGTAACATTTTTCACATATCGTATATCCGCGCTGCCGTATTTTACCGACGGAACGGGACATCCTGTGCGCACTTAGCGCTTGTGTCGCTGATTTGGCGGACAGCCTCGCACAGAGCAACTTGAAGGAGGAATAGGCATGTCCACATTAGTTACACCTTTTACAGACCGCAGAATGGCGGAAATTGTAGAAAAGGTACAGAACGGGATTCGTTTGAACCTCGAAGATGGTATATATTTGTATGAAACTGACGATATCCTCACACTGGGTCAGTTGGCTAACGAAGCTAATTTACGCAAGAACGGAAAAAAGGTTTATTTTATCGAAAACATGAGCCTGTACTTCACCAATGTATGCGAAGCGCGCTGCGCGTTCTGCAATTTCCGCAAGGATCAGGGGGAAGACGGCTCTTATACGTTGTCCGGGCAGGAAATGATTGATTATGTAGAGCAACACATCCATCCGGGGGTAAGAGAATTTCATATCGTCGGTGGTCATAATAATCATGTGCCTTTCCAATACTATGTAGACTCATTGAAGGCGCTGAATGAAAAATATCCCCACGTTACACTGAAAGCCTACACAGCAGCGGAAATTGACTTTTTCACACGCATAAGCGGCTTGAGTATTAAAGAAGTGCTTGAGGAGCTGCAAAAGGCTGGACTTCAATCCCTGACTGGTGGTGGCGCAGAAATCTTGTCCGACGAATATCGCAAGAAGATGCGTGTTACCAAAGCCAACGTGGACCGCTATCTCGAAGTACATCGCACGGCCCACAATCTCGGCATGAAAACTCATACGACTATGCTGTACGGTTCGGTCGAATCGTATCAGGATCGTATTGAACATATGCTGCAAATTCGCGAATTGCAGGACGAAACGAACGGATTTATGGTATTTATTCCACTGTCCATGCAGCCGAAAAGCAAAAACGCCAACATTATGCGTCGTAACTCCGCTTACGAAGATCTCAAAACCATTGCGATCAGCCGCCTGATGCTGGACAATATCGACCATGTCAAAGCTTACTTCATTAATATTGGCCCGCAATTGACGCAGGTCGCTCTCACCTTTGGCGCATCAGACGTCCATGGCACGATTGTGCGCGAGCAGATCAGCCATGCCGCAGGTGCGTTGACCCCTGCCGGATTGACCCGTAAAGAGCTGATCTGGCTGGTCAAAGGTGCAGGACGCATACCTGTAGAACGAGACACCTTCTATAACGAAATCGAAGTTTTCGAATAAATGTAATATCGGATTCAGATTTCCCGCGAGCATATCATCCCCATTACTCACATCATGCAGCATCATGCTGCCCCGGAATACGCTGGTCTGTCTGCCACAGGCAGGCCCGATTCTCGGGTTTTATAACAACAAAAACTTGTGTTAGATCGACGAGACACCAGACCATTTGCCGGGGACACGGTAGCGAAAGGAAGGCGGATTTTGATGAAAAATTTCGTTATTCTGGGGGGCGGCTATGGCGGCCTTACCATTGCCAAAGAATTGCTGGATAAACACATTCCCGACGATGTTCAAGTTATTTTAGTGGATCGAATGCCCTTTCAGGGCTTGAAAACAGAGTACTATGCCCTCGCAGCAGGTACGGTTTCTGATTTTGATTTGCGGGTGCATTTTCCAGATGAGCAACGTCTTATTCGCAAATACGGAGAGGTCACCTCGATGGATCTGGAGAATAAAATGGTCCATTTTCAAGACGGTGAACCCTTGCCCTATGATCAGCTTGTCATTGCGTTGGGTTGTACCGACCGCTTTCACAATACACCGGGGGCTGAAGAACACAGCTGTACGATCCAGTCGTTTAACCATACCCGCCAAACCTATCTGCGCTTGAACGAAATCAAGCCATATGGACATGTCCATATTGTAGGCGGCGGTCTTAGCGGTGTTGAGATTGCAGCGGAGTTACGTGAAAGCCGCACGGATTTGAATATTACCATTATGGATCGGGGCGAGCGGGTGCTGTCAGCATTCCCGCAACGTTTGTCTGCCTATGTACATGCTTGGTTCAAGGAGCATCAGGTTAATGCCCTGAACCATGTTGCGGTTTCTCGTATTGAGCCGGGGGCTATTTATAACCGTGACGAGCAAATTGTAACGGATGCAGTGGTATGGACGGCCGGGATTCAGCCAGTAAAAATCGTGCAGGATTTAGCTGTCCCTAAAGACCCTCAGGGTCGTATCGTGCTCAACGATTACTACCAAATACCAGATCATCCAGAGGTATATGTGGTCGGAGACTGTGCGAGCCTTCCCTACTCTCCAAGCGCTCAGGCAGCAGAGGTGCAAGGGGAACAAATCGCACATATTGTACGTGATCTATGGAAAGGTCAAACGCCTCACCCGCATCCTTTAAAGCTGCGCGGTACATTAGGCGCACTTGGCAAGAAGGCCGGGTTCGGCTATGGCTTTATGGGCAGCACTTCATTGCGCGGCCGTGTACCACGCCTGCTTAAAAGCGGTGTGCTCTGGAAGTCCAAACGCCATTTTGGCTGATCATGCTAAACAAACAAAGAAGACCCGCTCCCAAAGCAGGTCTTCTTTGTATATTGCGTGTATGGGCTAACAGAGCATTATATTTCAATCCAAGTCTAGGTTATCCCATGCTTCAGCTTCCTTAATTTTGTTCATAATCACTTCGTACAGAAGCTCTGCTGAATCTGCGGATACAATCTCACCATTGACCATCGCATAGGGTTCCGCGTTACACTGACCGCAATTGCTTAGGCAGCCGTATTCAATCACATCATAATCTGGATTCTGTTCCAGCTTGGACATGATTTCATCAGTGCCCCAATGCATATTACTGGTGCAAAACTCAATAATAGGTCTTAACATTTTTTCACCTGCTTTGGATGACGGGCATTTTAATTTGGCCCGCTTTGTAATATAATAATAAAGGTATAGGAAAGGAGTTGAATTCTAATGAGCGAAACACAAAGCGTTCAAATGTATGATGAAGTAGCAGATGTACTGGATAAGCTCCGTCCGTTCCTGCAACGCGATGGCGGCGACGTTGAGCTGGTTGACGTTGAAGACGGCATCGTTAAGCTGAAGCTGGTAGGTGCTTGCGGCAGTTGCCCAAGTTCCACAATCACGCTGAAAGCAGGGATTGAACGCGCTCTTCTCGAAGAAGTCGACGGCGTCCAAGAAGTGGTACAAGTATTTTAATGCTTGATGCATAATGATCATGAGAGTCTTGACTTCGGTAACGAAGCTCAAGACTCTTTTTTGTGTTACAGCGTCTGAGGGATCACTCAAGCTTATATGGTTGGCCGAATGGGGTCCAATCCTCCCGATACATCCATAATATTGCCTGTTATAAAATCCGAATGCTCCTCACACAAATAGGCGATCACTCGCGCAATGTCCTCTCCGCTCCCCGGACGCCCACGCGGTGTCTCTTTATCCTGCATGCCGATGACATCGGCGATTGACATTTCCTTATTTGCTCCTCGAATATCCCCTGGACAGATCATATTGACCGTGATGCCATAAGGAGCCTCCTCTACAGCCAGTGACTTCGTAAAAGACACCAGCCCCACCTTGGCGGCTGCGTAGACGGCGCGATGCGGCCAAGCCCTCGCTTCTCCAGCATGACCAAAGCCAAAATGAATAATACGTCCCCATTGCTGGCTACGCATGTGAGGCAATACCAAATGATCCAGCAACATGGTACCGACCAGATTCCCTTGTATCATGGTATGAATCTCAGCTACACTGTAATCCGCAAACAGGCGGCGTTCCCGGATGAACGGTCCAGCATTGTTCACCATAATATCGACTCCGCCTAGCCGATCCTGGACTTCACCAATCAGCCTCGTGATATCTTTCTGAACAGTGATATCCCCTTGTAAAGACAGGCAGCGTACTCCCTTAGACTCAATCACCCGCTTAAGCGCTTCGGCTTCTGCTTGGCTATGCACATAATTCAGCGCAATATTACAGCCTTCATTCGCCAGACGCAGAGCGGTCGTTTTACCTAAACCTTTGGCACTACCCGTTATGAATGCGACTTTATCTCTCAACAATTTTCCTCCTGTTCACAGAGAACGGTCACCCCCAAGTATAAAATATTTAAGCTTCCCCTACAACTCTATCCAAAAGAAACCCCAGTCCTCTTGTTCAAGAGAATCTGGGGTTTGCGTGCAATGTGTTCTCGTTCCCTACTTAAAATGCCGGGATAATTGCGCCTTGGTATTTATCTTCAATGAATTTTTTAGTTTCTGGGGATTGCAAAGCTTTAAGCAGCTTCTGAATCGCTTCAGAATCTTTATTATCAGGACGAGCTACCAGAACGTTAGCATATGGAGAATCTTTATCTTCCAGTGCCAGTGCATCCTTCGTCGGGTTCAGCTTAGCTTCCAGAGCGTAGTTCGTGTTGATCAACGCAATGTCCACTTCAGGCAACTGACGTGGCAGCATAGCCGCTTCCAGCTCCTTGAATTTCAGGTTTTTCTTATTTTCAGTAATATCTTTTACCGTAGCTTCAATGTTGCTTGCGTCTTTCAGCTTGATCAGACCTTGTTTTTCCAACAACAACAATGCACGGCCTCCGTTTGTTGCATCGTTCGGAATGGCTACCGTTGCGCCATCTGGGAGTTCATCAAGCTTTTTATATTTTTGGGAGTAGATGCCGAAAGGCTCCAGGTGAACCGCGCCCACAGAAACCAAATTCATTTTGCGCTCTTTGTTCATAACATTCAAGTAAGGTACATGTTGATAGAAGTTAGCATCCAACTGCTTGTCAAACAATTGAACGTTCGGCTGTACATAGTCGTTAAACTGAACGACTTGGAGACGAACCCCTTCTTTTTCCAACTGAGGTTTGATTGCTTCCAAAATTTCCGCATGCGGCACAGGAGAAGCTCCAACTTTCAGCTCCACTTCACGTGGTGATCCGCCTGTATTTTCGGCCGCATTGTTTGTATCCGATGTTGTGCTCTTTGTGCCGCAAGCAGCCAGCACCGCAATTAATGTCAAGCTTAATACAGCCAATACCCATTTCTTCATGTTATTACCCCTCCAATAATTTGTAATATTCAGGAGCAGACGTCCTGATCAATAAGGATATCTATATGTTTTCCCTATTTTCGAGTATAATGCCGCACGAGACGGTCTCCCGCCATTTGCAGCAATTGAACCAATACGACCATCAGCACGACCGCAACGATCATTACAGCCGTTTCATAACGATAATAGCCGTAGTTGATAGCCAGTGTACCCAGTCCACCGCCCCCGATCATCCCGGACATTGCCGTGTAGGATACGAGTGTAACGACGGTAATGGTTAATGCGGCTAGCAGTCCCGGAAGTGCCTCACGTAACAGCACACGCCGGATAATTTGTCCTGTCGAGGCCCCCATTGCTTGTGCGGCTTCAATGACACCCTTGTCCACTTCACGCAGAGACGTTTCGACAAGACGTGCGAAGAATGGGGCAGCCCCGATAACCAATGGTGGGATGGTTCCCAACACCCCGGTCGAGGTACCTACCAGCGATCGTGTAAAAGGAATAAGTGCAACGATCAAAATGATAAATGGCACGGAACGTAAAATGTTAACGATGAATGATAATACAATGTATATCACCTTCATCAGAGTCAACGAGGAGCGGCTCGCCAGAAACAATAATATGCCGAGCGGCAAACCAATAATGAGGGTGAACAATGCGGATGCACCGAGCATCTGAAGGGTTTCCATAGTAGAATTCCCTAGCTCTTCCCAACTCACTTGTGAAAAATCAAGTTCGCTCATTGTCCGATCACCTCCACATCAAGTCCTTGCCCAGACACTTCGCGCAGCGTATGCTCTATATCCTCATGATTTCCTTCAAAACGAACGATTAGCTGACCATAGGGTACATTTTTAATCGTAGATATGGTTCCCTGCAAGATCGCAAAATCAACCCCAGTGCTTCGAGCCGTACGCGACAGAATCGCATCATATGTTTTGCTGCCCAAAAAGGAGATACGCACCACCTGTGCCGACTCGCCGCCACCTGCTGCCGCAATCGCTGCTTGCAACTCCTCGGGATGTTCTGACTCCCGCTGGATAAAGTCCTTGGTTACCTGGTGCTGTGGCTTCAAAAATACTTCCGCCACCGGACCTTGCTCCACGATGTCACCCTGATGAATGACGCCAACTTTATCACAGATGCTTTGAATGACATGCATTTCATGTGTAATCAGCACGATGGTTAAATTAAATCGCTGATTAATATCCAGCAGCAATTTCAGGATAGACCCCGTCGTCTGCGGATCAAGCGCAGAAGTCGCTTCGTCACACAGCAATACATGAGGATCACTAGCCAACGCCCGCGCAATTCCTACCCGCTGTTTCTGTCCACCTGAGAGCTGTGACGGATATTTTCCACTGTGCTCTTCGAGACCCACCAGTTCCAGCAGTTCACGGACCTTCTGGTCCAACTTCTGCTTGGGCGTGTTTACCAGCCGCAACGGAAATGCAATATTGTCATATACCGTCGCCGAAGACAACAAATTAAAATGCTGAAAAATCATTCCGATTTTTCGGCGCTGCATTTGTAACTGGGATTGATTCACAGTAGTGAGGTTTACCCCGTCTACCCATACTTCACCTGAAGTAGGGCGTTCCAATAAATTAATACAGCGGATCAATGTACTTTTCCCCGCTCCGGAGTGACCAATCACTCCGAATATTTCTCCACGCTTTATAGAAAGATTCAACCCAGACAGCGCATTAACGCGTCGGTTGCCTTTGCCATAATGCTTGGTTAACTGCTTAAGCTCTATCAACGTGCTGCGACCCCCTTCACTTCTTCCTTACCCTTTTTACCAGTTGTCATCTCTCAGGATTGTATAAAATCGCTATTTATTTATACAAAAAAGAGCCCCTTTCACAGAATGAAAAGGGCCCCACCTAGCGATCCTTTTCTCATCTGCCAAAATCGCTATAACTCTAGCGGTTTTGTAGGAATTAGCACCATCATGTTCCCTCCCAGTGTATTACACCGGGAAAAAAACGGGTTGCCGGGCTTCATCGGGCCAGTCCCTCCACCTCTCTGGATAAGAAAAATATGTTAAACTCCAGCTTTAGCTGTCCGTTAAGTTTATATAAAAAAACATAATTCAAGCATTTTTCTGAAACTAGGTTTCAGTATAGATAGTTTACATTGCTTTGTCAAAGGATATTTTCTATCATATTTTTGGGCGTACTGCCCGGTTCTCCCATTGTTTCGCAGTATAAGTAAAGGCGATTGACAACGACCGACACACCATTTCCAAGCCCTGCTGCAAATCTTCCAAATGGTGATCGAGATCCTCCAGTTGGATTTTTCCATACAAAGCTCGGTGTCGTTGCCAGAGATCATCCTGCATTTCCGTATTCATATAGTGTATCTCCGTATTTCGCCGCTTACGCAGCCGATTGATGGCATCGTTGTATGTATCCTTGATATCATTTAAATTATCGGTCAATACAGGATGCATTTTGAGATACTTGAGCTGCCGCAACACGGTAAAATACGAATAATGAGCCTTATACTGCCCTGTTTTTAAATCATACAGATCATTTAGCCAGTTGCCCAGCTTATCCAAAATGGAAAATACCCTCACAAACCCATCTTTATAAAAGAAAACATACAATGCATAGTCGGATTTTTCATCCTCACTCATATCTTCAGCATATCCGGCTTTCACTTTCATACGGAAAAAGGCGGCAGCATGATGGCTCTGCTCCAGTTCATCCAGAGATGACATTAGACCGCGTGTCAAAATATCCGCCTTCCGAAAATCGTGGGTCGGATCTCCACCAGCCTGAATTTGCCGTTCCAGCAGGTTCAACATATCTGACATGCTATTCATGGCATCTAGCAGGATGCCCTTGTTCACACGCGGCGGCTCACCCAGTAGCTTGCGTATCATGCTTACGCCTCCTTATAAATATAAAATCCGGCTGTAGGTTTAATTAGGGCGTCAAGCGAAATAACTTGTCCATCGTTGATCTACAAGCTTAACAATATCCTCACGCGGTAACACCTCATCCGGATACCCCGGCTTCATACGCGCATCCACTACAATCGGCAGCTTATAGTTCAGATGATGCAAACGCACTTCGCTGTCCGCGTACATATCCGTAGCCGGGTTAAAGCGAGTGAATACCGTCCACAGGAACGAGGCTTGAGAGCGAACGACTTCCTTGGCATCGTCCACAATGAAAACGAGCGGCCACTCTTGCTCACCCGCAGCTAATCGCTCCAATACACGCGCAGCGAGTTCAGGCTCCTGCTCAAAGGAAGAGCCGGACACAACGAGGCACCCTCCGCAATAGGGCTCAATTTCACGAATGCCCGGCAGATCGCCTCCCTCATAAGCACGAGGCAATTCACGTACAGGCTCACCTATTCCCATCAGGATCGCCTTACTGCCATGATTCAGCTTGCGGCCTGTGTAATCGAGTGTATCGTGTGACGTGTGATTGAAAATAAATAAATCCCTTGCTGGATTAAATCGCTCCAGAATGGTTTCTAACAGCAGGTTAAAGTCAGATAAATCAATGACTCGATCTGTCAGCATCAGGAACTTGGTCAATGACAATTGACCTTGACCCAAAATGGTAAAACCGGATACAAGCGCTTCACGGGAGTAGCTTTCACGTACGACTGCCGCTGCCAGCGCATGTACGCCCGTTTCCGCATACGCCCACAGGGACTTGACGGAAGGCATCACAAGCGGATAGGCAGGCGACAGCAGACGTTGCAAAAACTCACCGAGGTAGTAGTCTTCTTGCCGAGGCTTACCTACAATAGTTGCCGGATAAATGGCATCCTTGCGGTGATGCATATGTTTGACATGAAATACAGGGAAATCATGCTGTAATGAATAATATCCAAAATGATCGCCAAACGGGCCTTCCGGACGGCGTTCATGAGGTGGCACATAACCGCTGATTGCAAATTCTGCTTCTGCTGGAATCCGATGACCCCCAAGCGGGTCCTCTGTCATGGGCAGCTTGCCTCCCATAATAAGCGAAGCCAGCAACAGCTCAGGCAAGTTTTCCGGTGCTGGAGCAATGGCAGACGCAATCAGAGCAGGCGGGCCACCGATGATAATCGTCGTAGGCAACGGCTCATTACGCAGCTCCGCTTCATGATAATGGAAACCGCCGCCTTTATGAATTTGCCAGTGAATGCCCGTCGTCTGATCATCATAAATCTGAATGCGGTACATCCCCAGATTATGATCCTTGGGCTGACCTGGCTTCTCGGTATACACGAGTGGAAGGGTAATAAACGGTCCTCCATCCTCATGCCAACTGGTCACTTTAGGCAGTGGTGCCAGCGGAGCCTCTGTACGGCGAACTCCCAATACAGGAGCCTCGCTATGAGATACTGTTTTTAGGCCTACTTTTAGCATGTCCTTAATCAGGCCACGTTCATTCCACAATGCTTTGGGTGTAGGTGGAAACAATGTTTTGGTTGCTCCTACAATCGCATCCATCAGTTGCTCTGGGCGCGGGCCAAAAGCCATGTCCACACGGCGATTCGTGCCAAACAGATTACTGGCTACAGGAAACGGAGTTCCTTTTACATTCGTGAACAGCAGTGCCGGCCCTTCTTCCTCAATGACTCTTCGATGAATCTCAGCCAGCTCCAAGTAAGGATCGACAGGTGCCTCTATAATTTTAAGATGATTTTCTTTACGCAGTGCTTCAATAAATTGGCGCAAATTCTGGTAGATCAACTGGACGATTCCTCCTAAGCAAATCAAGCCCTCGAGAAACTCGTGGGCCTGGTTTGTTTCTTATATGCTATTATACGTGTTTAAACGCCACTTGGGCAAAAATCCGCTTCACTATGATCTATGAAATGCTTAGGTACGTTGTGCTTGGGTCGGAACAAGCTTGCGATCCGGTGACAATTGCCATACACGATAGCTCAGATAAGCCAAGATGGAGAACAACGATGCAATCACCAGCATATGCCCCAGCACGATAAACATGTAGATTTCAGGTCTGTTGACGTACAGCAAGATAATTCCAATCACCACTTGAAGCAGGATTAACAAGACCGATACAACACCCAATATACGGATGTCCCGGTGATTCGGGTGATAACGGTATGCGTAGTGACCCACAGCCAAGATAATGACGAACAGCAGACCGGCTGAAATCTGATGAAGCAACAGTGGAGATATGAAGCCTCCAATATTTACAACCTTCTGGATGACCGAGTGACTAAGCAATGCCCCTGAATAGACAGCAATATAGGTATAGATCGTCGATAGCCATATAAAATTACGAAAGCCCCGACTGACAGGCCCAGGAATCAGACGCGGAGTGTGGCGTGAGTCCGCATGCTCCTGCCAGGCCCCCAGCGTCATCATAGTCGCACTGGCAAAAGCGATAAGCGCAAAGCCAAAATGCAGTCCCATGACCGCAGCTGATTGGGAGAATATGACAGCCAACGCCCCCATTGCACCTTGTATGATCACAAACAAGAGCGTGAGCAGCGAGAATAGCTGTAAATCCTTTCGATGCTTCATAAACAGCAAAAAGCCAACAAATGAGGCGATAGAAAGAATCCCGGCCATGGCACTGACGGAGCGGTGAGAGAACTCAATAAGGGATGCGATCGTATGTGCCGGAACCAGCTTACCATTGCATAGCGGGAATTCCCGGCCACAGCCCAGACCCGAATCCGTCCGCGTCACAACACCTCCACCGAAGGTAGCCAAAAACATGACAATACATGTTACGAGTGCCAGCCATTTTAATATTCTAATTTTGTTATTCAAATTCACCCGTATCCTTCCAAATATAATATTTATTCACTTTATATGTTGTGAAATGATCACTTATAGTAATTATAACTGATATATCGTTCCTTGACATACGAGCTTTGTTGACAAAATGTGAACGTGTTCGTGAGAAAGCCGCCCCCTTGAAAGGAAGCGGCTTTCTGAATGTCTTGATGTTTAAAATTCAATTTGGAACCTTCATGTATGCATGTACAGCATTCATTATTTTGCCAAGCTCGCATGGACTTCAACAGCCCGATCCAAAAATTGCTCAATCTCCTCGCGGGATTTGCGCAGTCTGTTCACCAGACGTACCAGTTCTCGCCCTTCACTGTAAGCGATAAAGCTAGGAATCCCCAATACATTCTGCTCTTGACTGACGCTTTCGGCCTGTTCTACATCAATCTCAATTAATGTAAGCTTATCTGCATATTGTTGTTCCACATCAGGCATGAACGGATCAATGAAATGACAATCCCCACACCAGTCCGCCTTAAATACAGCCACCGTTACGCCCGGAGTGGATATTGCCTTATTAAAGTCTTCATGAGAGACGATTTTTTGCATGGATGATTCCTCCTTAAATTCTTTTTATACTGAAAAGATTGCACTTTCTATTGTAACGCCAAGTGAAGCTTTTGCACACTCCCCCATTCTGCTCACATGCCGATTGGAAGCCCTCTCATTGAGGCATACTAAATATATACTTAAGAATCCACCACATAAACGACGACATCCTAACAGCATACCCAACTTACTTGGCAGGATACGGGGATGCTTGCAGTTGGAAAGGAGGTTATTTAGTCATGTCTCTTACCGAATGGCTCCATACGGCATCTCGACAGCTTCAGGGAGGGCTAAAGTTACTGGGTTCCGTTCCCCGTGTTGCTGAGGAAGCTTGGGAAGGCAAACGGGCAGCCTGGACCGAATCCCGCAAATTACGCTACCCCTTGCGTGAACTAGCGTGGGATTATCATACGGCACAGGCCGCTATGAATGAAGCTGAAGCGTTAATGTTGGTGAACGGACCCGCTACGCGTCCCTCTTCTCTGAATATGCCCTTATGCGAAACAGACTGTGAGCTGCTGGAGCGGATCAAGAACGATACAGCACAGGAGAATCGCAGCAACGTTACCCGCACTGCTGCTTACCTTGAATGCTATCGTGGCTACCCGGAGTTACACTGGGCATTACTGGCTCACCTGGTTTCTCGTAATGGCGGCTATCATATGACCGATCTGAAAGGGGGACTGATTGACAACCTATTCGGCGAGCAGGAAAAGGAATGGCTGTATCGGCTACTGGAGCGCTGTAACGCCCTTATTTTTCAAGACGCTTATCCGCAGTTGCAACTTTACATGCACAGCCGTCATTTAGGTCGGAGTTGCTTTCATTTGTTGCCTTATTTTCACGTTTCGCCATTCATGAAGCCCTTTTGGGAACGTTTCTGGGCATGGCGTGATAGCTCTCTGTTGACTGTGGCGCTCATCATTAATGAACAAAACTATATTGAAGGACGTGTGGTAAAAGATCCGTATTTTCAAAAATTTGTGACACACAAGCCGGGCTTTTATTTGCATGACTGGCTCCAGCTTAATCAGGTTATATTTCCACTTGGGCTAAACGGTGGGCTTGCTGGACTAGTGATGGAGCGTTTCGGCCATTTGGACGAGCGGATCGGCTTTGGCAAAAGTCTCTATGCTATGCTCTTCGGCCATCAGCAGGTGCTGGACCAGGCATCAGCATTCGCTAACAGTGTGCCGCATACGGGTTCACGCAGCGACTATTGGCCTGGACTATTCACCCCGAATGAACAAAAAGCGTTGCACTCTCCAGATGAAAGTGCAACGCTTTTAGCACATGAATGGCTACCGCCAGGACAACGTCTGTACAGCCCGGAGCTGAACGCCGTCTGGTCCGATACAACTTATGATCCAATCCCCCGGTATGACTGGTTTCAGGACGGCTCCACACTTGGGCATCTAAGCGAACCAAGGCGACCGCTGTTATTTGCCATGCGCCACGAGCATCGCCATGGCATACAAAAAACAGCAATGGCCCACGTTGCCCATAACAGCTTGCAACCTTTCCACTGAAAGACTGGAGAGCTCTTTTAGCCTCGCTGTCCTGTGGACTCACGCTGTAGGCGCATTAACGGACGTAGTACCTTTTGCAACATACGTGGGTAGTTGCCCAGCTCGTCCCTGCGCAATACGCGCAATACAACCAGCAACACCAAGTAGCATACCAGTACAGTCGCTCCGGCAATGCAGCATGCGATGAAGAAGGCTACACGCGCAGGCATCAGATGCACCAGCAGAATACAGGCTTCATTTACACCGTATCCGATAGCTCCTGAGACGACGACTGCGGTTAGGAAACCTGCCCAGCGACGGCCCATGATGGAAAAGGAGACGATCCCTTTAAGCACACGCAAATTCAGCAATGTGATCACGAGGAAACATAATCCGGTTGCGGCAATGATCCCGTAAATCCCAAGCCAACCAGCCAGCAGCCAGCTCGCTGCAAACTTGACGACGATCCCGACCATGACATTAACCATTGAAATACGCGGCTTGCCCATACCGATCAATATCGAATTAGAAGTCATCATCGTAATCTGGAATATCGTTCCGAGTGTCAGAACAGCGATGATACCACTGCCTCCAAGCGAGCTGAACAGTAAACCATTAATAGAATAGGCGGTCACACATAAAGCCAGCACAATCGGCATTCCAGTCAAAATAGAGATACGCAAAGCCAGCGTCATCTGATTTTGTAAATGCTGCTCATCCTTACGAGCAAATGCCGCTGAAATGATCGGAATGAGCGATTGGCTGAGCGCAATGGCCAAAATCGGCGGAATCCCCGCCACACTCTGTGCCCGAGAGCCTAGATAACCCAACTGAGTAGTCGCCTGATCCAACCCCACTTGACCAGACAGCAGTCTCACCACAATCGAGGTATCAATAAAGTTGACCGCCGGAACGGTCAGAGACGACAATACAATCGGAATGGAAAGCTTAAAAATATCTTTGTAAATGCGCATCATCGGTAGCGCGGAGCTTTCCTCTTGGAATTGATCTTGACGATCCTGTCGATCCTGACGACGCAATTTTACCGTGTAGTACAACATGACCGCCAGAGCGCCAAGACTTCCCATGACACCCCCAAAGGAGGCCCCAGCTGCAACCTCGCGATCTCCATAACCCAGCTTCAAAATAATAAAAGCGAGTATAATAGCGGTCGCTACCCGTGCAACCTGCTCCACGATTTGTGAAATACCGCCTGCGGTCATATTACCGCGCCCTTGGAAGTATCCACGCATCATAGCAATGGCAGGGAACAGCAGTAATGCTGGTGCCAAAGCCTGAATGGCCAAAGCGGATTGCGGAACCCCTGCTACATGCTCGGCAAAATAAGGCGCTCCAAAATACAGCAGCGCTGTAATGATAATGCCTGCCGCAGCCGCGAATATTAAAGCTGCACGATACACACGTCGCGCTTCCGAAGGCCGATCCAGTGCATAACGTTCTGAAACCATTTTGCTCAACGTGCTTGGAATGCCGGCCGTAGCCACCGTGAGCAGCATCAAGTAAGCGTTGTTCGCAATGGTAAACGAGGCGTTCCCTACGGAACCTAGCAGATGCTCCAATGGAACACGCTGTACCAGACCAAGCACTCTGGCCACCAAGGCGGCAGCAGCTAAAATAAGCGTACCTTTAAGGAATGTTTCTTTATTGGACAAAATGCGTTCCCTTCTTTCTTGCTGTTCACACGCATGCAAAAGCCCCGCACAAACAATCATGGCCTGAGCCATCACCGGTGCGGAGCCGCATGTCGATTCTGTCTCTGCAAATCATAATAAACGAAAACGAATCTCGGGTCATAACACCCAAATCAAGAATACAATAATCATGGCAAGCTGCAAAATCACTTTCATCACGGTGCTGGTAAAAAGACCTAATACAGAGCCAAAGCCCACTTTTATAGCTCGATCCAGCGGGGCTTTGCCAATCAGCTCACCCAGTACGGCGCCGATAAATGGTCCCAAAATCAGGCCAAATGCCGGAATAACGAAGGGGCCAATAATAATCCCGACAGTGCTGAGGATTGCTGACAGACGCGAGCCGCCAAATCGCTTGACTCCCCACGCATTCACAGCATAATCGGCAACAAAAAGGGCAACGACGATTAGTGTTTGTATAATCCAAAACAATGCATTGTATGGAGCAAACGAGAAAAACCAGCCGTATACAAAAAATGCAAAATAGATGGCGAGCGCCCCCGGCAATACGGGATATACCGCCCCGGCCATGCCCACAATGAACAACACAATGACAACAATCCAACCTACAACGTCCATGGGCCTCCTCCTTCTCGTCCATTCATCCTGCTTGCTGCATCATTCGTTGTATTACACAAGCACATAATCACGAATCACTTCTACAATGCCGTCGTCATTGTTCGAAGCCACGACCACATCAGCGGCTTCTTTAACTGTATCCTGAGCATTACCCATGGCTACGCCCAGTCCAACCGCTTGAATCACAGCCAGGTCATTCAGACTGTCGCCAACAGCAACCACCTGCTCCAGAGTAATGCCCAGCAAGTCGCACACTTCAGCGATTCCACTGGCTTTGGATATACCAGCTGGGTTAATTTCCAGATTTGTCATCGAAGAATTGGAAATTTCAAGTCCACCCATGTCCTGAAGCTTAAGCAAAATTTGGTGGCGAATTTCATCATTTTCCGTATTATAACCGAATTTAAGCCATTCCTGTGTGTTCAATGTATCCGGCCAACGATCTCTGTTATATAATTCCTCCGTTGAGTAAGCCCAGAACCAAGAGCCTGTTTCTACGGCAATCTGGTGCATCTTACGAACGAGCTCCTTATCAAGTAAATAACGGCGCCACAACTCGTGGGGTGATTTCCACACCTCACTGCCGTTTACAGTTACCATTGGCGTCTCCAGGCCGAGTTGCTGACCGTAAGGCAGAGCATGCATCGCTGCACGTCCAGTAGACAAGCATACAAGGATCCCTTCCTGAATCGCCTTGTTAATCCAGTTAATCGTTTCCAAGGAAATTTCATGATTATCATTCAGTAAGGTTCCATCCATGTCGAGCGCAAGCAGTTTGTATTTATATTGGTTCTCTCCCATAGTGTCTCTTCCTCCTGTATGTCCCTTATGTCCAACGACATTTTACCATGAAAAAGAGAAGCCCACAAAAAAATTCAAGTCCTCACTTTGCTGCCAGAGGCTTTTTAGGAGTACCATCTAGCCCATATACTTCGTCATACGCATCAAATATTTTACGCGCAACCGGTCCCGCGCTCGTCGCACCAAAGCCCCCTTCAGGAATGATGACCGCTACTGCCAGCTTCGGATTTTGACGTGGAGCAAAAGCGATGAACACCCCGTTATCTTTAACCGTACGTCCCACCACCTGCTCGGAAGTCCCCGTTTTACGGGCATAATCATAAGGAAATCCATTAAAGGCTTTAACATCCGTAGCCATACCTCGAATCACTGTATTCCAGTGCGCATCTGAAAAAGCGACCTCATTCAGCACCTTCGGCTTAAATTCACGTACAAGATTCCCCTGATCATCTACAATTTTGCTGACCAAATGAGGCTGCATACGCTTGCCCTTTGTTGCCAGCACAGTTGTATACTGGGCTAACTGCATGGCCGTATACTTTCCCTGCTGACCAAAGGATGCCTGTACCAAACGTGTCAGCGCACTTTCATGCTTGCTCATATACTCAAGTCTGCCTGCCCACTCGCCCGGCAAATCTACTTCAGTTGGTACGCCTAATCCAAATTCCTTCATATACTTGTCCCATACATCAA
This sequence comes from Paenibacillus sp. 1182, assembly GCF_017833915.1. Classification (NCBI taxonomy): domain Bacteria; kingdom Bacillati; phylum Bacillota; class Bacilli; order Caryophanales; family Paenibacillaceae; genus Paenibacillus; species Paenibacillus sp. 1182. The sequence goes on along the minus strand of NZ_JAFICR010000008.1, from coordinate 86,651 downwards.
TTCCCTGATGAATCCCTGCATTACTTCCGTATTTGTCATACATCGGCTTGCCGATCATATCCACCATAAACGTATTTGACGAGACCTCAATTGCCCTGCTAGGTGTCAAAGAACCATACACATGTCCGCTAGAATTCCCAACCCGGCTGGAGCGATTTTTACCGTAGTACGCACTTCCCGTATCCTGATAAGTCTGTCCGGGGGAAAACAGGTTTTCCTTCAACCCGATCAGCACGGTCAGCGGTTTAATGGTTGAACCCAGAAGTACCGAGGATTCTGGATGTGGACCTGCTTTACCGCTAGGGACGGATTTAATGGTTCCGTTTCCCATTTTATGCTGAATTTCGTCATATACCGAAGGTGGGGTACTCCCACTTTTCCATACATTAGAGTCATAATCCGGCATACTGGCCATTGCCACGATATTTCCGGTCTCTACCTCCATCGCTACAGCGAAGCCAGTGGTTGCGTCTTGATGAAGCTTCCCCGATACGGCATGAGTATGAAGCCAGCGAAGCTGATCCATAATGGCCTGTTCGGTTTTCTGCTGAATTTCCTTGTTGATGGTGGAATATAAATGATTTCCTTTTTCAGGAGGAGTAATGGATTCAATGCCCTCCGGCATGCTGCGAGGATTGACCTCTACCGTTTTATATCCGTTTTTCCCTCTCAGCTCGTCCTGGTACTGAAGCTCCAAGCCATCATATCCGACCGTTTCACTTTCCGAATAAACCTGTGCCGGTTTTAAAACCTCTGAATTCGCTTCATAGAGCTCTTTATATTTGGGCCGGTTCGTTCGAGCTCCTTTGAACTTGTACATATATCCAATCGTTTGTACCGCCACCCGATCCGGGTCATAATGGCGTACACTTTCTTCTATAACCTCTACACCAGGGAACTCTGTCCGATGTTCCAGAAAATAAGCGATTTCCTCCCGACTCAAGTCGGATTTGACCAATCGCGGGGTAAATCCCCTATATTGATTATAGTCCGGGTCCAGTCGCTTTTTTATTTCCTCTGCATTAAGCTGCTCCCCTTCGGTATGCCCCAGTTCGTTTAATTTGGCAGCAAGTCTGGTAGCAAAAGCATCGAGCTCAGGGAGCAGCTTTTCCCCCGGCTTGCGATCTTTCTCCGTACGTTTGCTATAATCCTTAGATAAAGTTACATACAAGGACTGTACTGAAGTCGAATACGCCAGCTTAACCGTACCTGTAGAGTCATAAATCGTGCCGCGACTCGGGGCTAACGGGACATTTTTCGTATTTACGGATTGCTGCTGCCCTTTCAGCTCCTCCGATTGTACAAACTGCAATACAGCTAGTCTGGTAATGATCAGGGCAAACAGCACAAAAGCACTAAAAAACAGCAGGTTGGTTCGTAAAACCGTCCGTTTTTTTCGTGACTCTTCATTCTCTTCAACATTTTTCTTTTTGAATGAAAACTTTTTATCCAAACTTCCTCTGTCCATATTAGCTTGTCATTACTCCTTCCAATAGGGTATATTCCTGATCCTACCATATCCAAAGCCATAAACGATGAATTCCGAGATGACAATTTTGTAAGAAAACATAGAAAAAACATAAAAAAGCTTCCCTCAGCCCAAAGGCTAAGAGAAGCTTTTATGAAATGATATCGTATAAAATGATTATGGCTGTTTGATTGCGTTAGGATCGGTTGCTGTGGCATCCTTTTTCTTAGGTACCCCGTCCAATCCATAAACTTCGTCGTAGGCATCAAAGATTTTACGTGCCACAGGTCCGGCGCTCCATGCCCCGAAGCCCCCCTCAGGAATAACAACCGCTACTGCAAGTTTGGGATTTTGACGTGGAGCAAAGGCAATAAATACCCCGTTATCTTTTAGTTCTCTGCCCACACTTTGCTGCGATGTCCCTGTTTTGCGAGCAAAGTCATAAGGGAAACCTTTAAATGCGCTGACATCTGTTGCCATCCCGCGTATGACCTCATTCCAGTATGCATCCGGGAATTTCACTTCATTTAGCACCTTCGGCTTAAACGTTTGAACTACATTACCGTTGGTATCTTTAATTTGGCTGACCAAATGTGGCTCCATCCGTTTGCCCTTGGTAGCCAATACTGCTGTATATTGTGCAAGCTGAAGCGTTGTATATTTACCCTGCTGACCAAAAGAAGCATATGCAAGTTTAGATAATGAAGACTCTTTCGAATTATGAGCATACTCTCTGCGTCCAGACCATTCACTTGGTAAATCTACACCCGTAGAAACACCTAGTCCAAATTCCTTCATGTAGCGGTCCCATACATTCACACCTTGATCTTCCTTGGCATTATTAATGTATTTGTTGTACAATCTTTTGCCCACCATATCGACCATAAATGCATTGGAGGAATGCCGAATGGCAGAAGCTGGGTCCAACCCGCCGTACACATGACCCGAGGAATTCCGAACTCGTGACGAATTATTACGCCCAAAGTAAGCCGCTCCTGTATCCTGGTAATACGATGAGGTACTGAATAGATTTTCCTCCAGTCCTACTAACACAGAAAGCGGCTTAATGGTGGAGCCAAGTAGGACAACCGACTCTGGATGTTGACCTGATTGGCCCGATCCAAAGGAGCGAATAGTACCATTCAAGTATACATTTTGTATTTTCTTATAATTATCGCTAGATATATTTCCGGTCTGCCAGTAATTAGCATCATAATCCGGCATACTAGCCATCGCCACCACATTTCCTGTATCCACTTCCATAGCCACAGCAAAGCCTGTTTTAGCATAAGGATGGGTCTTGCCAGATACAGCGTGTGAATGGAGCCATCTCAATTGATCCATAATAGCATCTTCCGTTTTAACCTGAATTTCTTTGTTAATCGTAGAATATACATTATTTCCTTTTTGCGGAGGAGTAACAGAATCTACACCTTCCGGCATATTGCGTGGATCAATCGGAACCGTTTTATAGCCATTTTTCCCTCGTAACTGTTCCTGATATTGATATTCCAGTCCATCAAAGCCAACAGATTCGTTATCCATATAAATGAGGCCCGGATCATTTTCAGCTGACATGGATTTTTGAATATTCTTATATTTATCCAACGTTTCACGCGCACTTTTATAGCTTTTAATGTAGCCAACCGTTTGGACAGCTACCGTATCTGGATCGTAATGACGTACCGTTTCCTCTACGACATCTATGCCCGGGAACTCACTCTTATGCTGCATAAAATAGGCCACTTCATCTTTGTTAAGATTCGTTTTAATCAGACGCGGCGTAAAACCGCTAAATCGCTGATAGTTACGGTCCATAGCGTCCATAATTTGCTCTGCCGTCATTTTCGGCTCATCTTTATTCCCATATTCAGCAAAGCGATTCGCCAGCTTCTGTGTCATTTTCTCCAGCTCAGGCAATAGCTTTTTGTCATTATCACGCTTTTCTTCCATACCATCACTGTAGTTCTTGGAGAGCGTGATATACAGCGATTGTACAGGTGTAGAATACGCTAGTCTGTTCTGCCCGGTGGAATCATAAATCGTTCCGCGAATCGGCGTAAGTGGTACATTTTTGGTAACATTACTGGCCTCCTGCTGCTTGAGCTGAGGTCCATCCACGAATTGAAGTATCGCCAATCTTACAATGATGACTGTAAATATAATGAACGAGCTGAAAAAGAACAGATTGATCCGAAAGCTGAATCTTTTTCGATCAGACGTCCCATTGTCTGTTCCCTGCTCGTTGTCTATCTTTCTCATGTGCCCTTTTCCACTCCTTATTAAATCACTTTATCCTTGATATGTGTTTGGGCAAAACCAGGCGGATTAAACCAGTCCCCACTTTGCGCCCAGGTCGGGTCTAGCGGTACCCACTGATTCTGTCCGCTCAAATATACCTCATTCCAGGCATGGGACCCGTATCCTCCCTGTCCGTTGTACCCAAGGCCTGTCACCACCTTGACCTGTAGCCCCTGCGAACGAGCCATCATTGAGTACAGGCGGGCATAATCAATGCACACTCCTTTACGTGTATCAAACGTATCTCTGGGAGTCTGTTCATGCCAGTCACCACGTTGCTCATAGGCTTCGACCTTACTGTAATCATAGCTAATACGGGTGCCTACCCATTCATACAACGCTCTAGCTTTTTGCTCGTCACCGCTAGCCCCTTCTGTAATCTTGGCCGCTGCCTGAACGATATCGCTTGGAATGTCCCGGTCGATTATTTCATATTTGCGCTGCATGATACCATTCAATTCCTTGGTAACGGCCTGCGTAAATACGGGCAGCTTATCCTTAATCAGAGTCCCGGACAACGGCTCAATGACCGATTGCGCACCTTGCTTATAAATCGGCGAAGCTTGTACGTAGCTGCTAAACCCGCTGTTTGGGTACAGACTAACGCCTATGAACAGCAGGGCTATGATCATCATGGCGCGAGCTCCACCAATAAGGGTACCTATTCCGGCCCCTGCCACCCTGCTGAAAAAGCCCGATTTTTTTGGATGCTCATGGAGGGAGGAATCTGATTTTCCACCTACCATCAACACATAAATGGCACGCAGTATAAACTGGGCAATAGCATAACTGAGCATGAACAATACGGCGAATCGCAGCAGCGGAAAACCCTCTATCCCCGCCACAAGCGTATAATAAAATTGCTCAATCCCGCTTAGTTTTCGCTGTGGCAAATGCTCCATGTAAGCTGCCAGCCATTGTTGCACCTTCGGTGAAAGCCACATGGCTAATCCGAGCGAGCACAAAATACCCGCTACAGTCAGTATGCCATCCACAATAAGACTAAACAGCGCCCCTACAGATCTGGAAGCTCCTCGTCTCCAGCCCTGAATCAACGACAGCAGTACAATGACAATTAAAAACACCGTCACGCCATTCCAATGAAGAATAGGCTCCAGCCAGGATGGTTTCATTGTGTTCCTCCTGTCTCTACGGCGACTGTGGCGACTGTGTTACAGCCGAGCCTTTCGCACCTTCGATATATTTCTTGACGGTATCGCCCATACTCCACTCGCCCAGCGACATCCCCTGAAACCATACCTTGACCTTGTCACCATCAAATGGACCTTTCACTTCCAAGTTGGAGCTGGTTACCGAAAACGTACCATCCGCGTTGGATGTGTATTGGGCATCCCGTCCCTCTTTGATCATCATGTTCAAGGCCTCGCTCTGAACCTTGTTAATCGCATCATCCTTTGCCTGAGTAACGACCTTGCCGACCTGTTCAAAGGAAATGCCACTGTAGATAAGCAAGCCTGCAATTACGACGATGACAATCAGCCATTTTATGAGAGTTCTTACAACCTTCAATATGACTAACAATAGGACAAGCCCAATTAATATATACAGCCAATTATCTTGAACAATCTGCCAATTATGTTCCAAAAACTCTCTCCAGACGCCCTTATCCATTTCGCTACACTCCCGTTTTCAACTACATGATTCGAATTGCAAAATTGTCTCTGTAATTATACATGATTACGCAATGTCCTGTCAGCTTAGGTCTTATACATACCTTGTCTTTCAATTCTTGTCCATACAAAGTGGTCTATGTTCGTCCAATCCAGCGTACAACTTAGGAAGGGCCAATACGAAGTAACATGAAAGTTTACATTAGGGAAAGGGGGTCATTCACATGAAAACAGCCCTCTGGCTGTATCTCTTTTTGTTCATTGCCTTTTTTGATCTGCATGCGCAATATCCTATTTTGACGCCATTCGCCATCTCTCTGGGGGCAGCTCCTACCTTTATCGGTTGGATGATGGGGATTTACTCTCTGACTCACCTGCCTGGCAATTTGATGGCAGGTCCCAAAGTCGACAAACACGGCAGTCGCCGATATATTATGTTCAGCCTGACAGCTGCAGGCCTGATCCTGATCATTCAATCGTACATCCATACACCGTGGGAATTACTTTTTCTGCGTGCGATTAGTGGCTATGTGTTGGCTTTTTTATCTCCAGCCTGTCTGGCCATGCTGGCGCAACTGTCTGATCATCCGGTTACGCAGGGTAAATATATGTCGGGGCATGGTGTCGTCCATACGTTGGCCTCTGTTCTGTCTCCAGCCGCAGGCGCATTTATCGTAGCCAGTTTTGGCTTTAGCGAGACATTTAGTTCCCTTGGCATCATTCTCGTAATCACGGGGCTTATGGCTTATTTCACCTTACCCAAAAAAGCACCCGCTCCGCAGGCCCAATTATCTGATGGTCATACGATACCTGCTCCACTCTCGGCAGCACAGACGCGGTTACCATTCAATTGGCGTTACCTGCTTTTACCTTTTGTTTTGGCGTGCGCACAAGGCATTTTATTTTATGAGATCCCATTACGAAATAACGGTTCTGCGTCCATGATGTCCACCGGATTGCTTTTTTCCATCATCAGTTTGGGAGCACTCTGTACGCTTAGTTTGCTTTTTCTGAACAAATATTCACCGATGGTCAGGCTACTTTGTGGCATTATTCTGATGTCTTTAAGCTTCTATGCACTCGCCACCACGCCCGAAGCGACAATAGGCATCATCCTGTTTATTTTGGGAACAGCCAAAGGCATCATTTTTCCAGCGCTGGCCTCTCTCTTCATACGAATTGGAGGTGCTCGATTGGGCAAAACCTTTGCCCTGCAATCCATTGCAACGTCAATCGGCTCCTTTGCCGGGCCTGTACTGGCGGGTCAGCTTCCGGATCACATATCCCCTTTTTTTATCGCATTTCTGATTCTGATGGCTGGCCTGCTATTCGTTCCCGTTAAGCGCATATCTCCGACGCCGCCACTGTCTGCCACAGGACCTTATCATTCCTAGCTAGTCTGAGGCAGTGGGTATGCTAAAATGCTATCTTTAAAGCCCAAAATGCCGTTCCAGAGGGCAGATGCACAGTACACTATACCCCTATCCACATAGACTATTTTGACTGAACATTCACTAATAAAGGGAGGTGCAGCCTGTGAGCCACTGTCATCCTGTAAGCCCTTGCCCTGTTTTTGGAACTTCAACTGGCACCATTCTTGTTCTTTATATTCTGCTCGTCATCATTCTCCGTACTTGCTGGTTTTAATGTCTAAATTGCCCTAACATGTTGTCCCTTGTACCCATGCCTGCCACTTCTGGCAGGCTATTTTGTTATTTTTTGCATGAGAACCCTATTTGGAGCTACACTATACTCATATTCTTCATTTCCCGGGGAATTTCGAGCATATGTATCAGACAAGGGGTGAGCTTAAATGGCGATAACCGTGATCGTCGAAGGGAAAAATGACCGCAGCAAACTTCGCCGATTACTTGACCCGGAGGTTCACATTTTATGCACCTTCGGCACACTAAACTCTATAAAACTGGAATCCCTCCACAAGCGAGCCAAGCACGACGAAATATATTTATTTATGGACAATGACAGCTCAGGGAAAAAAATAAGGGGTGTGCTTGCAGACTCTTTTCCAGATGCCTACCATATGTATACCCGCAAAGGATACGCTGGCGTAGAAGGGACTCCAGACGAATATGTGATCGCTCAATTGGAAAAAGCAGGATTGGAAGAATACATTATATACCCGCCACCTGTTCTTTAGTCTTGAATAACAAAAAAGGCTGTCCTCAGGCCGCTTTCATGCCTGTTGGACAGCTATATGGTGTACTATAAAATGCCTCTAAAATGACATTAGAATTTATGAACCGTATCGACGATCATCAGCAAGAAGCTGAGTGTCAGATGGTTAATGGAAAAGAAAAATACTTTTTTGGCCCAGGAATCCGTTTCTTCTTCCTTAATCGTAAAACCTTTAAAGGCATAGAATGCCCACAGCACGGACAGTAACACGGACACGATCATAAAAATCATACCGGCATATCCATAAGCATACATAAGGATGGGTACCGGAATCAGCAATACAATATAAGGAATCATCTGAATCTTTGTCCGATGGATACCTTTTACGACTGGCAACAACGGAAATCCTGCTGCGCGATATTCCTCAACTCTGCGAATAGCAAGTGCCCAGAAGTGAGGCGGCTGCCATAAGAACAGGAGAGCGAATAAAAGCCAAGCGCCCATATCAATACGACCCGAAGCGGCCACATAACCAATTACAGGAGGCATTGCACCAGAAATACCGCCGATGGATGTACTCCATGTAGATGAACGTTTTAACCAAAGTGTATAAATACCGACGTAGACGAACATACCAAGTAATCCCAGTAACCCTGCCTTTACACCAGAGAAGAAGAATAGAACAGCTAACCCTACAACACCCAAAATAATAGCGTATGACAACACCGTTGTAGGGGTCAGACGCCCTGTTGGCAGTGAGCGATTACGTGTACGCTCCATTTTCAAATCCAGCTCACGGTCAAAATAGTTGTTAAAAACACAAGAAGACGCCATAACTAGCATTGTACCTAAAAGTGTAAGAATTAGCTTTATATAGTCAACGTCCCATTGCGATGCTAACCAAAAACCACCAAAGGCTGCAACCAGATTGGTACGAAGGATGCCTGGCTTGGTAACTGTAATAAAATCTTTCCAAGTGCCCGCTTTGCCGGGTGGTTTAGATTTTACAGAATAGGTAGCCGCATCCGAAGAAGTCTTATAACTTATATTATCCATTGTGAGTAACTCCCCCTTAGAGATGTATGAATTCGGGAGTAAGTTGAACTCCGATATAAATTTTATCATATACCTACCCCAAAAAGTTTGACAGAAAACGCACAAAACGTTCACAATTCCGATGGCAAATCGCCCCTGCTGATCGTTTACAGTAAATTTGGGTAGTAATAAGTACAGGAAACAATACAAAAGGAGCGACAGATATGGATACAGCCACACACTTTGTCATGGGAATCGGATTGGCCGGTCTGGCCTACACTGACCCTGTCGTCGCCGGAGATCCAAAGTTGGCCGCAGTGGTGCTGCTCGCTACAGTTATAGGGTCACAAGCTCCGGATTTTGACACTTTGCTTCGGTTGAAAAATAATGCAGCCTACATTCGCAATCACCGTGGACTGTCGCATTCAATTCCCTTCTGGTTGATATGGATCTTGTCCATAACAGGGCTAATTTGCCTGATCTTCAGAGATGTGCCCCCAGGTCATGTAGCATTATGGGTAACGATTGCCGTCTGCCTGCATGTATTCACAGATTTATTTAATACGTACGGAACACAGGCATTCCGGCCGTTTACAAACAAGTGGATATCTTGGAATATCATCCATATTTTCGATCCCTTTATTTTTGGCACCCATGTTGCTGCGATTATGCTGTGGATCACCGGATTGATTCCACCCGCTCCCTTATTTATTACGCTGTACGTCATTATTGGCCTGTATTACATTTGGCGAACCTGGAGTCATTTTATTACCAGAAAAGCGGTACGTAATATGGACAACGAGCGTCAGGAGGGCGACAATTATTATATCATTCCCACCGTATCATGGAACCGGTGGCATGTGGTAAAAGCTCATCAGAATGGAAGTTATGACATCGGTGGATTAAATGGCTCGCACTTATTTTGGACGAAACACGCAATTCCATCCACACATCCTGCCGTAGAAGCATCCAAATCCTATCGCGATGTGCAGGCATTTCGCTATTTTTCCTCCTTTGCCGTTGCCGAGGTGGAAGAACTGGAATGGGGCTATATTGTGCGATGGGGAGACGTCAGGTATCGACACCGGAGACAATATCCATTCGTGGCTGTGGTCGCGATGGATAAGCAGTTTGGGCTGATCAACAGTTATATCGGATGGCTCAGTGACGAAAAGATGCAAAAACGCCTTTCCCTGCATACGAATTAAAATCTGCTTACAAGCTAACAACCAGCCGTATGAACAAGAGACAGCAAGTTCCCCCTTAATCTGGGAGCTTGCTGTTTTTTTGGCCATTCGCGCCAAAAATCACATCTCATGAAAGCGCCCTCTTGACGAAGCGGACTTGCGTGATTCACAATGGTCATAAGCCATGCGTAAAAAAAATCCGGAGCATGATCGCTCCGGATTTTCTTCATGACAGTTGCTCATAATACAGCTTCCAAGATGGAGTGTTTATGTGTATTACTGCAAACGGCTGCTGCCCGACAAGGATTGTTCTGCTTGTTGGACTAGCTTTTTCGTAATATATCCCCCAAGAGAACCTGTTTCGCGGGAAACAACATTACCGAAGTAACCGTCCTGAGGGATGGTGATGCCAAGTTCTTGAGCTGCCTCATATTTTAATTGTTGTAAAGCGGCGTTGGCCTGCGGTACTTGCAGGTTGTTTGAACGACGTCTGCTCATATTTGAATCTCCTTTCAGTTCTTTGTGAGTGAGGTTCATTGCAAGCTTGCAAGATTATTATGGCTCGCTTACAACTACTTATTCCTGAAATTCAACATTCGAACACTGGAGGTTTTTACCAATGAGCAAAGGTTTATCCCTATGGTTCGCCGTTTCATCCATTGTCCTGCTGACCGCAGCCGCTATATCCATCAGTTATTCCGCATGGCTTGCCATTCTACTGGGGCTATTATCTGTCGGCAATATTGGCTGGGGTTTCGTGGTCAAAGCCCGACAACGCCGCTCCTAATCCAATCCTATAAAAGGCCTAATTCGTTTCGCCTCAATATGCTTTAGCGTAGACGTGGCAGAAAGCCCATGCGCTCTTTGACCGCAGACAGCGTGACTTCAGCAGCTTCTTGTGCACGCTCTGCGGATTGGGCCAAAATATGTCCAATTTCACCAGATTCCCGGATATCGCGATAGCGTTGCTGAATCGGTTCAAGCATAGCCACAACCGTCTCTGCCAGTTCTTTTTTAAATGTCCCGTACATTTGGCCTTCATAACGATCCTGCACTTCTTGGAGCGACAAACCGGAACACTGGCTGTAAATGCTCATTAGATTACTAATTTCAGGTTTATTGGCCAGATCATATCTAACCTCACTGCCAGAATCGGTCGTAGCGCGGCTGATTTTCTTGCGTATGACTTTCGGTTCGTCCAGTAGCGCAATAAAACTGCCTGCATTCGGATTACTCTTGCTCATTTTTTTGGATGCATCATCCAGGGACATAATTCTCGCCCCTACTTCAGGGATATACGGCTCGGGAATTGTAAAATAATCTCCATAACGATGATTAAAGCGGCCAGCCAAGTCCCGTGTCAGCTCCAGATGCTGTTTCTGATCTTCGCCCACCGGGACGAGATCCGCGTTGTAGAGCAAAATGTCAGCTGCCATCAACGACGGATATACGAACAACCCTGCTCCTACGGAATCCTTGCCAGCAGCCTTGTCCTTAAACTGAGTCATACGTTCCAGCTCGCCCATATTCGTCAGTGTTGTCATCAACCATCCCAGCTCAGCATGCTGAGGAACATGGGATTGTAAAAAGACGTTGGATTTCTCTGGGTTAATACCCGCTGCAATAAATAATGCCGCTACCGCCTCCGACTGCTCGCGTAATTGAGCTGGTTCCTGCGGTACGGTAATCGCATGAAGATCTGGAACCATAAAGTAACATTGGTGATCCTCTTGCAATTTGACAAAGTTTTTCATTGCACCAATGTAGTTGCCCAAAGTAAGTTGTCCGCTAGGCTGAATACCTGAAAGTACAGTTTTCATACTCTTCCTCCTCCGATTATTTCAATATTTAGAACGCAAAAAGGCCCCGCATCCTCAAGGGACGCGAGACCGTGGTACCACCCTTATTCATTGCCGTCAGCCTTTGCTTATCGGAGCTATGCGCCATGACTGATTGCAATCTTAAAGCTCCGTTAACGGGGAGCAATCGGCCGTCATACTGAGGACTGTAAAATCCTGTTCTGTGCGGCACTCCAAGGTCCATTCAGCAATGCAGGCTCACCGGTTCCCATCCACCACCGGCTTTCTGAAGAGCTTATGCGAAAGCTTACTTGTCCTCATCATCGCGTTATCCATGTCATTACTTTCTAAACTACATTAATGATAATTCCGCATAATGTTATTGTCAAATGACGATTGTGCCCTACGATCAAAAATCTGTTATCATAATGACACGAAGCTTCAACCGATTATAGTGGACAAAGGAGCATGGATATGAAACAAGTGACCAAAGAACACTGGAACGGTTACGACACGTATGTTTTACATAGTGGTGAACTGGAGGTTACGATGATCCCTCGCCTCGGGAATAATATTATCTCAGTGCGTGATCTGAAGCTCGACAGGGATATCGTACGTCGGCCCGGTGAGGAAGAATTGGCTTTTTATTTACAAAAGCCTTATCATTTTGGCTTGCCCATTTTGATTCCTCCTGGCCGAATTCGCAAAGGACAATTTGAGTTTGACGGTGTTCCTTACCAGTTCGACCGAAATACAGCCAATGACAACCATATACACGGTCTGCATCGTAATCAATCCTGGCGCTGCAGTGATATTGAAGAGGATGAAGAAGGTTGCAGTGTCACTACCGAGCTTTTGACAGAAAGTGATCCGCACTGGATGGAACAATTCCCCATTCCTTTGCGTCTGGAGATGACGTATCGCTTGCAGGGTGCTATATTAAGTCAAACACTGCGCGTAACCAATTTGGGTGAAAAAGCAGCCCCATTTGGCTTGGGATATCACACTTGGTTTATGGTGGACGGAGAACCTGAGCGCTGGCGCCTAAAGCTACCTGTAAACGGCGTATATGAACAGGATGCTGAACAGCTACCTACAGGTATCATTACTTCGTTGAATGACTTGGAACAGCTCTCTTCGGGTCTTTCTCTGAAAGGAACGAATCTAGATACGTTGCTGCGGGCAACGGAAGGCCCTGCTGTAGCTCTTTTGACTCGTGATGATGGTTATCAAATCCGCTACACAGCAGATGAGCAATACTTTAAGTATTGGGTGTTATACACCAAAGGTGAATGCGATCAGTATCTTTGCATTGAGCCTTATACCTGGCTGTCAGATGCTCCTAATTTACCTGATCCTGTTGAAGGAGGCGGGCTGATCCGTCTGGAGCCTAAGCAATCCATCGATCTCAAAACTCAGATTCATATCATATATCCGTAATTTCCCTCTAGTCACTTTCCTTCCTTCGGCGCATATTTTCATAACTCTGTCGCATACTAACCTCATCACAGCCGAAGGAGGTGACTACACATGAATGAAGCTAATCAAGGCAGAAGTCGTCGCAGTAACAACCTTGTTGTTCCTCAAGCCAACAACGCACTGCAACAATTGAAATATGAAGCTGCACAAGAGCTGGGCATCACCATTCCGGCAGATGGTTACTACGGTGACATGCCATCCCGTGAAGCTGGTTCTCTGGGAGGCTATATCACTAAACGCTTGGTACAGCTGGCCGAACAGCAATTATCAGGACGTTCAGGTCAATAAGCGTCATTATTCCACATGAGCATTCCGTTCATCGTAATTTACCAAAATGCGTTATAACGGGCATATAACATAGGCGGTCTTCCCAAGGAAGGCCGCCTTTTCTCTTTTTTAAATTAGGATTTTGCAAAATTCTCATATTGATGATTATTCCGAATTAGCCGCTCGGTATGTAGGCTTGTTGTAGCGGATCATGAGATTCGCCATGTTGTAGTTGGACTCCAGTGTTGCATCTACCAAAATCGTTCCTTGTCTGATGGCAAAATCGAAAGCAATCTCACCATGAGTCCAGCTACGCTTATGATTTAGCGTTTCTAGGGCCATACGCCGAAAATCCTCCCGATGCTTTGCTGATAACCCCGGTTCTACTGCTGCTAACGTGCCACCTTTACCTGCAAGCGGATTATGGCGAATCCCAAACTTCCCAACTACATTGTTACGTATTTGTACAAATACGATGCCTGACGACAAACCCGCCAGTTCATTATCCAGTTCTTTTAAAACGATATCCATCTGCCTTGCCAACGACAATTGACCTACTTCATCCATTACAAAAACCCTCCTATATACCTTGTTCAAAAATAATTAATAGGTCTTACGACTCAATTATATGCGAAGATTTTTAACCTTACAATCAAAACCAACATAATTGGGTATTTATAACTATTTTCTAAGTATATCCATCATTTTAAATTTCGCCAACAGGTAATGTTAATTACACTTCGACATTTTGCGACTTTGTTCATCATCTTCTGCAAAAATTACAAAAAAGGCCTCCCTTATAGGAGACCTTTCAAAAGTGTAAATCCGTTATTTTGTCATTTGTAAAAATTGCTCAATATCCTGAACAGTAACTTGCGCAGCATTACGCCAGAAGTCAGCCTGTGTTAAATCGGTACCTAAGTGCTTGGAAGCCAATTCTTCGACTGTCATGCGACCAGTATCACGCAGCAAGGCATCATATTGGTCGGCGAAGCCGTCAGGGTTTTCCTTCGCAAAAGCGTAAATTCCTGCACTGAACATATACCCGAATGTGTACGGGAAGTTGTAGAAAGGAGTGTCCGTAATATAGAAATGCAGCTTGGATGCCCAAAAATGAGGATGAGCCTCATCCAGGATACCACTAAACGCTTCACGCTGCGCTTGTTCCATCAACTCGCTTAATTGTTGTGCTCCTACGACTCCTTTTTTCCGCAACTCGTAAAAACGGGTTTCAAATAGGAAACGGGCATGAATGTTCATAAAGAAGGCTACACCACGCTGAATTTTATCCTCCAGCAAAGCTACCTTCTCCTGACCCTCGGCAGCTTCCAGCAAAGCATCTGATACAATAAGTTCTGCCAGCGTCGACGCCGTCTCAGCTACGTTCATGGCATAATTCTGATTCAATGGGTGCAATTCATTCATCACATGCTGGTGATAACCGTGTCCGAGCTCATGGGCCAGTGTCGAAACGTTGGATGGTGATCCGGCATAGGTCATAAAAATACGGGTCTCTTTGCTTAGACGCAGAGATGTACAGAAACCACCCGGACGTTTGCCAGGACGATCCTCTGCTTCAATCCAACTTTTCTCAAAAGCCATTTGGGCAAAGTCAGCCATTCTCGAGCTAAATTTACCAAATTGCTCAACAATCGTTACAGCAGCATCGTCGTATGGGATTTTAGTGGTTGATGTTCCCAGCGGAGCTTCAACGTCATGCCAGGACAGCTTCTCTAAGCCCAGCAGCTTTGCTTTCCGCTCCAAGTATTTAACTACAATAGGCTTTGTTTCATTAATAACCTGCCACATCGTATCCAGCGTTTGTGCGGACATACGGCTGATTTCCAGCGGTTCTTTAAGCACATCTGTCCAGCCTCGTTTTTCATATAGCTTCAGACGGAAGCCTGCCAAATGATTCAATGTATCCGCGCAATAGTCCTCTACCTGAGCCCATGCCTCTTCCCAACGTGCAAACACATCTTTACGTACGCTGCGATCTGCTTCATCCAACTTATTAGCTGCCTGACCTACAGACAGGTTTACGATCTCGCCATTTTCTGGTACAGGGATCGTCATATTTTTGAC
Source organism: Paenibacillus sp. 1182 (assembly GCF_017833915.1). Classification (NCBI taxonomy): domain Bacteria; kingdom Bacillati; phylum Bacillota; class Bacilli; order Caryophanales; family Paenibacillaceae; genus Paenibacillus; species Paenibacillus sp. 1182. The sequence goes on along the minus strand of NZ_JAFICR010000008.1, from coordinate 71,263 downwards.
AATGGTATCATAGAAGTCGCCCCATCCATGGTAGCCATCCACTGCCAGATCCAATGCAAGGCTTTCCAGCTCAGGAGCCATTTTTTCACGTGCTTCGTTCCGATATTCGTTCAGGACAAAAGAAATCGGCTGGATAGCTTCGCGCTCCATCCATTTCTGCCAAATGTCTTCACTGGTTTGTGCCAGCAAGTTCTGGAAAGATACTAAAGCACTTTTCCCTTGGGCATACAGCGTGTTGACACGCGCTCCCAGTTGAACAGCCAGCTTGTCGTGCTGGTTTTGAGCAGTTAGACAAGAGACAAAGGAACCCGCCTGCGACGCGCCATTAAACAGCTCCTGGATGCTACTCAATACACTATCCAGACGCTCGGTATCCAATACCGTTTGTGGTACTTTAGCTGCTTTAAGCTGGGACTGCAGCTGTTGGACCTTGCTTTCCAATTCTTCCAAAAATGCATGGAATGAGGCAGAGGAAGACCCTCCGCTAAAAATAGATTCCAGATCCCATGTTTGCTTTAACGGTGTTTTCATAATAGTTCCACCTTTCTTTTTTGGCGAATTCATGTGGTTTCATATACAATAAAGCTACATCGTGATAGTAAATCACTACAATTGGGAGGAAAACAGAATGAGACCCTTACAAATTTCGCCGGAAACGGCTGTGAAATTATCCGAAAAGCTCGGTATTCCGCTGGAACACCTTATGCATACACCCCAGCACATTTTGATGCAAAAGCTGGCCGAACTGGCTAAAGAAGAAACCGCTGACCCGAACGGCGGAGAATCGGACAAATCATGATCCCTTTTCATAAAACCTGGCCTTATGACATCGTCATGGGAGACGTTTATGTACAGTCTTGTCCGTTTTGCGACCAGGATAATGTATTGCTGCCCCTGAAGCCTAAAGAACTTAAGCTCATACACGAAGGTATGAAAAAGCTGCTTGTGTTTCCATGTTGCCATAACAAGGTTACTTTAGTGGATTGTGATGACGATTATTTGCTGTCAGATACCACATTGCGTCATCATTAATTCATGAGTTGTAAGAGAATATAACCCGTTTTACAAACAAGGTGTGAACCATGAGCCTAAATCGGCCATAGTGCACACCTTTATTTCTTCAGGAGGAGCTTGCGTCTTGCATTTCCTCCGGCAGTTGGAAATTTTTAGCCATCATTTGTTCTCGCAGTACAGACCACTGTTCGCGGGAAGCCCGGATCATGGCTGCATCCATAATCTTTTTGTCATTAATGACACGCGAAAACCAGCGTACCGCTTCGTTAAAGTTCCCTGTACGTCGATGCAATTCACCAATCAGATACAGCAGTTTGGCATTATTCGCCCCGACACCCTCCAGCTCATAAACCCGAACGTAAGAATCCAGACTAAATTTGAGAAAGCGAAGCTCCTGCTCCTCATTTCCCTGGTATCTGTACATCCATGCGATATGCTGTAATAGACTGGCTACTACGCGTTCCTTTTCTCCGATGACCTGGGCACAGAGTAAACCCAGTTTATACGTTTCTAATGCCTCTTCCCAGCTACGATGCCCGCCATATTCGCGAGACTGCCAGCGATTACCGATTTTATCTCTAAAAATCTTGGTTTGCTGATCGCTTAACTGAACGGTAGAGTGCTCTGTCGAGGTAAACCCACAATGAGGACAGACCCTTACGACATAAAAATCCGGATTTTCATTCTTATAATAAGCGCAAAAATCTGAATCTGTACGAATGGCCTTCTTTAGGCTTGGTCTGACACGAGATGTCTGAAATTCTTCTTCACAATGTGTGCAGGTGATTTTAATCTGATATAACGGTTCAAGTTCCAATGTTTTTACAACCCTCTCCAAAATTCGGCAATCCCCGCAAGCTTACGGGGTATTTACAAAATGATGCGCAGGACCAGACAAACGGTTAAGTATGATGGAACGAAGCGGCTCCTCAATGCCCGTATCCGTTAACGCACCTGCCATACAAGACAACCATGCCTCTGCTCGCTCCTCCGTTACGGGAAACTTCATATGTCTCGCACGTAACATTGGATGACCATATGCATCAGAAAAAAGGGACGGTCCTCCAAAAAACTGGCTCAGGAACATAAACTGCTTTTCCTTAACCGGTTCCATGTCTTTAGGAAACAGGGGACTTAACAACGGATCTTTATAAACTCTCGGGTAGAAGGCCTCAATAATAGCACGAATACCTTCCGCGCCCCCAAGGTTGTCATAAATGCTCAGGCTAGGGTTCACTTTTCCTCCAACTTTCTGTGCTATGGTAATAAATATACACCCGTATTATAACAAAAAACAAAAAATGACGCTAAAAATAAGCGTCATTTTATCAATTTAACATATGAAGAGGATGTGCTTCGTTGCACATAGCTTCGTCATTCTATAAATACAATTAATAACTCCGCCAATCCTCTTCACCGGAATGGACGAGAGAGGCACGAATAACATACACAAAAGCACATACGAACAGACCGGCAACGATACTCATCCTGATCACTCCATCCTTAAGGTTATGGATCGTTGTTTTCCTATTTTAACATACTATTTACAAAAATACAGCAACAAATGTAACCGTTTTCTTTATTTTTTTGTACTCTTTGTCCATCCCCGACATAGGTATAATAGTACAACTCCAAAGGAGGGGCCTCTATGTCGCTATACCGTCGTTACTCGCTTCCTCTGCTCATCCTTTCACTGCTATTCCTATTTATACTTATGGCTGTATACCCGCAATCTTCTCTGAATGCCGGGCTTCGGGGGCTTGCCATCTGGTGGGACGTGCTGTTTCCGTCTTTATTCCCGTTTTTCGTTATTTCCGAGCTTCTCCTCGGTTTCGGAATTGTTCATTTCATAGGTGCGCTGTTGGATCCGCTGATGCAGCCTCTATTCCGTGTACCTGGCTGTGGAGGTTTTGTCGCTGCGGTCAGCTGTGCATCCGGTTACCCGATTGGAGCTAAACTAACAGCCAAGCTGTGGGAGCAAAAATGGATCACACGCATTGAAGGAGAGCGTTTGGTCGCATTTACGACTTCCTCTGATCCGATATTCTTGATCGGTGCGGTTTCCGTTGGCTTCTTCCATCAACCAGAAATTGCACTCGTGCTGGGCGCGGCTCATTATGGTGGTGTGCTCATCATCGGGCTACTTATGCGCTTCCACGGTTCCCGTTCAGGGGAAACAGATACTCGCAGCGACCGCCCTCAACCTACTCCAAAAGCCTGGTCGAAGTCCACGAATACAAAAGCTGCAGGTCGCAATAGACAGCCTGGACCCCTACGCCAAGCATTATATGCCATGCATACAGCTCGTTTGGAAGATGGTCGTCCATTGGGTGAGTTACTCCGTCAGGCGATTACTTCCTCCCTACGCCTTATTATTGTCGTAGGAGGGCTAGTTGTATTCTTCTGCGTCATTTTAGAAGCTTTGACGAACTCCGGTTTAATGAGCGGGCTTCATCTGCTTACGGCAAACCTCTTGACTGCATGTGGTCTTCCTCCTACGTTAACGGAGTCCATCGTAGGTGGCATTTTCGAAGTCACTTTAGGAGCGCAGGCCGCAGGTAAAGCCACGGCAGCGGTACCATTCAAGGTAGCCGCAGCCGCTTTTGTGCTCTCCTGGGGCGGGCTATCGGTTCATGCGCAGGTTGCAAGTATTTTAAATATGACGGATCTTCGTTATATGCCATTTTTGTTGGCCCGGGCTGCGCACGGCTTCATCTCGGCACTGCTCGCTCTCGTGTTATGGCAGCCTCTGATGGGGCAGGGAAGCTCTCCAGTCTTTTTTCCAATATACGACATCGTATGGTCCCCTGGCTTCTCGTCCGCCATGCTGTTGCAAAGTCTGCTGTTTCTTGGCTTTATACTGGCTGGAATGCTTAGTCTCTCATGGTTGAGTGTGGGTACACGTCGCTTATACGTACGTTTGAGAAGAACACACAGGCAATGAACGATTGTGTTCTTGCTCATAATTGATTATGATCGATATATACCCATGACAAAGGAGCTTTTCATCTTGAGATATTATGTTCTGGATCGCGGGGATCAGCACTCCATGGACTTGAGTCAGCAATTTCACCGTCTTGCCCAAGAAAAGAATTTCAAGCTGGATGCCGAATCGCCGGAAATCGTCGTGTCTATTGGAGGCGATGGTACAATGCTTCATGCGTTTCATACCTTCATCGACCGCATTCCGGATATTGCCTTTGTTGGTGTACATACCGGTCATCTAGGCTTTTACGCCGATTGGCGTGCGGACGAGCTGGAGGAGCTAATCCACCTGATGAGCCAAAGCGGATCTGAGGGACCGCTTAACCCGAGAATCGTTAAGTATCCACTGATTGAGTTGGAAATTCACAAGAAATCAGGCAATGCTTCTTTTATTGCCTTGAATGAGTTTACGTTAAAAGGGGTGGATGGCACTGTCGTTGCCCAAGTAGATATTAACGATATCACCTTTGAAATGTTTCGCGGTGACGGTATATGTGTTTCTACCCCCTCAGGGACGACCGCCTATAATAAAGCACTTGGCGGAGCTATGGTTCATCCCACCATTGAAGCATTGCAATTGACTGAGATCGCTTCCATTAATAACCGCGTGTATCGGACACTAGGATCGCCATTGCTACTGCCCAAACATCATCATTGTGATATTTTTTCACGGAAAGATCAGCGTCTTTTATTGACAGTAGATCACCTGAACTTTCCTGTGGATGACTTAATCTCTGTTCGATGTCAGGTCGCAAGTCAGAAGATCAGCTTCGCTCGTTACCGTCCTTTCCCATTTTGGGATCGAGTACGCAACGCCTTTCTTAATTAGAACCTGTAAAAGAGCCGACTCTGGCTCTTTTTTTACAAACAAAACGGTTCCTGAAAATTCAGGAACCGTTTTGTTGTGGAGCAGTAAATGTTTTATTCTTTTTACTACCCTCAGTTTTTTCGGCTTTAGCAGCTGGATGGGTCTGACGCTGGCCCTCAGGTTCACGTGAGACACGAACTTGCCGTCCCTCCCGATTTTCCTTTGGTTGACGCTCATAGCGTGGTCCACGTGATTCCTTTTTATCGAAATTCCCTTGCTGATTGCGCTGTCTACGCGGTTCGCGGGCTTGCTGCCCTTCACCCGGATTGCGTCCATCCTTCGCTTCACGTGGTTCTCTTGGCTGGCGCGAATCACGTGCTTCACGTGGCTCACGTTGCCGATTTCCTTCACGTCCTTCTCTGGATGAACGACTTTCACGAGCTTCACGCGGCTGTCGCTCACGTACTTCCTGGGCATCCTTCGGTTCCCGACGTTGCAACTCGCGTGGTTCTCGGAATTCTCGAGGCTGCTCCACTCGCGATTCCTCCGTAGCTATGGAATCCTGTTGTGGTTGCGGCCACTCCTGTTCTCCAGCTGTATGTTGCAATACTTCTTGCTGCTCTTCGGTTTCTAACGTTCCCGCTTGTTCCCTTTGAGCATCTACCAACTGCTGAATATCTGGAGCAACGATTTCATCATTGACGCCGTTTTTATTAATCACTTCACGGCTTTTTTGCAGCACAAAATAGGCACAGCCAAAATTGCAGTATTCATTAATGTAATCGTCCAGTACCACTATAGATGTATCCTTATTTGCTTTGGGATGGCCGTCTCGATAAAAGCCCTTCAGACGCAGCTGATTGTAACCCCAATCACCAATAATGTAATCATAGCGATCCAGCACTTCACTATACCGATCACGAAACGCTTCGGGATTCCATCCGTTCTTGTGATCCTGCAACAATTCATAGTTTTTACCACCGATTTGAAACAAGCTATTCTGACCGCCTTTCCCGGATCAAGCCTGCGAAAGGGCGCTTTCTTCCTTATGCTGAGCGGCTGACTTCACCTGCTCATGCGCTTGGTAGGAGCTGCGGACCAACGGTCCAGATTCAACGTGGCTGAATCCCCGCTGTAATCCCTCTTCCTTTAACTTCGCAAAATCTTCCGGTGGATAATATTTTTGCACATATAAATGTTTCTCGGACGGCTGCAAATATTGACCAATTGTCAGAATGTCACAATCGACTTTACGCAGATCATCCATGGCTTGTAAGATCTCGTCCCACTCTTCTCCGACACCTAGCATGATGCTTGATTTCGTTGGAATAGCCGGATTTAATTGCTTCGCACGTTGAAGCAGCTCCAGAGAGCGACGGTATTTCGCTTTAGCCCGAACCTTGTCGGACATGCGCTCCACCGTTTCAATATTATGATTCAGAATATCTGGTTTGGCATCCATGACGATTCGCAGCGATTCAATATCGCCCATAAAATCGGGAATCAATACTTCTACACTGCACAAAGGTAACCGGCCGCGAATCGCACGAACCGTTTCTGCAAATATAGTAGCGCCCCCATCTTTTAAATCGTCGCGAGCCACACTGGTTACGACACAGTGCTTCAAATTCATGTTCCCAGCCGCTTCCGCGACGCGATCAGGCTCCTGCAAGTCAAGTTCCGTAGGCAATCCCGTATTTACTGCGCAAAAACGACACGCACGCGTACAAATATCACCCAAAATCATAAATGTAGCTGTCCTATTGGCCCAGCATTCATATATATTAGGGCATCGTGCCTCCTCACATACGGTATGTAATGTCTTGGAACGCATCATGCTCTTGATTTCTTGATAGTTATCGCCTGTCGTAAGTTTAATACGAATCCAGTCGGGCTTAGCTTCCTTCTCTTTTCTAGACAATGGCATAGACCTTCTTTCTGATAAGCTTAAGCTGTCATTGTCATACATTATAACATGAAAGCCATGGAAAAACCTCCATTCATTGTTCCCTTTTTGATATGACATTGATGCCGAAAAAAGTAAACTTTTTATATGGATAAAAGCGGCGGATATGGCTCAATCTAAACAAAAGCGCCCTATTCACGCTATTGAATAGGGTCTAGAATTTACTGGGCGGTTAAGCCCTTCTATAGGAGGTCGGTTCACGTGCCTTACCCTACGCGGACAGCCCGCGCTGTTCGTCTGTTATCGCTGCTGATATGCGCTGCTACACTGACAACGGCCTGTCCGCTTCCTGCCCATGCCTTTGCCAATCACTTACAATCCTCGTCCGCCGGAAGCAGCCTGACAGTTAATGTAGATGCTGAACATGCACAGTCTTCAATGTATATTTCCAGGCTTGCTTTATATCGTTCCATCGAAGCCCTGACAGGAGTCCCTTGGTACAGGCTGGCCGCCATCGACCAGTATGAACGTACACTTACGGTGGCCCATCCCAAAGATCGCAAGCATGCAGAACGGACCATAGGTATTTTCGTTACGGGACCGATCTGGTCCGGCTTGATGAACCCTGATTCGGAGGATCAAAATCCACGTTCCATAGAACTATTTTCCGGGCTGGGACAAGACGGTTCGGGTGATGGAATTGCTGACCGTAATAATGACAAGGATCTGCTGTTCAGCATCGCATCTTATCTCGGAAAGTATGGAAACAACGAGGATGAATTTGGTATTGCTGTTTGGGAATATTACCATAACAGCCGCGCAGTTCAAAGAGTTCAGCAGTTTGCCAAGCTGTATCGGACGTATGACAAGCTGGATCTGGTCAGTCAAGCTTTCCCCCTTCCTTTAGGCAGCATTTATAGCTACCGCAGCACATGGGGAAGCCGTCGCAGCTGGGGGGGCTACCGTATACATGAAGGAACTGATCTGTTTGCTGGCTATGGAGTTCCAGTTCGCAGTACCTGCTACGGTGTAGTTGAAATGAAGGGCTGGAATCCCTTTGGAGGATGGCGCATCGGAATCCGAGATCTCAACAACCGCTATCACTACTATGCGCACCTTTCCGGCTTTGACAAAACCGTTCACAACGGAGACGTCGTTACACCTGGCCAGACGGTTGGCTGGGTCGGAAGCTCGGGCTATGGAAAACCCGGTACCCAAGGCAAGTTTCCACCGCATCTGCACTATGGTATATATCGGGACAATGGCTGGGCAGATTGGTCCTTTGACCCGTATCCATTATTAAGACAGTGGGAGCAGTCCGAACGCAAAGCGCTCAAAACAGGAAAGACAAAAGGGACCTCCTCATAGGGTCCCTTTTATTTTTCCAGAGCAACTCACGCCACTCCACTCTGCTCTATGGCGTTGGGGGCTGACTAGAGGAGTTTGGGTCTTCCTGTACCTCTGGAACACTTACTATGCTGGAATCTATAGCGCCGCTACTCTCTATGGAATGGGGAGGCAACGCCAACTGCGGAGCGGCTGCACCATTTTTACCTACTGGTTTTCCCTGATTGTCATAGTAGTACATCGGAACGTTGCCCACCACCAGCAAATAAGAAACGGGGATTTCCGTCTCCACAATCTGAGGTTGCATCTCAAACGGTATAACCACAGACACTTCCGTCGTAATCCGAATATACACTTCAACCAAGATCATGTTTATGCCCGCATCCTGTTGCCGCGTATTTAAATCCACCTTGATCGCTCCATGCGGCTCCACCTTTAGAGGAATCTTGGGGCCATAAGCTGCCAACAATGGACTGCCCAATGCCTGACCAATCGGAACGCTCTCATCAAAATGGCTCATGCTGTCCATCGTTGCCTTAACTGCTTTGAGCGTGTCTGACGTAATTCTCATATGCTCTGCATAATTCAGAACAAAGCCGGAGGTTCTTCCTTGTGCATCCGTTCTCCATTCGATCAAATTATCAGCTGTCTTCCCCTGCTCTACCTGTGCTGTAATTGCTGAATTAATAGCCTCCGTCGCCATTTGTTTGACCCGCACTTTTGCCAGATGCATCATGGGCGGCTTCAAATGCTGCTCCACATAAGCAGCCACCTGTATGATTCCTACCAGCAGCGCCAGTACCACAATCAAAAATACTCTACGTCTGCCGCGTCGCCTTCTGTTGGGCGCGCTGTGCCATTGCGGTCTTCTCATCATCCGATCCCCCCGCAGCGTTGAACTTACCCTACAAGGATATGCAAGGAAGGGACGAAAAAGAAGCCGCCCGTCCGGCAGCTCCTCTAGATGGAACAAATATATAATTGCAAATATAAGGTGCACTCATTATTTGAAAATATGGTCAATCTTTTCGATATCAGCCTGACTCAATTGGACATTTAGCGTCTTCAGATTCGCCAGCACCTGCTCCGGCCCCTTCGCCCCTGGAATGAGGGCATCAATCGAATCGCGGGTCAAATACCATGCGAGCACTACGTGAGCAACCTCTGCATTCAACGCATTGGCAATCTCCCGTACCTGCTCCACTTTGTCCAAATTAAGAGCAAATGTATCTCCCTGAAACAGTGGATTATTCGCTCTAATGTCCGTGAAGGTCATGTCTTTCGTATACTTACCACCCAGCAATCCTGAAGCTAGCGGGAAATAAGGCACAAACGAAATGCCATTTTCCTTGGTATAAGGCAGCAGATCCTTCTCAGCTTCCCGTTGAAACAAATTATATTGGGATTGGAGCACATCTACATAACCGTCGCTATTCGCATCCTTAAGTTGTTCAATGGAAAAGTTAGATACGCCAATAGCCTTGATTTTGCCTTCGTCCTTAAGCTTCTTCAGTTCTCCGACTGCTTCTGCCTTCGGCGTAGCTTCATCGGGGAAATGGATATAGAACAGATCGATATAATCGGTCTGCAATCTTTTCAGACTGGATTCGACGGATTCACGCAAAAAAGCAGGCGAGTTGTCAAAAACGACCTCTCCGTTCACAAATTTGTGTGCACCCTTCGTGGCAATAACAGCTTTATCACGCTGACCACGCTCTTTCAATACCTCACCAATTAATCGTTCCGAGTGCTCAGGTCCATAAATAAAAGCCGTATCCAGAAAATTGATGCCGTTATCCAAAGCTGTGCGAACGACTTCTTTGCCCGTTTCATTGTTCAAATCGGAAAAGAGATTATGTCCTCCCACCTTATTTGCACCCAAACCGATTGGTTTTACATATAAATCTGTTTTACCAAGACGCACTTGCTCTGCCAATTCACGTCATCTCCTTTTCGAAAGTTACTTCCATTTTATTATTAAATTCCAAAAAAGGCAAAGTGCGTACCTGGCTGCTGAGCCCCATCCTATTTTCTTTTTCGCTTCATACTACGAATGGTCGTTTTTGTGGCCTGATCCACCCGATATGATTCCGTGATTTTTTGCAGAGCTTTATTGAAAGTAAAATCATCCAATGTATTATGATTTAAATACGCCATCGTTGCCTCAGGCAGTTTGATATAACAGATCGATATCGCCCATGCTACCGCCATTTGTACATAATAATCCTCACGATGGGTCTGATCTAGCAGAGCAAACACCCGGTTCATATACTGTTCCTCAATATAAAAATTCAGAAGCATAACTACACCAAACCGAATTTCATATTCTTTCTTGGAGAGCAAGTAGGGTTGAATAAACTCCCACACCCGTTCTTTATGATGTTTGGTGATTTTCAATCCGGCACAGAAACTATCACATACGGACCAATTATCAATTTTAGGAACAAACTTGGCGGTATAACTCAAAACTTCCTCTATATCCGTTTTTACAGAACCAATCACCATGCCTTGCAGCATGACTTCTTCGAAGTGATCACTTTCAGCAGTCTCCAGATAGAGACGCCAATCCCCTTTGGCGATATTTTGAGCTAGCTTACGCAGCATTGGCAGACGTACACCCAGCACATTATTAATCGTCGGAAGCAATGCAGCCGTGAATTTCTGAAAATCCGCATCCACATATGACAGTATTTGTTCTCTGATTGTTTTCTCCATCGTTTCCACTCCCTGATTTTTAACGAAATGAAATACTCCACAAATAAATGGAGGCCACCGAACCATAAGGCGAATAGACTCGGCGGTACTCCTCGAATTGCTGCTTGGTCAATGTATCCAGATGGTACAACTTCATCATTCCCCGTCGAATAGCCATATCACCCCAACTGACGACATCTGGACGCTCCATGCAATTCATCAGCATCATTTCAGCCGTCCAAGGTCCTATTCCTTGCAGCGAGGACAATTTCTGGATCACCTGTGCATCGGAAAGCTCATATAATTCCTGTAAATCCAACAGGCCCTGCTCGATCGTCTGGGCTATATTAAGGATACATGTGGCCTTTTTCATGGTGATACCACAGCTTTGAATATCTAAAGCCGTCTGAACGGCTATATTTTGTGGAGTGATCACGCCTAACTTCTCCTGCATCCTTGCCCATATGGTCTGAACCGCCTTGGCCGATATAAGCTGTCCCACAATTGCATGAACGAGCGCCGCAAACAGGTCAGGAATGATCACCCGTTCTACCTTGCCCATTTGCGTCATCGCTGCACCAAGTACGGTGTCTACGTTTTTTAGATAATTGATTTCCTTGTCCCCATAATCAAAGTTTTTGGTCATTACGGTTTGCATTCGTTCTCCCGCTGCCCCCTTATATGGTTCACTCTTGGTTCAATGGCATAGACTTCTGTTCCATCAAGGTTCGAATCCTTCTTTGCTCACGTAGAGCTGTTCTTTCGGGAAAACATGGAGAAAACGTTCATAAACCGTCTTATAGGCAGCAGGATGATACCATTCTTCCAGCCCCAATGACTCGTACAGCGCACCTATTTTTAAGCTACGCGTTCGTCTCCCCCCACTGCCATCTCCCATAAAATAATCATCAATACAGACACGGTTGACCAGAGGCAAAAGCTTGTCTGCAAAATGTTCACTGCTTGGAAGCATCGGAGCAATCGTAGCTTGCGTCGGTACACCTGCCTCCTTTAAGAGATGCAGCGTTTGGAGACGAGCCTGGATGGGAGGAGCTTCCGGGGTAAAATGTTTGCGTATATCTTCTCGATCTGTTTCTACAGTCATACTTACACGAACACGATCCCCCAATCGGAGCAGTAAATCGGTATCCCGCCGTACCAGTGGACTGCGCGTCTGTAAAAAGAGAAAATCTGGTGGCTCATCCACCATCACCTCCAGCAGAGACCGGGTCACCTCTTCCTTGTACTCAGCAGGCTGATAAGGATCTGTGCTTGACGACATGAAAATCGTGACTTTACCTTTGGATTTGGCTCTACGAAGTTCCTTGCGAAGAATATCTGCCGCCTGATTTTTAATATCAACCCATGTCCCCCACGCTTCCTTCCGAAATGTGGAGACTGGCAATTGGCGTACATAGCAATACGAGCAACCAAAGGTACAACCTGTATACGGGTTCAACGAGTGTGTATACCCTGACAAGAAGCCGGTCCCTTTATTCAGAAGTGTCTTTGGGGATTTGTAATACTCATTTTTCATACTGAACCAACGCCACTCTTTCCTTTTCGAGCTGCAAAAGCTTAACCTTCATGTCCAAACCACCACGATATCCGGTCATAGCTCCATTTTTACCAATGACCCGATGACAAGGGACCGTAACCAAAATCGGATTAGCACCGATGGCGGCCCCCACCGCACGAACAGAGGCTGGTTTTTGAATAGCGTTGGCAATATCTGAATAGGATAGTGTTTCCCCATACGGAATATCACACAACGCATTCCAAACCGCCAGCTGGAATGCAGTCCCCTGAAAGTCAAAGGGCAATGTAAATTGGGTGCGCTCCCCTTGGAAATATTCAATCAGCTCCTTGGCATAGGGCTGTAAAGCAGCATCCTCTTCAACTAAAGGGCTACCGGGAAATCGACTTCCTGCCCATGAAAACAATTCCTCTACAGGATGATTGGGCGAGCCCACATAACATAGTCCTTCCGATGTAGCTGCAATATATAAATTCCAATCCTCATGTGTCAACAATGACCAATAGATCGTTTTATTTATTTGATGTGCCATGCTGTGTACCTCCATTTTATGTTGCTTTCGATTTGAGTTGGCGATATTGCAATGGGGTGTAGCCTGTATTCTTTTTAAATAACGTAATAAAGTAAGGTGCATTGGACAGACCTACGTTCTCCCCCACTTCCGCAACAGATATATCTGAGCAGATGAGCAGCTCCTTCGCTTGTTCCAACCTGGTCTGCTGTATATATTCCATCGGGGTTAGATGCATGACCCGCTTGAAGGTACGATGTAAATGATACGGACTTCCATGACTTATCTCAGCTAGGATGTGCAATGTTAAGTCCTTCATATAGTTAGAATTCACGTATTCTGTAACCAGTGCGATCCATTCATGATCAGGCAATCGTTGTCCTGTCGGTTTGCATCTTTTGCATGGACGGAAATGCTCGGCCAATGCCTGCTCTGCTGTTTTAAATATACGGATGTTTTCTCTTTTGGGAGGACGGGATTTGCAGGAGGGGCGACAAAATATTCCCGTTGTCTTCACAGCGTACAAAAATACCCCATCATAAGACTTGTCGTTTTCTACAATAGCGCTCCACTTGTCGTCAGTTATGGATAAATCGGATGTTCTCATTCAAATCACCTCTCTGATGCAAATGTGGCCTCCCCACATATCCATGGCAGGACTATTCAAAATCCTTCTGTCTAAATTATAGACTAAATAGTGAACATATGTACCCTTCTTGGAATGTAAAGGCAAGATAACGAAAAAAAGATGACTCCCCGCGGAGTCACCTTTGATCTTACTTAGCTATCATTACTTAGGCTTGAAGTTTGCTCGGTTCAGCGGTGATCGTCAACTCATCTGCAGGAGGCTGATATTCCTTTGACCAATACTCCGCATTTGAAATACCTGCTTTCTCCGGGTCGAACACCGGATCTAGCCCTTGCTTTCGCTGCCGTTCGTAATCCTTAAGCACGCGGAAAGCAGGTTTGGCCAGCAGAATCATGGCGATTAGATTCACCCAGAGCATAATACCGACGCCCATATCCCCCAGTGTCCACGCCAGAGCCGATTCCTTGACCGCCGTTCCGTAGAACGTCGAACCCAGAATAACCAGCTTTAGGACGAACATGGGCCATTTTGCTTTATAATCTGCAACCAGATAGGCCATATTTGTTTCTGCGATGTAATAATAAGAGATAATGGTTGTAAACGCGAAAAAGAACAATGTAATTGCCAGCAGACTGGAGCCGAAGCCCGGAAATACTGACTCAATAGCAGCCTGTGTATACTGGGTCCCCTCTTCAACACCGGGAAGATTGTGCACAATAAAGTCGCCACCGGGTCCCTTCACGTTATACATACCTGTGAACAGAACCATAAAAGCCGTAGACGTACAGACCAAAAAGGTATCTACGTACACGGAAAATGCCTGGACCAGCCCCTGCTTCGCCGGATGAGATACTTCCGCAGCGGCTGCCGGATGCGCACCAGAGCCTTGTCCGGCTTCGTTGGAATAAATCCCCCGCTTTACACCCCAAGCAATCGCCGTCCCTGCCATACCGCCGAACACAGAATCCACGCCAAAGGCACTACGAAAGATTAGCGAAAATACATCGGGAAGTGCAGTAATGTTCGTCATCATAATGTAGAAAGAGACGAGGATGTAACCGAGTGCCATAAACGGAATGACAACCTGAGCCACATTGGCAATCCTTTTTACACCACCAAAAATGATAAGCGCCAGCAACACGACTACTAGAATCCCTGAAACCTTCATATCCATGCCAAACGAACTGTGAAAAGCTACAGCAATGGAGTTCGATTGAGTTCCCGGCATCAGTAAACACATCGCGACCAACGCAGCAACCGCAAAAATGACGGCAAACCATTTTAAGCCTGTCCCTTTTTCAATATAAAAGGCTGGACCGCCCCGGTACTGACCATCGCGCTTTACCTTATACACCTGAGCCAGTGTGGATTCTACAAAAGCTGTAGCCGATCCGATAAAGGCCATGACCCACATCCAAAATATCGCCCCAGGTCCACCCATACCAACCGCCAAAGCAATCCCAGCAATATTCCCCGTCCCTACACGCCCCGATAGTGCCATCGTAAAGGCCTGAAAGGAGGATACACCTGCCTCGGAACTTTTCCCTTTAAATACTAGGCGGATCATCTCTTTGAAATACCTGATTTGTAGGAAGCGAGTCATGATCGAAAATAATAGCCCCACACCCAAACAGACATATACCACAGGATTGCTCCAAATGACGCCGTTTACTGCCTCTGCCCACTGCTCTAACATTCCTTGTATTTCCCCCTGATCAATCAATTGATTTTCCAGTCTATGTTTTCAGAAAATTTGCATAATTACAAAAAATTATAGATTAGTTTTTACCCCCGTACAAGTTAATTTAATTGACATATTGTCAATTACAAGTGGGCTTACCAGCTACATAAAATGACGACAAAAAAGCTCTGATGATCCGAGAATATGGATCATCAGAGCCTTGTCCTTAAGACATTTAGGCAATGCTTTCTTTCTCATTCAAAGCACTAGACAGTTTCAACAGTGGGGCCTGCTCCGTTACCTCTCCTTGAGCGATTGGAAGGACTTCAGTATATTCGGAAGAATTCGTAATGATAACTGGCGTAATCGTAGGATAACCCTCTGCCCTGATCTGCTCAACATCAAACTCGAGCAGTAGGTCCCCAGCTTTCACCTGATCGCCTTCTTTGATATGGGACGTAAAATGTTTACCGTCCAGCTTGACCGTATCTACTCCGACGTGAATCAGAACTTCTGCGCCATGATGCGAAACAACTGCAAGCGCATGTTTTTTCTTGAACGCCACGGTGATGGTTCCATCGAACGGGGCCACGACTCTGCCCGTTGTCGGTTGGATGGCGATCCCTTTGCCCATAGCTTCCGAAGCAAATGCAGGATCGGGAACCTCCGACAAAGCGACCACAGTTCCTTCAATTGGGCTGAGTACCTCTTCATTAGAAACAACAACTGTAGAGGTCGATTCTTTAGCCGAATTGTTAGTAGTTTCCTCTTCTTCAACTGGATCTTCAAAACCTAAAATATAAGTCAAGATGGCCGACACCAGGAATGAAACGGTAATCCCTAAAATCAATCCCGGGAATCCTTGTCCACCAGGGCCGTAAAAGATCGGCAAGGTCAGCAACCCAGGTGCGCCAGAGGCAAATGCTTGCGTTCCCGCTTGACCGATAATGGCACCACCGGCGGCGCCGCCGATAATACCTGCAATAAACGGACGTTTCAGTGGCAACGTAACCCCATAAACTGCTGGCTCCGTGATGCCGAATAAAGCGGTAAGTGTAGCGGAACCCGCCAGCGTTTTCAGCTTTTTATTTTTCGTTTTCAGCATAACACCGAACGCTGCGCCGGTTTGAGCAAAGACGGAAGCCGAAGCAGCGGGCTTAATGCCATCCCGGCCGTTGACAGCAATGTTATTAATAAATACAGGTATAAGCCCCCAGTGAACACCAAAAATAACGAGCAGCTGCCAGCAAGCACCAAGGATTGCTCCAGCCAGCAACGGACTAAAGCTGAACGCAGCAACGAGTGCGGTAGCGATTGCATTGCCCACATACACCCCGACTGGACCAAAGACCATCAGGGTCAGAGGAAGCATAATTACAAGTAGAATCAAAGGTGTAATAAAGTTTTTAACGCTCTCGTGGATCACTCGATTGCACCATTTTTCCAGCTTACTCATGACGATGACGGCTAAAATGATCGGAATAACGGTAGATGAATAACTCATCATAACAATAGGAATACCGAAAAAGTCCGTAGGTGTACCTTCCGTTTTTAGCGTGACAATGGTCGGGTAAAGCAACCCTCCGGCAATGGTCAGGGCAACGAAGATATTACCTCCAAATTTCCGTGCCGTTGTAACCGCTAACAAGAGAGGGAGGAAATAAAACAAGCTGTCGGCCGCAGCATACAAAATCATATAGGTAGTGTCTTTCGGTAGCAACCAACCAAGGTTACTCGCAATCAGCAGCAGACCTTTCAAAATACCGGACCCCGCCATAACTCCGAGCAAAGGTGCAAAAATGCTGGAAATTACGTCGATTACGGCACCAAATCCTTTGTTGCCTTTAGCTGAATGATCTTCTTTTCCAGTTTCATTCAAGATATTGGATACATTGCCGATTGCATTATATACCTCTGGTACTTTGTTGCCGACTACAACCTGGAACTGACCACCGCTCTGCTTCACAGTGATAATTCCGTCGGTTTTTTCCAACTTTCCCTTGTCCGCTTTTGCCTCATCTTTTAGCACAAAACGCAGGCGTGTGGCGCAGTGAACGAGCGATACTACATTTTTTTCGCCACCTACCAGGTGTACAATTTCTTTGGCCAGTTTTTCATAACTCATGATGGACACCTCCATGTTCTAAGGGGCTTTTTACATATTTAGGCACACAAAAAACCTAAGCCTTGAAAAATGGTGGGCACTTTAGTCCCGCAATTTTTCATGACTTAGGTTTTGCCTGCATAACCAGTAACAATCCCAGTTAAAACTTATTAAATTCCTGTTACTCTCATAATATAACCAATCTACCATATTTGTCAACAAAAACTTTTAATCGTCTATTCTTGGTCTTTTTTCGTTGAAAACGTTCGACTTATCTGCTCACCACCCGTTCAATATGCACGGTCAGATACAATTTTTCTTCGTTCGTCAATTCGTGGTTGTATTCTTTTTGCACAAAAGCTCCGATTTTCTCTGTACAAGCAGCCGCTTCCTTATGCTTTTCCTTAATCATGTCATACAAATGATCATAGTTATTTTCGTAGTGATTTCCCTTAAATACGCGCTGGGCGAAAAATTTCAGATGCGTAATAAAACGGAAATAGCTCAGAGAGTCCTCGTCGAACTCCACCTTAAAATGATATTTTGCGATATTGATAATTTGCTGGATAAACTTCGTGATACTCATGGTCGTAATGACTTCCTCGTTCATTTCAGCATTCACGATGTGAATCGCAATATAAGCCGCTTCGTCCACAGGCAGTTCAATACCGAGCCTTTGTTTGATTTGTTCCAACGTTTTCAGACCCATCGCGAATTCTTCTTTGTACAACTGCTTGACTTCCCACAATAACGCGTTTTTGATTTCCAATCCTTCCCGGTATCTTTCAACAGCGAAATTGATATGATCAGTCAGCGAAACATAAATATTTTCGTTCAGCTTTCTATTCAGATTATGCTTGGCGTCATTAATGACTTCCTCCACAATCACAATCAAATCAAGCGGTACCTCACGCAACAGCATTTTAAAGTTATC
Source organism: Paenibacillus sp. 1182 (assembly GCF_017833915.1). Taxonomy (NCBI): domain Bacteria; kingdom Bacillati; phylum Bacillota; class Bacilli; order Caryophanales; family Paenibacillaceae; genus Paenibacillus; species Paenibacillus sp. 1182. Next base: position 53,153 of record NZ_JAFICR010000008.1, on the reverse strand, counting down.
GGACGTCTGCTTGTTTTTCAGAGCAAATACCTTCTGAATTCTGGTTTCGTCTACTTTGTCTCCAGGCTTTTTCTTAAAAGCAATCCCCCGACCCATCACTACGAGTTCGGTGCCGTCCGTCTGGTAGACGCTGATTACATTGTTGTTGATGACCTTTGCTATGTTCATCTTGATCCCCCGTTCCATATGCCAGCAAGAGCCACACTTGCTCCATCCTCTTTATTGTAAACAGAAAAAAAACCGAAGCACGCCAAATAAACAAGACTGTAACATCTTCTTATTTGTGGCTTAGGTTTTGCCTGCTACGCAGTAACAATCCTAAAAATGATGGAATTGCGTCAAGTATAGCCCGAAGAGGAACGATTGTCAACGCTTTCAATGAAGAAACGAAGATCGGGAATCCCCGTGGGCCCGGGACGTCCGATCCTATTTTCTTGTGGTACGATTATTCGCCCAGATTTTCGCCGTCGGAATGAATTACGTTTTTGTACCAGTGGAAGCTTTTCTTTTTAATACGTTTCAACGAACCGCTTCCTTCGTTGTCGCGGTCCACATAAATATAACCGTAGCGTTTTTTCATCTCTCCTGAGGAAGCACTGACAATGTCAATAGGTCCCCAACTTGTGTAACCGATAATTTCAACTCCGTCTTGAAGAGCCTCACCCATTTCGGCAATATGCCGCTTGAGATAGTCGATCCGGTAATCGTCGTTAACTTCTCCTTCAGGCGAAACCACATCATTGGCACCAAAACCGTTTTCCACTACGAACAGAGGCTTTTGGTAACGATCATGCAATTGGTTGGCTGTGATGCGGAATCCTTTTGGATCGATCGTCCAGCCCCATTCGGACTTGTCCAAATATGGATTGGCCACGGAGCCAAATACATTACCACTGGTCATGTTCTTGACGATTTCCGGGTCTGTGCTGGTCGTCCGGCTCGAATAGTAGCTGAATCCGATATAGTCAACGGTATGATCTTTCAGAATAGCTGCGTCGCCTGATTCCATCTCAATGTTTAATCCATGATCCTTGAAGAAGCGCTTCGCATAACCAGGATATTCGCCGCGTGACTGTACATCAATGAAGAAGTAGGACTCGCGGTCTTTTTCCATGCCCTGATACACATCTTCGGGATTACACGTATACGGATAGAAGCTGCCGGCAGCAAGCATACAGCCAATCTGGGCATCCGGGATAATCTCGTGACACGCTTTAACAGCCAGCGCACTTGCGACAAGCTGATGATGTGCAGCCTGGTACTGAATTTGTTTAACGTTTTCACCTTCTTGAAAAACAAGCCCGGCACCGAGAAACGGCAAATGGAGAAGCATGTTAATCTCGTTGAATGTCATCCAGTATTTCACTTTATCCTTATAGCGGGTGAATACTGTTTTGGCATAGGTTTCAAACAGGCCTACCAGCTTCCGGCTCCGCCAGCTTCCATATTTCTCGACCAGATCTACCGGCACGTCAAAATGAGCGAGGGTAACGACTGGCTGAATGCCATGTTTATGTAACTCGTCGAACAAATCATCGTAGAATTGCAAACCTGCTTCATTTGGAGTAGCGTCTTCTCCTGTTGGAAAAATACGAGCCCAGGCAATGGAAACGCGCAGCGCCTTAAATCCCATTTCTGCAAATAGCGCGATATCCTCGCGATAGTGATGATAGAAATCAATGGCTTCGTGGGAAGGATAGAATTCGCTTTCAAGTGGAGTCAGCGAAGGAACATTCCCTTTCATTATGTTTCTTCTCTTCTCTCCGGTAGGCAGCAAATCTACCAGACTCAATCCTTTACCGTCTTCCAAATAAGCACCCTCAGCCTGATTGGCAGCAAGAGCACCGCCCCATAAAAAGTCTTTAGGAAAAATATAACTGGACATAAACATTCTCCTTCCAAATGTGTGATAAAAGGGGTTCCGATGGGTGATAGATAATAAAAAAACCCAAACCAGCCTGTATACACTTACAGTGTAAACAAGCCAATTCAGGTTATGCCCTATCGGTAACATCCCATGAAAAGGTTATACGTATTTGATTGAAACTCTAACAAAGATTTGGGAACCTGTCAAATTCATTTGATATAATAACACGCATTTAACTAACCAACAGCATTACTTCAATCTATTGGGTAATCAATAGAAAGACCCAACCCAAGGTGGCGATAGACATGAAGAACGAAGAAATCGGTGATCTACTCAGTTGCTAATTTAAAATATTTTGTTGCAAGAAATTTAGAAAATCCCTTTGCATAGAGCCAAGAGGAATAATTTTTTTGATTATCTTGAACCTCCAATGCTGTCCTTTACTGTTAAATGACCATATTGCAGAAGAGAGATATATGGAATGATATTTTTGTTCTTGTAAATCAGCTACTTCAAATTCAACTTTTTGTACTACTTTAGTGGAAAATAGATTGAGGAAAAGGATAATAATTTCATCATTATTTAGGAGTAATATAGCCCGACTTGACCAAGCCGAAAGGCTTTGAGGAGTTGAATAGCAGATAAGCATGTTAGGTTCTCTATGCGATTCAGTTAGCTTATTAATAGTTTTTTTGTTAATGAATATCATAACCAAAAACCTTTCTATTTGGATGTTCAAATAAAATAGCTTTTTAAAGAATATCTTTCAAAATATTTAAAATTCTAATTGTTTCCATTGTTTGTTTATTGATTCGTTTCATAAACTCGCCGACATGAAGCTTAATCTTATAAAACCTCTAAAAAAACACGTTATTCGCCACATTGGATTTAAGCCACAGCCATAGCCCCTCGACTGGATTCAGATTGGGACTATAGGGCGGAAGAAAGACCCGGTGCAGGCGTAGATGTTCCTTCAGGAGGAGTTGTAACCCAGTGGCATATAGTTATTAAGTTGTCCTCAGGAGAGTGTTTATCTTACAACATCATATAGAAAATATCCTGCCCTTTTTTACTATAAAAACAAGAAACCTCCATCAATTTATCCCCATTCTTACTGGGTTTACTGGTAGATAGTTTGTCTCATTTAGATGTTATAAGTAGTCTTATTTGATTTTATAAACCACATAGACAGATATCCATCTCTCATAGTTCTATTCCACCTTAATAAAAATTCACCCAGAATGGTACGATTTGTATGTTATATGATTGAGTATAACACTGAATAGTATAAATTAGTTCTAAAAAACCATACTTTATACCCTATTTTTTTCAAACCTATCAAACCAAAGTCTTTTTCCATATCAAAAAAACCAATCATAATAAGCGCTTTCAACCAAATCGATACATTTTTATGTAGTCTTTAACATTAAATTACTTCAACTTAAACGGTTGGGGTATCAACATACTATCTGGCAAGCGTCCTGGATGGACTGGGTGACCGAATTTTGTTTCTCCAAAGCACATAATTTCTTTTTCTTTTTGTTGTTCTAGAAGACGTAAAACCTTATGATTCATATGAAATTTCTCCCCATCTTTACCCCACGCTAAAATTGCATAATCTGATTTAGCTATAGATTTTTCAATTATCTCCATGTTATTCTTATTCCCACCACTAATCTGTTTGTAATTGAGCTTAAATAACTCAGTTGGTTTAGGGGTTATCCAGGGATATAAATTCACAATAATTACAGCTTTGCAATTTAAGTGTCTATGGATAGCATTAATACATTTATCAATTGTCGGATCAACAACATCTTCGTCGGTTTTACTAGGATTGAGCATTATTAAAGTAGTTATTTTATTTAAGGAAGACTCGCTCCAAGCATATTCAAAATAATATCTGTATTTGCGTTTAGACTTTAGTTTAGTGTCAAAAACTACATTAACATTTTCCTTTTCTTCTTCAGACCAAAACCTCACACTGAATTCTCCTTAATTCATATTTATGATTGTATCTTACCATCTTTGGTCTATAAGATGTCTACAGTCTTAATACTAACAATGAAAAAAATCCGCCCTATGAGAGGGCTTTTAGTATGGAGACGAAGGGAGTCGAACCCTGTTAAGGTTTCCCCAAAACCTTATTCTACAAGCCCTTATTTTTTCTGTCCAACTTAGTGTAGCCGATCCATACGTCATAGCAACGTATCATATTCATGCAGAATACAACACAAGATGACCCTTTTTTTTGTTTAAGGACAAATAACCATCCCCTTTTTAATCTCAAAAAGCGACGATACCGACGAAAGCGTCAAACTAAGCCAAAGTCAGTATCGTCGCTTTCTTTCTGTAGAAATGGAGAGAGTCCCGTCATTCTTACTCTTAATGGAAAAAGGAGGCAGAACACGCATCTATCTAGCTTCTCTTTTGCTATTTATCACATGTGTCCATTAGAAACACTAACAAGCTTCGACCTGAATTGGTCAAAACTGGGCCTACTTAAATAACGTACGTTACATAAAAAAGATACCATCATGCGGCTAACTCATATTGATGCAAAACAATTCCACCGTCTTTAATGATTAAATTCAATACAAGTTTCTTTTGGGTAAGCCCCCACTCTTGGCAGGACTCTCTCCACAAAGTTTTCTTCCCAAAAATGCTTCTGTTCTATACCACCTATATTAATCCCGAGAAATGAGGGATCAATAAATAAATCCTGCCCGTTAATCAATTTAATATGCAAAACATCACATATTAACGCATCATGCTCCATCTCCAAATTGAAAAATATCATACAACTCACTTCATTAGTTGCTAATGGGTTCGTGAATATAAAATCACCGATCTTAGCTTTACTAGGAGTCATATCTTCAATATCATTTTCATATTTGAAGGAATCAACTATTGTGATACGAAGTCTACCATAACCATCTATTGCTTCAAGTTCAATAAACTGATCACCAAACTCAAAGTATACAAAATTCGTATTAGCAACAAATTCAGAAACCCCATCCTCTTCCACATGTACAACACCAGTTAAATGGATATCATCTATTGAATTATACCCTATCAGTTCTTTCATTTTTTCTAACATAATATAATACCCTCCAATTTTTATGGGACAAAAACTATATTCAGGTCCATTGCCTTACCTTGTTCAAGAAGCGTGACCCATTCACCATTAGGCTTTGTTACCACTGTCAGCCCCTCTCCCCTATATATGTTAAGTACTCCAGAATCTCTATTTATTGTCCCCTTACCAACAAATTCAAATGTCCCATTATCAATATTTTTTTGAATATCCTGCAAAAATCTAGGCCCATCTGCTTCGAGTTTAGGATATTTTGTACCTAGCTTCTTTTCTAAAAGTGTTTTGTGTTTGAGAAAATGCTTTTTGAAATTATTACCTGCAGTAACTACATTTTTTCCAACTTCACCAGTAGTTTTAGTTTCAGGAAGCTTTTCGTTCGGTTTACTTGGTTTCTCCGAGGAAGGTGTGCCTTCACTCTTGCCTGACTTCGCACTAGAGGGTTTAGACGGCGCTGAGCTACTTGGCCCCTCGCTTTTAAACATTCGATAAAGATCCTTAGTACTTTCCACACTATTGGATGCTCCGGTATACGTTACCGCTGCCCCATGTGCTCCCAAAAGGGCAGATTGTGCCATAGCAAGGACGCCTACAGGTGCCCCTACTCCCGTGGTCGTTACCAAACCACCTAAGAATCCTTCCCCCACAGCACCAGCCATTTCTACGACTCCGGCTACAGTTGTCAAGGCATGTCCGATCACTTCACCTGTTTTACGCGCCTTCGGATGATCTGAAGCATATTCCTTATTCATTATTCCAAACGAGTAATTTGTTACAACCGCTGCTCCTGCTCCTAATACCACTTCTCCACTCACATCTGCCGTATACTCCAACTCGTTCGCCATCTGCTTCGCCATAATGGCTTCATTTTCGGCATTCTGGAGCTGGCCTGCCGTCATAAGATCCCACCATGATTGCTCTTTTTCTTCTTCCTTTGGCTTCGACTGTTGGGCCATGTAATTTTCGGAATTCACCTTCCAGCGTTGTCTCAAATCCGCAGGAATCTGTTGGTATGCCTCCCCCACTTCATTTGCAAGCCGCCGTATATAGGGTACTATATCCTCCATTGATGTGGGTAACCCTAATTCACGTGCACTCGTAAACACCTTCCCCAGTATCCACTTGCTATAATAGGCATCCCTGGCTTTCTCGTGCTCGTACTGACTGATGAGTCCTTCCAGTGCTAAACCAGCCAAATATTTCAGCGGGTGCAACCCACCTTTAGCACCTCCGCCTCCAGCACGACTCGTTCCTGTGCTACGAACAGGAATAGCTGCGGTTGCGAGCAGAATCGAACCCGCTGCTATTCCCATAGGTCCGATTAGCGCTGCTGCTCCCATCGCAACTCCCGCCACTACTCCCATCACCGGAATGGAGCCTAACAGCTTGGACACCGTACCCAGCATCGCATCGGCTTGTTTTTGAGCTGCCGGGCTCGTGATTTTCGCGGTCGGGGGCTTTGCTGTGCTGTTGGATGAAACCTTCGCTGCTTCGGATTGTGCTGCTTCATATGCCTTAATACTCATCAGCGGCGGTTCCGGCACGGGAGGAAGATCCATGACGAACACTGGAGCCTTCACCGTACCCTCTTGATCAATCACTGGGGCTTTAACATCCGTTTCACCATCCAGCACCATACTGCTGGCTCCGCCCTTTAGATACAATGCACTTCCCGCCTCAAGTGACAGCTCCTGACCTGCATCCAGCTTCACATGACCGCCTTGAATCTGCACATTTCCCGGACTGCTGACGGTTATACCACTCCCTTCATGGAGTGTAATGGAAAATGCCCCCGAGGTGGACAGAGTTAGCTCTTGCTCCGACATGTCCACGCCACTTCCTTGCGCATGTCTCCATACTTTGACGTCTGGCTGCCCCGTTGCGTGTCGCTGCTGCCGTAGCGAATCCGTCACATACGCTTCATGTTCCCGGCTCGTCGGCAAGTAAAGCTCCACACGCTCCCCGATCTCCGGCATATCATACCAGCCGCTGTGTTCTTCCGCTACATAACGAGTGACCACCGGAAACCAGCATGCTTTAGCTGGGTCTTGTTTGGGATCGATATCTAGCTGGAGCTGTACAAAGTCTTGCTGTACCTTTAACACACTACCCGTAAGTGTAATGCCCGTAACCTTATCGTTTTCATAACGGGCATAGCGGATATCCTGTTCGGCCTGGAGATCGTAACGAGTGAGCAACAAGCCATCCTCTAACCGTGTCACCGCCCGAACGACAACCAGTTCTTTTCCTGATCCAATCGGTAACGTAATGAGATCTCCTAGCGCATAGTATTGCAGGCTTTCGATCACGTAAGTCACATACGAGCCTGCACGTTTTCCCGGCTTTCCCTCGTCCAACTCATGAAACGTTTTCCGTACCCGGTAAAATACATCCCGTTCCACCCTGTACGGTTTGCCTTCCGGCATCCCGAAAAAAACCTTGGGCGAAGCTGCGGTGATCTCCGGCACCAGCACCGACCCAAAGCGAGAGGCAAGGCGCTTTAAAAACGCCCAATCTGTCTCCTCATATTGTAAAACAAAAGTGTCTAGTTTGGCATAGTTCGTGACGGTATCAATGGCATCTCCATACTGGTATTTTCGAACCATTGTTGTGACCAGATCATCATAGGTACGATGAATATCCTGATAGGATCGCTTTTTCAGCTTGATATCCATCTGATACGAATGTGAAGCTGCCTCCAGTTCAAAGGTATACACCCCTCGCCAGCAATGCACCGACATACGTCTAACAATCCCATGGAACAATCGTCTTATCGACTGTCCCTGCTCATCCAATTGGCGGATGACAATCGGCTCCTCCTCCATGTTCTGCCCAATACACGCGGCTCCCTGTTCTTCCGACAGCATGCCACTTACCATCAAATATGCATGATCGTTGATGGCTCTTGTAATTTGAAGCTTCTCTATATGTTGAGGCTGAAAGGAACCGTAAAAACGCAGGCTTTCATACCCGATTCCGTTTTGTAATACACTCAAGTGAGTTCATGTCTCCTTTCAGGCGGCTTAAAGCCGCGAGGCCGCTTCCGAAACCCAACGGCTTTGAAACAGGCCCTTAATCCAGCTCCTGCCCGTCATTTTCAATTCGGATATGACCACAATACAGACATTGATGGGTACAGTTCTGTGTCAAGGCGGGCTGCCCTCGATCTTCACGTCACTTTTCCCGTTCAGCCACGGCATGGTCAGGACCGGAACACACGGAGCCTTCTTCACGCCATAGATGTCCACCATCTCACTAGCCTGTACGGCTGGATTTAGAAGACTGGAGCAATTCCCAAAAGACTGAATGTTCACTCTAGGCACGTAATCTCCAATGTTCATTTGCGCTTTGTTTTTCACGTAGACCCCAGGGCTAAAAGGTCGTTTCAAACGGGTAGGCTGCGTGCCATAACTACAGCTTAAAATTGCTCCTGCCACGACATAGCTCTTTTTTGCACCCGTTCCTGGTTTCACTTGGGCTTCTCCCACCTTACTCCATCCTCCTTAGTGCTCCATCTCGATTCTTTGTACTCGAATGCCTGTAAAAGATCGACGCAGCAGACTTTCTGCCACAGCCAAATGGATATAGATATGAGGTTCGATCAATCCCACAATCCGAAAAACGGACGATGGGATATCTCCCGGTTTGAGCACTAAATGCTTCAACGTATCATTGGGGTACCATTCCGTTTGTGCGGACAAACAGTCCACCATCGGCGGACGAAGCACCCAGTACACCTCCTGTCTGACCTGCTGGAAATTAGTAAGGACGGCCGCTTTCCATTTCAGTCCCGGCATATATTTTTCCAATAATGCTTTCAGCCGATCCGACACCAGCGGCAGAGGAAATTCCAACAAGTCCGGGTACACTGTTCGTGAATCGGTATGTACAGCCAGAAAAAGAGGATCATCCTGCTGTTTCTGTCCCTGGGTCTCTGTCAAGATGTCTTCTACTTGCAGAGGAGTCAGCGCAGCAGGCTCCACCCGATGTTTTACCCGCTCGTCTACCATCAGTCGAAAATATCTCAATGCAGCCACTCCCTTTTTCTAACGGCATCCCTCGCCTGTGCAGACGCAGACGGCTCTTTGTATGAAAGGGAAGCCTCAAGAGTTGCCCATTCCAATCCAATGGCTCCTCTACGCTGTGCATCGGTAAATATGACTCCTTGTACATTGGCGTCCGTAAAATCAGTTCCGATCAAACAAGCCCCTTTAAAGGAAGCACCTGACACATCCGCTCCAGCAAAGCAGGCATCCGTAAGATCCGCCCCGTTCAAGAACGCCCTTTGTAGTAACGAATTTTGAAATACGGCTCCTCGCAACTGTGCATCTTGAAAACGGGCCCCCTGCAAACTCGCCCCTGTGAAATCTACGCCAGCAAAACCCAATGGCTCCCAATCTAAAGAAGCATCCGAGCCATATCCGGCGTTACCCATAACGACATCCAGTATCGCCCCTTTCATCGAGCATCCGCTAAAATCGGCTCCATGAAGCAAGCTGTACGTTAAGTCGATTCCATCGAGTTGACTTTCCTGCCACATCGTTCCAACCAAGACACAGCCATGCAAGCGACTATGTTCCATCTCGATTTGGCGAAAAGCCGTATAGCGGAAATCCAACTGACTATAATCTCCGTCCGAAAGCTGGATTTTCTCCAACGCCTGATAGCTATAGGCATGCTCTTCTTGTTCCTCCAGCCACGACCGGATTTCGCTCGCCTCCAACGCTCTGCGATCTTCTTTATACACCGATACAGTGTGGTCCATATATTCCCCCACACGAATCTCAAATGTTTCTTCCCGATCCAGCTCCTGAAATTCAGGTAAGTGCACCGCATATTTCATCGCCAGCCGCATTATATTTACAACAAGTACATGAATATGTACCGCTGCCTCCAGCATGACCTGCTCCCATTCAAGCTCCGGTAGAGAAACATGCTGCTTCTCTACCTCCCTTCGCAATTTTTGTTGCAAATCGGTCCAATAGGAATATGTCCAGCTTGTATCCCATTCGAATCGGATCGGTTCAGGATCAAGTACCCATAAAGCGTTCGCTGCCTCCACCAGATAGGTAGGCCGCTCCTCCAACCATGTGGTACGTAGCATGGAGTACGTGATATAACCGATCTTTTCTTTTCTTCCTTGAAGCTGCTCTTGCCGAATGTCCCGGCAATATCCCCGAAACTCCTCGACACAGGCTTGAATCCGCTGATCTTGCTTCGCTTTGAACTTCAGCGCCCAGTCTCTGCGGATCAGGAACCACGCCTGATTTAAGATGACTTGCTGCTGCGGGTTTAGCTCATCTATAGGCTTCTCCATTTGCATTCCTCCACTAGTTGAAGCTCTTCATATGTCATATCATCATACTGCCGCACTACAGCCTAATTCGACTTCACTTCACTGCCCTTCATATCCACTGATCCGCTCAATTGAATATGACTGCCGTTGCAATCCATACGCAGCTCACTGCCTGCGGACAGACTCATCGTTTTCCCAGCAGATAGACTCAAATTTCCACCCGCTGAGATACTTACTTGCTTGCTGCTTACGATATGAATGCCTTCCTTGTCGTCCAGCTTGATAAAATGGGGTGTTCGCCATATTTTCATCTGCGGATTGGAAAACTTGTTGTGTCCGTCCCCTCTGCCTGCACGTCGAACCGCCCTCCCCGCTATCCCATCTTCTTCACGACTGCCCGGAAAATAGAGTGAAACCGGATCACCTTTTTCCGGCATCACATACCAGCCAGTATGGCCCCCAGCACTATACACCGTCGAATAGTTGAACCAGTGTGCCTTATCTACATCCTGCTTCTCATCGCAATCCAGATGGATGCGCACCTGATCCTGGCGGACGTCCACAACCATACCGCTTAAAGAGGCTCCCGCCAGCTTTTCCTGATAGTAGCTTTTTTGCCGTAAGCCTTTGTACGAGGCAAGCACATATTGATGCCGCAGCAGCCCTTTTCGGTATAGGCTTCCACTACATACAAGCTGTGTCCCTGAAAGGCCATCTGAGCTCCCAAATCCAGTACCTCGTCCGTTTCTACCTCATATAAAATAAAGTCATTTTCTGTCACCATCGCCTGCTCATTTTCCTGAAAATAACGGAAAGGCAGCATCTGCTTGCGCACGGTATAACGGGTATGATCCAGCACGACCTGTGCAGGGCTATCCTCAATGCCAAAATAAAATTTAGGACTGTCAAAACGAGCCACAGGCATCAGGCTCGTATGATACCGGGAGGCTATACGTCTCAAGAACGCCCAGTCCGTCTCCTGATACTGGATGGCAAGCCTTCCGATTTGCTCTCCACCTGTCGCTCCATCAATCACATCCAGCCCTTCGTAGTCCTTGCCAATCTGCTCCAGCATCTGAGGAATGGTCATTTTGGTATATTGAAGAGCGAGTACGCTTTAGGATATCCATCCTGTAGGTATGGGAGATTGCCTCCACTTCCAGATAGTACACGTCCCGCACGACCTTAACTTCGACTGATAGAGCCATTCCGCTGAAGAGCGGCTTGCTTTCGCCCGATTCATCCCGTTGGCTCACCTGAATGGCGGTGTTCTTTTCCGTTGTTTCCACATAGCTGTCCTGCATATCCTCGGGGATAATTCCTGTAAAATAGAGCCGGGTATGCTCATTGATTTTTTTCGTGAGGGTAAGCTGCTCCAGCTCAACCAACTCGAAGGGATAGATTTGAATTTGATCGTAACCGAGGCTCATAGGAAAGCCACTCCTTTCTCAAATGTGGAATCCGAAGGTGACGGAACAATATGGAGCGATTGCACTGTATTTTCTGCCACAGGCAACCACGCTTCCATGTCCGATTCCATACAGTTAAACGTACCCATCGTCACCTGTCCCTCATGGACAAACAACAGCATTTCGTTGTACAGATTAACGTCCACACCTGCTGCCACAAAACGAATCAGCCCGATGGCCAGCCCGGAAGGATTCACAATCATTTCCGTACCGATCCAGTTACGAATCGGTTGTACAGACCGCAATACATCTGCCATTTGTTCTACAAACTCGAGAAGCTCGTCCACCTCCAAAGCCGATTCTGTCGGATTAAAGGTGATGTTCACCGTACCGTCCAAAGAGGTATAAATGATCTGCGGACGTTGTTCCGAGGGATATTTAAATCGGGCTTGCTCCAGTGGCATCAGGCTAAAAAATTTGGGGATGCTAACCGCCATTTGTCCATCCAAAATCGTTTTCCATTCCAACGGGATCAGCTCATCACCCATCCGTAGCACCCTGTTTTGTTCAGCAACGGAGTTGTCCTGATCGGGTACATCAGCTTGAGATAGGTTCGTATTTACGTTATTAGATGCTGCATCATGATTAAGCTTATTTTTGAGACTTAGGATATGCTCGTCCATATAGTTCATAGAGGTAGTCCCTTCTTCTTAAAAGGATGAGAGTTTACTTCAAAATACGAAAGTAAGAGGGGATATTTAACAATAGCCCATCTTATGTATGTATCGGCCAGAATAGAGATTATGTTTACAGAAAGAACCATACGAAGCGTTATTTTCAATGTATATTTCTGAAATTAATATAGAAATGAGGATGAATAGGAACGGACTACCGATCAAACTAAATCCGTCTTAGCCAAAAAAAAAGAAATTATCATGAGAGCACACACCAGATGTTCCTTTTCTTTTTTAAGGGCAAATAATCATCCCCATTGAACCTAAAAAAATTGACGGTACCGACGAAAGCGTCATTCTACGCCAACATCGGTACCGTCGCTATTTTTCTTTAAGAAATGGAACAAATTCCCTTTCAAACTGCTTGCCAAGCATTCTTTCTACCTGCTCTTTTCCCTTTCAAATTAAACTTATATAAATGAAAAATCAATACTATTCAGTTATATGCAGTGCATAAAATTTATAATCCAAGTTTGTAGACATGATGTCTACAAGTTCTAGTACAATTTGTCCCTTAATAATTTCATGTGTTTAGTTACATTAAAGTTGGTAACTGAGAAATCCCATACTTACAAGTAATTTCGGGTAATTCATCAATATTTTGAATTACATTAATGTTGGTAACTAATAATACACCCTTATTTCTCAGTTACATTAATGTTGGTAACTAATAATACACCCTTATTTCTCAGTTACATTAATGACAGTAACCACAATCTATACTCTAAAGAGCCTTTACGATCTAGATTGAAATATGAATAGCTACCCGTTACAATATCCCAAAAAAAATCATGTGACTAGCTTTTGATGTCTGCACAAATGAAACAGAGAGGACTATAAATTTCACAGGACAACCATGATAGCTCACTATATGAAGATCAAACTGGCTCTCCCTTTAGTATCCCTATATCAATTTCCTTCCTGCGCTAAGTGCAACTCGAGGCAATCCGGTAACAATTTGAATCTCCTACTGATAGTTTTGCAAAAAAGTGCCTTCTAAAGTAGCTCTGTAATATAGTTGTTGTTTTAGAGGATTATCAAAGTGTAAATAATATATTCTTAAAATATTTCACTATCGAATCGGATTCGAGAATATTAACACGGTTTTTTCCTTGATAAGACTTATTGAATCAAGGTCTCCATGAAAGGAAACGGCTTCATATATCTATTCCAATTAATTGAAAAACTCTTAACTCATCTTCCAGATAAGTTAAGAGTTTCTCTTCAACCTCGGTAATAACTTTTAATAACTGGCCCATGCTAGTTTTAAATTTCCCAAACAATTAATTATAAATCAACTTGTTATGTGCAACGTGGTTCCTGATAAGTATTGAATTTTCCACCGGTCCTCAAAGTGGCAAAAGTCACAAGGGAACCAATTAAAAAATAATATTCCCAAAAATCCTTGTCGAATTCTAATTGGTCGATTAAGAGTGCACATAGCTTAGTCTGAAAACGGATTATACCTTTTTGCATAAATAAATTATTCATGATATCGAAACTGCTTTAATAGTTCCTTTTGTTGTTTATCATTAAAAATCTTATCACTACTAAGCACTCTTTCTGTGCCTTCATAAACCACTCAGAGAGACTTTGTTCGCTTGGAACCGCAATTACGGGCAATTTCCTCGGTCTAACCTAGCTATTCGTAATTCTTCGTGGTGAATAAAATTTAATCTGGTGATTTCACCTATTATGTGTTTAAGAATCCAATGATGTTAAAGAGATTCTGAGACAATTCACGTCTAAAAGTCGATTGTAAATAAGAGATACAATTATGCATGTTTCCCATTACGCATGTATCTTCGAGTTTCATCAAATGATTTATACGTTCAGCATTTTGAAGATTTGGGAAGCTTTCTCTTCTTCCGAGAAATAGCGTGCAATGTAAATAAGAACTTTTCTGTACTTTGTACAATAGACTCGCTCCTATATTGCCCGTACCTATAATCGCAACATTCAAGCACTTTTCCCTTGAATACGCCCATCAACCCTTTCATATTTACCCGTCTGTAAGTCTAAAATGAATATTTTGCGCCATCTCACACACATTTTTTAAGGCCAATTCAACCGTCTCGCCTTTAGCAATAACATGGGCATGCGCTAAGGTTCGCCTTTCTGAAATAATTCGATCGCCTTTTGTTCTATAAATATGTAGCTCTACGAGATTAGGGTTTTGATGAATACGTTCAATACCCACAACATCAACCTCATCCACAATCCCATCTGCATCAATGAAATGTTGATAAAAAGCAATTGGGTCTGGTTGGATTTTTTTGATTTTAGGATTTATCCCTAGAGCGATATCCATAATTTTGTGTATCATATTAATCTTTGTAGAGTTCAGGACGGATAAAAAGATAGGTCCGCCCCCTATTCTCGCCCCTGTTTCTATGATGTACAGTTCATTATCATCGGTAATTCTATATTCCGTATGCGTTGCACCACAATGAATTCCAAGCGCTTTATTGGCTATTTGAGTCGTCTGAATGACTTTTTCTTCAATATTTTGAGGGAAGGAGGTTGGTGTTGAAAACATCACCTCTGGAAAAAAATTGGACTCTTCTGGCATTTGCTTATCGTGTATCGCCAATACCTCAGTCACATCCTCATAAGTTAATGACTCGACACTAATTTCTATCCCTTTTATGTATTCCTCGATAAGTATCTTTCCACCATAAACTGCCCACGCTTTAGGATACACCGCATCCTCCTTAAAAGTCGCCCATACTGAAAGCCTCATACTTTCAAAATGCGCTCTCAATTCCTTTTCATTATTTATTTTAAGAACAGCTAGGCTGCCGCCCCCTATTATTGGCTTAACCACAACAGGATACCCAGATTGCTTAGTAAATGCTCTTGCTTCATCAACGCTATCTACAAGAGCATATTCGGGACACTTTATACCAAACGCTTCATACTGCTGACGCATTTCATATTTATTTCTCGACTTATAGGCAGCTTCTTGAGAAATAAAAGGCAGACCTAGCGCTTCAGCAACTGCCGCTGCAGTAGGCACTGCATGTTCTACAAATGTGACAACCCCATCTATGGCAACTTTTTGCGATAAAGCCTTAGCGCTTTGTACCGCCTCTTCTATTTTTCTAACGTTGGCACATACGACGTGGTCCACATATTCAAGTTCCCATGTTGGGTTTTCCATCATCAAATATAATGTTGCACCATAGACCTTTGCCTGCTGAAAATGCATTTTTCGACTTGGGTTAGGTAGATGAATAATTAAAATATTTTTCATAATAACTCTCCTCTCTTCCCCTTTAAACCGTTTCAATTCTTAAAACGTTAAATACATCATTAAAAATCGATTCAAGAGCCTCCCTAGATGGGGCTTTGGCAACCACACACCCTAATCGATCACGATTCCAACATAATTCATTTACAACATTTCCTACTTGGCAATATAAATCGATAGAATGTACTCCGTCCATCCGTTTAATCGCTTCAACACCTTCTATTTCAACAATCTTTCCTGGCTTTGCAGAAATAAATCTCGCCCCAGAAATCTCTCTCTCTCCCACTGGTACAACTTCAACTACTTCTCCCATAAGCTCTGAAAAAATAGGCGTAATGAGATCATACTTATTCCCTAACTCTGTAATTGTGCTAATTTGATCTCCACCGTAACGTGTGTGTATTTCACCACAATAAAAACCTTTTGGTGTAACAAATCCTTCTATAAACATGGCACCAAAAAAAACACTTGCAGCTTTTACAATGTTTTCAGCGATATTTTGGAAGTCTTCAGCATCTAACACTTCTGATTCATAGGCTGTGGTATGCCCCCTCTCAACGAATGTCCCTGGGAATAATAACTTTTCAGTCACGCCTAAAACGTAAACTTTACCATTACACACGACGACCTCTAATGAAATCTCTTGCCCTTCAATAAACTCTTCTGCTAAGACAACTCCGTCATTGCCTTCTGTTTTGCAACGCTCAAAAAAAAGATGAATTTCTTCTTCTTTGGTAATTTTAAATACCCCTAAGCTTCCTTGCATTTTTAAAGGCTTAATTATGATAGGTGCAGCTATACTTTTAAAAAAGTCCTCTACTTCTTCTAAAGTGCTGCACAATTGATACTTCGCAGATAAAACACCCTGCTTTTCAAAATTAGCCTTTGTTTTAAATTTATCGTTGCAGGCTTCTACAACGTCAAACGGCAAGCCATACAATCCCAACTTTTCAATCACTTTAGCCGTCGGTTCAGAAGAAAATTCTCTAAACGTGTACATCCCATCAATTTTTTTCTCATGATGAAGTTGTTCTGCCACAGAATACAGAGCATTAAAATCATTAATATTAACTTCAATAACTTGATCTGCCGCCTCTACCAGAGCCCTATTCTTCTGCATTTCTGTAGGCGTCTCACCAACTATAACCTCATAATTCATTTGCTTTGCTCTCAAAACAGCTCTTTTTGTTAAATCTGGTGCAATTCCCACTAGAAACAATCGTTTTTTACTATGCATTTTTCCTCAGAGCCTCCATTATCTTCATATCGTTTTCTCTTAAATACAAATTCCTTGATACTAATAGAGCCAAAACTCCAAATAATGTAATTATTGCAAGAATAGAAAATAGAAGGGTTGATTTCCCAAATCCTAAAACACTGATACCAACGCCTCCGAGCATCGGTCCTAGGGCATTACCTAACCTCATAAAACTTATAGCACCAAAATAGGTGCCTTTTAGCGACTCTACAGCGAGCTCATCAATCAGAAAATCTATCATTGCCCCCAACAAAAGCTCACCTACAGTAAATACCACCATGGTCGCAATCAAATAAACAAAATGATGGGATAGTGAAAACATCACTAAACTTAAACTGATTAGTACGTTACCTAATGCAATAGATATGAAGGGTGTAAAGCGCTTCATGAGGTTAACGACAGGATATTGAATTAAAATCACCACAAATCCATTTACAGAGAGCAAAATTGAAAATGTCTCTACACCTTTCGTAAAAATGCTGGGTTCGCTAAAGTATTGAGGGAGTGTTGACGTCAAATGCGAGTAACCAGTAAATGTAAAAATAGTCCCCACTAAAGTCCACATGAACACCTTATCTGTAAAGATAACCTTGAGGGCAGGTACTAGCTTGACTTCACTCTTTTGAGTGCCCTTCTCTACTGTGCCATTTTCCTTCAATGTCAACAAAATCGAAAAGCCATATAGCAGATACATAGTGCCTAATAACACAAATGGCAGGATACTCGAATTTTTGCCAAGAGCAATACCGAGTATTGGACCTATAATGGCGCCCAAGTTCAATGCCGTCAATCGGAAATTAAAAACCATTAGCTTATTTCCTTCACTGGCATAGTCAGATAAAACCTTCCGCGTTGCTGGCTCAAATATGGAATAACAAATACCATTTAAAACATTTATTATAAAAAATTGTAATGCGCTGCTTGCTACCGTAAATGAAAAAAAGACTAAAGCCCAGACCACTGCTGTACTAATTAATATCTTTCTGGCACCATATTGATCGGTCAATACACCGCCCCAAAAGCTTGTGATGACTCCCACCAAAGCACTAGACGCTAAAATTATCCCTGCTACACTTGCTGGAATTCCCTTTATTGACGTGAGATAAATAGCAAGAAATGGCATACACATAAAATATGCAATGCGGCTAAATAGAGTTCCTATCAAGATATTCCAAGTTATTGGTCGTATCGTTAGAAATTTATTAATCACCTTACGCCCCCTTACTCACACTCTCAGTAACTATAATTTTCTGAAGTGCATTTTTCACTAAATTTGCAACACTTACAATATCTTCTCCGTTTACATTAACACTTATAATCTACCTCACAACATATTCTCCATAGGGATATAACCATAAATTTATTTTTTTAAGGACTATACCAACTACATGGCCGTCATTCCTAAGTTTTTGTATGAATCATGACAATTTTTATCTCTGTATCACTAATCTCTAATTTTGAAAATTTAGATTTATTCGCTTTGAAAATAGCTTTGTATTATCATGGTCATCTTTTAGGCGCTCCACATGACAGAATAGGTTCTTCAAATATGAAGATAGCAACATTTTTTTTTGTTCCAGGACTTATAGGAATAGACTTATCAGCAGAAAAACTTACTATTACACCTCCAAGTGAACTTGAGCCTAAAATTAGCCCTGTCATTGGAGGTGATATTCCTTTAATTTGAGTATGATCAATTTAAATAAACAGCATACTCATAAAGAACGCGATCCTACTAATTAGTATGCCAAAAACAATATTCCAAGCAAGTGTGCCGAATATAGGATTTTAAAGTTCAACACCTTGTAATCTTCTTTCTGTTTGGCTATGTTGCATTGCTTGCGAACATAAATTAGCAATTACATTAGATGCCAGTCTGATCTTTTCCGTATTAATATCGAGGTGGGTTACAGCCCGAATAGTGTATGGGGCCCACGGGTAGACCAAAACACCCATTTCTTTACATTTTTCTGCAAAGTTAACTGCTTTAATTCCTAATTTTCTCGTATCCAGCATAATCATGTTCGTCTCTGGAGGCTCTATATCTAACTCACATTCACAATTGGACTGGATCAAAGTTGCCAATAATTTTGCATGATCATGATCTTCTTTCAATCTAGAAATATTATTGGTAATAGCATACAAAGCAGCTCCAGCCATGAATCCCGATTGATGGAGACTACCTCCATACCATCTGCGGTATTTTTTTGCCTTTTCAATAAACTCTGATTTCCCCATAATGATCGATCCAAACGGTGCACCCAATCCCTTCGAAAATGAACAAGAAATACTATCAGAGAATGAGGCATATTCATTTACAGGAATGTTAGTAGCCACACAAGCGTTTAAGAATCGTTCTCCGTCTATATGCACTGGTATCCCTTTGGCCTGGGCATAGCTGTAAACATCCTTTAAAGCCTCTATAGGAAAGATACGTCCACCATGTCCGTTAATTGTATTTTCTAAGGAAATCAAAGCTGGCCTACTAAATAAATTGCCTCGGATTCTTTGCGTGATAGCATTATCAATCTGTTCAACTCCGAGTACTCCATCTTCTGTTTCGCACGTATGTAATAGTATTTTCCCCAGATCAGTTGATGGACCTGCTTGGAAGTAATTAATATGATAGCTCCGGTCAAGTATGACTTCATCTCCTGATTCTGTCCAACATCGAATAGATACCTGATCACTCATTGTACCTGAAGGCATAAAGAGCGCAGCTTCTTTACCAAACAATCTGGCACAATATTGTTCCAGCTCAATGGTCGTTTCATCCTCACCGTATCCGTGGTCCCCAACTCTAGCCATATAGATCTCTTGACGCATTTCTTGAGTTGGAGAAGTAACGGTATCGCTTCTCAGATCAACATACTCGATTTTATGGTTGTTCAACTTTCTCACTCCCTCTAATTTTTTCATTATGCTGGTTCACAAATTAACCACCTGCAATAGGCGACATAATAGTAATCACATCTCCGTCGTTCAAAAACGTTCCCCGCAAATCATTGACAATATTGTTATTCAAAAAAAACAATATTTTTCCATTGCTGTTTAACATATTATCGACATAACCCTTGAATGCTCCATAACTACTACATATTTGATCAAGAAACAAATTTTCCAAATTACAATTTACTGGAGCTTTAAATTTTTCCGAAGAAATTCCTGTTATTTTTTTCACTGCAGTTAAATACTTAACGGTAATTTCCATCGAGTTTTTCTCCCCCATTTTCAAATTACTTAAAGAAAATCTTAATTTCTTCTCCAAGCTTACCTTCATAAAATGCCCGCACCTTTGCTTCTCCAGTATCAGATATATAGACAATAAACATTACCATTTCAGAATCACGAGCCAAGTATTCATCTAACTTCGACGGAAGTTCTTTTGATTGAATTCCATTCCACGAATTTTCATGATGCATGTGATACGAGCCGATTAAAGATAAGTCGTACTTATCAAATAATGCCAACGCCTTCTGCACTTCTTTCGGAGATGCAGTCCATGCACGTTCTTCGACAGCAAGTTCAGCAGGAATTGAATAGTTTATTATCGCCTCATTCATATCATCTCGCATTGATTGGTCATAGCGAAAATTTTCACATAATGGTATAACCATTTGTACCGAAAGCACATTATTGTCTATCCTTCCTCCAACCAATCCAAAAGCTTGCTGTTCCATGGTTTCTTCAGGCATATAATGACAGTTGAGCTTTCGAATGCAGTGTGAGTATATTTCATTTTCCACCATTTTATCCATAAAAATAACATTAGCAACCTTCATCATGTCCAACTTTCTCACCTCCTTTCCAAACTTCTTTTAAACTACTTCATACAATATTGAAGCTTTCAATAATATCTTTTAAGGCAGTCACAAGTGCATATACGTCTTCTTTCGTATTATAAAAACCAAAGCTAGCCCGAAGCGAACCTGTTGAGAACGAACCAGCTGTTTGATGGGCTAATGGGGTACAATGGAAGCCTGTTCTAAGAGCAATTCCAAAATGCTCATCAAGCAATTGCCCTAGCAAAATAGGCTCAATTCCATTCACATTAAAGGAAATAACTCCCGTACGCATTCGTAAATCGTCTGGACCGTATACTTTTATTTGTTTTATGTTTTTCAATTCTCCAATTAGAAGTTTGGCTAATTCCATCTCCTTCTCATATATGTACTCTACCGTATGTTCCATTACAAAATTCACACCCGCTAAAAGTCCACTGATACCTAAAGTATTTTGTGTACCGCTCTCATACCGGAAAGGCAACAATTGTGGCTGATCTGAATCTTCGGAATGATTACCTGTTCCCCCTTGCATTAATGGTTCCAACTTCAATTTCGGATTAAGGTATAACCCCCCAGTTCCCTGTGGGCCATACAAACCTTTGTGTCCAGGAAAGGCAAGCATATCAATATGCATTTTTTGTACATCTATCTTAATAACCCCTGCAGACTGCGAAGCATCCACTAAAAAAGGAATATTAAATTCTTTAGATAGAGAACCAATTTTCTCTATCGGTGTAATGGACCCAGTCAAATTAGAAACATGGGAAACGATAATAAGTGCGGTATCCTTTCTAATTTCAGCTTTAAATTTATCTAAATCCCATGTCCAATCTTTCTCAGGAGAAATATAAGTAATCTCAATCAGTCCGCTTTTTCGCAATTTTTCCAGAGGACGTCTAACAGAATTGTGCTCAAGAGTAGTCGTAATAATATGGGAACCAGCCTTGAGATAACCATGGATTGCCTGATTTAAAGCGTGAGTGGCATTTAAGGTGAATATAATGGAATTATAATTGTTTATATTAAACAATTTTGCTAATTTAATTCTCGTTTCAGACAATAAATCCCCAGTTTTTACCGACATTTTGTAGTTTCCTCTTCCAGGATTAACGCCGTATAAGAGATGTCCATGAACTGCATCAATTACACTCTGGGGTTTAGGCCAGGTCGTAGCTGCATTATCTAAATAAATAATTTCCATATAAATAACCATCCTCTTAAAATATTACACTTATAATTTTTTTAATAATTTAAAATTTTTAACATTTATAGTAGATTGACGTATTTTTTTAGTTAGCTTATCATAGAGAGGGGATTTTTACCATACTAAATTTCCAGAAATTTTTCATTTCTTCTTGTAGAACCATCTTGTCATTTAAAAGATACTAGGAGGTAGCTTTATGGACAGGTATTCAAGACAAACACTATTTTCACCTATTGGGAAATCAGGACAGAGCAAGCTTTTGAGTAGCCGAGTAGCGATTGTAGGCTTGGGGGCGTTAGGCTCGGTGTTAGCCAACCATATGGTTCGATCGGGGGTAGGGTACATTCGAATTATTGACAGGGATTTCGTTGAAACCAGTAATCTGCAACGGCAGATGCTCTATGATGAAACCGATGTTGAGCAGTTTTTGCCAAAGGCAGTTGCAGCATTTAACAAACTAAACTTAATTAACTCCTCTGTCAAAATAGATCCTGTTGTCGCTGACATCAATTCCGGTAATGCCGAATTACTTTTGGATGGATTTGATCTCGTATTGGACGGAACTGATAATTTCTTAACACGGTTTCTCATTAATGATGTATGCGTAAAAAGTAATACGCCATGGATTTATGGCGGTGCAGTTAGCTCAAACGGAATGTTTTCTGTGATCCGCCCTCATATTACACCTTGCTTTTGCTGTCTTTATGAATATTCTTCTGATCTTAACCACGGTGAAACTTGTGATACTTCAGGGGTTTTGGGACCTTTAGTAAACATTGTAGCTTCATATCAAGCCACTGAGGCTCTGAAGATTCTGACAGCTAATGAGCATATGCTTAGCTCTTTTATTCAACATCTTGATATTTGGCATAATGAAGTTGAACATTTCGAGATTGGACCAATAAACCCAGAGTGTCCATGTTGCGGAAAGCATCAATTTAATTTTCTAGACCCAGCGAAAACATATGATAACTTCACCTCTCTTTGCGGTAGAAATACCATTCAAATCACTCCATCAAATCCTAAAAAGGTAAACTTAGAAGCACTATCAAATAAAATTGGACATCTGGGGACTGTTGATTACAATAAGTTTCTTGTAAAGCTTCATGTGGATTCATATCAGTTGATATATTTTGAAGATGGTCGTGTACTAGTTCAGGGTACAAGCGATCTTTCTCAAGCAAAATCGCTTTATTCCAAGTACGTCGGTATGTAATGCTAGACCCGCAGAAACCATTTACAGTTTATTGAAAGGACGTGAGAAACTTATGCTAACTACATTTCCAAAATTAAAATGTGCAATAATTGGTAGTGGGAAAATAGGTACAGATCTACTGAGGAAAATTATAAAGTCGCCATATCTTGAATGCAGTGTCTTTATAGGCAGAAACCCAGAATCCGATGGTCTCAGAACCGCTCAAGAGATTGGTATAAAAACCTCCCATAGGGGGATTCAGGAGATTATTGAGAATCCTTCTTCTTGTAACCTGGTGTTTGATGCAAGCTCGGCAGAAAACCATTTCAAGCATGCCCCGATTTTAAAAGCCCTTAATAAAAAAATAATTGATATTACTCCGTCAAATCTCGGGTTTCCTTGTATTCCTGCCCTAAACACTGCTGAAAGTCTTCTACATAATAATGTGGGACTGATTACGTGTGGGGGACAAGTGTCGATTCCCTTGGCTTATGCAATCAGCGAAACCCACAAAAATACTCAATATATAGAAGTAGTTACAACTATTTCTTCTTTAAGTGCAGGTAATGCTACTCGTTCAAATTTAGATGAATATATCGAAACGACAGAACAGGCGTTAAAATATTTTACGGGCTGCACTAAAGTCAAAGCTATTCTAATTCTTAATCCGGCTTCTCCTGCGATTAATATGCAAACTACAGTTTTTGCTAAAGTTAAAGATTACCATTTGGACAAACTTAATCAGGAAGTCCAAACTATGGTAGCCAAAATCCAAGAGTACGCAAGTGGATACCGTATCATATCTCCTCCTGTAATTGATAATGAGCGAATAGTATTGATGGCCTCGGTTCAAGGTTCGGGAGATTTTCTCCCTTCCTATTCCGGCAATCTAGATATTATTAATTGTGCGGCAATCAAAATAGCTGAAGAATATGTACTCAATTCTTATAGAAGCGAGGTGGTTGGTCAATGAATGTTACTGTCTATGATCCCACATTACGCGACGGCTCACATGCTAACAGTCATCGGTTTAACCCATTTCAAATTGAAGAATACTGCAAAGCTGCAAATTCTATTGGTATTCCTGTAGTTGAAGTAGGGCATGGCTGTGGTATTGGGGCCTCTTCTTTACAATTAGGAGAATCATTAACTTCTGATTATGAAATGCTGACAGCAGCACGCGCTATGCTAACTACTTCTAAACTAGCAGTGCATGTCATACCTGGATTTGCAACTATTCATAAAGATTTGGAACCAGCATTCGAAGCAGGCGTTGATATTTTTCGAATCGCTTCACATTGTACCGAAGCAAATGTTACTCAGAAACATATTGAATTTGTAAGAAAGAGAAATTCCGAAGTTTACGGAGTGCTGATGATGAGCCATATGGCTCAACCGGAAAGACTACTTCAGGAAGCGCATAAGATGGAGTCTTACGGAGCGTATGGGATTGTTCTAATGGATTCAGCGGGTGCTCTGTTACCGGATGAAGTGAAGCAAAGAATTTCACTGCTTTCCTCCCAGCTAAACATTCCTGTTGGCTTTCATGCCCATAACAATCTTGGTTTGGCCATCGCTAACTCTCTTGCAGCAATTGAATCAGGAGCTTCAATCATAGATGGAACACTTCTAGGATATGGTGCTGGTGCAGGCAACACCCAAATAGAGTTATTAGTTATGCTACTGGATAAAATGAAATACACTACAGGTATTAACAGCAATCTGTTGATTGAACGCATTCCCGAATTGCGTAAAATCCTAGAAATTGAGCACCCGCTGATTGCCCCAAATGCTATAATGTGTGGAATTTCCGGTGTCGTATCCACATTCTTAAAACCAATTGAAAGAGCTGCCGAAGAGTATCACGTTAATCCGCTAGAGCTTTTCCTGGAACTTGGCAAAAGGAAAGTCGTCGCTGGTCAGGAAGATACAATTATTGAGGTTGCTCTTCAATTGCAGAGTGCGCCGCTAATTATCAAGGATAAGGTATTACAGTGATGAGGACCAAAAGTGAATTCAAAATAGTACCTTCCAATGCATTCGAAAGACTACCCGTCCATTTTTTTCAGCAGATTATACGAAATGCCACGACTATGAAAGAAAGTGGCGCGGATATAATTAATCTGAGTACGGGAAATCATGACCTCCCAACGCCTACACATATTGTGAGAAAACTCCAGGAAGAAGCTGAATTGAGTGAAAATCATCGGTATCCGCCCTTTGAAGGCTATTTCTTTTTGAAACAAGCTGTTGCAAAACGATATTGGGAAGATTACAAAGTTCATTTAGATCCAGAAAATGAAATAGCAGTGATCCCCGGAGGGAAAACCGGGATCATAGAACTCTGTCAGTGCCTGCTAAATCAAGGAGATGCATGCATAGTTCCAGATCCAGGATATACTGACTATTGGTCAGGAATTGATCTAACAGGTGGAGAAATGATTTCATTGCCACTAGATAAAAATTCAAATTATTTGCCGAATTTAGATCTTATTTCATACGAGCAAGCAAGGCGAAGTAAACTAATGTTTGTGAATTATCCGAATAATCCGACAGGAGCTGTAGCAACTTCAGAATTCTACGACAGGTTGATAGAATTTGCACTCTATCATAATATCGTGATTGCCAGTGATTTTGCCTATGGTCCCATTGTCTTCGACGGACTGAAGCCTGAGAGTTTTCTTAAGCATCCCCGTGCCAAGAAAGTAGGAGTTGAAATATATACACTCTCTAAAATATACAATATGGCTGGCTGGAGAATAGGATTTATAATAGGAAACTCCAAAATTATAAACATGATAAATAAATTTCAGAACCACCAATATTGTGGAATTTTTGGACCTATTCAAAAAGCAGCTTGTGAGGCACTGCTCGGCTCACAAGATTGTGTAAAAGATTTAGTATCCCTTTATCAAACAAGAAGAGATGTATTTTATAATGCTCTTCATAGCATCAATTGTGAAGCAATCCCTTCAAAAGGGTCTTTTTTTTGCTGGATCCCTACACCTAAAGGATTCTCTTCTATGCATTTTAGTGAGATATTGCTAAACCAAGCTCATGTGGTAACTGTTCCGGGTTCTGGTTTTGGCAATTCGGGTGAGGGTTTTGTTCGATTCAGTCTTGTGAGCTCGGACAAACTTCTTGAAGAAGCCGTTCACCGTATTGATAAGCTACACTTATATTAATTGCCTTTTTTTCTTAAGTTAAAATGCTACAAGGAGGTATAGTGATGCTAAAAGTTATTGAAATCAAAATCATACACTGTTTAGTCGATTCAGAAATTCTACCTTTGGTAAAATCAAGTGAATTAGAGGGTTTTTCCTATTTAAGACGGTTAACTGAAGAATACAAACATAACATTAACCGTTTTGATAAAAAAGGCGAACTACTAATCGGTGCATATCATTCAGAAAAGTTGATTGGCATATGTGGGTTGAATCAAGATCCTTTCCTAAATGATAAGTATGTATCGCGTTTACGCAGAGTTTATGTATCACCTGTTTACAGACGCCATGGAGTTGGCCGTAAGTTAGTGGAGTATATTATCACCCACGCCAGACAATATTTTAAAATACTGGTCTTAAGAACATTAACAAATGAAGGAAGAGCTTTTTATCATTCATTAGGCTTTATCTTTGATCCGCAAACAGAACATTACACGCATAAATTACCTCTATAAAAAATATGAATACTTGGTATATACACACCAAAGCAAGCAAAGTGGGAAACAGGTAACCTTCCCCTGTTGTTCTCTTTTCTTTATATACAAGTGCAGCCTGTCAATATCTATCGTTCTGATGAAGGTATGAGTATATAACCATACAAAGATATGTCTGTTCCAAGTCTGGAGTATATTATTGACAAATTACTTTAAATATTTCGATGTGTCATGCCATATTTCTGGTTTCAATACAATTTCAACTGCCCCCCGTCTAGTAGACAGTATAAATAATAAGAGATATTTAAGCGACCTTGGTCCTGAATTCCACGGACTGAGGCCGTTTGGTTTGGCCTGTAATCGTTCGTTATTGTAAAAATGGATGTACTCCGTTGGAGTTCTTCAGAGGTTCGGTAACTATGCAGGTAGTACTTCTCACATTTCAATATCCCCCAGAAGGACTCCATCGGCCCGTTATCAATACAACAGCTCACTCGGGACATGCCTTGTTCCAGCCTCGATTCGTCTAACCTCTCCTTAAATTTCAAAGAAGTATACTGATATCCGGATCGAGTTGCTAGTCTTCCTCAGTTAGCCACCAGGCTGAAACTAGACAACATCACACTAAATTCAATCTTATCTCAGGGTGTACCTAAATTTCATATACGACTACAGAGTCGTCCTGTGATAGATATTACGCAAGTAATGTAAAGGAAATTAATCTTTGTACTCAATTAACTTCAACTCTCCCGGAAAATCTTTATGGAAAGTCACAATACAATGTGGCCTGAGTACTCCTACTTCACTAAGACAGCAATCTTCATACTTCTGTCCTGATTCACAAGGGCAATCACTGCTCTTATTAACATGTGCATACCTAGAGTGAGGGTGTCTTGCTTTAGTCCAATTTACATCCCAACCATGAAAAGGTGAAATAAGTCTACTAATCACATATTTAACCAGATGGTAGTCGTACTGATCTTTTGTTCTCCCGTTTTCCTGATCTGTAGTAAACACCACAGAATATTTTTGCAAAGGGTTGGTTACTAAAGAAATTCCTAACATTTCAGACTTCGTAATAATACGGTTGCATAGTTCACCATTATAGACTTCACCCACCCGATGTCCGCAAGAGTTTCTAATTGATATCGGCCTTTTACATATACTACATATCTTTATTTGTGTAACATACTCAGGACTAAAAAAAATTTTGTAAGGAAACAAGACCTGAAATTTTTCAGTATACATTTTAATATGGCTAAGTTTATACAGATTGAATTCCTTAGAAAAATGACGCTCTAACGATAAAACTATTAACTCTACTTGTTCTAGAGTCCTCCAACCTGCGTAATACTCCTGACGTTTCATCTCCCAGAAGGCAGAAATAAATGCTTCTTGTGCTTTTAAGGTAGCTTCGTAACACCATATTTCTTTAGCTAATAGTTGATCACCATTTGCTACAGCAACTCGCTTTATGTCCAATAATTCATTAAGTATCTGATTACTATCGCGAATATTATAATTACTTTCAGCATCAATCAGTTTTTTCTTGATTTGATGTAGATTCATCTTCTTGCACCTCCACATCTCCTCGAACTAGAGTCTGAACAGTTGGCATGATTTTCTCTTCGAACTCTACTGCTGGCCCTTGATATTGCAAACGAGTTGCTTTCATTTTCACTCTCAGGAAAGGCTCCCCCTATCTCCTGAGCAATTTTTAATGCAGACTGTTCCGTCTTAATGTTCTCATAATCGTATTCTTCCGGATTCAAATAATGATTTAAATAATCCATTACATACTTCAAAACAGCAGACATGTTTTCAGCATGACTTTTAAAATCAAACTCATCAAGCTTATCCTTTTTCTTCATTTTTGTTATGTATTGATCAACCGTAAGCATTATGATTCCCTCACCTTCAATTTAGTTGAAATTGTATTAAAAGACTCCCGAATCCAAAGATTCAAAGGAGTCTTGTTCTTGGATGAGGTACATGGATTCAATCGAAAAATATTGTTTACCATCTTCATATGTTGATTTCCATACAACATTATTCACTACAGATGGTTCTAAACTGAATCCCGATGATCTCCAGAATATATCCATATGCAGAAGACAAGATGCTCATACTCCCCACATATTGATTTCATTTTGAAAAAGTTAGGTTAAGTAAAGTTTAAACTTTTTCATCCTAGGACAAATAAACTTCCGAGTGTAGATTCCTTTGACCTGAACCAGTTCGTGTCTTCATATCAATTTCGATCTTATATTAAAATCAATTGTCTTTAGCTGTGACGGATGGCTCTACTACGAAACACTTTCATCCACGTCGAGCTGTTGTTCCATTTTCGCTTGGCTGATTGCTGAACGAGAATGTAAATACTTTATCTGATATTTCTGTACCTTGCTGGTAATACTGTTCACTCCGTTCTTAGCTTCAATGTCGAGGCTATATACGGTATTAAATTTGCTGGTAAGGTCCAGCTTGATGTTCGGCGGACATAATGTAATCCCTTGAACTTTGAGCAACTCAAGTGCAACGAAGAGTGGTTCAATCAATTCCGGCCCCGACATTTCCCCAAACATGTTATCCGTAATTAATAACCCAGGTGAATCATCCTCATTCTGCTCTTTTAGAAGCATACAGTCTTAGGCAGCAATTCCGCATACTGGTATTGGTAACTTTTATTGTAAATTTTTATAATAGTCCTCATATTCGAACATTATGAAGCTGTAAATTCATTATTTAGTTAGGGTTTACTCGTGAAACAAAAGAAAAATCACACAATCGATCCCAAACTGGGAACTCATCTGTGATCTTGCTTTCTTGAATATTTTCCTTTGGCTTGTCTGTTTATTTCATGTAGAATCACATTTCAATTACGATGAAATGATACCACTCACTGGACTTACCATCTTTCAATCTGTTATTTTTTCAATATCCTTATGTTTTTTTGAATAATAAATCTCTGAGCACCACTTAATTTGAGGCTCTCTATTCTTCTCATAAATTTTTATTAGTTGGTTTAAAACAAAAATCTTTTGTACAATATTTTCACTGAAAAAGTTGAGCTGTCGATTATAAAAATTAATATCCTTTTGATAAGGGTGGCGATCCTTTTGGTTCCTCTCATATACATCAAGAAGCTGAATATGTAAATTATATATATCTTTATAATTAATCTTAATCTCCTCCCTTTTTATTTTCATCATCAGTATACCCGTATATCAAACGAAATAGACAATTTACATCAATATAATATTTCTCAGAAATTAATAAACAAAATGAAATAACAGATGGGTACTTTTTCATCCTAGCTTAACAAATACAATCTAAAAACAGGTTTGCTAATTATCTAAATATCCTCAAAAGCTAAAGACAAACTTTGTCTGAGTATCGACGGATGTATCTTCCAAAAAGCAGAAAGAGATTTGAATGAGGGTAACACTTTCCCAAAAATGGGTTATCATTTCACCTGCCATCCATAACGTAAAAACAGCCCCGAAATAAAGAGCTTTCATCGAGACTGTTTACTTTAGATATTAAATTGTCCTGTAGGTAAGAATGTATATAAATTTTATTATAGCCGAGCAAAGGTAATTTTCCCTTAGATAATGTTTGTCTCACTTCTTGTTATAAAAAATGGCTGTCCTTTTTCACCATAAAATAAGATAATTTAGATCAATCTTAACAGATAATTTTGATTTTACTTAGTCTTTATTCCCGTTTTCACTGGGTTTTCGGGGATATTGACTGTCTCATTTAGATGATATAAACAGTCTCATTTAGTATTATAAATTGTCTCAATTGATGTTAACCCACAACAGGAATTATTTTAGTTTAAAAGTTTCGTTTCGTTGTCTCATCGTCTCAAATAATAGCACCGTAGAAGCCATAGCTGCGTTCAGTGATTCCGCTTGCCCCTGCATCGGAATGAATACCGACTCATCCACCATGCGCGCGGTAGCAGCAGAAATCCCTTGGCCTTCGTTTCCGATTACAAGCCAAGTGGAAGCGCGCAAATCTATGGCATAGCATGACAAGCTCGCATCCAGTGAGGTGCTGAGCAAGCGGGCACCTTTACTTTTAGCCTGCGGTAAAAGCTCCTCCAGGCTGCCTTCAATCACCGGCAGGTGAAACAACGATCCCATCGTGGAGCGGATCGTTTTGGGATTGTACAGGTCGGCGCAGCCATGACCCAATATTACGCCTGCGGCTCCAGCAGCGTCCGCGCTGCGGATGATGGTGCCTACATTGCCGGGGTCCTGCACCCCGTCCAGCACCATCACCAGTGCATCCGGCTGCTCCAGCAATGCCGGGAATGCACTGCGCTCCTCCTTACGCACGATGGCAAAGACCGACTGCGGCGTCTTCGTATCGGTGCATTTTGCAATGACCGCCGCTGACACGGGAACCCATTCCACCGGCTGGTCGGCTGGATCTAGGCCATTCAGCTCAGCGGGAATGCCCTTGTCCAAAT
Organism: Paenibacillus sp. 1182; assembly: GCF_017833915.1. Classification (NCBI taxonomy): domain Bacteria; kingdom Bacillati; phylum Bacillota; class Bacilli; order Caryophanales; family Paenibacillaceae; genus Paenibacillus; species Paenibacillus sp. 1182. Next base: position 21,923 of record NZ_JAFICR010000008.1, on the reverse strand, counting down.
CATAGGCGACGGTTTCGACAGCCGCGTCCGAACGCAGCGCTTCCTGCACCAGATGAATACCCTCGACAATATATTTATGCTGCCGTGTGCGATGCTTTTTCTCCAGCAGTTGCGCCCACTCTTTTACACGTGCGTTATTCGGTGAAATGATTTCCATTCGTTTAACCTTCCATTTCTTTGTCCGTTTCTTAAAAATAAATAATGTATCACTTCACTTGTACTTGAACATCAAGCCTTCATTAGGCTGCAAATGCCAACTCCAGCTTGGTCAGATCATCCTTGTGGCCCACAATGACCAGTACATCACCCGGCTCCAGACGATCTTCGGCATAAGGTGAAATGTTCATTTCCTGATTTCTGCGAATCGCCATCACATTACAGCCGAAGCGTGCGCGTATGTCGAGCTCTTTGAGATTTTTTCCAATCATGGAATCGGCGGCTCTCATCTCCAAAATACTGTAGTCCTTGGACAGCTCGATATAATCCAAAATGTTGGGAGATGTCAAATGATGGGCTACCCGCAACCCCATATCCCGTTCAGGATAAACGACTTTATCCGCACCTATTTTTTGCAGCACTTTCCCATGCAGTTCATTTTGTGCCTTGACCACAAGAGCGGGTACGCCCATGTCCTTGAGAATCAATGTCGTCAGAATACTGGCCTGTATATCTTCACCAATCGCAACTACGATTACGTCAAAATTACGGATACCCAGCGCTCGCAGCGCTTCCTCATCCGTCGAGTCGGCAGACACCGCATGCGTCACAATATTCGACATTTCCTGTGTACGCTGCTCGTCCGAGTCAATAGCCAGCACATCAAAACCCATCTCACTCAGCGCACTGGCAACACTGGAACCAAAACGGCCCATACCAATGACCGCATACTGTTTTTTTGCCATTCCTTCTTTACCTCCCGATCACCATACTGTCCGTCATAGTATAGCATATCATGCTACAAACATAAATTTTGACATACTTATGCCAAATGCTTCTCCATGTATACTGGACAACAGCCCAAGCCATAATACATTCGACCACTACTACAACATACGGGAGGTACACATGCCCATTACAATGGATTTACGACAAGCAATTGTTCACAAAGTACACGGCAAATCAGAAGCTGATCTTACGGACATGATTATTGGGTCAGTGGACGGACCGGAGGCCGCTTTGCCTGGGTTGGGTGTCATTCTTGAAATTGCTTGGAAGCATATGAGTCCAAACCAGCAGCACGATTTCGTCCACTTGGCACATGAACAAATCGATAAAATCAAACCCGTACCCTTAACCTAGCTCTAGCTATTTAACATTTGGTTCCGATTTAATTGTGCTCATTATTTTACCCGTATTCGAAAATGAGAATAGTCCACTCGCATTAACATCGAGTGGACTATTCGTGGTATACACTAAATGACCGAGATTAAACTGTTCTGCTTATTCAATCTTATGGAGCCATTTCTAAGAACTTAGCTGTCGGATTTTTCTCCATAGCCGTACGCATCGCATACTCGTTTTCGAACAAGGCGACATAATTGCCTTTCTTATCCTTTACCAGCGTAGAGTTAATACGGAACTTGCTTGGGTCAATCTGTTCATCCACAATCCATCGAGCAAATTGGAACGGCATACGTTGAAGCTGTACATCAACTCCATATTCACCCTTCATGCGATACTCAAATACTTCAAATTGCAGTTGGCCGACGACACCCAGTAGCGTATCGTCAAAGCTTACCGTACGAAACACCTGAATCATACCTTCCTCGGTCAACTGGTCAATACCTTTCAGATACTGCTTGTGCTTCAAAGCATTTTTCACCGTTACCTTGGCAAAAATCTCAGGCGAGAAGGTCGGCAATTCATCAAATATAACCTCGCTACCTTGACTGAGTGAATCACCAATACGGAAAATACCCGGGTCAAATAATCCTATAATATCGCCAGGAAAAGCCTCCTCGACAATATCACGGTCCTGTGCCAGGAACTGCTGTGGCTGAGACAGCTTAATCTCCTTGCCCATCCGTACATGCTTAACACTCATCCCGCGTTGAAACTTACCGGAGACAATACGCAAAAATGCAATACGGTCACGGTGAGCCGGGTTCATGTTCGCTTGAATTTTAAATACATAGCCGGTAAACTTTTCGTTTGTTGGCTCAATTTCCCCAGCTGTACTACGGCGCGGCTCCGGTTTAGGAGCAAGCTGAAGGAAGTTTTCCAAAAATGTTTGTACACCAAAATTATTAATCGCACTGCCGAAGAATACAGGTGTTAATTCTCCGCGCTGTACTTTCTCCATGTCAAAAGGGTCACCCGCGACGTCAAGCAACTCCAAGTCTTGGCATAATTGGTCATGCAAATATTCGCCCGCCATCTCACGAATGATCGGATCATTGTAATCTTCCACTTTCTGTACTTTGATCGTGGAATGGTCATCTCCCTGAAACAGCTCGACCTGATTTTTGACACGGTCATAGACACCGCACAGCTCGCGTCCTGTACCAATCGGCCAATTCATAGGCACCGAACGGATGCCAAGCACCTGCTCCAGCTCCTCCATCAAATCAAAAGGACTGCGTCCCTCACGATCCAGTTTGTTAATGAAGGTGAAAATCGGAATTCCACGCTTCGCACAAACTTGAAACAGCTTAATCGTTTGCGCTTCCACACCTTTCGCTACGTCAATCAGCATGACTGCACTATCTGCTGCTGTTAATGTACGATACGTGTCTTCACTGAAATCCTGGTGACCTGGGGTGTCCAGAATGTTGATGCGGTGACCATTATAATCAAATTGCATTACTGAGGATGTTACAGAAATCCCCCGCTGTTTTTCAATCTCCATCCAGTCACTCGTGGCGTGTTTGCTTGCTTTACGTGCTTTAACTGAACCCGCAAGACGAATCGCGCCCCCAAACAGCAGCAGCTTTTCCGTCAGTGTCGTTTTACCCGCATCCGGGTGAGAAATAATCGCAAACGTACGCCGTTTGTCGACTTCCTGTTGAAGTATATCTGTTGTTTTACTCATTTCACATATCCCTTCATGATCAAATCCATTGCATTACTGCTCAAGCTATTCATAAAAAGGCCATGATGCACGCCTGTTTTCATAAGTTCATCGGCTCTATCGGCTACATTGCCGTTAGCTCCAGTATTCGGCGTACTCCGTTACCATATTCATTATAAATACGATCTATTTACATGTTTTAGCCTGCCTTTAACTTATAATCAGTTGCAAACTGAAAACCTGAGACTAAGCTATTATAGCACACTCCGAACGCAAAGCATCCCCTTACGTCCTGAACAGGACATAGGGGGATGCTGGACAAATCGGGATTACTGAACGCCGCCTACTCGCCAGATGACATTATCTTCATCCTGACCGCTAACCGGCCACCACTTGAAGCCATCCTGCTCCAATAGCTTGTGAGCACCTTCCGGTCCCCATGAGCCTGCAGCATAGGTTTCCAGCGTATCCGGGGTCTGCTGCCATGCTTTGGCGATTCGATCGACGAATCCCCATGCCGTGGCAACCTCATCCCAACGCGTGAAGTACGTCGAATCACCCTCAATCGCATCCATCAACAACCGTTCATAAGCCTCCGGTGAGTTGATACCCACCATACAGCTTTGGCAAAAATCCATAGCTAGTGGCTCAATATCTGATTCCGAACCAGGTTTCTTGGCATTGATTTTAATGTAAATGCCCTCCATGGGATTGACCCGAATCACGAGCAAGTTCGGTTCCAGCTTATGCTTTTGACCGAGGTACACGTTCGTTGGCATGCTCTTAAATTCCACAACAATCTCCGTTGTTTTTACAGGGAGACGTTTGCCCGTACGAATATAGAACGGTACGCCAGACCAACGGAAATTATCAACAAACACGCGTGAAGCAAAATAAGTCTCTGTGTTCGACTGTGGATCAACCTTGTCTTCTTGGCGATACCCCGGCAACTGCTGACCGCGATAACTGCCTTCGGTGTATTGACCACGCACCACATTGGTTTTCACATCCTCAGACGTTTCAAAAGGGCGCAGCGAACGCAGCACTTTTACCTTTTCATCACGGATATCCTCAGGCAACAAGCGACTAGGTGGCTCCATCGCAATCATCGTTAGCATTTGCAACATATGGTTCTGTCCCATATCCCGCAAGGCGCCGGAATGGTCGTAGTAACCTCCTCGTTCCTCCACCCCTACCGTTTCACTAAGCGTAATTTGCACATTGGCAATATGCTTATTATTCCACAGTGGTTCAAAGAAGGCATTCGCAAAGCGAATCACCTCAATATTTTGTACCATTTCCTTGCCAAGATAGTGATCAATCCGATAAATTTCTTCTTCGGCAAATACTTCTCGTATTTCAACGTTCAATTCTTGTGCAGATTCGAGGTTATAACCGAATGGCTTCTCAATTACTAGGCGATTCCAGCCTTTTCCATCCATCATGCCGCCATCTTTCAAGCTCTTCGACACGCTTCCGAATAATTCAGGAGCCAAGGCCAAATAAAACAACCGATTTCCCGGTATGTTAAACTTGCTTTCTATAGACTCCGTCTGCTGTCTCAGCTCATGGAACCCTTCGACATTGTTGATATCCAGCGATTTATATTCAAAATGCTCGGCAAATGCCTGCCATTCTTGATCATTTTCTGCTTTGTAGCGACTAAACTCCTGTATGGAAGCATACAGGTCATTACGGAATTCTTCCTCTGTGCGCGGACGCCTTGCTACACCAATAACGGCAAAATCTTCAGCAAGCTTGCCTTCGCGGTACAAGCTGTAAATAGCAGGAAAAAGCTTGCGACGAGCCAAATCGCCCGTAGCGCCAAAAATAAACAGAACTGCGCCTTGCGTCACAACAGATTCTTTAGCAGGTATGTCAGCCATGAAGTACCTCATTCTTCCCATGTCAAGATTCCGCAATCCACAATCCCCGAAATCCGCATGTAGTATTGTGTATATTTATACAAGATCATACTTGATTTTCGAAAAACATGGAACTAAAGATTTGATGATATTTTATCATATCCTACATGGATAAGCTATCCGATGAATCATAAATTTACCTTATAAGTCAGTATTCAATCGTGATGAGCGGGAAACCGAGCGTTATACGTGTATTCTGCTGCTCCCTATCTTCATGTACAGCCATCTGCATCTGGACCTGATGCTCACCGCTTTGAATCATTAACGGCAGCTCTGGAGCTTCATAGGATATAGCCACAGTAGTCGCATCCGTATATCTTTCTTTGGCCTGCATGGAGATGTTCTCTGCTAAGCTCGCCTCTGTCAGTTTCAACAGTTGATCTTTGGATTCCTTTGTATGCAGCGAACGCTGAAGGGCTGTGTTCCACTGCGCTTGAATCCCCATAGATTTTAATTGCTCAGCACAAAGCTTATGAAGCTGAATCAACCGCTCACGTCCTGCATTATTACTCTCCAGTTGAACAACTACATACCATTGTCCAGTTTGACGTTCCATCACATTTAAGCGGATTCTTAGATCCTCACTATGACGAACAGAACGATAAACCGTGTGTCCATTTTCTACGAGTTTGTTTACTGTGGGTATATTCAGCTGATCGGCTATCTGTGCCGCCACATCTGCCGGCTCTTCATGGTTAGAAATCCAATCGCCTTGCCACTTCACAACCAGCTTATCCAACGTACCCGGGGTCTGATCCGAGATGATTAACAATGAGCGTAAAGCCGTTTCTGCCTCGCGGGAGTCATTTCGGTTTGTCTGAAGGGTTCCGTAACGCCAGCCAGCTAGTACCAGCACCGTTCCTAATACCAAAATTGCAATAATCCCCTTTTTAATCAGCTCTGCTTTTAACATTATCGTTCCCCCCGCTCCACAACCATCCGATTCCCACACCTACGCTCTGGATACTTTCTTTTTCGGCTGGATTGAAATCTATGAATCTATCAATAGCATTCCCATTGTCAGAGGTTTTATACACACAGCACTACGGCCAAGCCCTTCTAAAATATTCATCTGCCTACTGGGTGTTCGACCATACATCGTAGGCACCGTAAGAATAGACTATGATCACAATGCATCATACACCAAAAGAGGTGAAATCATGTTTCCGATTTATCCTGTAAATGAAGCCAATGTGGCACCTCATGGTGGACGTCTGGTCTGTGCCGTTATGCGTGATGGTACACGACACATCGGCATCTTAAGTGGGTGTAGCAAAGGCAAGCTGATGTTGAACGGATATCCACCTTCTTTTCCTGGCAGTCTTTATGCCGGGAGCTACAGTAACAAAGGAAAACAATCCCCCAAAAAGAATTCCTCTAAAAAGAAAAAAAGGAATCCTACAAACAAAGCTCGTAGCTCTGCCAAACTAAATGCCTTAATTAAGCCGCCCAACGCACCTCTGAGTCCATCCTTTCTTTATGACGCAGGCGGCTTTGCTGGAAAGGGCTATAGTAATTATGGAAATGGTAGAACAGGCTATCGCGGTGGGTACGGCGGATATGGATACGGGGCAGGGCTTGCACTTGATCTGGCTTTAATCGCCTTTTTATTCCTCCTGATCTAAACAACTTGTTATGGAACACAAAAAAACCGGAGGACTATTGTCGTCTCCGGTTCTTTGTATTCGTTTATTCTACTTCTACTCTGCTAATCCGTTCTTATAGGCATAGATTGCCGCCTGTGTACGGTCTTCCACTCCTAATTTAGCGAGAAGGTTCGTGACATGGAATTTTACCGTCTTAATCCCGATAATCAGCTCATCTGCGATATCCTGGTTAGACTTCCCTTGTGCCAACAGGCGAAGCACCTCCATCTCACGATCAGTCAGCTCCGTATGCGCGGGTGCCTCAGCCTGTGGCTGGCGGAATCGATTCATCATCTTGGAGGCCACCTGTGACTCTAGTACGGACTGTCCGCGTGCAGCTGCACGGATGGCATCCGCTATCTCGGAAGCACGAGACGTTTTGAGCAAGTAGCTGAATGCCCCTGCCTCAATGACCGGATACATTTTCTCATCGTCCAAATAACTCGTCAGCACAATCACCTTGGTCTCTGGAAGCAGGCGAGTTACTTGGCGTGTCGTTTCGATGCCATCCATGCCATCCATGACTAGATCCATCAAAATCACATTTGGCTTGTATTCAGAAGCCAACCGTATGCCTTCTTCTCCGCTTCCGGCCTCGCCGACCACTTCAATACCTTCTTCCGTCCCCAGCACCGCCGCAAGACCAATCCGTACCATTTCATGGTCGTCTACCAGCAGTACGCTAATCGGTAATTCCGTTTCCATGATCATCGTTCCTTCCGCTTTCATCATTAATAACTGGCACGGACACCTCGATCCGTGTTCCTTTTCCCGGAGCCGTTATATACTGAATAGCTCCCCCAATCTCACTGACCCGCTCCTGCATTGTGGATAATCCATATGAAGTCTGCTTTTTCTCATCCAGTTCAAAACCAATACCGTTGTCCCGAATCGTCAGCCTGATGGAATCTGGACGTTGCACGATACGAATTTCCATACGGGTTGCTTTGGCATGACGCAATGTATTAGACATCGCTTCCTGAACAATACGAAACAAGTGGTTCTCAATGCCTTTAACCAACTGTACTCCGCTTTCAATCTCAAAATCAATCTCCATCGGTACCTTTGCCTGCAACTCTTGTACCAAATCACGCAAACCCTGCTCAAGCCGTTTCCCTTCCAGATAGACAGGCCGCAGATGAAGTAGTAACGCCCGCATTTCGGATTGTGCCACGGAAGACATTTCTTCAATTAGCGCAACTTGACGCTGCGCTTTATCAAAATCCTTATCCAGTGTCCTCCCCACAGCCGTTGCCGTCATTGAAATAGCAAATAATTGCTGTGATACGGCGTCATGCAACTCTCTGGCCAGCCGCTGCCGCTCCTCCACAATCGCAGTCATCCGTGCCTGTTCTGCCAGCTGAGCATTATCCGTAGATAAGCGTTGTAAAGACGTAACTTGTTCCTGCCATTTACGCCCAATCCGTTCCAGCTGCTCACCCAGCCTGCCAAGCTCATCATGCCCTAGGGGCGGCAACTCACGTGCTGGCGTTCCCTTTTCCCACATCAGCAACGTCTCTCTCAACATTTCCAGTCTGCTTTTAAAGCGGTAACTTTCATAAAATCCGTACATTGCCCCTGTACCAATCAACACCAATATAACGGCTCCTGCAACTTTCAATATCATTCCCCAGGTTGGGAACGACTTCACATATCCATATGTATACAGCATATAAAAGACAACTACGCCCACAACAACACACAGGAGGATACCTTCACCCATACTGCGGGTTACCATGTTGGACGTTTTTTTATGATTCATCCCGGCTCCTCCTGATTCAATAAAATCGGACGCGGACATCGCCCGCCAAGTACGAAACGACAAACTTCACTTTATACTCACTCTGCTCAAAATGGGGAGACTTCCAAACCAGTCGATTGAGCATCCCCGCCTCATGATCCCGGTCAAACTGAATCTGTCCGAACAATATGAACATCTCCACCTCTACACCGTAATTATCCGGTAGGGTGATGTCAATGTCACCGAAGATCCCCTGCAAAAATATGACGGGCTCACGTTCCTCTGGGAGAGCCAACGTCAGGTCGGCATCCACGTCCCCAACCACATGCCATATGCTTGTGCTGCGCAGGCTCCAAGGCACTTCATCCCATTTATGATTGGATATAAAATTGTGCTTGAATATGGAGCTTTGACCTTTATGCAGCTTCCTTGAACGTGAATAGAATACAGCTAATGATGCTAGTGTAACTACCACAAACAGGAACAAATGATCCAGTACTAACAGTCCAGCACCAATCGCGAGCATCGTGTAGCCCTTTTTGATTTTGGAATTGCGGATCTTATATATTCCGGCCAACATTAGGATCAGTGCAACCACGGAGAGGAACCCAATCCACTGACCGAATAAAATGATAATCCCGATGCCAATCCCTGCCAGTGCCAAGGCCGATTTTCTTCTCTCCATGCTGCACCCCCTTTTTGTTTATACAGGACGGAAAAGCCATAGTGGCGCAACATTCCGCCATATGGCTTTCCTGAACCATACAGATTAGGCACGATCATCGACCAATGTCCATTCCATACAGCATATCATAATGTCTTGTTTCCGAGTAGTCAGTCCTTCTTCATATCGACTGGTTTAGCACCTGTCTGAATTTTGGACTTAAGCTGTTGAAGCTGCTCATCCACTTTAAACTGTTTTTCAGCCTCAGCCGGATTAACATATGCTTCTCCTGGAGCTTGACGGTAAGGAGCACGCAGTACGTCAGCTTCAGCTTCCATTTGCATGATTTTTTCTTCCATACGGTGGAAGCCCAGTGAAGCAGACCCACTTTCAATCGTGTGCAAACTATTGATTTGAGACATTTGCTTTTTAGCTTTCGCCATTTGAGCACGGGATACCAACTCATTGCGCTTGTTGCGCATTTTATAGAATTCATCTTTCATGTCGTGAAGCTGCTGTACCAATTCTTTTGCTTGAAGCTCAGCTTGTGTATGCAAGTCGCGGTATTCGTCCTGCTTCTGCACAAAATAAATCTTCTCTCCCAACAACTTGCGCGCTACTTCTTCCTGACCATTTCGCAATGCGGATTCAGCTTGTTTCTCACGCTCATTGGATACACGTACCGCTTCCTCCAAACGCTGTTTCATACGTCGTTCATTCGCCATTTGCTTGGCAACCGTTACCTCAGCCTCGTGAATTTCAGCCTCCATATCGCGCAGATATTGATTCAACATAATAATCGGATCTTCCACTTTATCCAACACTTCATTCACCGATGCTCTTGTCATATCCTTCATTCTTTTAAAGATCCCCATTATTTACGATCTCCCTTCTCAAATTGCTCTACTTTTTTGCGTAACTCTGCCAATTCTTTTTTCATTGCCTTTTTCTCGATATCTTCCATCATGGAATCCAGGTCACTGTTCTGACCTGTGTTAAATTTAGATGAGTTGCGGGCATCTTGACCAAAAAACGGGTTCGAATTGCCATATGCACCGCCCTGGTTGTAACCAGTTCCCGGCCCATACTGCGATCTTGTATTGTTACTGCCATAATAGCGTGGATCCTGTTGATTGTAGGGTCCGCTGTCAGGGCCAAATCCTCCATCGAAAGGAGATCTCGGCTCCTTGGAGATAACTAGGGCCGCAATCACATAAATCATAAATGTGGTTCCTGCTGTAATAAAGAAACTGATCACAACCAGAATACGAATCCATGTTGAGTCCATTCCTGTTGCGTCAGAAAGACCGCCACATACACCTGTTATTACTCTATCCCGGCTTGATCTGTAAATTCGGGTCATTATCAAATTACTCCTTCCCGCTGTTGTTCAGCTTGCTTTTCAGTCTCGCCCACTCTTGTTCGAGCAGCGATCCACCGCCTTGGGCATCCTGTGCATGGTCGCCCTCACCCCGACGTAAATCACGCAGACTCATCGTTTCTGCTTCCATATCGGCTACCCGGTCTTCCAAGCGGTTGAACATTCGGGGAACATTCCGTCCACCGTATGTACCAGCCCGTTCGTTCATTTGCTGCTGGAGTCTCAACGTCTGTACACGTGCCGCATAATACTGACGCTTGCTGTGTACCGTTTGATATTCTGTCTTTAATGTATCTAGCTGTTGTTCTAGCTCACGTAGTGATTCACGGCTCTGCTCCCACAGTTCTCTATACTGCTCTTCTTTTTCTGCATATAGCATTTTCTCCTGAAGGGCCAGCTTCGCGATATGTTCTTCATCAGCCTTCAAAGCCAGTAGCGCCTGTTCCTCCCGTTTGGTCTGCATGGACAATGCATGATCCAACTGCTGCTTCATCTGTCTTGTATGCATCGCATACTGTTGATGGAGTTTTTCCGCTTCGGCAATTTCCTGGCGGGTATTATACAAGAACTGGTCAATCAGTTGCACTGGGTCTTGGCTTTGTTCCAAATGCTCATTGAAGGTCGCTACCGTGATATCGCGCATTCTTCGAAAAACACTCATTTGCGTCTACTCCTTTCACAATTCGTATTCCATAATTCAACACTTAGTTACTGAAATCTTTCTTAATTCTTGCTAAACTGCTAAAATCAGTAATGTCTTCTGCGGTCACTCAGCAGGGAAACACCAAATATGATTAACCCGATTGCCAGTAGCGGTCCCAGAAGCCAGGACAGTTTGCCAAGCAAAATCAGTACCCCAAGTACGAGTACGATCCAGCCGAAGAGCGCATTTCCTTTTTTCACACCGTAGTAGCCTAGCATCACCATAGCTATCGGAATTAAGTAACCAATCAGATGTCCTAAAAAGTGACCGAAAAACGGAGTAAACTTACCGAGCAGCATAATCGAACCCAACACGATCAGTACAATGGCTAACCCATTCCCTTTGTTAACTCTCATCATCTCTCACCGCCTTTCACTGTGTCTTGCTTATGTCCTTATTGTACGCTGAACTAGCGTTTGACAAAACGGACCCCAGACGGTTTTTGAACCTAGACCTAAGTCGGGGATGAGTATAGACCTGCGGCTATCCTCATCTACGCTGTTCTGCTGTACGGGCTATCGAGTGTTGCTCACCCGCTTGCTTGGAACGTAGTGAAAGGACGAGACAAGCCAGTAACGCTATAGCTGCAACCATATAAGGCAGATTAATATGAACATCGAACAGCAATCCCGCAACAAGCGGTCCAATCACATTACCCAAGCTGGTATAGGACGAGTTCATGCCTGCCACAAAGCCTTGCTCATCTCCAGCCTGCCGCGATAGAGAAGTGCTTACTGCCGGACGAAGGATATCCATAGCCAGAAAAATGATGAAGGTCGTCAGCATAATCATCACGTACTGTTCAGCAAATAGGGTTAGAAAAATGAACAGGCCCCCAATAGCCAAACAGAGGTGAATTACTTTTTTCTCTCCAAAACGATTAATGATCCATCCAAATATAGTTGCTTGGACAACTGCTCCCAAAATGGAGCCTGTCGTTATGATGATGGCAATATCCATCGGTGTGAAACCATATTTATGGTCAACAAACAGTCCAAACACGGTTTCGAAATTCGCTAACCCAAAAGCAACGACAAATACAATGAGTAAACCCATGAAATATGGAGATTGATATGACTTGGCAAATTGCTGCAAAAGATTTTCTTTTTGACGTGGAAGCTCTCTATTATATTGTTGCTTTTCCTTGCTTAAAGACTCAGGCAGCACTAACACAGACAAGATAGCTGCTATTCCCGCAGCTCCAGCTGCCGCAAAGAAGGGAATGCGTATTCCATATGTGGCAAGCAATCCGCCAATCCCTGGCCCGATTATGAAGCCTGTGTTGATCGCCGCATTGATCATGCCCATTCCCTTGCCTCTTTCCTCAAACGAGGTCACGTCAGCGACATAGGCCATTATAGAAGGAGTCAGCAACGCTGCCCCTGCTCCACCCATGATTCGTGCTATGAACAGGGTAGGAATGGAATGAGCCAGTCCAAAAACAAGCTCTGATAACATGAAGATGAACATCCCAGAAACAATCAATTTTTTACGTCCATAACGATCAGACAACTTTCCTGACAATGGTGATAATAAAAGCTGAGTCAACGCAAAAGCTGCAACCATCAGTCCCATCGAAGAACCATTCATCCCTAGCTCACTTATAAATTTAGGTAATACAGGGACAACTAAGCCAATCCCCATGAACGCCAAAAAAATGTTAAGCATCAATAACAGCATTGCTCCTCGATTTCTTGTGAGTATAGACATATTTCCACCCTTCCTTTTCCGTATCTCTTTATTCGATATCAGGTAAACTTCATTATCCCTTTTCAAAAAACAATTGAAACTAAAAATGTTTTCTTAGTTTTCATATAAAAAAGTGGCCTCTTCAAATATGCAGCATATTGTTGAGGCTATTTTTTAATTCTCGACCAAACCGAACAACAAAATATCTACAATAGAATAAGTAGCTTCCTCTACCGTCACACTGTTATCCAGAAAGAAACGCTGATCAAGCGTTAAATTTACAGATTCAATAATAAGCTTCATGATCAGAGCCTCATTTTTGTTCACAATAATTCCTTCTCGGATGCCTTCCTGAATTAATGTTCTAATCGGAGACCAATCATTTAAATCGGCATGTACCCTTTTCCATTGTTCAGGATAATACTTTTTCATCTGGTCCAATATCCTTAAATCGTAAAACTTATAATACAGAGGCATGACCCTAATCGACTGCTTAATCTTGTCTAACAAAGATAACTCATTATTTTGGATAATCTGCTCAGTTTTTCGAATCATATCATCATTTGTACGCTCAATAAGTGTTTCTAAAATAAGCGTCTTAGACGAAAAGTTTTCATACAACGTACGCTTGCTAATAGCGAGTCTTTTCGCAAGATCATCCATCGTAAATTTCAATCCATTTTCATGAACTTCATCTACAAAAGCCTCCAAAATTCTTTCCTGCATATTCTTCCTCATTTCTTTCGCGCTCGGTAAACTAGAAAAGTTTTTTCAGTACCATCATCTTACGATAAGATCAAAGCGCTGGTCAAATCCATGTTAACCTTGTTGCCAAAATCATGAATATATAATAAAAAGGATGATAAAATGCCTTTAAGCATTTTATCACCCTTTTGTGTATGAGCGAGAGGACTAGAACCTCCACGGTTTCCCACTCGATACCGAATATAATATTGATAATACCTTGTTTAATGAAGGGAGATAAGCGCTGCTCGTCGATTTCGACCCGCAAGGTAATCTGTCAATGTACTTTGGTATTGAGCAGCGGGATCAACTTCCGTAGCTATGGTCTGCGACAGGACTAACTCAGTTGCTCAGTATCAAGGAATTTAGAACACTTGTACAACTTCTTTAATATCATCAATTTCCTCAAGAATTGCGCGCTCAATAGCAACCTTTAACGTAATCGTAGCACTTGGGCAACCATTGCAAGCTCCCAAAAATCTTAATTTTGCTATACCGTTCTCAACTTCGACCAGTTCAGCATCTCCACCGTCACGCAGTAAGAAAGGACGTAGTTTGAGAAGAACTTCCGATACTTCATCGAATAAAACTCCATTTTCATCCATTATGTCAATTCCTCCCATTTTCTTTACCAACCGTCATTCATACCTTTTTTCACCCTAGATCGTCTGAGTGATCCTTTGCTTTTTGCCGAAGAGTGACCTCTTGATCCGAAAGTTCCCTTATAAGCGTAAGAATAGAGTCTAAAGGTATCATCACACCACAACTTGCGCTCAATCCTGACAGCATATTGAAGCAGAACTGAAGTTTTCGTATCTCTCGGGTAATTTGAGCTAGTTCTGAATCGTCCGAATTATTTTTCTTCATTACTAGCACCTCTTTAAAGAATGATAAAGGTTTGATCTATTAAATTAATGAATCAACCGATGCTTCCTTCCATCTCAAATTGAATCAACCGATTCATTTCAACGGCATATTCCATTGGCAATTCTTTGGTAAACGGTTCAATAAAGCCCATTACAATCATTTGTGTAGCATCTTGTTCTGTAAGCCCGCGGCTCATTAAGTAAAACAATTGTTCCTCGGACACTTTGGATACTGTTGCCTCGTGCTCCAAAGTAATCTGATCGTTTTTAATTTCATTGTACGGAATCGTATCTGATGTTGACATGTTGTCCAATATCAACGTATCGCACTTAATATTGGACTTGGACCCTGCGGAATCGCGGCTGAAGCTGGACAACCCTCGGTAGTTTACTTTTCCGCCCTGCTTGCTGATGGATTTGGATATAATCGTAGATGTTGTCTCGGGAGCAAGGTGAATTACCTTCGCGCCAGCATCTTGATGCTGATCTTTACCGGCTACGGCAATAGACAGGATGGACCCCTTGGCTCCCCGTCCTTTCAATAATACTGCCGGATACTTCATTGTTACCTTGGAGCCGATGTTGCCGTCCACCCATTCCATTGTGGCATTTTCTTCTGCCACAGCCCTTTGGGTTACCAAGTTGTAGATATTAGGAGCCCAATTCTGAATGGTCGTGTAACGGACACGGGAATCTTTCTGGCAAATAATTTCAATAACTCCACTATGCAGAGAACTGGTACTATAAATAGGTGCTGTACATCCTTCAACATAATGGACAAAGCTGCCCTCTTCGGCAATAATTAATGTCCGCTCGAATTGACCCATATTTTCAGAATTAATACGGAAATAACCTTGTATAGGAACCTCGCACTGAACCCCCTTCGGAATGTATACAAAGCTACCGCCTGACCAAACCGCACTATTAAGCGCCGCAAATTTATTGTCGGCGGGAGGGATGATCGTCCCAAAATGTTGCTTAAACACTTCGGGGTATTGCTTTAATGCACTATCCGTATCAAGGAAAATAACGCCCTGATCCTCCAGTTCTTTCCGCATGCTGTGATAAACTACTTCCGACTCATATTGAGCGGATACGCCCGCCAGGAACTTTTGCTCCGCTTCAGGGATTCCCAGCTTGTCAAAGGTTGCTTTGATCTCGGAAGGAACCTCCTCCCAGGTCTTTCCCTGTTTTTCAGAAGGGCGAACGTAATACTGGATGTCATCAAGATTTAGCCCGGTCAAATCCGCTCCCCATTCAGGCATCGGCATTTTGTAGAATTGATTCAAAGCTTTCAACCGAAAATTGAGCATCCACTCCGGCTCTTCCTTGATCCGGGAAATTTCCCGGACAATCTCTTCCGTCAGACCTTTTCCAGATTGAAAAATAGACTGGTGCTTGTCGCGAAACCCATATTTATATTCGCCCATATCTGGTGCTTTTTTAGCCATTGGTATCACTCCTTTTTAACCTTTCAAGATTCATTTTGATTTGCTATGATCTGCCGAGCTTGCTTTCCACTAAATCTTTTAGGCGACTGCGAACACCTTCCAGCGGGATCTCCGAAATGACAGGAGCGAGAAATCCGAAAATAACAAGATGTTCGGCTTCACTCCGTGATATCCCGCGCGACATCAGATAATAGATTTGCTCTGCATTTACTTGCCCCACGGATGCAGCATGACCCGCGGTTACATCATCCTCATCTATCAGCAGGATCGGATTGGCATCGCCGCGAGCTTTAGGACTTAACATAAGCACGCGTTCTGTTTGCTGACCATCACAATGGGTTGCACCTTTTTCAATCTTTGTAATGCCGTTGATAATGGCCGTAGCTTCTTCAAGCATGACTGCACGCGTAATCATCTGGCTTACCGAGCTTCTGCCAAAATGCTGAGCTTGAGTTGTATAGCTCGATTTTTGATTGCCCGTGCCAATAGCAATCACCTTATTGTCGGAGACCGCCCCGTTGCCTTGTAGCAAAGTCTTGGTATCGCTCACGGTATAACCATTGTTCATCTCACCGATAATCCATTCCACACCCCCATCAGCAAGAACGACCGCCCGTCGCTGGGTGAAATCTGTTGTAGTTACAGCAAGCTGATGAACCGAAGCTACTTGCACCTTTGAGCCCGCCCCCGCGAAGACCTCCGTCACACCGTTATGCAATACCTTGACATCATCACCACTCGATACACAATTATCCACATAAGTGATCTTGCTGTTGCTCCCTGCCACAATTAAGACGTGAGGAGCAAAACACACACCGCTTGTATCGTTAAGAAAGATCGCTTGAATAGGTGCTTCAACCTCTACACCGTCTGGGACATATAGAAAAACGCCACCACTCCATAAGGCACTGTGTGCAGCAGATAAACGATGTTCTTCTGGCTTTACTGCCTGAAAGAGATAACGTTGAACCAGCTCCTCATGCTCTTTTGCCGCAGTATGCAGATCCGTTAAAATGACTCCCTGGGCGGCTAAGCTCTCGGACAATTTCGTATACACTACATCCGAGTTGAACTGAACGATTAGTCCGCCTTTCACCGGAGAAGCAACCAAACCTCGAACAACCTCCGGCGCTTCCTCCAAACTAGACCACGCATTCTCAGCTTTGTAATCTCCACTTTCGTAGATATCCCATTTTTCAAGATTGATTTTCTCCACTTTAGGCAACTCCAGCGTCCCTTCCAGTTCGAGTGCATGAACGCGGCGTTCAATCAGCCAACGAGGTTCATCCTTAGCGCTTGACCATGCGCGTAAATCGTCCACATTCATTGAAACTCTAGCTTGTATATCCACGTGCTGTTCCTCCTCTCCGGCTTTTAAGCATCCCTTACCGTCTCATCCGTAATCCCAAGTTCCTCCTTCACCCAATCGTACCCTTCAGCCTCCAAACGGTGGGCAAGCTCCGGACCGCCAGATTTAACTATCCGGCCTTGCATCATGACATGCACAAAATCCGGGGTAATATAATTCAACAGTCGTTGATAATGGGTGATGATTAAAAAGCCTCTATCCGGGCTGCGCATCTCATTTACGCCATTGGCCACAATACGCAGTGCATCAATATCAAGCCCTGAGTCCACTTCATCCAGGATCACAAACTTGGGTTCAAGTAGCATCATTTGCAAAATCTCATTCCGCTTTTTTTCACCGCCAGAGAATCCCTCATTCAAATAACGATGCATAAATTCCGGGTTCATCTCCAGCCCCTTCATTTTGCTCTCCATTTCACGGATAAAACGGATTAAGGATATCTCATCGCCTTCTTCACGCCGTGCATTGATGGCACTTCTGAGAAAATCCGAGTTGGTCACGCCAGCAATTTCACTTGGGTATTGCATTGCGAGGAACAAGCCTGCCTGGGCACGCTCATCCACCTCCATCTCCAGAAGGTCTTCATTGTCCAATGTCACCTTACCGCCAGTAACCTCATATTTGGGATGGCCCATTAAAGCTGAAGCCAATGTACTTTTTCCCGTCCCATTAGGCCCCATAATCGCATGAATCTCTCCGCCATGAATCTCCAGTGTGAGCCCTTTTAAAATTTCTTTCCCTTCAATCTTGGATCTTAATTCCTCAATCTTTAATGTCGTCATTTATCGTAAACTTCCCTTCGGAGTATTCTTCGGCACGCGCCACCAAATCACTCATAAATTTTCCAATAGTCTGCAGCTCAACCTCTGAATAGGATTCAATGAATTGGTAAAACCTTTCTTCTTTTTCTTTGTGCATTTCTTTATGCAAATGATAAACGTGTCTTCCCTTATCCGTTAAACTAAAGTAAATCTCCTTACGATTGCTGTTCAGTTGACTTCTCATAATGAAGCCCATTTCCAGCAGCTTTGCACTAATTTTAGTAATGCTAGCTTTGGACAACCCCATCTTCTCCACAATCCCGGTATGATTTATCGGTTCATAATCACCAATGCAATCAATAACGTGCACACTAGTAATATTGTTGGAGAGCATGTCAATCTGGTACTTTTTGGCCTGTTGCCGAAACGAGTTAAATTCTTGTTCAGTATACAGCTCATTCAGATGTAGCATTTTAATATATTGCTCGTAAAGATGACCTTTAAAATGATTTTGAAACTCCAATTTCCCAATCTCCCCTCTCTTGTAGTAGTTGCAGACCAAGTTCAGTGTCCCCATTAGATTTTTTTGTTCACTAGTAAACAAAATTATATTAACACAATTGATATTGATAATCAATATCAATTGTGTTAAATGTGGCGCAATTTTGGAGGCGCTTTTCATGGGTTTGTTGTCATTGTCATAGGCCTCATGCTGTGTTTTGACTAGGGCACGTCCCGGAAATGGTTTTGAATACCGCTGATCAATCCTGCTTTGCGGGGGTTGAACAATGGAACCAATTCGGCAGCATCCGGATGGATCTGGTAACCGAAGCCAAGTCCAATACCGTTGCCTATGAACGTCATGGTACACCTGCCACAGACTGGGGTCGCTACCGTAAAAAGAGGACGAAGGTGGTGCTTGGCCGAGCTGTTTTAAAGCCGTATCGCCGCGTTTGAGTACGCTATCGTGAGCATGTATGGCAATGAATAATCCGTCAGTTACCTGTGGTGGATATGTTATGGGGCCAAAGAGTAACCAAAAACTGTGGTTATTGCTGGTGAATCCGAACAGGCGATGCTCCATTCTAGCCAGCACCGATCTAACACTGGAGGCGACCTAGATCATCGAACTTTATACCGCCCGGTTCAAAAACAAATGTACCTTCTGGGCGCTAAAGCAATCCATCGGCGGATTCAGCTACCACTTTTGTAGCAAATCCATTCCGAAGCTCAACCGGTATTTGAAAAAGGATCGGGTTCACCCTCTGGAGTTGTTGGAAGAGGAGAAAGCGTAACGGGACATCCGCCTAACTGTAAAGATGAGAATGGTAAACGATAACCGAAATGGATCCCTACGGAGCTTAAATAAAAGGAACCAAGAAAAGAGCCGAAATCTTGCTTCAGGAAGCCAGGAAGAATTATCATATGGAAGGACAAGCACTCGCGGTTGAAAACGAAGATATGCTGTAAGAGTAAAAGCGGCTACTCTATCCGGTAATCTGCCACTGGTGGACACGTTCTATGAGCTTCTGATTCGTATGAAGGAATAACAGGAATCCTATCGCTTATCTTCTGACAATTCTTATTGTCTTGAATACCTGGAGTATATTTATGTATATTTATGTAGATGTATTAGGGGTAAGCATGAAAGAAGTTCAGGAATGGTTAGGCCACAGCGATTATGCAACAACGGCAAATATTTATTCGCATCTGGAATACAACTCAAAGGTGTCTTCAACTCAAGCAATGAGTGGGGTACTAAAGCTCAAATAAAAAAAAGCTCACTAGAGAATGTCTCTAATGAACTCTTTTAGTTAATACCGGCGAGAGGACTCGAACCTCCACGGTTTCCCACTCGATTTTGAGTCGAGCGCGTCTGCCATTCCGCCACGCCGGCGTATTCAATTATGGAGGCGCCACCCAGATTTGAACTGGGGAATAAAGCTTTTGCAGAGCTTTGCCTTACCACTTGGCTATGGCGCCAGAGTATAACAAAGCGGACGACGGGAATCGAACCCGCGACCCTCGCCTTGGCAAGGCGATGCTCTACCGCTGAGCCACGTCCGCATAAAGATGGCTGGGGATATAGGATTTGAACCTATGCATGACGGAGTCAAAGTCCGTTGCCTTACCGCTTGGCTAATCCCCAATAAGTAAAGGGCGGCCGATGGGGCTTGAACCCACGAATGCCGGAGTCACAGTCCGGTGCGTTAACCACTTCGCCACGACCGCCGCAAGTAATGAATAATTGGCAGGGGCAGCAGGAATTGAACCCACACCAACGGTTTTGGAGACCGTTGTTCTACCTTTAAACTATGCCCCTATAAAACTGGTGGAGGATGATGGATTCGAACCACCGAACCCGTAAGGGAGCAGATTTACAGTCTGATGCGTTTGGCCACTTCGCTAATCCTCCAAAAATGGTGCCGGCGAGAGGACTTGAACCCCCAACCTACTGATTACAAGTCAGTTGCTCTACCAGTTGAGCTACACCGGCACATAAAATATTCAATTAAAAGTGGCTCGGGACGGAATCGAACCGCCGACACGAGGATTTTCAGTCCTCTGCTCTACCGACTGAGCTACCGAGCCTTAGAATAAGGCTCTTCATTACACGTTATAATACTAATGGCGGAACTGACGGGATTCGAACCCGCGATCTCCTGCGTGACAGGCAGGCATGTTAGGCCTCTACACCACAGTTCCATAATAATTTTTAATTGGTTGCGGGGGCAGGATTTGAACCTGCGACCTTCGGGTTATGAGCCCGACGAGCTACCGAACTGCTCCACCCCGCGACAATAATAAATATAAAATTTTCAAATGGTGGAGGCTGAGGGGCTCGAACCCCCGACCCTCTGCTTGTAAGGCAGATGCTCTCCCAGCTGAGCTAAGCCTCCACACCGAAACACTTTTCATATTATACCATAATAAACTTTTTATTGCAAGTTTTTTTATGATATTTTTATGACCCGTAGGGGATTCGAACCCCTGTTACCTCCGTGAAAGGGAGGTGTCTTAACCCCTTGACCAACGGGCCATACAATAAAATAATTATGGCGGAGAGAGAGGGATTCGAACCCTCGAGACGCTTTTGGCGCCTACACGATTTCCAATCGTGCTCCTTCGGCCAACTCGGACACCTCTCCATATGGCTCCCCGAACAGGACTCGAACCTGTGACAACTCGATTAACAGTCGAGTGCTCTACCAACTGAGCTATCAGGGAATATTAAGCATTTGTTTCAAGGTTACACCCTGAAAACTGGATCCGAAACTCATTTGCGTCTTATCTTTAGGATAAGCCCTCGACCGATTAGTATTGGTCAGCTCCATGCATTACTGCACTTCCACCCCCAACCTATCTACCTCGTCGTCTTCAAGGGGTCTTACATACTGGGAAATCTCATCTTGAGGGGGGCTTCACGCTTAGATGCTTTCAGCGCTTATCCCTTCCGTACATAGCTACCCAGCGGTGCTCCTGGCGGAACAACTGGTACACCAGCGGTACGTCCATCCCGGTCCTCTCGTACTAAGGACAGCTCCTCTCAAATTTCCTACGCCCACGACAGATAGGGACCGAACTGTCTCACGACGTTCTGAACCCAGCTCGCGTACCGCTTTAATGGGCGAACAGCCCAACCCTTGGGACCTACTTCAGCCCCAGGATGCGATGAGCCGACATCGAGGTGCCAAACCTCCCCGTCGATGTGGACTCTTGGGGGAGATAAGCCTGTTATCCCCAGGGTAGCTTTTATCCGTTGAGCGATGGCCCTTCCATGCGGTACCACCGGATCACTAAGCCCGACTTTCGTCCCTGCTCGACTTGTAGGTCTCGCAGTCAAGCTCCCTTCTGCCTTTGCACTCTTCGAATGATTTCCAACCATTCTGAGGGAACCTTGGGGCGCCTCCGTTACTCTTTAGGAGGCGACCGCCCCAGTCAAACTGCCCACCTGACACTGTCCTCGCACCGG
>NZ_JAFICR010000007.1:0-309287 GCF_017833915.1 Paenibacillus sp. 1182 | reverse complement strand
ATTTGGCGAAGAGCAAGAAAGGGGAAGAAGGAGAAAAACTGTATCAGCAAGCCTTTGAAAAATACGAAAAGGCCGTTGAAATCAAACCGGACAAGCACATAGCGTATAACAACTGGAGGATTGACTTAGAGAATTTAGCTAAAAGGAAGGAAGGTGAAGAAGCAGACCGGTTGTATCAGCAAGCAATGCAATTGAAAGAGAGAGTGAAAAATAAGTGAAGAGGATAATTGAAATATATGGTAGAAAAAAGGGCTGCGTATAACATGATATTCAAGCTGCGGCTCCTGATGTAGTCTTGGTCTGCTGAATGGATTTCGAAGGAGAATTTCAGCAGACAACCCCTTCGGGGTTCATGAATACAGAAACGTTATACGACAGAATTAAAATGAAGAAGAGCCAGAAGGCTCTCAGTCTAAAGATATATGTAATTCGTTATGCAGGTGAAGAGCGTCCTTAAAACCTTGCAAATAAATTTCACGTTCTAAAATAGCTTGAACAGAAAGCTCAGCATCATCGTAAAGAAATAGGGTCTTCTGTATATTTTCCGGCACTCCTTCATGTAACTGCTTGAAATAGAGATTCCGTTCGGATGAGAACTGGTTGTAGCTGGAGTTGTGTTTCATAAGCTTGCCATATAAAGATTCAATTCGAGTGTGAATCAGTGAATCAAGTAAAACTTCTAAAGAATTATGCATTTTGGACACCATCCCATGTATTTGATTTTATGAATAAAAGTTCAACTTATTAAATGTAATTTCATCATATCAAAAAATCAAGTCAATACATGTTGAAGATGTTTTTGAAAAAGAAAATATACTTTCATATAATTAAAGGAAAATTCACTTCATGTGTGAAAGGAATATCAGATGATTAGTTACAAACCTTTTCAAAAATTATTGATCGATAGGGAAATTAAGAAGCAAGACTTACTTAAAATGACGGGGATTTCGTCTGCTACAATGGCGAAGCTCAATACGAATGAATATGTGTCATTAGAAGTAATTGATAAATTATGTACGGCTTTAGGTTGTCAGCCAGGAGATTTATTGGAACACATAGCAGAGCAATGACAGATCAAGATCAAGGAAGAATTTTAGTTGATCGAAGAAGTGATTCCGTCGTATAACAAAAATATTCAAGCTGCGGCTCCGTTGGAGCCTGGGTCTGCTATATAGTCTTTTTATCTAATAGGATTAGCTGGCGTTTATTGACCCACACGTACATGTCATTGATGAATTGTCAATAAAAGTGTGAACTCTTTAGATAGCCAATTTAATGATTCAACAAATTGAGACTTTGCCAATCGTAAGAAAGGCTAAGTCTTTTTTCGTTTTCAAAATAAATGAGTGATCTCCTGATAATCTTCATTTCCCTCAAATCCAAATACCCTGCCCCCCCACACACAAAGGTTAAAATTTTATAAAAAAAGTTCAAAACCAGCAAAGACCTTTCCCGGCCTGGAATGATACCATGTGTTTGCACATAAAAAAAGGAGAGGCACTCATTGCCTCACTTATGTAAGCGCTATCTCATTTCAACTCTAATTAGCACTGACCTGAGGATTTTGCAAAATCCTTACCTTCAAATTGACCTGCATTACATGAGGAAAGGGGAACTTCATATGAAAAAAGGAGCTGTTGTCGCTTGGCTTCTGGTTTTGGCCCTGATGCTTTCGGCCTGCAATCTGGCGGAGAGTGGAACGGGCAGCAAGGAAAAAGGCTATGTGGGCATTTCCATGCCGACCAAATCGTCCGAGCGTTGGGTAGGGGACGGAGAAAATATGGTTCGGTTGTTTCAGGAGCAAGGCTATAAAACGGATTTACAGTACGCCGAGGACGTAGTGGAAAATCAAATCTCCCAAATCGAAAATATGATCACCAAGGGCGTCAATGTTATGGTGATCGCTTCGGTCGACGGAAACACGCTGACGGATGTGATTCAGAAGGCACACGACCGAGGGATTCAGGTCATTTCTTATGACCGTCTGATTCGCAACACACCGTATCTGACGTATTATGCGACCTTCGATAACTTCAAGGTGGGCGTGCTACAGGCGGCGTATATTGAGAAAAAGCTGGGACTCAAGGAAGGCAAAGGCCCTTTCAATATCGAGCTGTTCGGTGGTTCACCGGATGACAATAACGCTTATTTCTTCTTTAATGGTGCGATGTCCGTACTGAAACCGTACATTGATTCCGGTAAGCTGGTCGTACGCAGCAAGCAGATGACGATGGCACAGATCGCTACACTGCGATGGGATGGAGCATTAGCGCAGTCGCGGATGGATAATCTGCTGAGTGCCTACTATTCAGGGGCCAATCTGGACGCGGTACTATCCCCGTATGACGGAATTAGTATCGGTATCATTTCATCCTTGAAAGGGGTCGGATATGGATCAGCGAACAAGCCGCTGCCGATCATTACGGGGCAGGATGCGGAGCTGGCTTCCATCAAGTCCATTGTGGCTGGGGAGCAGACGCAAACTATATTTAAGGATACCCGCAAGTTGGCTGAGCAAACGGTCGTGATGGCCAACAGCATTTTACAGGGCAAACAAGCGGAAGTGAATGACACCAAATCCTATAACAACGGTAAAAAAGTCATTCCTGCTTACTTGCTTGATCCGATCTCGGTAGATCGAACGAATGTGGAGAAGGATATTGTCGGCAGTCACTATTACACCAAAGAGCAAATTGGACTGAAATAAGAGTAGGAATCCAACCGAAAGGAGCGTATCCCATGACTGGAATCATTTTGGAAATGAAGGGAATTACCAAAACCTTTCCCGGCGTGAAGGCATTGGAAAATGTAAATCTCAAGGTCAAGGAAGGCGAAATCCATTCCCTGTGCGGTGAGAACGGTGCGGGTAAATCGACGCTGATGAAGGTACTAAGCGGTGTATATCCGCATGGAACCTATGAAGGGGATATTGTTTTCCAGGGCAAAACGTGTGAGTTCAAGGATATCAAGCAGAGCGAGGAACTAGGCATTGTCATTATCCATCAGGAGCTGGCGCTGATCCCGTACCTCTCGATTGCGGAAAATATTTATCTGGGCAACGAACGCGCCAGTGGCGGCGTGATTGATTGGAAAGAGACTTTTGTAGGGACACGCGATCTGCTGTCCAAGGTCGGTTTGAGTGAAAATCCCAATACATTGGTTACGAACATTGGGGTCGGGAAGCAACAACTGGTTGAAATTGCGAAAGCGCTCTCTAAAAAGGTAAAGCTGCTTATTCTGGATGAACCAACAGCGGCATTGAATGAGGATGATAGTGAAAATCTGCTTAATTTGATGCTGGAATTTAAAAGACAGGGCATTTCCTGCATCCTGATCTCCCACAAGCTGAATGAGGTCGCGAAGGTGTCAGATTCGATCACGATTTTGCGGGACGGAAAGACGATTGAGACACTGGATATGAAGAAGGATGAGGTTACGGAGGATCGGATCATTAGCGGGATGGTTGGACGTGATCTGACCAGCCGTTATCCAGAGCGTCATGCCGAGATTGGCAAAGTCGTTCTGGAAGTGAAGGATTGGACGGTGTATCACGAGCATCATGCAGACCGTAAGGTGCTGGATCAGGTGAATTTGAACATCCGTCGCGGTGAAATTGTCGGTATTGCCGGACTGATGGGAGCGGGACGGACAGAGCTGGCGATGAGCATTTTTGGCAAGTCGTATGGACGTAACATCTCTGGTCAGCTGATTAAAGACGGCAAGCCGATCCAGAACAACACGGTTACGGACGCGATCAACAACGGCTTTGCCTATGTGACAGAGGATCGCAAGGAGTATGGCCTCATTCTGATGGATGATATCAAGCGTAATATTTCGCTGACTGGCCTGAACAAGCTGACGAAGGGCGCTGTCGTCAATGAGCAGGAGGAAGTCGTCATTGCAGAGGAAATGAAAAAAAGCATGAACATCAAAGCGCCGAGCATTTTACAGAAAACGGGTAACCTGAGTGGTGGCAATCAGCAGAAGGTGGTGCTGAGCAAATGGATTTTCGCCGGGCCGGATATTCTGATTCTGGATGAGCCGACACGCGGCATTGATGTGGGTGCCAAATATGAAATTTATACCATTATTCATCGACTTGCCGCTGAAGGCAAGGGAGTGCTGGTCATTTCGTCCGAGCTGCCAGAGGTACTAGGTTTGTGTGACCGGATTTATGTCATGAATGCTGGGCGGATCACTGGAGAGGTTAGCCGTGAGGGCGCGTCGCAGGAAACGTTGATGAGATATATGACCAAGTCAGGAGGCGTGAAGCATGGAAACCATAACTAAACTATTTAAAAATAACATCCGCCAATATGGCATGATGATTGCGCTGGTCGTCATTATGATTTTGTTCGAGGTGCTGACGGGCGGCCTGCTGTTGAAGCCGATTAATATTACCAATCTGATTCTGCAAAACAGCTATATTCTCGTGCTGGCGATCGGGATGGTGCTGGTCATCATCACTGGGCATATTGATTTGTCCGTCGGCTCCATAGCCGCTTTTGTCGGTGCGGTTGCCGCCATAATGATGGTCGATTGGCAGCTTCCAGCATGGATCGCTGTGATTGCATCTTTGCTGGTCGGAGCGTTAATCGGCGCATGGCAAGGGTTCTGGGTCGCTTATGTACGGATTCCGGCATTTATCGTTACATTGGCGGGAATGCTGCTCTTCCGTGGATTGACCATGATTGTGCTGGAAGGTCAATCGATCTCTCCATTTCCGGGGGGCTTCCAGAAAATCAGTTCAGGCTTCCTGCCGGATTTTTCATCTACCGGTTATAACCTGGTATCCATCATTGTCGGCATTGCACTCACGGTATGGTTTATCGTGAACGAACTTCGCGAACGTCGTTCTCAGCTTAAATATGGATTCGAGGTTCCGTCACAAGCTTTATTTGTACTCAAGTTGATTGTGGTAGCTGCGGTCATCAATCTGTTCACCTTCATGCTCGCGAGCTACGCGGGGATACCTAACATTCTCGTGCTGCTGTTCATACTGATCGTTGTGTACTCCTTCGTCATGAACCGCACGATTATGGGACGTCATGTGTATGCGTTGGGTGGAAATGAAAAGGCAGCGGGTCTGTCCGGTGTCAAAACGAAAAAAGTAACGTTCTGGGTATTCGTCAACATGGGGGTGCTGGCCGCCATTTCCGGTCTGATCTTTGCTGCACGTCTGAACGCGGCTACGCCGAGAGCGGGTACGAACTTCGAGCTAGATGCCATCGCAGCCTGCTTTATCGGTGGAGCTTCCGCATCCGGCGGGATCGGAACCGTTTTTGGAGCCATTATCGGTGGTTTGGTCATGGGCGTACTGAATAACGGTATGTCTCTGATCGGTCTGGGTATTGACTGGCAGCAAGGAATCAAGGGCTTGGTGCTGCTGCTGGCGGTTGCCTTCGATATTTACAACAAAAACAAAAGATCTGCTTAAGCTCAGATTCGGTATCGTAAAACAAGAAAACCTCCAGTTCCACTAGAAATGTGGATGCTGGAGGTTTTCTTGCTTGTTGGGTCTTGTGGCTATCAGCCAACGAAACTAAGTGGTGACCATTTGGCCGCCGTTTATATGCAGCGTTTGGCCTGTAATGTAGGAACCGTCATCCGAAGCCAGCAGCACATAGGCAGGAGCCAATTCATAAGGCTGCCCGGCACGCTTCATTGGTGTATTGCTGCCGAAGGTGCGAATGACTTCAGGCGACTGTGTGGCCGGATTCAGCGGAGTCCAGATCGGACCGGGCGCAATGGCATTCACGCGAATACCCTGATCGACCAGATTATTAGCCAAAGCGCGGGTGAAGCTGACGATAGCTCCTTTGGTAGCTGAATAGTCGATCATATTCTTTTGACCCACATAGGCTGTCACCGATGCCGTATTGACGATGCTAGCCCCAGCCCGCATATACGGCAATGCTTCTGTAGTCATATGGAAGAAGGAAATAATATTCGTATCAAACGTATCACGAAGCTGCTGCTCACTGATATCCAGATACGATTCGCGCACAAACTGAATACCTAGGTTGTTAATCAGGATGTCAATACGACCAAAGGTTTCCATCGTTTGTTGAACAACCAGACAGCAGTTGCTTTTTAGCCTTAGATCCCCCGGAATTAACAAACAACGTCGGCCAAGCCTGTGAATGACATCACGGGTTTCCATAGCATCTCGATGCTCATCGAGATAGGCAATGACCACATCGGCCCCTTCCTTGGCAAATGCCACTGCAACCGCGCGACCAATACCACTGTCCCCACCGCTAATAATCGCCACCCGATCCTGAAGCTTTCCAGTGCCGATATACTTTGGATTATCATAAATAGGGCGTGGAACCATTAGGTATTCCAACCCCGGCTGTCTATATTGATGCTGGGGAGGAAAAGTAATCGGAACTTCTTTACATTGGGTTTCTGTACCGTAATTAGGATATTGCCAATTCATCGATAATCCCTTCTTTATACGTTTTGAAATCCAATATATTCAAAATAGGCGCAAACGGTGACTCAGGACGATTGCCTTACTCCGAAACCGTCGCTCCATCTGCCGGAATATGGACGCGCCCCTTTAAACCTTCACGGTTGATATGTTCCGTAAGCTCTGAGCGAGTTAGTAGACAATGATTGATTGCTTCCATGTGGACAGCCACGATTTGTGTATAAGGGGCATGTTGTGCTACCGCCGTTACATCTTGGGCAGTCATAATAATGGGATCACCTACCGTAAACCGTGCTCCTCCAGCGTTCACAATTGTCCAGTCAGGACGGTATTTATCCAGTGTTTCCGCGACTTCACTGCACCAGATCGTATCCCCGGCCAAATAGACGACAGGTTCACCTGGTGCCTGAAAAACAAAGCCGGATACGGGTCCCATCTGCTCCCCGATTTCTCCGGTGCCGTGATGCCCGGTTGTACGGATAATCTCAATTTCTCCCACAGAACCAGCCAACGGAATCGGGGTAACCTGTGTAAAACCATCAGCAGTGATTTGTTCTTCATTTCCGGGCTGGCAGAAGACAGGAATTTGTTTGTCCAACCAGCGTACTGCTGCCGGGTCCCAATGATCGGGATGTAAATGTGTGACGATGACAACGTCAGGCTGTCCGAGTGCCTGCCATTGTGGCGGCAAGGGAACCAGCGGATTACGGCGGGCATTTTCCGTATTGGGGACCGGCGGATTTGCGCCAGCATCGCTCAACATCGGATCGATCAGAAATTTTATTCCAGCGTATTCCAGCCATAAGGTTGCGTTACGGATTAGTGTGATTTTCATATATGAAAGCTCCTTTGTGATGAATGTTATTTTTGACCAAGTGTATTTTCGGTAGTTCATTGTTTCTGTTACAATCATATCTGACGCAAGGAGCTACAGGCTACGGTTTGCTGAAAGGAAAATCAGCATTATCGTTTCATCATGAAAGGAAAAATAACTATGGAACTATTCGCACCTGATGACACCGATCTGCGCATTCTTCATCATTTAATTGAAGACAGCTCTTTATCGCACAAGGAGATCGGCCAGCTTGTTCATTTGACAGGTCAAGCCGTAGGGGCGCGTGTTCGAAGAATGCAGGATGCGGGCATTATCGAAGGCTATACGCTGCGCTGGAACCCTGAAAAAATTGGACAGACGATTCATGCCTTTATTACGGTTTTTTTGAATTCAGGAACGACTCACAGTGCTTTCCAGGCTTTTGCACGGGAGCATCCCTATATTGTTGAAATCCACCGGGTGAGTGGGGAGGGCTGTTATTGGATGCGGGTGCGCATGTCCTCACAGACAGAGTTAAATACCATGCTGGATGAGCTTACGAAGTTTGGTAATTACAAATTGAGTTTTTCAATTGGTGAGATTTAACGATAAAAGCTTTCGGCGTTGGTGCCGAAAGCTTTTCTATTTGGGCGAGGGCTATCGAGGTCAACTTATAGTGTGTGTTCAAAAAAACGGCTTTTCAGGACCGAGAAGGTTGGATGAAGCTAGGGACAGAGTAGCGGAGCGTAGACAGATCTACGTGAGCAACGGAAGGCCCGGCTGAATTCAAGATTCGACGTCGAATCCGCTTCTTGAATAGCTTCGTTATGGAAAGACGACTTTTTGAACAACCTCTTATAGGCTCATTTTAAAAATATGCTGCAAGCCGTGTTGACCCATTTTAGTGTCACCTTCATCTATAAAGCCGCATTTGCGATACAGACTTTGGGCAGACAGATTATGGGCATTGACGCCCAGTACAATCTCGCGAATATGTGGGAAGTGTCTGGCGATGAACTGTGGTAGTAGAAGCAGCCCTTTTTTGGCGAATCCTTGTCCCTGATCTGCGTAATGAATAGAGAACGCGCGTAGCAGCAGTGCCTCAGAAGTATTCGTATAGTCCGCTAATTCATCCCCATTGTATAAAATGAAAAATCCAACGGGTCTTCTAGTAGCCGTAATCACGACAGGATGGCGGTGCGGATCTTCCTTGGCCAGTATGAGCATTTCATCCGGCATTCCAGTAAACTGCTTCTGCTCCTCAGGTAAGTAGAAGGTATGTAAAATGGCATCATGCCCACAATGGTAAGGGACAAGCTCTACATTATTCATCATTACACTCCGATCTGTATGGATTTTTAACTTTCTTTATCATCTAGTTTGCTAAAAAAAGAAACCTGAACTCGCCTTGCTTACGTATTACCCATACATAAACTAGCATAGTCAAAAGGAGACGTCTACGCTTATGAAGCAGCTTACAGAATATCGGGAAAGCCAGGACGTATTGCGTCATGAGTTGAAGAATATTGAAAAATGGGAGAAGGAACAGAAGGACATTTTTTTCTGGGAAAAAATCGGCAGATGGCCTTTTATGTTGCTGGATCGGCTGACGCCCAAAATCATTAAAGACAAGCTGGAGCAACTCCTTAACGAGTTGGGTAGCTTCATTCAGAACGGCGGCAAATATTTGGTGAAGGAAGAAACGGTTCTGAACAGGCTGAAAAAGACGGCCCATGAACATGTCATTCAGCAAAATGGTGCAGATTCCGCTTCGGATACGCAGGACCTGCCTCGTGCCGGGGAAAACGTTGATTCAGAACATAGTGTCGAACCTATGTGGGAGTTGAAGCAGGCGGCTGAGCTCCCGCTAACCATCATGGATCGGACTGCCGACGATATGACATCGGCTCGCATTACCTTTGCCACCGCTCAGGGAGCAACAACGGGGATTGGTGGTGTGTTTACGATTGCGGCGGATATTCCTCTTTTGCTCGGCTTGTCGCTCAAAGTGCTTCAGGAAATAGCCTTGTGCTATGGCTTTAATCCCCATGATAAGCAGGAACGCATTTTTATTATTAAATGTATGCAATTTGCTTCATCCGATATTGTGGGGAAGAAGGCCGTATTAGAGGAGCTGGCTTTGTTCGATGATCCTTCACGTCAGGCACAGGTTTTTTCCCAGATGCAGGGATGGAGAGAGGTCATTAACACCTATCGTGATCAGTTTGGATGGAAAAAGCTGCTTCAAATGGTCCCGATTGCGGGCATTTTGTTCGGGTCTATCGCGAATCGAAGTGCTATTAGTGATGTAGCTGAAGCAGGGAAAATGCTGTATCGGAAGCGTCGGATTGTGATGCGTTTGGCAGAAGTAGAGAACTGATTGCAACTTAGGTATAAACGGGGGAATTTTTTTCGTGAGGAAACACGTGAGTTGGCTATAAAGGTGTGCAGCGGCCAGGATGGCCGCCACACGTTTGTCTGTTACACTTCGGCTCCATTTTCTTCCGCCCAGCGGTTCAGAGTTTTATCTGTAGGAAGCAGGAAGGTTAAGATGCCGAGCAGTGGCAAAAAGCCGCACAGGAACATGATGTGGGTGATGCCTACTTTGTCGATCCAGTTGCCGAGTACGAGTGCGCCTACACCGCCAAGGCCAAAAGCCAGACCTGTAATGAGACCGGACACGGTCCCGATTTTACCAGGCACGAGCATCTGCGCATATACGACTGTGACCGAAAAGCTAGATAGCATAATAAATCCGATAATCGCCAGCAGGATTGCCGTCCAGAATTGGTTAGCATAAGGTAGTGCCAGCGCGAGTGGTGCAGCTAATACCATGGACAGAAAAATCATATTGCGTTTACCAAAACGGTCCGCGAGCGGACCGCCAAAGAAGGTGCCCAGCGCTCCAGCTCCGAGGAACAGGAAAATGTAAAGCTGTGCATCAGCCAATGGCATTTTAAATACTTCCATCAGGTAAAACGAATAGTAGCTTCCGACCGAGGTCGAGTACCACGAACGGACGAATACCAGTAGAATGAGGACAATCATGGCAAACATAACGCGGTTACGCACTTCGGGCTTCATGCGGCGTGCCACCGCTTTTTTGCGTGCAATGCCTTCTGTACGTAGGACGTTACCGTACCAGCGTGCGATGAACGATTGCACCACAATTCCCGCTGCCGCAATACCTGTGAACCAGATCGCACCAAATTGTCCCAACGGGATAAAAATCCAGCTCGTGAGCATCGGCGCCAGCGATTGGCCCGCATTACCGCCAACTTGAAAAATGGATTGTGCCAATCCCCGACGCGGCCCGGCCGCCATATGGGATACGCGCGAGCCTTCAGGGTGAAAGGCAGCCGAGCCCAGACCCACAAAGATGACTGCGATCAGCACCGCTTTATAATCGGCAGCATAGGCGAGCAACAGCATGCCAGTCAGCGTAAAGCCCATGCCGATGGGAAGGATAGCGGGCGTAGGCCGTTTGTCCGAAAACAAGCCAATCACAGGCTGCATGATTGAAGCTGTAAAATTGATCGCGAATGAAATCCAGCCGATCTGCGTGTAGTTCAGGCTCATAGATTCCTTTAAGATCGGAAAGATCGCTGGAATGACCGATTGAATCGAGTCATTGAACAGATGGACGAAACTGATCGCAATCAGAATCGCAAAAACGGTGCCTTTCACTTGCGGCCCTGGGAGGGGGAGCGATTGGCCCGTTTCATTTTTTGTAGCGGATTTACTAGTCATGGCAACCTCCGAATATGTATGTATATTTTAAGATATAGGAAGCGATCCGTTTGCAGCAAATGGCTGAAAGTGGGATGAAGGCCACCTTTACTCATTACTGCTTGCCCATCCTGCTGGATACTCTTCATTGCTCCATTTAGTTAGAATTTCTAAAATGGCATATCGAAATTCAAACATTTACCATCCTCAAAACCGATATATATGTGAGTATTTTGTATCAATCCCAAAAAGGCTTTCAAATCAGTAATATAGAGATCGAAGCGATCTAGTTCGTTTATATATTGTATTTTTGAGCGTTGGGAATGGAATTATGCAAGTTACTGATATGGAAATAGAGATAGAAAAGGGGAATCACGATGAGAAAAGCAGGGATGATTTTGCTGGCAGTATCCGTGGTATGTGGAGCGGTGGTGGGAACTACGTTAAACACTGGAGAAACAGCAGTAGCGGCAAATGTAACGACGAACAACACTTGGAAAAATGCTAAAATTATAGACGTGATCGACCGGAATAACTACATACTGGATGATGGTTCTTTATGGAGAAAGAGTATAGATGGCCCGGCTATTGAGAAATTGAATTTGAAGGGCATTACAGGCAGCAAAGACAAGAGTCAAGGTTATTATGGCTGGACTGAGGACGGGAAGGTAGCCATCTGGGATGATAACTCCGACCCAAAAGTGACGGCCCAATCTTCAGGAGTAAAGGAGATTACCGGAGAGGGTCTGGCTATTAAAACCGATGGGACGATCTCCTGGGGAAGAGAACAGGTCGAGGGAATATCGGATGCTATAGACGGTGATAAGGTAAGTACCTACTTTACGGTTCTTACTCGATCCGGTGATGTATGGTATTCCACAGGGTACGCAGAATCTAAGCCCCGCAAGATAGGTCATGTAGATGGTGCGCTTGATATCAAAATGAGTACGGCGTATGCTGCAATACTTAAGGAAGATGGTCATGTCACGATGCTGGATATGCTGACCAATGAACCGCCACGTGAAGTGGGAAGTGATATTACTTCGATATTGTGGAAAAAAGGTACACATGTCTTGATTACTGTACATCGCGACGGGACGGTATGGAGCTATGATCGGCTGAAAAAATATCCTGCGGTGCAACTTAGCGGGTTATCTAATGTTGCAAGGTTGGTTGATTCGCCTGACGAACTTTTTGCACAATTAAAGGATGGCTCTTGGGTCGGCTATAAGGACGGAACCACGACTGCGCTAAGTTTGCCTACATTAACGGGTATGTCCTTGTTGACGACCTCCAAAGAGGCTGCCATCGGCGATACGATTCAATTAAATGTACAAGAGACGTATTCGAACGGTTATCGACTAACACGTCATCCCGAAGCTAGTGAGATTGAAGTGGAGAAACCACAGGTTGCCGAGCTACAGCAGAATGGTTCCGGTACACTCAAAGTAAGGGGCATTGGCAGCACAGCCGTATCTCTGCGGAACGAAGGTATACCCTCTTCTTTTACACTAAAGGTATCGTCTGACCAAACCTTGACCGGGGCGGCTATACTAAACGGCAGTGTGTATTTGCCTGTGCAGTCTGTGTTCAAGACGCTGGGTGGATCTGTTACCGTGGCAAACCAGGCATTTACGATCAAGCTGGGTAAAAACAATATCGTACTCCAAAAAGGGAGTTCCACCGCGATAGTGAATGGTAAACCTGTTGCACTGAAGGGCAAGGTTCAAACGGTTAACGGACAGGTTGTATTCCCGGGAACATTACTGACCGATCTGAAGTTGGGCGGATTCAAATGGAATCGTGACCGTCAGCAAGGCGAATTATCTGTGGGCGCTACCAAGCTGGTCATTGAGACGCCGGAAACGGCTAAAATTATCAAAGCCATTGATCTGGGTAGTCTGTCCAAATTAATTGGCAAAACCTATTGGGTCAATAACTTCTATAACGCTGGAGAGCGATTTGGCAAGGTAACAGTTAAAGACATCGAAGTCAGCACAGACCCGAACGGTGTTAAATCTTACGAAGTTATTTTCCAGGGGGCTAATGGCGAAACTTATGACACGTTTTCCATTATCGGAGCTTCACGCATTCCACAAATGCTGTCTGATTCCGATCAATTTCTAACTTACGATCCGTACAACAAATACCAATGGTCGCAAGCCATCTGGAACAAGATTAAAAATAACGAGGTAAGCTTGGGCATGAATACGACGCAGGTGCAGTTCGCATGGGGAAGCCCAACAGTCAGAGAAAAGGGGGCTGCTTCAAACGGAACTCAAATCGAAGCCTGGGTATACGGCAATCGTAGTCTTTATTTCAAGGCAGTAGCTTTCGTAAATGGCAAAGTCATAGAAGTATGGCTGTAGGGTAGCTGATTTTCTATAACGGTTTGAAAGAGGTATCTCCAGATTCGTATATACGAATCTTGGGATGCCTTTTTTTCATTTAACAAAACTAAGCTCTTAATTTAACAAACTTAAGATATGATTCTTTATGTCATACATCTTGTTATATAGATAATAGCTCCGTAGAGAAAGTATGAAGAGCACAAGAGAAGAGAGGATCTGATTTGAGAATGAAATCGCTAAGGAAACCATTATCAGTTGCATTACTATCTTTACCCTTACTTCTAGGTTCCCTGGGTGGAAGTTATGCGAGTGCAGCAACCCTACCAACAGCGGTAACTCCAACAGAACCGTCGTGGGGATATTTCGTAGATCATTATAAAAATAATAGTTCTGCAAATAAGACGGAAAGCTCTAATCCGACCCTCGGGTTGCTCTCCGAATTTAATAAGCTTTGGACTCCCGGCGCTACCTGGGATACAGGTACCAAGCTAAACAGCAGCGTGCTGGACGCCAATATTCAAAAAGTGATTGATATCGCTGCCCGTCGCACTTCCAGTGAGGCCAATGCGGCTTATTTGGATGATCGCAGAAACCAGAGCTACAGTGTGATCGACGGGCTGGGTTCGCTCACTGATGTATATCGTAAGAATGCAGGTGCCACGACAACAATCAACGACATTCCGGCAGATGCCCTGACTAAGAAATACGAAGATGAGGGAACGAATGCTGGGAGTACAAGCTCCAATCTCGGCAACATCGTAAATCTGGTAAATACCTTGCGCGGAGAATATTCTACGACGAACCCGGCTAAGTCTTATTTTAGCTATCCTCGCCCGTTTCGCTGGAGCGATAACTCTGTAGTTGTTCCGAGCCTTATTCCCGCTCTCAAAGCTGATGCTACTAGCGATGGCGGCTTTCCTAGCGGTCATACCAATGCTGCGTATCTCAGTTCTATTGCTATGGCCTACGCCGTGCCGGAGCGTTATCAAGAACTGCTGACGCGAGCTTCGGAGCTGGGCAATAACCGTGTTGTTGCCGGTATGCATTCCCCGCTTGATGTTATGGGAGGGCGTGTCATGGCAACAGCGATGGCTGCTGCTATCCTGTCTGATCCAGCCAATAGCAGTTTGAAGAAAGCGGCTTATCAGGATGCTCGTAAACAACTGCTGTCTCAAAAAGGTACAGCTCCAGATCGGTTCAGCAATTATGCCACAAACAAAAAAAATTATAATCAACGATTAACATACGGATTCAGTCAGGTTAATCCAACCGCGACGCCTATGATAGTGCCTAAGGGAACTGAGGTACTATTGGAGACACGCTTGCCTTACCTGGATAGCACACAACGTCGTTGGGTTTTGGCTACCACGGGAATTCCTTCCGGATATCCTGTACTTGATGATGCTGAGGGATGGGGACGATTGAACTTGTTTTCCGCTGCGGATGGCTACGGTGCTTTCGCCAATAATGTGACGGTGAATATGGACGCTTCCAAAGGTGGTTTCAATGCATTGGATCGCTGGCGCAATAATATATCTGGTGTTGGAAAGCTGACTAAAAAGGGAACAGGTACGTTGAAACTAATGGGCAACAATACGTATTCCGGCGGTACACAGATCGACCAAGGTACTTTGGAGGGAACTTCGGACACGGCTTTCGGAAGTGGCGGAATTACGAATTACGGGGGAACTCTTCTTAAAAATGCTTCTGGGAAGCTGATTATTGGCGGAAATTACAGACAATCTGCCAAGGGAACACTTGAGCTTAACCTACGCACTAAAAATGATGTGCTCAAAATAAAGGGAACAGCTATACTCAACGGAAAATTACGCCTGAACTTTTCTAACAAATATGTGCCGGCTAATGGTGCTACGATCTTAACTTATGCTAAACGAAATGGAGCATTTTCTTCCATTGAAACGGTAGGTTTACCAAGCAATTATAAAGTGAAGGTTATCTATACAGCTGACAGTGCTCAGTTGAAAGTCACTAAGTAAAACGTAAGTAACTCTCTATACAACAATTGAAGTGCACCTTTAAAATACATGGGAATAAACCAGAAGGTTATTCCATTGTGTATTCTAGGGGTGCACTTTATTGTTTCATCAGGCACCAGTTGCTAGTATGCATTTATAATCAAGGATATAAAAAGGTCAAAATTTGACCTTAATGTAGTAAAATAATCCCGCTGTTTGAAAGCGCAGTCATGATATTCTTAAGAAGCATATTTGATCAACGTTTTAATGATTCAGACTAACTAAGAGGAACAGAGGAAAGGAAGAGACTGATGAGTCTTGAAAAAGAATACGTTAAAATAGCCCAAGATGTCATTAAAGGGCTTGGCGGAGAAGACAATATTATTTCCATGGCACATTGTGCCACACGGCTGAGGCTGATTGTAAAAGATAGAGAAATTATTGATGATGAATTTATTGAGAATATTGATAAGGCCAAGGGCGTTTTCTTTACCTCTGGGCAATATCAAATTATTTTTGGAACCGGTACTGTAAATAAAGTATACGATGCCATGGTTGGCCAAAGCATATCTGCTACATCAAAGGCTGATTTGAAAGAGATGGCCTCCACTCAAGGTGATAATCGGTTCAAAAGAATGATCCGTGTTTTCGGGGATGTATTTGTTCCGATTATGCCTGCATTGGTAGCTACAGGATTATTCATGGGAGTTAGAGGCTTAGTAACTCAGCCTGCACTGCTCCAGTTATTTGGACTTACACCTGATCATATTTCTGCGAATTTCATATTGTTTACGCAAATATTGACCGATACGGCTTTTGCATTTTTACCCGTGTTGGTATGTTGGTCGGCCTTCCGGGTGTTTGGTGGATCACCACTATTGGGGATATTGATTGGATTAATGTTAGTAAGTCCTTCGTTGCCTACATCTTGGGATGTCGCTCAAAAAGTTCAGGAACCACTAGTATTTTTCGGATTCATTAAAATTGCAGGCTATCAGGGCTCGGTTTTGCCTGCCTTCATAATAGGTGTCGTGGGGGCGATGCTAGAGAAAAAAATCAGGAAATCAGTCCCGGATGCATTGGACTTAATTCTAACACCATTTTTGACATTATTAATCACACTGGTACTGGGATTGTTCGTGATCGGTCCCATTTTTCACGAGGTGGAAACTTTAATATTAATGGGTGTTACCGCCATTTTAAAATTACCATACGGCATCGGCGGATTTATTTACGGTGGCATCAATCAGATTATTGTAGTTACCGGACTGCACCATGCCTTAAACCTGATTGAAATACAGATGTTAGTAGGCAATGGTTGGAATATGGTGAACCCGATCAGTTCAGCGTCGATTTGCGCACAAGCGGGTGCTGCATTGGCTGTTGGTCTAAAATCTAAAAATGTAAAAACCAAATCCATTGCGTATCCTTCTACCTTGTCTGCGTTATTGGGTATTACAGAACCCGCTATCTTTGGGGTGAACATTCGATATGGCAAACCGTTCTTGATGGGCTTGATTGGCGGAGCGGTTGGCGGTTTCTTCGCACGTATATTTAATGTTCAAGCAACGGGCATGTCAATCACAGCCCTACCGGGAATGTTATTGTACCTGAACAATCAGATATTCATATATATCTTAGTTTGTGTAATCGGCTTTGCTGTGGCATTTGCACTAACGTGGATCTTTGGGTTTAAAGAAAAAATAGATCACAAATAAAATGATGTGGGGAGAATCATGGACAACAACACACTGCTTAAGAAATTGGACAGCCTTTCAATAGAAGAGAAAATAGGCCAGCTCATCCAACTGACCGGTGATTTTTTTGAAGGGGATATAGACACTGTTGTGACGGGTCCTTTAAAAAAATTAGGGTTAAACGCCGGCTACAATATATATAACACAGGCTCCATATTGAACATCACTAATCCAGAAAAAATTATCCAACTGCAAACGGATTATTTGGAAAAATCGATTCATAAAATTCCGCTGCTGTTCATGGCAGATATTATCTATGGGTATCGAACCATCTTCCCGATTCCGATTGCACAAGCATGTAGTTGGAATTATGAGGGTATAGAACATGCAGGTTCGATTGCTGCCCAGGAATGTTATGACGAAGGTGTGCACGTGACCTTTTCCCCCATGGTAGATATCGTTAGAGATCCCCGTTGGGGGCGGGTGATGGAATCGCCTGGAGAGGACACTTTGCTGGCGAAGAAATATGCCGAAAGCATGGTTCAGGGGATCCAGGGGAGAAACTCGGAGGATATCATACCAGCCAATAAAATTGCCGCTTGCGTCAAACATTTTGCCGCTTATGGGGCACCTGTCGCTGGACGTGAGTATAACGCCGTGGATATGTCGGAGCACACGCTGCGAGAATATTATTTGCCAGGGTATCAAGCTGCAATCGAGGCGGGGGCAAAGCTTGTTATGACGGCCTTTAATACCTTGAATGGCGTTCCTGCAACAGGAAACGAGTGGCTTAACCGCGACGTGCTAAGACGAGAGATGAATTTTAATGGTGTGTTGATCTCGGATTACGCCGCTATAGAAGAACTGATCATGCACGGTTATGCCGAAGATGAGGCTTCCGCTGCAAGGCTGGCATTGTTGGCTAGTGTTGATGTGGATATGAAGACAGCAGTATACGCCAATCAATTGGAGAAAGTAGTATCTGATAACGAGCATATGTTGGAGCTTTTGAATGAAGCGGTATACCGTATTTTAAAGCTGAAAAATGATTTGGGGCTGTTTGAGGACCCGTTCCGCGGATTACAGGAAACCGTTCAGCGGTCGAGAAACAGCATTCTGTCAGATGAACATAAAAAAGCCGCGCTGTCCTTGGCTGAAGAATCCGTCGTCTTGCTGAAAAATGAAAATCAACTGCTGCCATTGTCTAAACATACCAAAGTAGCTTTAATCGGTCCTTACGCAGATGAAAACTCCACCCTGGGTATGTGGGCCATTAAGGGGGATGAGGCGGATACCGTCAATTTGAAAATGGGATTATTAAAGCATGTTGATCCCGACAATCTCTCGGTTTGCAAAGGGGCGCACATGCTTCCTGCTAATGCAAGAGAAGCCCTTGGCAAATATGCGGACAAGCTGGCTGCTGAAACAGTCGATGAGGAGGCCCTGCTGCGCGAAGCAATCCGAAATGCTAACGAAGCGGATGTCATTGTCCTCGCCTTGGGAGAAAGTATTTATCAGAGCGGAGAAGGGGGATCGCGAACGAACCCGACGCTTCCTAAGCCGCAAATGAAACTGCTCCATGAATTAAGTTTACAGGGCAAAAAGATGGTTCTGATCGTTTATAGCGGAAGACCTTTGATTCTTACCGAAGTAGCCGGAAAAGTGGACGCTATTGTTCAAGCCTGGTATCCAGGAACGATGGGCGGAGAAGCACTGGCTAATATACTGTATGGGGAAGTCAATCCATCGGGGAAATTAGCCATGACCTTTCCACGGAGCGTGGGACAAATTCCGATATCCTACAATGAGTTGAATACAGGCAGACCGAATTTAAAGGAAAATGGCTCTTATCGGTTTGCATCCCGATATATAGATGAAGTGAATGAACCCTTGTATCCATTTGGCTATGGTAAATCTTATACCTCATTTGAATACAGCCTATTAACAATTAGCCAAAAAGAAATGAAGAAAAATGAGTCAGTTGATATCCGTATGTCTGTTACCAACACTGGAATTTATGATGGAAAGGAAACGATCCAATTATACATTCGCGATAAATTTGCAAGTATTGCAAGGCCAGTGAAAGAATTAAAAGACTTTAAAAAAGTTTTTTTGCAAAGTGGCGAGACCCAAAATGTTGAATTTTCAATTCATGAAGAGATGCTTAAATTTTATGATCGTGAAATGCAATACAAAAGTGAACCCGGTGAATTTGATGTTTATATCGGGTCAAGCTCGCAGGAAATTTTGCTGAGTTTTAGTTTTGTTTTTTTACCGGAGGATGAGCATGAATAAAAGCGACGCGTATAACCTGAAATATCATATTACCCCTCCTTACGGTTTGC
The DNA here is from genome assembly GCF_017833915.1 of Paenibacillus sp. 1182. Lineage (NCBI taxonomy): Bacteria > Bacillati > Bacillota > Bacilli > Caryophanales > Paenibacillaceae > Paenibacillus > Paenibacillus sp. 1182. The sequence goes on along the minus strand of NZ_JAFICR010000007.1, from coordinate 289,939 downwards.
TCAATGATCCTAATGGACTTGCTTATTTCAATCATCAATATCATGTGTTTTATCAGTGGAATCCAAAAGGAACTGAGCATAAAAATAAATGCTGGGGCCATGTTGTTTCCAGCGATCTGGTGCACTGGCAAAGGAAAAGTGTCGCGCTGGAGCCTTCGGAATGGTATGACAAGGATGGCATTTATTCGGGCGGGGGCATTGTTCATAATGAAAAGCTGTATCTGTTTTACACAGGAAATGTAATCCGAGATGATGGAGTAAAAGAAAGCTATCAATGCGCCGCGATTTCGGAGGATGGAGAGTATTTTCAAAAAATCGGTCCTTTGTTTGAGCATCCACAAGGTTATACCAGGCATGTTCGAGATCCGAAAGTATGGAGAGACCAACACGGGAACTGGTGGTTGATTGTTGGTGCTCAGAGAGAAGATTTGACTGGAGATACACTTATCTACAAATCTAAAAATTTGTCCGATTGGGAATGCCAAGGATCATTTGTTGATCATGACCACCAATTTGGATATATGTGGGAATGTCCGGACGTACTTCATTTTGCCGAAAATGATGTTTTTGTTTTCTCTCCTCAGGGTTTACCGGAGAGAGGCGAATATTATAAAAATCCTAATCAATCGGGATATATGGTTGGCAAATTATCGAATACAGGCAAATTCAACGGGGACCTTTCCGATTTTAAAGAGCTTGATCGAGGATTTGATTTTTACGCTCCACAATCATTCAAAGTTAATGACAGAACCATTATGTTCGGATGGATGAGCGCCATGAATGAGGAAGCGGAGAGGGCTGTCCCGACCATTCAGGAGGGCTGGATTCATGCATTAACACTTCCTAGAGAAGTTGTGCTGATGAACGGTGTGTTGTACCAGAAACCATTGCCGGAATTACAATTGTTAAGACTGGATGGCATGCATTACAAAGGGGAAATTCAAAGTAGTAGTGAGTGGGTGCTGCCTTCTACACAAGCGGAGCTAATTGTTGATTTTTCCTTACTGACAGAAAATTTTAAAATGATCATAAGGGATGCTGTGCAAATTGACTATGATCAGGAACAAAACAGTCTGACCGTTTGGAGAACAAACTGGTTGACTGGCGAGAGAGAGTACAGAAGAGCAACATTAAATAATAAGCTTGCAGAAATGCAAATATTCATTGAAAGCTCAAGCCTGGAGATCTTTGTGAATGAGGGTGAAGAAGTGTTTTCCCTGCGTTATTTCATAGAAGATGCAGACCAAAGCAATGTATTACTTGAGGCAGGAGACAATGTAGGAGAAGTTAGAATGTATCAGTTGCAGGAATGTGTAGGGTAACATTTTTTTGCTTGCCGGGTTGCAAGCAGGTTAAGGAAGGCTGTTCATTATCCCGTTTGCGGGAAGAACTGCCTTCTTTTTTATTTTTGGTCCGTTGAATAGATTCTGCTTGTCCGGGCATTTTACTATCGGTATAGTATGAGTATTAGTATAAGAGTTTATGCCTTAATATAGAATACAGATGAATTACTCATGGCTGGCTGATGAGGTGTGGTGATGAAAAAAATATATGAACATATCGAAATAGACAGAAAAAAAATGATTAACCTTTTTATGTTCCAATCCAGAGATACAGAAAGAGTCATTCCTATGCATTTTCACAGCAATATGGAGTTGATCTACTGTACAAGTGGAAGTCTAAAGGTGTGGCATGAAGGAAAAATAACTATTTTGATGGAAAAGGATGCGCTATTCATTAACAGCAATGTTCCGCATTCCACGCAGAGCATTACGGAGAACCAGGTCATAGTGCTGCAATTTCCAGACACTTTCTTTGCCAATGAACAAGTAATCATCCATTTAAACACGCAAGAGAAACAAGTTGAAGAACCTATAATCTCTAAATTAAGAGGATTGTTTATGGATATATATGATCTACATATTTCCAAAAGCAAATACGACTACATTTTAGAGCAAAGCCGAATTATTGAACTGAAATATTTGCTTGTCAATCATTTTAGTCAGACGACAGACATTCCACCGGAAGTATTCAGTGAAAAGCAACAAAAGATAAAGACAATCATGGACTTTATTAAAGAGCATTATACTGAAAATATTAGCTTGGCCAAAACGGCCCGTATCTGCGGTTATTCGGAGGCTTATTTGTCGCGAATGTTTCATAAATATACAGGCCAGACGTTTACCGAATACAAGCAAATTCTTTGTTTGGAGAAGGCGATCGATTTACTGGATTCAACTAATAAGTCACTTACAGAAATTTCTTACGAGGTCGGGTTTCCAAACGAGAAATCTTTCAGAAAAGCTTTTAGAGAAGTTATGGGTAAAACACCGTATGAATATAAAAAATCAAGATTTGATCTGGATGTGTAATGCCACAAGCGTGCACAGTCTCCTTTCAGTAAAACGAAGGGGTTGTCCCTGAGTCATTTGATGACTTTAGGACAACCCCTTGATATTTACGCTATGTCAGAAGAGTTATTAGCTTAACGGTTATCAACCTTTTCTGGGTACATATCATGATTCATCATGCGGTGCTCCGCTATCTGTTCATACTTTGTTCCTGGCTTGCCGTAGTTGGTGTACGGGTCGATAGAGATACCGCCGCGTGGCGTGAATTTGCCCCATACTTCAATGTATCGAGGGTCCATCAGCTTAATCAAGTCATTCATGATGATATTGACGCAGTCTTCATGGAAATCGCCGTGGTTACGGAAGCTGAACAGGTACAGCTTAAGGGATTTGCTTTCTACCATTTTAATATCGGGAATGTAGCTGATATAGATGGTTGCAAAATCAGGCTGTCCTGTAATCGGGCACAGGCTGGTGAACTCCGGGCAATTGAACTTTACAAAATAATCCCGATACGGATGTTTATTATCAAAGCTTTCGAGAATGGCGGGATCATAGGCAAACGTGTATTGTGTGCCTTGATTGCCAAGCAGGGTAACATCGGTCATTTCTTCGGGTGTTCTTCCGGTCATATGGATAAGGCTCCTTAAAGTAAGTTGGTTTGGTAAAAGAGAGAGGGAGTTATGGTGGTGGGAGGTCGCTCCGCGAATGATTTGAGTCTCCGCTTCGCTGCCGACCGCCGTCATCACCATAAAGTCCTACTCGTTTACGTGTAGGTTGGGATAGAAGTGAGTAATGCTCTCCTTTGTGTATCACATACAGCGCATACGGAATATATTACATATAAGTGTTATACGCCGCGTTTGTTGCCCCATACGAGGGTGTGGAGCTGCGGGAGTACTCTTACGTCGTTTAGTAGGGAATCGTCCATGACACGGTCGATAAGCCATTCATAACGATGGAGTAGAGACTCCGCTATCTGTCCGGTATTCTCCGTGTTTACATCTGGATTACCCGTCTGAAGGAACAGCGGTACGTGTGGATAGCGCTCGTGAACAGTGCGGGCATAGGCAAGATCGGTGTCATCGAAGATGACGACCTTCAAGCTGCAAGCTCCGGTATAGAGCCGCGCAGATTCATTAGCGGGTTCCTTCAAGTCTGTTGCGATTGCGACGTGGGACGTCGCTCGTAACTCGCCAGCCATCTCCCGGTTCGACAGACGGGCGACAATATCATCCAGCACGTCCCAGTTGGTCGTCATACCCGAGCTGGGCGGTTTCGGGGACAGGGTTACCTCATCGATATCGTACAGCCATTCCTGCCAACGGGAGCCTTGTGTTTCGACAGCGGTGGCAATGCCTTGACTGCGTAGCAGGGTGATTAGCTCCCCAAGCTGCGGTAGCAGGGCAGGATTGCCTCCAGAAAGGGTCACATGCGAAAAGCGTTCGCCGCCGATGGCCTTCAGCTCCTGCCAAATGTCCGTGGCACTCAGACGACGGATCTGATCCTTGGCGCTGCCGTCCCAGGTAAAGGCGGAGTCGCACCACGAGCAATGGTAATCGCAGCCTGCGGTACGAACAAACATCGTTTTACGACCAATGACCATACCTTCGCCCTGAACAGTGGGACCAAACACCTCCAGTACGGGAATAGGGGCTATTTGGGTGCCGTGGGAGGCTGTCATGGGTTGGTGAGTAGTCACGGTATTACTCATCGAGCATCCACTCCCGTCGGAACTCGGCGTAGCTGGTAGGTGTCTCGAACAACCGTACAAACTCGGTACGTCCACTTTCGACACGGTTGCAGTATGCATCCGAGGTCAAGGCTGACTCCATTTGTTCAAAGATCCAGACGACCATATTTTCCGCCGTTGTATTCATTGGAGGAAGCGTCTCATTCAAGTAACGGTGGTCCAGAAAAGGCTCAATCCGCTCTTTCCAGATCGTTTTGATGTCACCAAAATCTAGCGTTAGACCCGTTTCGCCCGGTATGCCACTTATGCCAAATACGACGATATAGGTATGTCCGTGCAGATTTTTGCATTTGCCTTCGTAGCAGTGCAAATGATGTGCTGCATCGAACGTAAATTGTTTGCTGACGAGTACACGTTTGCGGTGATAACGCAGCTGAGAGTGCTCAATGTCTGTCCCAAACTGCTGGAGCTTGTCGACAATGCGAAAGGTACCTGGCTCACGCATGACCTTCAACTCCTTGGGATGAAGCTCCGCGCACCGCGAGATATTGCTCCAGTCCGGCACGGCGAAGTTTGCAAGCAGGGCATTCGCCACAGCCGTCGCCAATGATGCCGTTATAGCACGTTAGTGTACGTGTTCTTACAAATTCAAAAGCTTTCAGCTCATCGGCCATGTGCCAAGTTTCGGCCTTGTTCAACCACATAAGCGGGGTATGAATCACAAAGGGATAGTCCATCGAAAGGTTTAGTGTGACGTTCAGCGATTTGATAAAGGAATCCCGGCAATCGGGATAGCCGCTGAAATCCGTCTCACATACGCCTGTAATGATGTGGCGCGCTCCTTTTTGCTTGGCGAGAACTCCCGCGAAGCTCAGAAACAGTAGGTTGCGACCGTCTACAAAGGTGCTAGGCAGTTCGCCTTCCTGTTGAGTAATGTCAATGTCTGTGCGTGTGAGGGCATTAGGGGCTAGTTGATTAAGCAGGCTCATATCCAGTACCGTTTGCGGAACACCCAGTTCGCGGGCGATTCCAGCGGCTACTTCGATTTCCTGCTTGTGGCGTTGACCGTAATCGAACGTCACAGTTTCTACTTCAGCAAAATGTTTTTTTGCCCAAAATAAACAGGTTGTGCTGTCTTGGCCGCCGCTGAATACGACGACTGCTTTTTCGTTTGCAAACATAAAAAAACCTCTCGATCTTCTTGGAATGGTGCAAGACACAAGTCTTGTCACTTGGAAGAAGGAGAGTTCTTGAACCGACTTCAACAAAAAACAGGCCTTGCCCCGAGAAATCATTTTTCTTGCGGAGGACAAAGCATCGTTAGTTTTTTATAGAGGGAGTTCGCGAACCTCTCCCATGCATGACGCATGGATTTTCTTCATTAGTATCTGCCACGAGGACAGACGGCTTTAGCATTGTCATTATAGCATGGCAGGGCTATTTGATAAACACTCCACCAAATGGAATGACTTCCCTTAAAAATCGCTTGATCACGCCATCGTCGTTCATATCCTGTTGGAGCCGCCGATGATGCTCCCCGGCATGGAATAGTACGGTACCCTGTCCGGTCATTTTAAAATGATAGTTCATATGCTGGCTGGCCAGATGGTTGCCGTACACGGTCAACTCCAGATGGGCGTTTTCGGGGTAGGCAATGACGCTGCTCGCATCCACATATATCGGTTCTGTCGGATGAAGCTGTTCCTGACACACCAATCCCTGCGTCAAAAGACCGATTTGACCCACACCATCAAATTTCATTTTTATAACATCACGGCTAAACAACATGTTTTTCATGCTTAGCAGCTTAGTACGCATTTGGATACCGGAGCTGTACCAGAACAGGTTGCGAAAATCGTATAACAGATCATCGCTTCCTTCAAGCTTAATCATTTTTAGACTAAAGCCAGGTGGAAGTGCAGCAATTAGGCGACAAGCTCCTGTGAAATCGGCCTGAATCAGTTTGTGTTTGCGATACATGCCCTTAATATTCATCAGTTTATCACTGCGGCCTGAGCTGGGTCCGCGGTATGCGATGATTTGCTGCGGATGCAGAACGTGCAGCTTTTCTCCTTCCGCCAGATCGAGCGTTACGACCGAACCGACGCTTTCATCATGGTGTTGTCCTGCTTGTATGTCCATTCAGACCTTTCATCCTTTCAGACAGTTAGTATCTTCCCGAACGTCGACGCATCCCGTAACGCAACAGTCGGATACCCATAAAATAACCGGCCAGCAGAATTATAGCTGTGATAATGAGCAATTTATTTCGATGTGAAGCCTGATCGCGCTGGGTTTGAAGATTTTTTAATTCTGTGACTGTGTCAGTCAGCTTGCGGTTTTGCTCCAGCAATTGGGCGTTTTGCTCTTGATAGGCTTCTAAGCTGTTACGGGCCTTTTCCAGATCCTCCTGGGTTTGTCGATAGCTTTCCTTGAGCTGATATACATCACCAGGTAACCGCGAAAATTGCTCGAAGCCCTGATATACATCATCCCAATAAGCAGCATGTACTTCGGGTACACGAGTTATCCCAAAAATAAACAAAAGTGCTATAGCAGCGCAGACAATGCGGCGATACAAAGCAAAGCGACAAGTTGGTCGTGCCAAGAGATGTTCCCCCTTTTGATAAACCAAGATGTTAGATGATATAGATCATTACCCATATGACATGGTTACGTATAATATAACGATACGGATGCAGATTTTTGAAGAAACGGACGATAAATACGGAGAAAATGATCTCAAAAAAAGTCGATATATGAGTTTAAGTGTACCAAAAAACGGGTATATCAAGGAAGCGGCAACATTCCGGCATTTTTTCTAGCATACGAGTAAAGAACGATCCGCACCTGATCAGGTCTTAAATATGAATATATAAACTGAAATATATTAAAAATTAATATAGAAGGAGATTTTGCAAGATGAATGAGAAAGAACAAAACTATAAAACTTTAAAAATCACTGTAAATGGAAAGCCGTTATCAAAGGATCTCGTCGTAGATAGTACTACTTTTGCCCCTATATCTGATATTTGCACAAAAACGAATGTTTCTTTAACAGAAACTACAATCTCATAAGTTTAAGTATAGAAGTAGACTATAAAATAGCCCGGCATACGCCGGGCTATTTTTGCGCGTTCATGTAATTCAAATGGTTTAAAATGTTATTTACCAAACTAGGTCCCCCTTCATAAAGATTCCCATGTATAATTTTCACAATCAAACATACGTTCCCTGACAATATAGTGTCAGATAACACTGTTAATTTAGAGTTACATGTTCTTTTAGGGGGAATTTACCAGTGGTGAAGTCAATGCTCAATGTAACGTACACATGGGACAAAGAGTCTATATCTGCGAATGGGTCCAAACAAGTAAATCTACTGATAGAATGGGGCTATGGAGCTAAACGTAAAAGAAAAGGAAATCTAATACCGAAAGCAGCGGGATGTGACCTTCAACTCCAGTTCATTCCAGAAAACGGGGTAAGTCTATTAAAAGCTGAAGGGGTAAGGCTCGGTTTTAAACGCTCGGAAAACGGAGATAGCATGTTTGTTCACTGTGGTGATGTACGGCGGGGAAAATATAGACAGGCTATTTTGACGTTTTCTATACCGGCTCACTCGTCCGGAAGACATACGATTGGAATGATGGAGTGGAGCTGGCGCAAGCCATCGCAGGAAAAGCGAACGATGATCCGGACAGACCAGCTCTACATCCATTTTACGCATCATCTTGGTCTGCTGAGCATTCCATCCAACCCGAAGGTGGAAAAATACATAAAGCTGAATGAGACGTCCCCTATTGTAAAAAAGGCATTGCGTATGTACGAGAAAGGGGAATATGAGCAAGGGGCGTTCATCCTTACCAGACAAGCAGATGAATTACTTATACGTGCAGCAAGAAGCGATGATATGGACTACCTGCAGGAAGCCGAGTTGTTTCTGGCTATACGTAATAAATGGAGTGGTACTTTTGTATCATTTACAGCGTATAGTTCTAAAGTCTTTTTCAATAAGGCAATATCGCTAGAAGATGTTCATTTTACTGAAAATGATACTTTGAGATAGGCAATTATGCTAGTTTATTTGTGTAATATAGTGAGTCTAATTTACTATCTTTTTGTAAAGGAGAGACTTCCTTGACTGATCGGTTGATACGTTTAATGCGGATTATTACTATTGTTCAGGCAAATCCAGGGATATTGGCAAGAGAGCTTGCCGAACGTTGTGAAACATCAGAACGTACCATATACCGAGATATGGAGGCGCTAAGCGCTATGCATATACCGATTGCGAATATGGGGCATGGCAAGGGGTACATTTTTATTAGCAATTTCGCTTTGTATCCTCTGAATTGGACGGAAGAAGAGGCAGAGGCTTTTACTAAGCTGGGAGAGATTATGGAAACGGTAAAGCCTCTTTTACCGCCAGCTTTTGAAAGTGCTTATGAGAAAGTGATGGCCTCTAGTCAGAAAAAAAAGATGGAACAGACGAGCTTCGCGCAGGAAATGAAAAATATTGTCCGGCTCGGCTCGACACTTGATCGGGAAAACCAGCCCTATCTGCTCAGGCTGATTGTTTTAGCGAGTCTTACGCAGCAGACGATTGAAGCGGAATACAGTTCGCCTCAAAATGAAGATGTTTCACTCGTTCAGGTGGATCCTTATTGTTTGGTTCCGCAGGATCGGCGATTCTATATGCTTGGTTTTTGTCACAAGCAATCCGCGATGAGAACCTTTCGGATCAGCCGATTTCGGAACATGAGAATTTTGCCGTATACGTTTCAAAAAAATACAACTGAAATGGAAATGTTTTTTAAAGGGACCTGGTCGGTGACCAAAGGAAATCAGAATATCCGGTTTGTGGTACGTTTTTCTGCCGAGTCTGTATATCGGGTCAAAGAAGAGGAGCTGTTCATCAAGCCTTTTCTTAAGGATTTGCCGGATGGAAGTTTGTTGTTTGAGGTGACGGTCAATCATGACCGTGAATTTTTGGATTGGCTCACTTCCTATGGAGCTGAGGCCGAGATCCTGGAGCCTTTACGGTACCGCAAACGAATGCAAGAAATGCTGCGGACCTGGGGGGCATTCTATTTCGATAAAAAGGCAGGAAATTAAGAATAACAGGGGGAGATCCCCCGGAACGGGCCGGGGAGCTATCCGCTTAACGGTCCTTAAACAGGTTGGCGAGATTGCCAAAAGGACTGTACTGTTCCTGCTCTTCTTCTGGTGAGGAGTAGACGAGCTTCGATCCACGGCTTTCCTCATCGTCAGCAGCATTATGAACTAATGTAATACGATCAAAATGGTACATGAAAACCTGAGCGGTGTTCACGGCATCATCCAGTGCCCGGTGTTGTTGACCGTCAAAGTCAATGTTGCACAATTCCAGCGCCTGAGACAGGCTCAACTGACGGTACTTTCCATTGGAACCAAGCAGACGGGAAATCTGCTTCTGTATATCATTTGTATTATGAATCCATCCGAGATCTACATGATGGGTACGACAATGGGATACCAGCTTCTGACGGTCATCCGGGCCCCATGCGCATAAATAATAAGGGGAATCCGTACCGAGCCAGGCTATGAACTCCTTCACAGCTTCAGGAAATAGTGGAGCGGCATCAATGTCTCGTTGAGTAATACCCGTGAACTGAACGGTATCAGTAGAGAGTACAGGTCGATTCGAGGGTCTTACAAAACTGTGAAACGTATCCGCAACGTATAGGCCATCGTCTCCCTGAACAACTTTGACGGCACCGATATCAATGATTTCGGAGGAATATCTGGCGTTACGACTAACGGTAAATTCAAGATCGTAAATAATGTATTGCATTTCTGGACTCCTTCCACACATATAACTGATCCCGATGGGGATCGGGACGAATGTTCTTGCCCGAGTGACTCTTCTCCATCATACCTCTCGGTTCACAACTTGTCAGCGGTTAAAAGGTTTGCTTTTTAAAAAAATATGCGATGTCCAAATGAGCTTGGACTATCGCATATCTATAAACGCCTGACCTACGGCAGCATCCGGAACCACTAGGATGCTGCCTTTGCTAGCTATCAAATTAGGCCGGGAGATCTAACTTTTGTCCGGGATAAATACGGTGAGGATTCTTCAACTTATTCAACTGTTGAAGCTGTTGCCAGGTGGTACCATGTTTGCGGGAAATGTCATACAGCGTATCCCCGGATTTCACAACATATACATGGCTATTTGTAACTTGTGCAGAATCGGATGTCTGCTGTGGCTTGGCTGTTTGAGACTTTGCCGGTGCAGGTTTTGCGGGCGCTGGTTTCGCAGCCGGTGTAGAGACGGATTGCGGCTTTTCCTGCACAGGTGCGGGTGTTGCGGTTGAAGCAGATGGCGCAGCTTGTGTGGCAGGGACAGACATTTTACCGTCAGCCTTGGCTTCTTGAATGCGACCGTCTGCTTGTACTTGCAGGCTAGCGGAGCCCACCTTTTGCATGTAGCGGATTAACGCCTCATCAAGCGAGCCGAACATACCTGCCTGTGGATATTTAGCGAACATCGTATATTGGTCACCACCTACGGCAGTAAAATCATTGGTGGCCAGTGTATATGTTGCCTCAGGATCAAGTGTCTTTCCGCCGATCAGAATGGAATGAACACGGCTGCCTTTGGCTGCTGATGTGTCTATTTTGAACGAGATACCTGATACCTGCGGGAAACCTCCGCTTGGCTCTGGATAGGAGGCTGTACCATTTTCCAGTGCGGCCTGAATGTCAGAGCCTTTCACCTTCAAGGTAACGATCTGGTTGCCGAAAGGTAGCACAGTGATGACGTCTCCCTTGGTTACCGTTCCCGTCTTGATGGAAGCCCGGATGCCGCCACCGTTCGTTAAAGCCACATCTGCTCCCGAAACGTCACGCATAGCATCGGTGAGCAGGTCACCGAGATTGGTTTCACTTGCACGTACCTTTTCGCGTGCTCCTTCCAGATCCACACTCGTTTGCGTTACAACCTCTTTAAGAATAGGTTCCTGGTCCTTCTGAATGGAGGCGATCAATGCAGCAATTTCAGCGTTGGGCTGAACGTCCACTGCTTGAGTCGAATCAATCAGCTTGGCTTGCTTTTGCGTAACCTTACCGCCGTCGACCCATAAGTCCACAACACCCAAATACTTGGTGTATTCACCTGCGCTAGCGATCAATGTATCATTGTCACTAACCAAGCCTTTTTCCAGTACAGTATGGCTGTGTCCATCGATGAAAATATCAATGCCAGGCACTTCCTTAACAACTTTGAGGCTGGTGTCCTTACTAGACGCATCCTGCCCCAGGTGACCAAGAACAACAACGACATCTACTTTGCTGCGCATTTCATCAACAGCCGCTTTGGCCTCAGCCGCAGGATCGGTGAATTGAATACCCTCAACATTTTTGGGATTCGTCTTATATGCTGTTTCTGGCGTAGTCAGACCGATAATACCGATTTTAACGCCATCCACTTCTTTAATAACATAGGGTTTGAACAAACGTGTTCCGTCTGTTTGTTTAATATTGGCGCTGAGCACAGGGAACTGAATTTCCTTACTTAGCTCGACAAGATGCTTCCAACCATAATTAAACTCGTGGTTACCCGGAACCATAGCATCATAGCGCAGCTTGTTAATCACTTTCACAATGCTCTCACCGTAAACCAAAGTAGCGAAGGTCGTTCCATGAACGGTATCCCCGTCATCTAGCAGCAGTGTATTGGGATTAGAAGCCCGGTACTGATCAATGATACCCGCCAGCTTGGCGAATCCCATTTCCTTGTCATTCGCGACCACGTGGGCATGGGTATCGTTCGTATGTAGGATGGTGATGTGTTTACCGCTGACTGGAGTCGTTGCCGTTCCCGCTGTTCCCACATGGGTTGCTGGGTCTGCTGCTGCTGTACCGAGACACCCAAGTAAAAGCGCGGCAGTCGTCAGGATCGACGAGAGTTTTTTCCATGAGTTCATGTTGTTCCTTCAACCTCCCATAAAATGAATGAATTAGAGAAACCGCTTACGACCACATTTTATCAGATGATTGTAAAAATAACTTCTATTTTATATCAAAGCACTAAAATTTTTTGATATATCGGTTGTTAAACCCATCGTCTAGTTACCTATATTATAGAGGAAGTAATAAACAGTAACCTACGGGTGGGGAACTAGTGTTCTGTTTTGCGATCAAAAAAAAGGGCAGTCTCTTTGGGCAGCCCAATGCGGGGTAAATAGTGATCCAACGTTTCGTCAGCTAGTGGCGGTTTTCCTTCACTCAACAAAAGCACGGCAAACCGATTGGCCTGCTGTTCAAATTTTCCTGGGGAAAAGTAGGAATGCTCCTCCATAAAAAAGCGGCTGATGCCTTTATGCAGTCGGTCATGTCCCAATTCATGCGCACAGACGAACCGTTCCCATTCGGGTGTGAGGCCATTGTGGATAACGATAAATCTTCTACGTAGCTTGTGGTAATACAGCCCTTTGGTTGTGGGGCCTAGATCGCAGTATCGGATATGGATACCCAGGGCTTTCGCAATATCGAAGGGGCAGTTGGTACGGTATTTTCGGACAAGTTTGTGAATGAGTTCGTTCATACGCTCACCTGCTATCCCTGATCTTTGCCCGCTTGGGGCTCTTTGGGCTTTTTATGTTTGTTCATCTGTTTGGCTTCCCAGAACAGACCTGTCAGAACGTCCTTGATCCGTTGACGATCTTTTTCATCCAGCGGAATGCCATCGAACATTAATTCGTCGTCTTCCTCCAGCATTTTTTTAAAATCCCGGCGGTCTTTAGAGGTTGCCCATTCCGGTACAGTAGAAGGATAAAGTTCATATGGACTTTGCTCCATTGAATCATCGTCTCCCCAATATCCGGCGGCCTTCATCATTTCGGTATAGGATACGCTGAGCGCGTCCGCTATTTTGCGGAGAGTGGAGGGTTTGGGAATTCCGCGCAGTCCATTTTCAATGCGGGAAATTTGTGAATTGCTAATACCTGCGGCGTCTGCCAATTGGTTGATGCTCAAGTGTTTGTGCTCGCGCTGCTGTTTTAAGTAAGTTCCGAATGCTGGCTGTTCCACAATGGGGGCTCCTTTCTGCAAGAGAATCATAGATATTGCTTTTATTATACCATTAGGTAAATAGTAAAAGCACGTAATATGCCAAAAGGCATAGGAAAATAAAGCGAATATCCTGTTTTTGGAGCTATACTGCTTTTTTTGAGGATGGATACCTATCCTAAATAATGTTATGTTATACTCAAGATACGAACAAAAGGGGAACACAATGTAAACATGAGCGTTTTCTATTTGAGGATTTTGCAAAATCTTCATTTAAAAATACATCATTGTCAAAAGGCATATAAGGAGTGTTGCTTTACATGAGAAATAACTTACCCGAATTGGACCGTCGCAAAACGCAGAATGCATTGGAGGGTGTGTTTGAGAAATACCGAATTTATAAAACGATTACCTTTATGGATCGGGAGAGCTTTATTACGGCTGGCTATACGGATCGCCCGAGCGGCCCAACAAATGTGACAAGCGATCCAACGGCCCGGACAGCCGTATATAATGTAGATGCTCCTGCCGCCCGCTTGGCCTACTGCGAAATGGTGGATGCCGTAGTGAGCCGCTTGAATGAACGCGAACAGCTGCTTATCCGTGAACGTTATTTAAAGGATGACGATGTGTTCGATTACAAGGTTTACAATTATGTGTTAGACCCGCCAGTCAGCAAGGATACGTATACGAAGCTTCGCACGCGTGCTTTTTACAAAATGGCGCTTGCACTGGCGGACCAAGGCGTTTTAAATTTGGCAGGCTTGCAGAAGGGCGCGGATCGAAAATTGGGTTGATGTAATAATTATCCACTTGTTCTCATTTCTATTTTAAAATGGTTTCCTAAAAGGCTTTGATTTCCTGTAATAACAGGGGTCAAGGTCTTTTTTTACGATACGAACATGTGTTCTCAAAAAACCTCCCAACATCATCCCTATCCTCTGCTTTTATCGTCCATTTCCCCGGCAACGCATTCGTTATTAGGGTGTAAGATTATATCATCGGGAATCAAGACAAGAGGACATACCGAAGACACACACAGTCAAACGTTAGCCGGCCATTAGGGCCGGTTTTTTCATGCGGTGATCGTCTCTGTCGGTTCCCGGGAATTCGTTGAATAGAAAGGAGGAGTCGTGTTGCCTAAGCAAGGGATGCTGCAATGCATGAGTATGGAGCTGCGCCGGATGAGAACACGGAAGTGGAAAAAAGCCTGGCTGAATAGCCACAACATGCGAACGCAGGGTACGCAAAGGTGGCATGCCGCAGAATGAGACAAGCCTTTAAGCAAAAGCTCATTGAAATTATTCCAGCGCTGCAAGGGCGTGTATACGATGTTCAGCCACCGTCGCAGACGGCAGAGGAGCCGTATGCTGTTATGGCGCTGGGCGAGGAAATCTGGAAGTCTTCCTGGGCCGGCTATCGGCAGGTTGTCCGCATCATGCTGTACGCAGGACAAGCCGGACTGGCGCAGGCTGACGTATGGGCGAATGCCCTGATTGCCGGGCTGCACCGGGAACCCGTGACAGGTGCAGGTGAGGATACATCGACTTTTACCGCGCACTATTTGGGCGTGCGGGATGCAGAAAAGCTGGACACCGTTACGGGCAAGGCCTATAGAACGCTTCGTTTTGGCGTGTATGTGCCTGAGACGGAAGGTGGTTTGGCCGTTCCAGCAAGCGGTGCTACACAGCCGGAAGAGTGGCTGGCCGCGCTGGTCCGCTGGACGCAGAAGCAACTGGGTGAAACGTGGTCGGTATACGCCGACGCATGGCCCGCACAGCCGGGGCGGCAAGCGGTACTATGGCGGATGAGCGGCTGCGAAACTAGGATGGCGGGAGCCTCCATGTATGAGCTGCGCAAACGGTTCATCGGGCATATTACCGCCCCGGACACCACCGAGGAAAACCGCGCAGCTTTCGCACTGATCGAGGGCTTTGCCGCTCAAATCCAGCTTCCTCTGGATCAGGACAAGGGCCGTTATATGTCTACAGCTGAAGCTTCAGCCGATTTGCAGGCAGATGCCATTTTAGATGGTCAGCTTCGGCTGATGTTAGTACAGCGGCGTATGCGTCCGGCTGAGGAAGCGGCGTTGATTCGCAGAGTGGAAATTCATCCTATTTTGAAATGAGGTGGTCCGAGTGACCTTGGAAAACCATGAGAAGGCCCCGGTATATGCCGGGCAAGAAGCAAGTGGCCCTCGCTATACGCTGGAGGAGCTAAAAGAGCACGCAGAACCATTGTTTTCCGTGAAAGAAGAAGTGCTGGCAGGCGCCTTTTTTGGCACACAGGACAAGCTGTTTACGGTAGCAGAAGCACACACTAAAATCGAACAATTTATGAAAGCGAAGGTGGACTAATTATGGCAGGCGGAACATGGGAAAACACGAATAAACCGGTATTGCCGGGTTTGTATATGAATTTTCAGGCAGCAGCAGCTTCAGCGATTCAAGGTGGGTCGCGTGGTACGGTCGTTGTGCCCGTTAAGGCGAATTGGGGCCCTGTACGTGAGTTTGTAGAGATCGGCAGTGAAACGGCAATCAGCCAAATCTTTTCGGGTGACAGTCTGGACGGTGCGACCGCGTATTCGACGCTGTATCTGGCTTTGCTGGGCGGTCCGAAAAAGCTCTTAGCCTACCGTTTGGCAGATGATACAGCTGCTGAAGCATCTGTGACGCTGAAAAGCGGCGGTGCGACCCCGGCGGATGTGCTGCGTCTGAAGGCTTTGTACACAGGTAGCCGCGGTAATGGTTTTGCTGTAACTGTACAGCCAACTTTGGGTGATGAGCAAGCTCGTGAGGTGCGCCTCTATGAAGGAACCAAGCTGCTCGGCACGTACAAAGGCAGTGACGGTACGGCTGCCTCTATCGCCAAGGCGATGAACGAGAACAGCGAAAATGTATGGGTGAAGGCCGAAGTTGTCGGCGACGGCGGCATTCCGGTGGATGTCAGCGGCGTACACCTCACTGGCGGCAACAGCGGCAATAGCAAGCTGGTTAATGCCGATTACATCGCGATGCAGGAGGCACTTGAAGGGCAGGAATTTAATGTCTTGGCTCTGGATTATGCAGCTGATCTGGCATTGCTGCAAAGCTTCGCTGCCTGGATCAAGCGTGTCCGGGGCGAAGGTAAAGGCGTAATCGCTGTATTCGGCGGTTCTGCGGCAGATGATGTGTCCAAAACGGCTGTTAGCTTGGCCTCTGCACGTTCCCTGGCGCTGAACCATGAAGGCATCGTGAACGTCGGTACAGGCGTACGTCTGGCAGGTACGGACTACAGTTCTGCCCAAACGGCTGCTTATGTAGCCGGACTGATTGCAGGCCAACGTCTGAATCAATCGGCGACTTATGCGGTTACGCCTTTTGAGGATGTAACCCGCCGCTGGACACGCTCTGAGCAGGAGCAGGCTGTTCGTAATGGTGTCTTCCTGCTGTTCTTCGACGGCCGTCAGGTCAAAGCGCTGCGCGGGATCAACAGCTTGGTGAATCCATCTGCCGGGCAAAACAACGCATGGAAGAAAATTCGTTCCATCCGTGTCATGGACGCTATTAACGCTGACTTGCAGCGTGCAGCTGAAGAGACTTACATTGGCAAAATCAACAATACGGTGGAAGGCCGTCTGGCACTTATCGGTGCAATCAAAGAATACTTGGCACAGCTGTCGCTGAGCAATGTCATCGAAGCAGATGGCTACGATGTCATTCTCGACCCGGCTTACTACGGCGATGCGCCAGTCATCAAACCGGAGCCGGATCAAGTGTTCCTGCAATGGAACGTGAAGCTCACCGACGTGATGGAGCAGCTGTTCGGCACATTTTACGTGCAATAAATAAGCATTTTACGTGTATAAGCATTTTGCAGGCAATCGGCAGAAATGAAGTAGCTTTTTAACAACGAGGATTTTATGAAATCCCGAACTATATTATGGATTATTTTGAGGAGGAAAAAGAAATGTTGGATGCTTCAAGAGTCATTTTAGGTACGTTTGGTCAGGCGCATGTGGACGGGGTGTGGCAGACGAATATCAATAAGCTGGAAGCTAGCGTAGAAATGGAAAAACGCGAGCTGAATCTCGTGGGCAACGAGTGGAAGGTGCACAAGCGTGGTATCAAAAAAGGGACGGGAACAATGAGTGGCTACAAGGTCACATCCGATATGATTCGTCGCGGTTTTAACCGTTTTGAGATTATTACTAAATTGGATGATCCAGAAGCCTTCGGACATGAAAGTATTCGTCTTATTCGTTGCACTCCTGACAAAATCCAGCTGGCCAACTGGACAGCAGGTGAAGAAGTACAGGAAGAAACGACCTTCACCTTCGAAGGCTATGAGCTGCTGGATCCGATTGTAGCGAACTAAATTGGAAAACGGGGGATGGGATGCTGTCAGGCGTTCCGTTCCCCAAATACAAATGAACAATAAGGGAGAATGACTTATGAGCTTGAATGAGAATATGACAGAAGAACAAATTTTGGACAGCCTGTTTGAAGCTGCTGAAAAACTACCAGAGGAAACGGTACGTATCAAGCGCCTCGATATGAAAATTGTACTGCACGGTTTGACCTCCAGCAAAGTGGACAGCATTCGTGAACGCTGCACAATTCGCCGAACCGTGAAGGGGGCTGTAGATGAAAAAGTAGATACTGAAACGTTCAACGCCTTGTTGATTTCGGAAGCTACCGGCAAGCTGGAAGTGAAAGGCTTGTCCCTTAATGGTTGGGGCGATCCCCGTATTACAAGCCGCTTAAAGCTGTCCGGTGGCGAACAGTCTGTCCGCCGTATGCTGCTGGCGGGTGAGCTGGATGCAGTAGGGGATAAGGTGCTGGAGCTGTCCGGTTTTGGCGTTGAGATTGCTGACCTAAAAAACTAATCGGCTCCGGGGGAATGACGACGATGCTGTACCACTTGTGGGTCCGGCACCACCTCCGCCCCGGAGACTTTTGGCGGCTTCCCCGCGGTGAGCGTATGCTGCTGCTGGCGTTTGCCGAACAGGAAATGGATAGCATAGCAGCTTCAAAAGCATAAACAAGGAGGTGAACATGATAGATGGCAGAAGCATTAAATTACCGCATGAACCTTGTGATTGATCCTAAAAACGTCATTAAGGCGAACAGAGAATTGCGCGCAATGGAACGTTATTTTGAGCGGATTCAAGGACGTGTGTTGAAAATCGGCCGCACTCGCATGGCCCCGGAAATTGTGCTGAACGATATGGCTTCCAAAGGCTTGGATAATCTGTTAAACAAGATTAACCGGGTTAAATCCCAGATTATTAATGCCTCGGGCAGTGTGAATTTGAAGGTAAGCAGTAGCAGTAGTGTGTCCATCGACGGCATTAGTGGTCTTATAACAGCGTTGGAGAACAACACGAAGGCAGTTAGAGGCAACACTGGTTCAAACATACTAAATAGTACAAAACCTAAAGCAGAAGAGGAAAGTAAACTTCCTGCTTGGGCTGAGGCACTGCAAAAGTATAATGAACCTGCTAAGGTTGTCCAGGAAGTGTACAAAGGGGTTACAGGTGAAGATTTAAGTCTTCAAACGTTTAAAAAGATGCCCGCCGCTTTTATGGAAACCAGACAAACGTGGAAGGAAGGCGGAGCAAAAGGAGTACTTAAAAAATTCTTTTTTCCAGATAAGAAAGAAGATGCTGCAGAAGGAAATGCTGAAGGCGCTTCAGGCAATAAAGACCTTTCGGAGATTAAAGAGTTAATTCAGAAATTAATTCAAGTTACCTCAGATAAATCTACTGGCGGGTTTGGCGGTGGCGGCGCAAGTAGCCCGGGAAGAAGGAACAAACGTTCAGGGGGTAGAAGATCTGGTAATAGAGGCGGTAGTCGTCGGTCTTCGAGTAGTCAAAGAGATTTTAATTCAAGAGCCGGAGAGATAGCAAGAATTAATATTAGAGATCGGAACTCGATACAAGGAAACAGAAGCGGACGACAAAACGCTGGAGGTTCAGCAGAATCCAATCCTCGGATTAACCCTGCCCGAAGGGTTCCAAGCCCAAGAAATCATCCGAGAAATCCTGGTAATCGCCGCTCTTCCAAGTCGGGTGGTATTCTTAGCTTTGCAGGCGACTTGCTAACGGGTGGAACAGATATAGATGCTTCTTCTGTCCTAGATATGGTGAGCGATAGCGGATTAGTTGAAAAAGTGAGTAAGGGCCTGGGCGTAAGCAAAAAGTTCATTAGTGGGCCTTTGGGGGTTCTGGCAGATGCAGCAAGCATAGCTACAGCAGCTCCGGGCAAGGAACGCGCACAAGCGATTGGTTCCACCGTAGGTGGGGCGGTTGGGAGTACGGTAGGCGGAGCAATTGGAACATTTTTGCTTCCAGGTGTCGGCACTGCTGTTGGCTCATATGTGGGCGGTTTAGCAGGTGACTTTTTAGGGGGCAAAGTGGGCGGTTGGATTTCAGACCATGGCTCT
Organism: Paenibacillus sp. 1182; assembly: GCF_017833915.1. Taxonomy (NCBI): domain Bacteria; kingdom Bacillati; phylum Bacillota; class Bacilli; order Caryophanales; family Paenibacillaceae; genus Paenibacillus; species Paenibacillus sp. 1182. Next base: position 270,412 of record NZ_JAFICR010000007.1, on the reverse strand, counting down.
GAAATAAAGGAAAAGGCATCCAAAGTAACCGGATGGCTTTCTGAGAAGAGCGAAGCCTTTGGTGATAGCATCTCTAACTTCTTCTCTTTTGGTAAAAAAGATGAACCTAAGAAAGCCCCAGCTAAGCCGCCTGAAGTACCTAAACCTGCTATACCACCTCAACCTGCTGTAGCTGTGGCTACCAAACCGTTAACACCTATGCCACCATTTCCGGGGTTACCACCCGGCTCTCAAGTGATGTATGGACCTCAGCAACCAGGTGCAAAAGGTGTCCCTAATCCTTATGGACCGATGGCTATAGCTAACCAGGGAGTCAATCCCAACCCACTACTGAATACTGCGGCTCATGCGAATAATGGAGCCAAAGCTAAAGGCAAAGGTAATGGTAATCCGACACCTCAAGTAGTACAGATCAGTCCTGAACAAATGGGAACACTGTCTGGCTTTTTGAAGGATTTTAAAACGGAAACCACCAACCAATTCAATCTTCCTGCGGGGGCTGTACAGGTCACTGTACATGAGAACAAGCTGGATGTGGATGGGCTTATTATGCAAATTGGCCACCGTCTCAAAGCTGAAATTCTGCGTGCAACGCAGAACACCAAGCCTGTAGGCGCTGTAGCTAAGTAATACAGTAGATGGGAGTAATGGGGAGGGAGGAAAGAGATGGAATTTAGTTTGACGGATGGTAAAGGAAAAAAGTTTCAGTTTCCGGTAAATCCTGAGGAAGTGACGATCTCACGGCAAAAAGGGTTTGATACAACGACGATTTTATCCTATGGGGAGTTTGACTTCCCGCAAGGGGAGAAGGTGAAGGAAATTTCCTTCTCTTCTTTTTTTCCGAAAGAATACAATCCAGCGTATTGCACATACAAAGATATTCCTGATCCGCAGGAGGCCATGAACACGTTGAATGGCTTTTTGTTATCTAAGAACCCGCTACGTTTTATTATTACGGAGACAGCCGTGAATGTGCCAGTAATTGTGGCATCTCATAATTCGATCTTTCGCGGCGGCGAGTATGGAGATGTGAATTTTGATCTGTCACTGCGGACCTGGAGTGATATGAAAGTTGCCAAAAAAGCTGGTGGCACAGGAAGTAAGGCGGCTACGGTTAACAAAAAGCCCCGCACAGATATGAAAGAAAAGAAAAAAATATATACGGTTAAGTTCGGGGATTCCTTGTCCAAAATTGCCAAGCTCGAATTGGGGGATAGCTCGCAATGGAGTCGTATTTATCAGCTTAACAAAAAGGTTATTGGGCAAAATCCGAATGCAATTAAACCGGGGCAAAAGCTGGTGTTGTCATGAGCTATAAAGTCATTTTACAGGATAAATATGATTTGTCGCCGCTTGTGGAGAACATTAATTTGAGGGACTCGCTGGAACAAATCGCCTATCAGGGAACCGTCAATCTAGTCGTTACGTCGGATATGCCCGCTATTTCCCCTGGGATGTCCATTCGGGTTAGCGGGATTCCTTATGGTAAAAAAGATTATGTTCCCTTGTTGTCCCCTGCCGTGATTTGGGAAGTAGAAACATCTAACAACGGGCTTAAACGCATGACGCTGACGTTGTATGACCGTACAGTGTATTTGGACAAGTCAGAGGATGAATATTTACTCCCTGCCAAGCAGACGGCTACTCAGCGTTTTCAGAAGTATGCTAGGGACTGGAAGTTGAAAATCGCTTCATTGCCAGATACGAAAAAAACGCTGGGACGCGCCGTATACCGCACACAGTCCATCTATTCTATGATGCTGGGAGATCTGCGCGAAACGGCAAAGGCGGGGGGAAAGCTGTATCATCCGCGGATGATTTCTTCCGGGTTGGATCTGTACGAGCTAGGAACGAACAAAGACGTGTATGTTTTGGAGAGAGTGACTGATACGACACAGTCCCGCACGCTGGAAGGTGCAGCTACGAGGGTGAAAGTGCTGGCTACGGCGGCTAGTGAAACAGGTAATGAGGTTCCTTCCAAGGTGATGGCGCTTGAGGAAAAGGACATTGCCAAATATGGGACACTTCAGGTGATCGTGCAGGATGACGAGGTCAAGTCCGGTGCAGCAGCCCGTGAGCTGGCTAAAAGTAAGCTGAGAGGCATACAGCAAACGATATCGGTAAATGCACCAGATATGAACACGATTCGAGCAGGAGACGCAGTGATGCTAGGTTCCATAAAGCTACTGGTCATTTCAGTGAGCAGGGAATTGGGCAACCCCGGCAGTATGTCGCTGGAGCTCGGAACGTATGACGATGTAAAAAGGAGGTTTTACCTTGAATAAGGACCCCTACGGGCATTTGGCTACTGCGCTGCAATCTTCATTTCATAAGCACACCAAGCAAGCGCTGAGTGGAGTGGGCGCGGTACTAGGCACGATCACCTCCACGGGACTCAAGCTGGACGATTTTAAACATGAGCTTCAGGATTATCTGGTCGCGGAGCTGCCGGGACTGCTATCTGTACCACGCCATATGTACAAAGGTACCTCAACCGCAGTGGAATCAGAAAATTGGGAAGGTAAAGAGCTGAAAACTTCCTTTTATATCGGGGAAGACGAGCTGGAGGATGTGAATCTCAGTTTGAACGAAGGACTCAAGCCTGGAGATCGTGTACTGGCGGTTCGGGTGAATAGCGGCAATGATGTGGTGGTCGTGTGCAAGGTGGTGAGTGGACGTGGCTAATTTATTTCCCGAAACAGATGATATGATCTGGACAGACAGGGATATGACCGACCCGGATATACTGGAGGATAACCGTGCAGTATTTGGGCGAAGCTGGAGGTTTGATTTTGAAGCCGGCGAGTTTGTTATGAGCCCTAGTCGTAAAATCGTGACTACAGGGGAGAAAGAAGCGTGGGTACAGTGGTGTGAAAAAGCGATTCGCACTCCTCGCTACCGGCATGTGATCTATTCACCTGACTATGGGAGTGAGCTGGAGGAGCTCATTGGCAGCAGCTATGGGCACGGTGTGCAGGAAAGTGAAATTAAACGCATGGTCACAGAGGCGCTACTAGCAGATGCACGTACGGCTAGTGTGGATCAGTTCACGTTTCGCTGGGAAGGCGAGGCGTGCCATTTTAGCTGCCAGATTACGAACGTGCGGGATGAAACGGAAATTGTGGAAAGTGTGGTGATCTAATGGCAGACTTGCCGGAATATTTGGTAGACCAGACGGAAGAGGAAATTTTAAATCGAATGCTGGAAAAAGTGCCTTCGGATATTGATAAGTCCGAGGGCTCTTTTATTTGGGATGCGCAGGCGCCGGTGGCATTCATGCTCTCGGAAGCGGCGATCTGGGCGCAGGAGCTGCTGCGTCGGGGCTTTGCCAGCACAGCAGCCAGCGACAACCCGGATTTTCGTTCGCCGGAGCTGGATTTGCGGACAGCAGAGCATGGGGTGACACGGCGAGAAGCGGTTGCGGCCTCAGGTATGGTTACGTTCACGGGCACAGCGGGAACGACTGTCCCGGCGGGAACCTTGGTGGCGACCCCGGCAGATGATGTATCCGGGGAAGCTTCTATTGAGTATGCGACCACGGCTTCGGTCACGCTGGATGAACAAGGTGCCGGGGAAGCGGCTATTCGGGCGGTCAACCCCGGGCGCAGCGGTAATGTACCTGCGGGCGTCATCCAGGTGATGGCCACTCCGATTAGCGGGGTTGCCTCTGTGATCAATACGGAGGAAACCAAAAGCGGTACAGACGTTGAGAGCGACCAGCTATTGCTGGAGCGTTTTTATGCCAAGGTGCGGAACCAGGGCACAAGCGGCAACAAGGCGCAGTATACTCAGTGGGCGAATGAGATTGCTGGAGTGGGTGGCGTGGAAGTAGTTCCGCTCTGGAAAGGACCGGGAACAGTGGGGTTATATGTGCTGGATACGGATAAACGCGCAGCCAGCCCAGATATCGTCGCTGCGGTGCAGAAGTACATCGATCCGACGCAGGATGGACAAGGAGAAGGACTGGCGCCAGCGGGCCCTGTGGTGACGATCATGCCAGCAGCAGAAGTGGAGATTAACATCTCAGTCAAGGTACAGCGTACCAAAGAGAAGCCGTCCACACTGGATGAAATCAAAAAGCTCATCGAGAGCGGTGTGCGGACGTATTTGAAGCAGCTTGCCTTTTACAAGGAAGACCCGTTGGTACGGTATACCCGGATTTCTGCTGTTTTGCTCGATATTCCGATTATTATTGATTTCTCTGAACTGAAAATCAATGGACAGAGCAATCAGAATATTGAGATTGGCTCAGGCCAGGTAGCCGTGCTGGGGACGGTGAGCGTCAGTGAGTAACAATGGAACGAACAGTTTTGGCGATTTATTGAATAACCCAGACCAGGGAAAACATGCAAACCGTAGTGGCACTTTGGTTAATCGAGTAACGATAGCGGAAGATACAGTGGGCCAAATGAGCAGCGAGCGAGGACGTGAGCTGCTTTCCTATTTGCCTTCCTATTACGAAACCTCACGCGTGATGCGTTCCGATATGGATGCTAAAGGAAGCGAATTGGACGCCTTGTATCTTGCAATGGATGCAACGGTGGGACAGTTTTTTGTACGTACCGCCACATGGGGGTTGGAACGCTGGGAAATGGAGTTGGGGATTGAAACCGATCTGGCGAAGCCATTGGACCAACGGCGTGCGGTGGTGGAGTCGAAGCTGCGAGGGGCAGGAACTTTTTCCGGTCGGCTTGTCAAAAATGTAGCAGAGGCGTATGACGGAGGTACGGTAGATGTTATTTTTCACCCTGCCGAATGGGGATTTACGGTCAAATTTATAGATACCATCGGGATTCCACCCAACGTAGATGATCTTAAAGCAGCCATCGAGGAGATCAAGCCCGCCCACATGGCAGTGGAGTACAAACTACGCTACCTGACCATTGCCGAAGTGGAGTCTATGACCCTCTATGAAAATGAACATACAACACAGGATAGATATTTAGGAGGTGGCGCATAACATGGCAAGTGAAAAAACACCGAATCTTGGTTTAAATCAAATTGACCGCACATCGCCCAAAACCACGTATTTTGATTTGGAGAAGTATTTGGACCAAAACTGGCGGGCTGTTGATGAATTTGCTGGTGACGTGAATGATGGTGTGAATGCGATCAAGAAGCGTTTGGATACGACAGAGCGTAAGACGGTAACTCTCGAACCCGGGGTGCAGATGGTTCATACGGAAAAGGCTGCGCCATTTTCGCTGACGGGGCTGAGCGGGCGTACGTTGGTGAATTTGTTGGGACGGATGGGTAGCTGCGAGACAGTGAGCGAATGGTCCTCAAACGTAGCTATTGCAATAGACTCTAACAGCAAAACCAACGGCAGCAGTTCATTTAAAATTACGCTGGGTAGTGCGTCTGCAACTGCGTCTGCAAGTTTTTTGACCACACCTGGACGAAAATATATCGCAATAGCGGACGTGAAAAGTGGTAATACCAGCAAGGTGGCGATATCAATAAATGGTATTGCTGGTGCTGTGGGTAACGAGGTAACTTCTGCCTCTGTTTTTGCTCCGTCTGTTGTACGGTTCACGACGAAGGACTATTTTCACATTGTTACAGTCACAGGCACGGGTGCAAGCGGCAATACGTTTAATATGGACAGTGTGCGCGTATACGAGATCAGCGAGGCAGACTACACAGCAGCTGCAAGTTATACGCCAGCACAAGCAGCAGCCAAATGGCCCTATGTTGACAGTTTAATGCCCGTTCGTAATCCATATGCGATACGGTACGGGGAAAACCTATTGCCGAGCTTTTATGAATGGTCCACCGTTGCGCAGGCGGGAACGGCAACAACTATAGGTCCTAATCAGGTGCGGCTAGATAAATCGACGGGGCTGTCTGGCTTTAATACACTGGGGTATAAAGTCAATGCGGTACCAGCAACAGACTATACATTATCGGTCACGGTTGATGTGTCTAACATAGGCGGTACTATTGGATCAGGGGCATACTGGAACTTACAAGCCATGGGAAAGAATGGGGAAGTGTTAGCGGACTTCACAACTGGTCCGTTTGCCACATCCAACGGAACAAAAACAATGGTTAAGAGTTTCACAACGCCAGCCAACACGTCATATTTACAGGTGATTGTAGGTCTTGATATTGCCGCAACAGGTACGGCGGTATTCCGTGATGTTTCTATCAACATCGGCAGCGCAGCCAAACCATTCAAACCACGCGAAGACTCAATGTTAGCGTTGCAAACAGACCTGTACGCCGACCCAGTTACGGGGGCTAATGCGGATACAGTGTTTGAACGTGATGGTCAATACTTCAAGTCCAAGAAGTGGCATGGGGTTACGTTAGACGGGAGTTTAGCATGGGTACAAGGCGAAGGCGGCGCTACTAACGGGAATAGACAGGTTAAAGTGTCGGGGCTGTCGGCTGGAGCGGTAGCGGGTAGCGGCATTGGTACAAAGTTCGACGGTAAGATATTGCCACAAGGCAGTACGGGCAATACACCCGATTCAAACGCAGTCACAGCAGCCGGAGAAATTTACCTAGGCATCCCACTTGCCGATAGTGGATGGGCAGACAGCTACGGCCCGGACCAGAATGACATCAAAGCATACTTTTACGGGTACAAGGCGTACGATGCTAACACCATCACTCCTGCGAATGCTCAAACCATGACCACGGCAACGTGGAACGGTACAGGCACTAAGTATTGGGTTCAGCGTGTAGGCGCACCTAACTTTACCCAATCCGTACCGCAACAATCCTATGCAGGGTATACGCCGTATCAACTTGTATATCAACTTGCAACGCCTACCGTGGAGCCTATCATATCAGAGGGTCAACTTTCCTTTACTGAGGGAGACAATCAGGTTGAAGTAGGCACAGGGATTGTGTTGCGTGAACGGGCTAATCCGGTATTTGAGAGTAACGGCAACTACCAAATAAATAATGCTGCCTTACCGGGTTCGAATCTGTCTAAAATGACAGAAAAGATACTGGCTGTATACCGTGGAAATGTCGTTGATAATAGGTTCAGTCTTATCAGTTTTGCGTCGGCTTATGGTAAACAGATGGCTATAATATACACAAGCAACTACGACCAAGCGGCAACATACACCGCTACGTACCTTATGCTTGACCGTTCGCCAGTCGTGCCGTTTATAGGCTCATATGCAGCCAACGAAAAAACGCTACTTGCGGATTTGGTAGATAGCGTTCAGCAGAACACGGCGCGTGTGTCGGTGCTGGAGAACAAGAAGGCTGACAAGGATAATCCTGCTTGGTTAACACCTACATTGCTTAATGGGTGGTCTTCTTCTTCCGTAAAGTACCTTAAAATGAACGACGAACTTGTCGTTATTAGAGGCATCACAACAGGCGGTGTAGTAGCACCAGGAACGTTGCTGTTCACCTTGCCAGTAGGATACAGACCTGGAAACCTAACAGAAATAAGAGTGCGATCTAGCAACGGGAGCGGGGTCGAATCCCCCAATGCTACAATAATGATAGATTCAGCAGGACAGGTAAAGACGCAGAATACAACCTATATGACCGTCTGGTTAGATGGGCTGTCATTCCTTGCAGAAAAATAAGGAGGTCACAACATGAAAGTAGTTCCTAAAGTAAATACAGAAGGCCTCTATCTGGAGGACGAACTGGTGGACGACACCTTTTCAGGTATCGTCCCTTTTTACACTCTATCTTCGCCTACGCAATCTGAATCTGATACAAACCAACAACTAGACACCCATCGGCTTGCTGACAGTAGCTCTAGTACCACAGATGTAACAAGTTCAGAAAGCATCCCTGCTGGTTATACAGTAGGGATTTCAGTACCACCTGGTCTATACCATCCTCGTTTTGACATCCAAGGTTGGCTGACCTATGAAGCAGTATACGCAGAAAAACTGTTAGAAGCACAAAACGCATACGAGCAACTTAGCAAAGAGGCTCATGCAACGTTTCAGAAGCTGCATGGTGAATGGCAAAACAAGCCTGAAAACGAACGTGGGGATGAACCTGTGTATTTTGCTCAGACATTTACAGCTCCAGAACGAAGAGACCCGGCGACGTTCTGGAGTGAAGGATTGAGTGAGGAAGCAATTAAGGAACTGACGACACAAAAAGCAGAGCAACAGCCGAGTGAGACAGATCAACTGAAGCAGCGTATTGCAGATCTCGAAGTGACGCTGACCCAGCTCATGCTTGGTAGTACAGCAAAATAATGTGTACTGACTATTATTTATTGCAGAAATTTTTATATAAAAGAGGTGAAGTCATAACTATGGCCACTTTAACAGAGGCTCAAATGCGTATTTGTGCTCATGCTTGCATCACCCGCTATGAGCGAAGAGAGGGCGATATAGCAACGATTTTGGGGAGCTACGCTTTAGATGAAAAGCAACGTGAACAAGTAATGAAGATTATTCTATCCAAGCGTTCTGATCTAGTAGCGGGCAACGTAGATAATTCATCATCAACCGATGTTTCAAATGAACAGGAAGAAACAGTCAAATGGTATAACTCTATTTTCCGTAAAAAAACAGTATAGAGAACAAAACAAAAATAATTGTTTAAATGCCCTTGGATTAGTCCAAGGGCATTCACTTTACACCTAGGTTCAAAAGGGGGAACAAATATGCATGAAAAGATCGATCAGATTTGGCTGGGGCTTTCCACGGGGACCTTGATCGGTTATTTTTTCGGGGGGTGGACCACAATGTTGACGTTGCTGTGGTGGATGGTCGTGATCGACTTTTTCACCGGATGGGCAGCGGCCTGGATTAATGGGGAGCTAAAAAGCCGCCAGGGGTATTACGGTATTTTTCGCAAGGTTACCGTGTTTTTGCTCATTACGGTAGCTCACCTAATCGACGGTATTCTCGGGGATGCACATTACTTCCGGGATGCCGTCGTTTTCTTTTATTTAGCGAACGAGCTGTTGTCCATTATTGAAAATGTGGGCAGAATGGGAGTGCCGATGCCGGATATTTTACGGAATGCGGTAGCTATTTTTGAGTCCAAGTCAAGTGGAGAAAAAATAAAGTCAACCGACCCTTCCGACAAAGAGAATAAAGTTTCATAAAGTGCCACCAGTGACCACCACCCAAATAGGCTGACTACCTTTTTGCCCTTTTTTCGGTGTAAAAGTGGAAAAGCCCAGACCGTATGGATGGTCCAAGCATATATAACAGAGACAGAGTGCTACAACATTATAATGACAGGGAGGGAGCGCCTTATGCAAAGTCGTAGCCCTAATGCTACCGAAGGCATTGACGTGTCCCGATATCAGGGAACGATTGATTGGAAGCGTGTACGAGCCGATGGTAAATCGTTTGCCTTTATTAAAGCGAGTCAAGGACAGCGTTACGTCGATCCGACATTTATCACGAATGCAAAAGGGATCAAGGCAGCCGGGCTCTTACTGGGAGCGTACCATTTTGTAGATGCGACCGATGTAAATGCAGCAAAAGCAGAAGCCAGGCATTTCGCCGAGGTGTTGGAGCAGGTGGGTGGGGCGAAAGCGCTGGACTTGCCAGCGGTGATGGATTACGAAAATAATCCGGGAGGGCTTAGCTCGGCCACGATTCATGAGGTTGCGTTGGCATTTGTAACGGAATTTGAACGGGTAAGCGGCTGTAAGCCGATGGTATACACAGGGAATGCTTTTGCTGCCCATTTCAAAGCGCCATTGGGCAGTTATAAGCTGTGGATTGCACGTTATAGTACACGGGTGCCCGGCGACACCACAGCATGGAAGAACTGGGACTTTTGGCAATACAGCGATAGTGGACGGGTTGATGGAATTCAAGGGCCGGTTGACCTGAATGTATACGCCGGAACAGAGGCCGAGCTACGCCAAGCATTTGCAGGAGAAGAGGGGGATGAGTCAATGACAGCAGAGGAAAAAGCGGCATTTAAGGCCCTGCAGCAGCAGGTCGCCGCTCTTGAAAACAGCAAAGATGTGCTCAAGCAGACGTTGAATGAACAAAGCGCTTATATTAAAAAAGTGGATCAGCGGGTAGCTGAGCTGGAGGCGCATCAGACTATGCCTGTACCGACCTGGGCGAAGGAAGCAATGGCTGCCGCTGTTGCATTTCATCCAGCAAGCCCGATTGTGGATGCGAAACTGCCAAGCAGTTACGATTTTTATCGCTTACTGGTCGTACTGAACCGTCTGGGTGTGTTTAAAACGACCAAATGATCTTTTATAAATTTTATGCGAAAAAGGGATTATTTTCATGAAAACTAATCCATACGCCTGAAACGTAAATAGACAGGCGGTTCAAAGGCAACCGCCTGCACTTATTGTAAAGTGATGTTCTTCATGATTTCTACATAAGCTGAACTAGAACGTTTTAAAAGTGTGAATCATTGGGTGGAAATGCAGCATGTCTACCAGCCAAATCAAGCGGTAAAAGCTCTTGTATGTTTGTTTATTTCAGAACATACCTGGGAATTAGGATATTAAGGATGTAGGTTTGGTGCTGAATACATTTTTGAGGTAAGATCATGCTCCTGCTTGGAGGTTAAAGACCCCCAGCAGGAATATATGTTTGGTATGATCGTGTAAGTTGGTTTGTAATATTAATTGACATGATGTATAAAAACATATCGTAATGTATGAAAAACCCCCTTGTCGTCTTCCAGATTTTATAGTAAAGTATCCAATAATCAACTTTGTTTGAGCATAATATTCACTGTTTGTGAGTATATGTCACACTTTCACCACGACCTGACATACTCCTCTTTCTCTTTATCACATCACATTTATTTATTACCCTACAGCATCTCTTACACCACTAGATTATGAACACTTCTGTCCTACTACACCTATTTGATGAACTCGGAACCTGGGATTACAGCTTGAGGACAAGCTTGTCATGTCAATTCAAGAATTGACATTCATCCGGTATCAACGAATTAACAATATATAAGGTGTGAAAGGGGTTTGCTGCATGAGCAAAAAGTATGCAAAACACAAAATCTGGACCGTTCTGCTGGTGCTTGCGCTAGGAGCTGTTTTGGCGCTTTCCGGTTGTGGGGGATCAGGTGAAGGAGCAAAGCCAGAGGCAGGGAAAACACCAAGCGGAGCAGGAGAGGGCGTGCAGGACACGCTTATTTATGGACGCGGCGGAGATTCCGTGGCGCTAGATCCTGCCATTGTGACTGAAAGCGAGTCGCTAAAAATTGGAATGCAAGTGTTCGACACACTGCTGGAATATAAGGAAAACACAACGGAGATCCAACCGGGACTTGCAGAGAGCTGGGAAGTATCACCGGATGGACTGGTCTATACGTTCAAGCTGCGCCAGGGTGTAAAATTCCATGATGGAAGTGACTTTAACGCTGAAGCGGTTGTGTTTAACTTTGACCGCTGGGCTGATCCAAAAAGTCCATACAAATTTGAAGGTGACTCGTTTGACTATTATGATTCTATGTTCGGTCCTGAAGGAAGTAGGGTGATTAAGGAGATTAAAGCGGTAGATGCGAACAGTGTCCAGTTTACACTAAACAAGCCGCAGGCGCCGTTTTTACAAAATATCGCTATGCCATCCTTTAGTATTGCAAGTCCCAAGGCAATTCAGGAGAAAAAGGCTGATTTCAAGAGTAATCCGGTCGGCACGGGGCCTTTTGTATTTAAGGAATGGAAACGGAACGATACCATCACGCTGGAGAAGAATCCAAACTATTGGAAAGAGGGCCAGCCGAAGTTGGCAAAGATCATTGTTCGTTCCATACCCGACAATACCGCGCGATTTAATGCTCTGCAAAATGGAGAAATTGACCTGATGGAGGATTTGAATCCGGATGATGCAAAGCAGCTAGACGGTAATAGCGAATTGGTGAAAATTGAACGTCCCTCCTTTAATGTGGCGTACATTGGATTTAATTTAAAGAAAAAAACATTCAATAATCCCAAGGTGCGCCAGGCGCTGAATCACGCAGTGAACAAACAGGCCATTATTGATGCATTGTTTGCAGGGCAGGCTAAGCCTGCGGTCAATCCGATGCCACCTACGTTATGGGGGTACAACGATAGTATTCAGGACTACGCCTATGATCTGGATAAGGCTAAATCTTTACTGGCGGAAGCAGGCTTTCCTAACGGGCTTCCCGAGCCGTTAACCTTCTATGCAATGCCCGTATCTCGTCCTTATATGCCTGACGGCAAAAAGGTGGCCGAGGCCATTCAAGCCGATTTTGAAAAAATAGGCGTCAAAGTCAACATCCAATCTCCAGAATGGGCTACGTATCTGGATGATCTTAAAGCAGGAGAGAAGGATGATCTGTACATGCTGGGATGGAACGGGGACAATGGTGACCCGGATAATTTCCTTTATACATTGCTGGACAAGGATACGATTCCAGGCAATAACCGTAGTTTTTATGTGAATGAGGAACTCCATAAAGTATTGGTGAAGGCGCAGGTTGAGGTCGATCAGGACAAGCGTGGGGAACTGTATAAACAAGCACAAGTGATTATTAAACAGGATGCACCGTGGATTCCCTTGGTTCACAGCACACCGTTGATGGCAGGTAAAGCGAACCTCAAGGGTTTTGTACCTTCTCCGGCAGGTATGGAAGCGTACGGAAATATTTATTTTGAATAGCCCAAACGCAAGCAGGCGGTGAATAGGATATGAACTCATATATTGTAAAAAGACTGGCCATATTGATTCCTGTATTACTAGGCATGACGCTTATCGTATTTTCGATTATTCATGCTATTCCGGGTGATCCGGCGGAAACCATACTAGGAGATAAAGCTACGGAACAGTCCAAGCAGGCGCTACGTGAGCAATTGGGACTGGATAAGCCGTGGTTTCAGCAATATGGAACCTATTTGAGTGAACTGGCACATGGAGACTTGGGTGATTCCATTCGCACCAGACAGCCGATTGCCCGGGAAATGCTTCCTTATCTGGCGGCTACGCTGGAGTTGACAGTAGCGAGCATGTTTTTTGCCATAGTAGTTGGAATGAACGCTGGCATCGTGAGTGCCTGGAAGCGAAATTCCTGGTTTGACTATGTCAGCATGGTCATTGCACTGGTCGGAGTATCGATGCCGATTTTTTGGCTGGGCTTGATGGAGCAATGGATTTTTGCAAATAAGCTGCATTGGCTTCCTTCCATCGGACGCATGAATTCCCGTGATCCGGTGGAAGCTGTGACACATTTAGCCGTGATTGATGCGTTCATAGGTGGACGTATGGATCAGGTGTGGACCGTTATCAAGCATTTGATCCTACCCAGTATCGCACTGGGAACGATTCCAATGGCGGTCATTGCGCGCATTACCCGTTCCAGTATGCTGGAGGTTATGGATGCGGACTATATCCGTACGGCTCGGGCGAAGGGGCTGGCATCTTTTCAAGTCGTGTACAAACATGCGCTTAAAAATGCTGCGATCCCTGTGCTTACTGTCATCGGTCTTCAGACGGGATCACTACTGGGAGGCGCGGTACTGACAGAAACCATTTTTGCCTGGCCCGGCATCGGGCGGTACATTTTTGAAGCGATCAGCTCGCGTGACTATCCGGTTATTCAAAGCGGAATTCTGATCATAGCGTTTCTGTTCGTCATCATTAATCTGATTGTCGATTTGCTGTACGCGGTTCTCGATCGGCGTATCCGTTATCAGTAATCAAGTCGCCAATTGTTCAAGGGGGAGCTTGTCCGATGTCACAATTTTCAATGGAACCCAACAACATACCGACGACACGCAGTACATTGGCGCATTTGCCTGTCGTGACTGGTCCTTGGAGAGACGCATGGAGGGCTTTCCGTCACAATAAAATGGCGCTCGTCGGCCTGAGCATTATTATCTTCTTTGTCATCATTGCTTTGATCGCGCCGTGGATTGCTCCTTTTGACTATAAAGAGCAAAATTTGGTGAGCCGTTTGCAGCCTCCTTCTGCGGAGCATTGGTTCGGTACGGATGATCTCGGTCGAGATTTACTGACTCGTACCCTGTATGGAGCCAGAATCTCGTTGTGGGTCGGTTTCTTGTCCGTTATTGGTTCAATGATTGTAGGAACCGCCTTAGGTTTAATCGCAGGATTTTACGGAAAATGGGCAGATATGGCCATCTCGCGGCTATTCGACATTTTACTGGCATTTCCGGGGATTTTGCTGGCCATTGCTATTGTGGCCATTCTAGGGCCTTCATTGGAAAATGCGTTGTACGCCATTGCCATTGTCAATGTGCCAACGTATGGAAGGTTAGTTCGCTCTAAGGTGCTGAGTGTCAAAACAGAGGAGTATATCACTTCTGCTAGAGCGCTTGGAGCCAATAATACACGAATCATCCTCCGTTATATTTTGCCTAACAGCCTGACACCAATCATCGTACAGGGAACGTTGGGGATCGGAACGGCTATCATTGAAGCGGCAGCGCTTGGATTTCTAGGCTTGGGTGCACAACCTCCTGAGCCAGAGTGGGGTAAAATGTTGTCCGATTCGCGGCAATATATCCAGAACGCGCCGTGGACAGTTATTTTTCCGGGGATATCTATCATGCTGACCGTATTAGGCTTTAATCTGATGGGTGATGGGCTGCGGGATGTATTGGACCCGAGGGCAAAGCGTTAGAGCAAAAGTGGTGAGGGATATAAAGTTGAGTAAAAGGTGTTCTCTGGCCTGTAGCAAATGGCTGGGGGACACCTTTTTACATGAGCATTTTGCATAATTTCGTTTTTGAAAATTAGGCATCAGTATCTTAAGCCTGAGCGAACAGCATGGGAAAACCGTTCAGTCTACGCTATTGCCACGGGCAAGGACTTACCTAAAAGCCCACCATCGCTTACTCAATCCGCCTGCAGAATCGCTGGTAGAGGAGAGCCGTACCCGACTGGAGACGCTACTAACCTTCTCCCCGCTGCTTCGCAGCGTATGTGAATGGAAGGAAGCAATGACTGCTCGCCTAACTTTAGTGCTGCCAAACTGGGATTGAGCGTTGGTGTGAGCAAGGCGAAAAGATGGACCACCCTGCTGTTGGTAGCACCTTAAAAACGATGCGCAATTGGAACATAGAAATCGTAAACTATCATCAATGTCGGTGGACAAACGCAACGGTAGAAGGTCGTCACAATCGCATTAAGGCCTTTCAGCGTCGCCATGTTGTCATTTAGAGGCTGATTGAATATGTAAAATTGTTAATATTTAGGAAGTGGAATTTTGTTCTGTCCCACTTCCATTTCATTAGTTATTTTAATGTCTTTACTTTCAAAGAGAACACGAAAGTAACTTACTAGAAACCTTTTTGCATCCTATAGTCTAATCTTCAGTCAAACGACCATTATGCCAAAGTTGTTGATAATACGGATGTGTTTTTTGTAATGCTTCATGTGTGCCTTGACCTGACAGGCGTCCTTCTTCAAAGACAAGGATTTGGTCTGCACTTGTAATCGTGGATAATCGATGGGCGATGATGATCGTCATCCGGTTTTTCGTTAACGCTTGAAGGGCAAGCTGCACTTCACGCTCTGATTCGTTATCTAAGTTCGATGTCGCCTCATCAAGTAATAAGATTCTCGGACTTCGTAAAATCGCACGAGCAATCGCAATACGCTGTTTTTGACCACCTGAAAGCTTAATACCTCCTTCACCAACCTCTGTATCGAGGCGTTTGTCCAGCTGCATGACAAAATCATAGGCATAGGCTGCTTTTAATGCGGCAAGTACCTCTTGTTCGCTTGCTCCATTCGTCCCGTACATGACGTTGTCACGAATCGTTCCATTTAATAACGGTGCATTTTGACTTACATAGCCAAACAGCCCACGCCACTCTGTTAAGTTAAATTGCTCAATGTTTTCGTTACCATACAGTATCGCACCTGATGTCACGTCATAAAATCGTTCAATAAGGGAGAACATCGTCGTTTTCCCACCACCACTTCGGCTGACAAAGGCGGTCGTTTCATTCGGTTCTAACGTAAATGTCATGTCATTTAATACATACTTTTCATTATATTTAAACGATACGTTTTGGAAGTGGATAGGTAGTGGTGTAGCAGATACTGGTTTCCCGTCTTGTACTTCACGCTTCACATTGAGTGCTTCAACAATACGCTCTGTCGCACCAAGTGTTTTTTGTAAATTGGTAAAGAACGTCGCCATTTGTGTAAATGGCATAATAATTTGCACTAAATAAATCATAATGGCAACAAGCTCGCCTGAAGTGATTGCTCCTGTTGCTACCTGTGAGCCGCCATAGCCGAAAATCGCAATCAATACGACCATCATGAGTAGCGTCATCAGTGGTGAAAGAATCGCAACAATCTTCGCTTCCTTTAAACCGTACTTGTACAGCTGCTGAATTTGCTTTTTACCGCCTGCTAGCTCCTGCTGCTCCGTTTGCGACGCTTTCACAAGACGAATATTCGATAAAATACGTCCTAATCGTCCGCCAAAGCCTGCTAGCTCATCCTGATTTTCTACTGAGATGGCATACATTTTTTCGCCTAATGGATACGTCACAAAAATTGTCAGTGGCACAGCAATCAGGAGTAGCAATGTCATTTTCCAGTCAATCCATAGTAAAACAACAACGGCACCGAGGATCGCAAATAGTCCTGACACAAAGGACACGAGCTGCTCGGTCACAAACTCCTTCACGACATTTGTATCCTGCGTAATGCGGCTCATCGTTTCGCCTGATTCATGCGCATCATAATACGATAAACGTAAATGTAGCATATGTTCCCATACTTCTGTCCTTAAATTCGCGACAACCTTTTCACCTAAACGGCGCATCAGATAAAACGCAATGGCACTTAACATCGCTTGCACAATTAAAATCGCAATGACTGGCAAGAGTGATGTTACGGCAAAACCCGCATCTGAAATTTGATTAATGAGCTTCATCGTTAACAGGGGGACAGCAAGCCCAGCTGCAACCTCCACTAAACTAATGAAAAATAAAAAGACTAATTGCCCCTTCGCCATTTGACTGCGATTCATCAATGCCCAAAGCTGTGAGACCTTTCCTTGCATTACGCTTCACTGCTTTCTTTTGTCATGACCTTTTCAAAACGGAAAAACTCATAATCTGCATCAGATTCAGGCTCTTCTCCTTCAATACTCGGTCCTGGATTGCCTCGGTGATAAAACTCCACAATTTTAAAGCCACATTTATTCACATAAAAATGGATGTTCCGCTTTTCAAAATACGGTGTATGTAGCTCCCAAACCTTCGTCTTTGGGAAAGCTGCTTCTATCGCTTCCCATGCCTTTGTACCAAGACCTTTGCCGTGTGCATTAGCCTTTGTATACAAGAAGTCCACTTCGTTTCGCTGTGTGTCGGGATTAATTTTTAATACGATGCCACCGATTCTTTCGCCATTTAGTACAATTTGACGCACAACCGAATCTTTTGCAGTAAGTGAATGCTCGAAATCCTCATCGGATGGGATTGGTCCCATTTCTGTTGGATCCTCTGCTTCTTGAAAACTATCTTGTAACCCTTTCATAAATGCCTCTTGTAATTCTTCCTTAAATATTGCTAGCTCTTCCTGCGGTACAGGGGCTATCGTAATTTGTTCATTTTGTTTTGTCATCTCTAAAACACCTTTCTCTTAAACTGAGTAAAATATTCGTCCGATTGTTAAAAATAGTAGACTCCAAAGTAAAGCACTCACCCCAGCATATAGCATGTACGATTTTAGAGGCATATGTGAAATGCCACAAAAGTACCCCGTAACATGGTGCATGCCAGGAACAAAATAGCTGACGATAATGGCCGGGGATCCGTATTTTTGAATCCAGCGTTCTGCCTTATTACGCCATTTCAGTGAGAAACCAAACCATTACCAGGCCAAATTAGTAGTGGACTACCGATTCTTTTGCCTATTTCATAACTAACAAGCATGCCTATCAGTGACCCACTAAAAACAGCTAAGAAAGAAAAACTATAATGTAACAGCCCGATTTTCGTGAAATAGCCAACAAATAGTACCATCACTTCATCGGGAATCGGAAGGCTAAATAACCCGAGGGCAAGCACAATAAAAACCGCTGCGTACCCGTAGTTTTCAATTAATTGATCAATATACCCCATGGCACTCTTCCTCATCAACCTAAGTACGTTCAACACCTTAGTAATTGCTTGTCTCATTTATGTTTTCGTGTTATGTTCGCAAGGAATAGTGTAAGGTATGGAGTAACTCCAGAGTAAAGAAAGAAGTGAAAAGAGATGAAAAATACATTCGAAAAAACATATTTGACAGGCGAATTTGCCAAGTTACTTGAAATCAATAAAGATACATTGCTTTATTACGATAAAATCGATTTATTTAAGCCTGCAGGCACCTTTGATAATGGCTATCGCTACTACACATTTGAGCAGTTCGATCAATTTGTAGCGATTCAATCGCTTCGTGCAGTTGAGGTACCGATTAAAGAACTCAAAACGTATTTTGACGCGCCTAACGTACAAGCGTTACAACAATTAGCAATGGAACAGCAAGAAAAAGCGGCAATGGAAATTCAAAAGTTACAAGATATTCAGTTTTTCCTAGAACGAACGGTTGCCCTGACAAAAGAGATGGAAGAAGTATCATTTGGAGAAGTATTGATGAAGCAATTACCAGCCGAACCTGTTGTGTATAGCGACGAGAAAATAGATTGGTCGTCGTTATCAATGGGGGAACTTTACGAGCAAACTACGCCATTTTTAAAAAAGCTTGGGATTAAAAGTACAGCCGCATACGGTACTGTGTATACAAAAGAAGATTTTTTAAATAAGAAGTTTGAAGGCGTAAGCTACCTATTTTGTCGCCTAGATGACCCGTCAGCAAGAATGAAACCAGCTGGACACTACGCGGTCATTTATCATCAAGGACCTTATGATGAAATCTCACAGACTGAGACTTATAATACGCTACTCGCTTATTTAGAACAGGAGCAGTTAGCGTTAGATGGTGATATTTATGAGGAATATTTACTGCACTCGATTGCAGCAAAAGAGGAAAAAGATTATATTACAAAAATTAGTGTGAAAGTAAAAACGCGTGAGGCGAGTTATCAGCCTCTTTAAAGCTTGTTATACTTTACGTCTATCTTGCTAGATAGGCGTTTTTAATTTTTCAAAATCTCTCTCAACAACAAGCCTGATAATTAGGTGCATAATTAAAATGATAGCATTAGGGGACAATTCAACAGGTCTTAGTTAATAAATAATCTTCAACAATCGGGCGCGTTTATGAAGTAACGCTGTAAAAATAATCAAACTCAAAACCATTAAATATAAAGTCTAGTTTTATTTTATTATACTATTTACCCTATATTAAGTTTTTTTGGACTTGTTTTTTTTATTACTCATCGTCTGACCACTGGCTTGGCTTGATAGGCGATAATGCGCTAGGTGGGATAGTTTGATGCTTACATATATAACTGAAAGTCATGTGAGCTTTCATGAAGCGCGAAAAAAATGTATAATCACTCCAATTGAGTACGTAGGGAGTGGGATTTATGACATGGCAGGACAAGAGAGAGCATCGGCAATTTGCGGAACAGACACGAAGCGACGCTTCACGGGCCGCATATGAACGGGATTACTCCCGTTTGATTCATTCACCGACTTTCCGTCGGTTGCAGGGTAAATCACAGGTATTTGGTGCAGGCACGGGCGATTATTATCGCACACGACTGACGCATTCTTTGGAGGTAGCGCAAATTGCGCGTGAAGCATCCCGAAGCTTGCTGCGCCGCCATCCTGAAGTAGAGCTGGAACAGGCAGATAACGCAGGACTGATCATTGACCCTGAGGTGGTAGAATGTGCTTCCATCGCACATGACTTTGGGCATCCCCCGTTCGGGCACAAGGGAGAAGAAGTACTGGACGGGATTTTGGATCAACTGATTGAAACAAAGGTAGAAAAGATATCCTCTGCCGGAGGCTTCACACTGGAGTCCAAGCGTGGACAGGAGGCCTATGCGCGTGAGCGACGAATTTATGAGCATTTTGAAGGGAATGCGCACAATTTCCGGCTGATTATGTTTTTGGAGAAGCGTGAGAACGTGGATGGTTTGAATTTGTCGGACGCTGTGTTACTGGGGATCAACAAATACCCGTACCCAGGGATTCTGAACAAAAAAGGGTTGTATCTGCATGAGTGGGAATATATACGTTCCATCCGCGAGGATTGGGGTATCCCTGATGGTAAAAAAACGCTGGAAGCCCAGCTTATGGACCTGTGCGACGATATCGCTTATTCTGCGCATGATTTGGAGGATGGGATTAAGGCTGGAAAAATCGAGGTACACGAGCACTTCTTGTATGATCCGTATTTAATTCGTCTGATTACGGAGAAAATCACCACGTTGGAGGATAGCTTCTGGCAAGGCTGGCAACTGGCTCAGATTGAGCAGAAGGTAGCGGCTGTGCTGAGTGAATTTTTGAAGGTGTGGAATGGCAAGATGCCGATGTGTGAACACGATTATTCCCGGACCCGCCGTGAAGTGAAGGCATACTGGGTCAGTCTGTTTGTCAGCAGCTTGGGTGTCATTGATGATGGAAATTGGAAAAAAGTGACCTTTGTACGGGATGGAAACGAAGATTTGGATATGCTGCGCACGGTGAGTGTATTGAAAAGCTTTGCTTGGGTTACGATGATCCGCGATCTGCGCGTACAGCGACTGCAAAAACGGAGTGAGTGGATGCTCAAACGACTTTGGTTGGCTTTTCTGGACCCGGAAACATCCAAATCTATTATTCCAAGCGACTGGCTCCAGCGCTATGAGCGCGACCAAGCCAAGACGAAGCCGATCTGGACATGGGAGCATATGGTCATAGACTATATTGCAGGCATGACCGATGCTTTTGCTGAAAAAATCTATAATGAGTTATACGGCCTGAAGGTGGGTTCCATTTATGATCTGGATTAACCTTTAAATTCCCCCTATATAGTAGAAGAAACTGGTTTATAGCTGATAGTAGGAGGGAGGATTGTGTCTATGCCATCTCGGTCTTTATCTATAAAAAGGTTGAATCTCGGTGTGCTCGATATGGTGCCGTTGCTGCCCGGTAACCGTCCGGAGCAGGCGGTTCAACGAGCTGGCGAACTAGCGAGACAGGCAGAAGCGTGGGGATATACACGCTACTGGACCTCGGAGCACCATGATATGGAGGGGCTGGCTTCCTCCAGCCCGGAAGTGCTGCTATCTCATATCGGGGCGGTGACGAAGACAATCAAATTGGGTGCAGGTGCTATTTTGCTCCCGCATTATAGTCCAGTCAAGGTCGCGGAATGGTTTCATCTGCTGGCCGTTCTATATCCTGGCAGAGTTGAATTGGGTCTAGGGAGAGCACCTGGTGGGGGACCTCATGCTTCGATGGCACTGAGCGGCAATTTTCTTCAACATGTGACGGAGCTGCCACAGACGATGGAAGCTCTATTGGCTTTGCTGGAAGGTACTTACGAATATGAGCAGGTGCCTGTGTTTGCTCGGCCGATGCCTGAACAGCCGCCAGCAGTGTGGATGCTGGGCACAAACCGAAAAAGTGCCGAATATGCCGCCCAGTATTCAACAGGCTATGTATTCGGTCAGTTTATGAGTGAACAGCAAACGGAAGAAATGCTCAGCATTTACCGCTCCAGCTTTCAGCCATCCAACCGGATAGACAAGCCACGTACCATGGTTGCTGTAGGCGCAGTATGTGCCTTGACGGATGAGCTGGCGCAGCAATGGACTGCTCAGATTTCATTGGGCGACCCGGCAATGCGAGCCAGTTGGCTGGTGGGAACGCCGTCGGTTATTGCCGAACGGTTACGTGGCTTGCAGATTAAATATGATAACGATGAGTTTCTGTTGGTCACACCGATTCCCGATTATGAGCAGCGGCTTCACTCCTACCGTCTAATAGCGGAGGCCGTAAATTCTAGCCTTGATTCCTAATGAAAAGATGAAAAGAGATCTGACATGAATAAACAGAAAACGAATATCGATGAAATGAAACCAAGCTACGTGTATACCTATGCGTGTCATGAAACAGAGCGTGAGTTATGTCTTTTGGAATTAAAATGTTTGTTCGGTCAGCCGCCCGTGCAGGATTCCATCCTGTTGTCCCATCGACGGCTGGAACCGGGGACCAGCCCGTTTATTCATCTTCGGCTGGATGTAGTGACAGATGCGGGA
Source organism: Paenibacillus sp. 1182 (assembly GCF_017833915.1). Lineage (NCBI taxonomy): Bacteria > Bacillati > Bacillota > Bacilli > Caryophanales > Paenibacillaceae > Paenibacillus > Paenibacillus sp. 1182. The sequence continues at coordinate 248,305 of NZ_JAFICR010000007.1, read as the reverse complement.
ACACTGGAAGAGCTATGCGAAGCGGCTTCCATGTTACAGCTTGAGGAAGGAAAGACCTTTAAGGTGTTGTGCCTTAAAGAAGGTGACCATGAGGCCGGTTATGACGAGCGGCGCGGGATCGAACGCCGGATTGGTGCGCGTATTCATGGGCAGGCGCAAATGAAGACACCGGATATCACCCTTGGTGTTATTCGGATAGGAGAACGGTGGCTACTGGGCAGGTGTCAGTATAGCGACAGATCGTGGCAGGAGCGTCGTCAGAAGCCGCAAAATTATTCTACTGGACTACCTGTTCTGGTAGCTAGGGCACTTGTGAATTTGGCAGCAACTGATCTAACAGCAGCAAAGGGAGAGTCAGGCTCATTGAAACTGCTGGACCCGTGTTGTGGTATGGGCAATGTAATGATTGAAGCATTAAGTATGGGAAAGGATATTCGCGGTTGTGATATCAATCCGTTGGCGGTGCGTGGAGCACGAGTGAATTTGCGTCATTTTGGATATGAAGAAGATTTAGTGAAACTCGGGGATATGAATAAGCTCGAAGGCACATACGATGCGGCCATATTGGATATGCCCTATAACCTGTGCTCCGTGCTCCCGGCTGATGAACAAAAGAAGATGCTGCGCAGTCTGAGACGCTTGGCCGCGCGGGCGGTGGTCGTGAGCACGGAGCCGATGGAAACATTGTTATCCGAGTCAGGTTGGACCCTTACGGAGCAATGCCGCATACATAAGACAGGTATGAGTCGGGAAATCTCGATCTGTAAGTAGTGTGTTAATACTGAGTTTTATAATTAACCAAATTCAATGGCAGTTCCTGATCAGCGGCATAAGCATTCAAATTAGTAAGAAAAATATCTACCGCCCGTTCGGCGTATCGGTCCGTATCACCTGCAATATGCGGTGTGATCAAAACATGGTCCAGACCCCATAGTGGATGTGACGCAGGTAGTGGTTCTTCCTCGAATACATCCAGGCCGGCAAAGGCAATATGCTTTTGCTCCAAAGAGCGTACAAGCGCATCCGTATGAACGGTTCCACCGCGACCTACATTAATGAAGAAGGCTCCCTTACGCATAGCTGCAAATGCTTTTTCGTCAAAGAAGTGATGAGTCTCCTCGGTGAATGGCAATATATTTACCACGATATCCGCTGCTCCCAATGCATCGTGTAGTTGTTCGTTAGTATACATATGCTCTACATGCGGAGCTTCCTTACCAGAACGCCGGACTCCGATTACCCGCATGCCAAAGGATTCTGCAATCCGCGCTGTTTCACGGCCAATTTCGCCAACGCCTGTAATCAACAGTGTTTTGCCACGTAATTCCGTCAGTTGGCCTTTCGGTGGTTGCCATGTTTTCTGACGCTGCAAGAGAGCTGCTTGCTGTAAATAACGTGTATGCGATAGCAGCATTCCAAAGATCTGCTCTGTAATTGGAATGGCATGCACACCACTCGTATTCGTGAGTAAAATGTTACGCTTCTCCAATTCGGTAAGCGGTAGCTTATCAATCCCAGCCGACCAGGTTTGTATCCACTTCAGCTTGCTGTCTGGATGTAATGCATCTTCGGCAATATGCTTGGACCAGCCCAGAATAATCTCGGCTTCCCGGATTTGTTTAGATTCTAATTCCTGAGCTTTGCCAATAATCAACTCGTAGCCCGAAGCCGCTGCACGAACTTGTTTTTTTTGCTCTTCCGTCAGTTGATGTAAGCTTAAAATGTTTCCCATAGTTCATAGCCTCCTCGATTTTTAATTCCTTGGAGTTTCCAATATATTCTGGCGAACCATCTTTTCAAGAATAACAGATTGCTGAAAAAATTGCATAAGAAGGATAAAAACGAGCTCGCGGTGTCACTATATATAACAACAAATGGCTTTACCCTGATTAGGGACAATCCAAACAGCTGCTTTTGAGATATCCACAAATATCTATAGCAAAGGAGGTAAAGGTTGATGAAAGATGAATCGCAAAGACTTTTTACAGCTATTGCTCTCCCAAATGAGCACAAGAAGAACTTACATCATTGGGTGGAGCAGGATTTGAATGATCTTTCTTTTCGCAAATGGGTTGATTTCAGAGATTACCACGTGACACTTCAGTTTTTGGGTGATGTGGAGACCTCGGTTATCCCGAAACTTGAGCAGGTTTTAGTTCAAGCGGCAGCTGAGCATCACCCGTTCACACTTGGCATTGGAGAAGCAGGTTTTTTTGGCCGTGAAGAATTTCCACGTGTACTCTGGAAAGGAGTGACTGGACAGCGAGAGTCGCTAGAGCAGCTATATCAGTCTATACTTCGTGCTACCAAACCCCTTGGTTTTAAACCTGAGGACAGACCTTATCGGCCTCATATCACCGTAGCACGTTCGTACACAGGGGGACAGCCCGTTCCAGCTTCTGTGTGGCAGCCCAATGACCGAAGCGGCGGGCCTTGGGAAGTGGGAGAATTTGTTTTATATGCAACACGATTGGGTCAAAAACCAATGTACCAAATAATTCAAACATTCCCATTAATGAGGCGAAACCCTTGATCTATCAGCGAATTTAGTGATATAGTGTTTCAGCGTTATTCAAAAAGCGCATTTTGGGTTACATATCTGAGGAATGTGCTTAAGTTAACGGGAGGAACATTATGGAAATTATTAAAGAACATCGTTGGTTTGCACCTCTTTTGAGTGTGCTGCTTGTTTGTATATTGGGGATAGGCCTCTACGCTGAGGTTCAGCAAACACAGAATAATCATAAAAATGCATCCATGCATTCTCTGAGCTGGTCAGGGAACTCTGCAGCTCCTACATATGGCGACAGGATGGGGACCCATAAAGGGTCTAACAGGACAAGCCCCATCTTTGTTGCTGCTCATGGGCAGCCAAGCTGGAAAGAAATCATGCCGACTCCGTTACCCGCTTCCCAGATGAAGCAGGCGGAACAAGCTCGGAATAACGTTGCTACAGGCAAGAAAAAGCCTGAGGTCCAGCATAGCAAGTCCGCAATCCTAACCCCTCCTACAACCATCTACTTTACGAAGACAAAAATGCTCACGCAGGATGACAAGGCGTTGTCTACCTGGAGCTATACTGTCTCCGCTAAAGAACTGCTCCTGCTGCAAAAAATAGTGATGGCAGAAGCAGAAGGCGAACCGTACGAAGGCAAAGTGGCAGTTGCCAACGTTGTCTTAAACCGGCTGCGGTCAGCCCCATTTCCCGATACGATTCAGGCAGTGATTTATCAAAAAGCGCAATTTAGTCCGGTCGCGAACGGGCGTCTTCGTCGTGTTCAGCCCAACCAGGACAGCATTCGTGCGGTTACTGCTGCTTTGAACGGCCATAAAGCCGTGCCTGATAACACCTGTTTTTTCCTGTCGCTTACGTTGGCCCAGGACCTTACGGTTCATCATTCCCGTACCAAGGTGAAAACGATCGGTCATCATACCTTTTATAAATAAAGGCACCCTTCTACAAATAACAGCCCTTTCTAAACAATAGGGTTCAGCTTTGTGAACGGATTTTGTGGTACAGGTGAAGCCAGTATGCAAAAGAGGTATAATAGGTAAAGGAAAGTAACCCAAATAATGAAAGTGACAAAGGAGGCGTAGATGATATGAAAATCACATATTATGGACATTCAGTTGTACTGGTAGAGGCAGAGGGGAAACGGATTATTATTGATCCTTTTTTGACGGGAAATCCTAAAGCAACCGTACAGGCCGAGGATATTCAGGTGGATGCCGTGTTGTTGACACACGGTCATGCCGATCATTTTGGAGATGCTGTTGAAATTGCCAAGCGCAATGATTGTCCAGTAATCGCGGTCGCGGAACTGGCCGAATATTGTTCATCCTTGGGGGCTAAAGCTCACGGTATGAATCTGGGTGGGGGTCACCACTTTGACGGTTTCCATGTGAAATTCACACTTGCGTTTCACAGCTCATCTTTGACGGTGGACGGACAAACCATTTATATGGGAGAGCCGGCAGGGATTTTATTGACCATGGGAGGCCAAACCTTTTTCCATGCAGGGGATACTGGTCTGTTTGGTGACATGCGTCTCATTGGGGAGACTAACTCCATCGATGCTGCGGTATTGCCGATCGGAGATGGTTATACGATGGGACCGGAGGATGCATTGCTGGCAGCAAAATGGCTGCGTGCAAGCCGCGTAATACCGGTGCATTACAATACGTTCCCGGGTATTGAGCAGGACGGAGATGGCTTCTGTGATCGTCTGCACAAAGAAGGTATTGAAGGGAAAGCATTGAAGCCCGGCGAAAGTCTCGAATTTTAATACGGATATCTGATTTGCGTGAATACACTAGATGGTCTATTAACTTATCGTATCTCCTTTGTCAGCCTTTTCTGTTCCTTAGAGGAATAGGAAAGGTTGTTTTTTAAAAGTGAATATTTATACATAAAAATGAGATAAATTTGCATTGATACGTTGAAGCTGTAATGTAAAAGATTTATTATCACAATCATAAAAACTTTGAATTGCTAACATGATAGGTCAATGATAAAATGATAGAACTAATTAGATTCATCAGTGGAATCGACGTATTTTTCAAGTCAAGCCATTGCATAATTATTGAAAAACATACGCATTCGGTGGACCGTACCGCCTTGAATACGTCACATGTTTTGTCCCCCATTCCTCGTAGTTGTTCTTTGAGTTACCTCTTGTTGCCACTGTCTTCTATTCGGCCGCCTGTATTTCAGGCCAGCATGACTTTATAACAGAAAGGTTGCGTTCCATGAGACAGACAGGTTTACCACCCAAACAGGGACTATATGATCCCCAATTCGAAAAAGACGCCTGCGGCATGGGCTTTGTTGCCCACATCAAGGGAAAACCATCGCACGATATTGTAAGTCAGGCTTTGACCATGCTCGTGAATATGGAGCATCGGGGCGGTCAGGGAAGTGAACCTAACTCCGGTGACGGAGCAGGGATTATGATTCAGGTCCCTCATCTGTTTTTTCAAGAGGAAGCGGAGCGATTGGGCTTCAAATTGCCAAAGGCCGGACATTATGGCGTGGGTATGCTTTTTGTATCCAATGATCCAAAAGTTCGTGAGGTGCATGAGCAGAAGCTAAGAGATATCATCGTGGACGAAGGTCAAAATTGTTTGGGTTTTCGCGATGTTCCAACTTATGACGAAATGCTGGGTAAATCGGCAAAAGCAGCTAAACCGGGTGTGCGTCAGGTATTCATCGGTCGCAGTAGCGATTTGAAGGAAGAGTTGGACTTCGAACGGAAACTGTATGTCATTCGCAAACGTGCAGAGCTTGCTATTCGCTATAACCAAGAGGATGAGAACGGTGAGTCGTTCTATATTCCAAGTTTGTCCTGTCGCAAGGTTGTATACAAAGGAATGCTGACAACCGAGCAGGTAGGTAAATTTTATCTGGATTTGCAGGATGAGCGGGTGACATCAGCGATCGCGCTGGTCCATTCCCGTTTTAGTACGAATACGTTCCCGAGCTGGGATCGTGCGCATCCTTATCGTTTTATGATTCACAACGGTGAAATTAATACGATGCGCGGCAATGTGAACTGGATGCATGCGCGTCAGGCGCAGTTTGAAAGCGAAGCGTTTGGCGGAGACATTAAGAAGGTAAAACCCGTCATTAACCCAGATGGCTCGGATACAGCCATGTTTGATAATACGCTGGAGTTTCTGTATCTGAGCGGACGATCCCTTCCTCATGTAGCCATGATGATGGTGCCGGAGCCTTGGAACAAGCATGAAACCATGGACCCGAAGAAGCGGGCATTTTATGAATATCACAGCACTATGATGGAGCCGTGGGACGGACCTGCTGCAATGGCGTTTACAGACGGTATCCAAATCGGGGCGATTCTCGACCGCAACGGTCTGCGTCCTGCACGTTACTATGTGACCAAGGACGATCTGATCGCACTGTCTTCAGAGGCGGGTGTATTGGATATTGATCCTGAAAATGTGCTCTATAAGGATCGTCTCCGTCCGGGTCGTATGCTGTTGGTTGATACCCAAGAAGGCCGTATCGTTTCTGACGAAGAGTTAAAGGAACGTATTGCTTCCGAGGAACCTTATCAGCAATGGCTGGATGAGCACTTGGTTGATTTGGATGAGCTGCCGGAAGCACTAGAACAGCCGGAGCCTAAACATGAAAATGTAAATCAGCTTCAGCTCGCTTTTGGATATACGTTTGAAGAACTGCGCAAAATTCTGGAGCCGATGGCACTTACAGGTGCAGAACCGATTGGCTCAATGGGATACGACGCACCATTGGCGGTGCTGTCTGATCGTCCGCAACGTTTGTACAATTACTTTAAACAAATGTTCGCCCAAGTCACAAACCCGCCGATTGACGCCATTCGTGAAGAGATTGTAACGTCAACCGCAACTACGATTGGACCAGAGCGCAATTTACTGCATCCAGAACCGGAAAGCTGTCGCCAGATTCGTTTGGATTCGCCGGTGCTATCGAATGAGGAGTTTGCCAAAATTCGCCACGTGCACCGTCCAGGCTTCAAATCGATGACGATCCCGATCTTCTTTGAAGCGAAGGAAGGTGCTGAGGGCTTACGCAAGGCGCTGGAAGGATTGTTTGAGGCGGCTGACCGTGTCATTGACAAAGGTCATAACATCCTGATTTTGTCCGACCGTGGAGTGGATGCGGAGAATGCAGCCATTCCGGCGTTGCTAGCTGTTTCCAGCCTGCATCACCATTTGATTAAACAGGGTACCCGCACACGTGTAAGTATTTTGCTGGAGTCCGGCGAGCCAAGGGATGTTCACCATTATGCGGTGCTGCTTGGCTACGGTGTGAGTGCGGTTAATCCGTATCTGGCTTTTGAAACGCTGGATGTCATGATTCAGCAGGGTTTGCTGCGCGGCATCTCGCACGAAAAGGCAGTTAAAAATTATATTAAAGCGGCAACGAAGGGTGTCGTTAAAATATTGTCCAAAATGGGTATTTCCACGATTCAGTCGTACCGTGGGGCGCAAATTTTTGAGGCCGTAGGTTTAAAACAGGATTTTGTTGACCGTTATTTCACCTGGACACCTTCCCGCATTGGCGGTATTGGTCTGGAGGAAGTGACTATAGAAGCGCTGGTTCATCATAATCGTGCTTTCACCGACAAGGACGGCAACGACAAAGTGCTGGATTCGGGCGGCGAATATCAATGGCGTAACGATGGGGAAGAGCATTTGTTTAACCCGCAAACGGTGCATTTGCTCCAGCAGTCGGTTCGCTCGGGAGACTACAAGCTTTACAAGAAATACGCCAAGCTGGTACAGGGTGAATCTGAACAGTATTTGACGATTCGCTCCATGCTTCAATTGAAGCCTGCTGGTGAGCCTGTGCCGCTGGATGAAGTGGAATCCGCTGCATCCATTATGCGTCGCTTCAAGACAGGAGCCATGTCCTTTGGCTCGATCAGTCAGGAAGCGCATGAAGATATGGCGATTGCGATGAATCGGATCGGTGGCAAGAGCAATACGGGTGAAGGTGGGGAGAACCCTGCACGTTTCATACCGGATGCCAATGGTGATTCTCGTCGCAGTTCGATTAAGCAGGTAGCATCGGGCCGATTCGGTGTAACATCGAATTACTTGGTGAATGCCGACGAAATTCAGATCAAAATGGCGCAAGGCGCGAAGCCGGGCGAAGGTGGACAACTGCCAGGACGTAAGGTGTACCCTTGGGTCGCTGAGGTCCGTGGCTCTACGCCAGGAGTAGGTTTGATTTCACCGCCGCCGCATCACGATATTTATTCTATCGAGGATTTGGCAGAGCTCATCTATGATCTCAAAAACGCCAATCCGCGTGCTGACATTAACGTGAAACTGGTGTCAGAGGTAGGCGTAGGTACGATTGCTACAGGGGTAGCTAAAGGCCGTGCTGACATTATTCTAGTCAGCGGTTACGACGGTGGTACAGGCGCTTCTCCGCAAGGCTCCATTCGTCATGCGGGTATGCCTTGGGAGCTGGGTCTGGCGGAGACGCATCAGACGCTGATGCTAAACAACCTGCGCGACCGCGTAGTATTGGAGACAGACGGCAAGATGCTGTCTGGCCGCGATTTGGTAGTAGCTGCCCTGTTGGGCGCGGAAGAATACGGCTTCTCTACAGCGCCGCTCGTGGCGTTGGGCTGTATTATGATGCGGGTATGCCAAATGGATACATGTCCGGTTGGTGTGGCTACGCAGAATCCGGAGCTGCGCAAAAATTATATGGGCGATCCTGCCCATGTGGTGAATTTTATGCGTTTTATTGCAGAAGATGTCCGTGAAATTATGGCGGAATTGGGCTTCCGTACGATTCAGGAAATGATTGGACGTACGGATTGCCTGGATACCGTGAACGCCGATTCGCACTGGAAGAAGAAGGGCGTAGACCTGAGCTTGCTGTTGCATGTTCCTGAGTTGGAAGAAGGTAGTGTACGTTACCGTGTACAACGCCAAAACCACGGTCTGGAAGAAACACTCGACATGCAGCAGCTCGTACCGATGGCTGCGAAAGCGTTGGAGAACGGAACGCCTGTTGAGGGTACCTTACCTATTACAAACGTGAATCGGGCGGTAGGGACGATTCTGGGCAGCGAGGTCACCCGTAAGTATGGAGCGGCGGGTCTGCCTGAGGATACGATTCGCTTTAACTTTATTGGATCGGCAGGTCAGAGCTTCGGAGCATTTATTCCGAAAGGCATCACGTTGAGCGTGGAAGGCGATAGCAATGACTATGTCGGTAAAGGGCTATCTGGCGGTAAGGTTATTGTGAAAAAGTCTCACAAAGCGACCTTTAAGGCAGAAGAGAACATTATTATCGGAAATACAGCCTTGTATGGAGCGACCAGCGGTGAAGCTTACATTAGCGGAATCGCAGGCGAGCGCTTTGCCGTTCGGAACTCCGGCGCACGTATTGTTGTTGAGGGCGTTGGAGATCATGGTTGCGAATATATGACAGGCGGACGTGTAGCTGTATTGGGTGGAACCGGACGGAATTTTGGAGCCGGAATGTCCGGAGGTATTGCATATGTCTATGACCCTGAGGGGACGTTCCTGAGCCGTTGTAATCTGGAAATGGTGTTGCTGGAAGGTGTGGAAGAACCTACAGAAGCAGCGGAGTTGCGCGGCTTGATTCAACGCCATGTCACTTACACGGGTAGTGAAGCGGGACAACGTATTTTGGATGATTGGCAGACTGCGATTCAGCAGTTTGTACGAGTAATTCCAAAGGATTACAAGCGTATGGTTGAACAGATTCAAAAAGAAGAGGCAACTGGTTTGAGCGGAGATGAAGCTCTATTGGCAGCATTTGAAGCCAATATGCGTGAATTAGCACGTGCCGGGGGCTAAAATGTAGACTACCAGGTTCACTAAAAAAGGACTCGCTGAATACCGCTGTGATAATCACAGTGGTACCAGCAAGTCTTTTTTAGGTCGCTAAAATGTGATTTATTTCCTTGACAAACGTCATAAATTCTGACATTACCCCCAAAATGTTTTCCTGAAACGGTAAATATGTTATAAAAAGTACCAAATTTTTTGGAATGTAACCGTTTACGTAAGAGTTTATGTCTTGTTATTTATTTTTGGATTGGTTATGATTTTTTAGAGTACACAAACCTAATATGCCCATCGTCCCTTCAAAACACAGAATAGGGTGACAGGATGAAGTTGAGGAAGTCAGCAGAAGACAAAATGATTTTTCTATACCGTTATGTATCACTATCTTTAACGTCACTTGTTTTTCTGTTCGAATCATCTAGATTAATCGTGTGGCAGAAGCTGTTACTGATTGGTTTTCTATTTTTATCCGTTACAGCATTTACTTGGATTTACCGTAAATACAGACTTCATGATATGGTATTGAAATGTAGCATTGCACTAGAAACAGCAGGGATCATTTTGTTGTTATTCCCGACCGGAGGGATAAATAGCCCGTTCAAATGGTATGTGATTACTCCCATGCTGGTAGCTTGTGCTCATCTATCTATGAGGTACAGCTGGACGCTCCTACTTTCTTATATCGGTTTGGTGCTTACATTTTGTTATATCTTTTTTACACCAGGTCAATATTTTTTGTGGGATCTTATATTGCAGAACATTAATTTGTTTCTGGTATTGATCGTAACCACGATGGCAATGCAGGTTATCGGCGTCATGAAGGACGAACTGAAGGTGGCTAAAGAACAAGCCAATGAGACGATGGATCATATCAAGTCGATTTACCACATCATGGAGACGACCAGCCATAATGAGGCATTAAATCTGGGTCAGGTCATCTCGGATTACACTGTCAAGCTTACCAAGCAGAGCCGTGCATTTTTCTGGCTGGATAGTCAGGAGGAGGATGCACCGGCAAGCAGCCAGACAGGCTGGACGGTGGAGGAGGAAGAGCAGCTATTCGAGGAACTGGAGAATTACCGGGAGGAGTTCAGGGAAGAACGCGAACCATTTTTCAGACATCTGCCAGAATGGGGCGACTTTCTCATGATCACCGTACCGATGACGACCCGCTTTGTAGCGACGATTGGCCTCAAGCTGGGACCGGATCAAAGTCTGACAGGAAGACGCTGGCTCGTGCAACAACTGATATTCTTGGCTGAGCTGAGTGCTGTGTTTTTGGAGCGCTATGAGCTGGAGCGTATTGAGAATCAATTGATTGTGACGAATGAGCAGAACCGGATTGCAAATGAAATGCATGACAATGTTTCTCAGAGCCTTTTTGGTATTGTGTACGCAACGCATTCTCTCCGGCAAACCTGGTGTCATCAGCCAAAGGAGCAGGTGGAGGAGCAAATTGATCTAATTCAGCAATCTGCCAACCAAGCGGTTAGAGAGCTGAAAGGGGCGATTCATAGTCTAAGCTCGAAAAAAAGTGGAGGCTCAACTTGGTTAGGGACGGTGAAAAGTCATCTGCATACACTATCCAAGCTGAATCATGTACAAATTGATTTTGACATTCATGGTGATCATTATTCACTTCCGTATTTGTACCAAAAGGCTTTGTTCCGCATCATTTCCGAAGCGGCGGGGAACGCAATCCGTCATGGATTGGCCAAGCGAATTGATGTGAAGTTAAAATTGACGCCCCAAGTGATTAGACTGTCTATTCATGACGACGGAGTAGGGTTTGAGACGGCGAGAATGGTAGCAGGAGGTGAGGCGGTCAGTGCAGGCGGGGGCCTGGGCATGATGAATATGGAATATTTAGCTCAATCGATGGGAGGCGAATTTGATATTTCAAGTCGAATCGGAGAAGGAACACAGATCCGATTGTCCATTCCGGTAAATGCTTATGAATGAGGATTTTGCAAAATTCTCGAATAAAATGTGTGAACATTCTGCAATACAAAATCTGCGGTAACAATCGGATACATAGGGATTATGCAAATCCTGAACTGTAGACAGGAGGCCGAATCATGAAAATTGTCATTGTCGATGATCATCCTTTAGTACGGAAAGGACTCGCTGCGGTTATATCCATGCAGCCCAATGTTCAGTTTGCGGGAGAGGCCCAGAATCAACAGGAAGCACTTGTGGTGATTGAGGAAACGGATCCGGATCTGGTGCTGCTGGATTTGAAACTAGCTGATGAATCAGGGCTGGATATTATCAAGATAGCGCGCGGACGTGGTTTCAGAAGTAAATTTATTTTGCTGACCTCTTCCGCAACACGTGAAGATTTTCTGAAAGCAGAGGAAGCTTCCGTGGACGGTTATGTGCTTAAGGAAGCGTTGCCTGAGGAACTAATTTACGCGATTCATCTTGTCAACAAAGGACGCAAATATTATGATCCGGCTATTCTCGAAAACAAGCTGCGTGAAGATGCGGGCAATCTGACGGACGACCTGACGCCAAAGGAAAAGGAAGTGCTGGTCGAGTTGGGACAAGGAGCTTGCAATCGTGAAATTGCATCCCGATTATTTATCAGTGAGTTTACAGTCAAAAAGCATGTCAGTCAGATCTTGGCCAAGCTGCGGCTGGCGGATCGCACGCAGGCAGCATTGTATGCCAATGCCATTGGTCTGGCGAAGTACGAGCCAACAAACATGGTATGATGCGCTGACTCTATAAGCTGCATTGCACTTTCATATGCGAGTGAAATGAAAAGCCTCAAAATCACCAATTTTTGTGATTTTGAGGCTTTTTTCGATTTCTTTTTCCATAATCAACAATGTATGGTACAAAAGTATACCATGCCGTATCCGAAAGTATACATTCCCCTCCCCCTGTAGTGAGGGAGAAAGTGCCATTCGGTTCCATGTCGTTCACAGAGCCAATTGTTACAATAAAGTCATACTTAAATATGAAGAGAAATTGTATAGGAGGGAGGATTTTTGTGGAGAAAACCATTTTGGATTATCTAGTCCTGATTAAAAGAAGATTGTGGCTGATTGCGATTTTTGTCATTCTCTCATGTGTAACAACATACTTTGTGAGCGACAATGTCGTGAAGCCAGTCTACTCCGCTTCAAGCCAACTGCTGGTTAATCATATTTCCGCCAAGCAGGGGAGCAACAATCTGAACGACGTCAACACAAGTCTTAATTTGGTGGAAAGCTACAAGCAAATTCTCACTTCACCTAAAATTATGGACGCTGTTGTAGCGACTCATCCCGAATTCGGTTTGACACAGCAGAAGTTGGCAGAAAAGCTGCAGATTAAATCCTCGGATAAAAGTCAGGTTATCGGTTTGACGTTTGAGGCAGGGAGCTATCCACAGGCCGCAGCGGTTGTAAACGCGGTTACCCAGAAATTCGTACAGACGGTTCCGGGATTGATGGAATTGAATAATGTGAAAATTTTAAATGAAGCGGATCCTCAGGCCAATCCTGACCCGATTAATGGGAACCCGCTCATGAATATTGCGATTAGTTTTCTCGTATCGCTGATGATTGCATTGGGCACGATTGTGTTCCTGGAAAGCATTAACGGCACGCTGCGCTCGGAAAAAGAGGCAGACGCAGACATCGGTATTCCGGTAATTGCATCGATTCCAGTCATTCGCAAGAAGGACATCGATGGAGCAGCTGGAAATTCCAAAGAACGGGTAGGGGAGCGTAAATATGCTGCGATTGAATGACATGTTGATTACAGAAAGTAATCCATCATCGTATATCTCGGAATCATTTCGATCCCTCCGTACATACATTCGGCAGCAGGTGATTGGACAAAAGGACCGTGGGACGGTTCTATTGTTGACCTCGCCGGAAAGCGGAGCGGGTAAAACAACACTGCTCGCCAACATCGGAGTTTCTTTTGCACAAGAAGGCAAGAAGGTGGCTCTGGTGGATTGCAATCTGCATAAGCCAGCGCTGCACGAGATATTCGGAATGGAGAATACCGGAGGTCTATCGGCTTATTTGCGCGGTGGGGCTTCTTCCAAGTCTATCGTTAGGCATGGTGGCCTGGAGCTATCGGTTGTTCCCGGTGGAGACACCCTGTACAACGCAGCGGATCTGCTCGGTAGCGAACGTATGGCTGAGCTGCTGGAAGAGCTCAAACGTGAATATGACATCATCTTACTCGATTCAGCTCCGGCGCTGAATTATACGGATGCCCGCCTGATTGCAGGCTTGACAGATGGTGTGATTCTCGTTGCTAAACATGGTCGTACCAAACGGGAAGATCTGCGCAAAACAAAGCAACTCATGGAGCAGGCCAGTGCGACGCTGGTTGGAATTGTGATGAATCAGGTGAAGTAAGCAACACCAAAATTCGATGAAGCAAGGAGAATGAGTGCGATGACGAAAAGAGTGAAAAAGGCCATTATTCCAGCAGCAGGGTTAGGTACGCGCTTCCTCCCTGCCACCAAAGCGATGCCTAAGGAAATGCTTCCAATTATCAACAAGCCTACGATTCAATATATCGTGGAAGAAGCGATTGCTTCTGGTATTGAGGACATTATTATCGTTACGGGTAAAGGCAAACGTGCCATTGAGGACCACTTTGACAACGCATTTGAGCTGGAATCCAAACTGCTCGAGGACGGTAAGCTGAAGCTTCTGGAGGAAGTACAGCGTTCTTCGGGAGTGGAAATTCACTACATTCGCCAAAAAGAACCCAAAGGTCTTGGACATGCGGTATGGTGCGCAAGACGCTTTATCGGGGACGAGCCGTTTGGTGTGCTGCTGGGTGATGATATCGTAACAGGTCAGAAGCCTTGCCTGCGCCAGCTGATGGATCAGTATGAGGAAACTCAAAATTCGGTTATCGGTGTGCAGCGGGTACCGCAGGAATTTACGAACCGGTATGGCATCATTGAACCGGATCAGCAGGACGGACGCTTGTACCGAGTGAATAATTTTATAGAAAAACCGGCTCCAGGCACAGCGCCATCCGATTTGGCTATTATGGGTCGCTACGTGTTCTCACCGAAAATTTTCAAATATCTTGATCTTCAGGAAAAAGGAGCTGGCGGCGAAATTCAGTTGACGGATGCGATCCAAAAGCTGAATCAGAGTGAGCGTGTGTACGCCTATGATTTTGAAGGCACACGTTATGACGTAGGTGAGCGTCTTGGATATATTTTAACCACACTTGAATTTGCACTTGCCAGCGATGATTTGAAGTATCCGGTTATGGAGGCCATGAATGAATGGTTGAAAAAGACCGAGAAAGCAACCACGGCAGGTTGAGAGGGGGTACGTCAGCATGAGCATGGAAAATTTACCGGAGGACGGCGAGGCTGTCATGTCAGGTAAAGCGTTTTACATGCCATACGGAAATACACAAATTCAGGATAAAACGTCCTACCTGGTCACAAAACGCCTCCTTGATATGCTGCTGTCGTTCGTGGGCTTGATCGTCTTGCTTCCGCTTTTTGTAGTGGTAGGCGTTCTGATTAAGCTCGAAGACCCAAAGGGAAGCGTGTTTTTCAAGCAAACTCGGGTGGGCAAGAATGAGAAGTTATTCGATATGTATAAATTCCGTTCAATGGTGTCCAATGCTGAGGAACTGAAAAAGGACTTGATGGAGCTGAATGAAGTGAGCGGCGCCATGTTCAAAATTAAAAACGATCCTCGGATCACGAAAATTGGTAGTTTTCTGCGCAAGACGAGTATTGATGAGATTCCGCAGCTGTGGAACGTGTTGGTCGGCGACATGACTTTAGTCGGTCCGCGTCCGCCGTTGCCCAGCGAGGTCGAGCAATATTCCGATTATGATAAGCAACGCCTGATTGTAACACCAGGATGTACGGGTTACTGGCAGGTGAGCGCACGTAACAGTGTAGGCTTCGAAGAAATGGTGCAAATGGATTTGAAGTATATTCATGTACGCAATACGTGGCTCGATTTGAAAATCATCATGAAAACAGGCGTTAAAATGCTGTTCTCCAAGGATGCTTATTGATGGATGCATTCAAGCGATGTCCCGCAGTATCCGTCGTTATTTGCACCTATAACCGGGCGGATCTGCTGGAGAAAACGTTAATGTCCCTGCTGGAGCTGGAAGACCTCGCACTGGCTGAGATCATTGTGGTCGATAATCGGTCCACCGATCATACAGCGGCGACGATCAAAAGGTTCACTGTCGCACATGGTCAGAATATCCATCTCCGATATCATTATGAGCGAGAGCAAGGACTGTCTGCAGCTCGTAATGCAGGTATTACGTTATCAAGAGCGGAAGTCATTGCTTTTCTCGATGATGATGCAATTCCGTGTGTTACATGGTTGCAAACGATTATGTCAGCATTCGGGAACAATCCTGAGCTGACGGCTATGGGTGGGAAAATTGACCCTATGTTTGAGACGGAACGACCGGGTTGGCTGACAGGCCCGCTTGAACTGCCTTACACGATTATTGATCTGGGCAAAGCCATTCGTGAATATCCGTCGGGACTGAATCCATTTGGAGCGAATATGGCGATGCGTAAAACGGCTTTTGCCGCTGTTATGTTCCCGCTTCATCTAGGCAGAAAGGGAGATATCCTTCTATCTGGTGAAGAATCGTGGGTATTCGAGCAAATCCGTAAAAATGGTGGAACGATTATGTATCATCCACACATGTCTGTGGAACATTTTGTGCCGGCTTCACGGTTAACAAAAGAATGGATCATGAACCGCTACTATTGTCAGGGCATGTCTAACGCTGCTCAGGCCGTAGGTCTGCGCGGCAACGCGATGCTGATGGCGAAGACGGCAGCCAAAGTGTTATACATCACTTTGGATTCCCTGCTGGCGCGTAGTGAGGGCAGGAAGCTGTTGAACCGGTGCAGGCTTGAAAGTATCCGTGGGACGCTGGATACACTGCGCAACCGGAAAAGCGAGTCAGCTGCGGGGTGAAAGATGGAACATGAGTAACTATCCTTGGACTACTAGAATAAACACCATACAGCATGTTTTTATTTTTCTACTGGGCGCTCTTGCTGTAGGAATTGCGGCTACCTATCAGCCGGTGGTCAGTATTGCGGCGGTATGTTTACTGCTCTTGCTGGCTGTTTCTATCCATCATCCGGAGCGCATCAGCTATGCTGTTTTGCTAAGTACAGCAGTCTCAGTCGATTCTCTGTATCAGGGCGGCGTGTTCGGTATTGAGATTTTGTCATTGTACAAATTGGGCATTTTGGCTCTGCTGGTGCCGTGCATGCTCGTGTATGGCATACGTCTCAAGTTCAGCTATCCGGTCTGGGCATTGGTGATCATGCTGGGGATCACATTTGGATTTTCAGCATGGATGCCTTTGTTAACGACCTCGATTGCCGTCAAGGCGTTCGTCGGTTTATCACTCCCTTTCTTTTTTTTACTGATCCAGTGGAAAAAGGATGTGGCAGAAAAGCATATCCGACTGATCAGTCTGTTGCCAATTATTAGTGTGGTCATTGGGCTGGGTTTGCAGGTTCTAGGGCTGCATTCGTTTACGGATGTGGAATTTACGGGCGCAGTCAGAGTACAAGGAGCGAATATACCGCCGCATCTGGCAATGCTCTCCTTTCTCGGAATTGCCGTCTCTCTAATTGAGGTCAAGCGCAAACCCAAGCAAGCCGCTTTTTATTACACAGTGTTGGCACTGAACTTTTTGATTCTGATCGCCACCGGTACACGTGGACCGATTCTGGCATTGTTATTAATGTTTGCTGTGTATCTGTTTGATATTGCCCGTCAGTACCTCAAGGGGAAAGTCAATTATTTGCTACCGCTGGCCGGATCGTTTTTGGTTGCTCTGGGGGCGGTGGCCCTGCAATGGAACAATTTAAAAAAACGCTCCTTCGAACGGGAGACCGATACAGGCATTGACCTGTCGGGACGCTCGGAGGCATGGGAATATTTTTTGAACAGAGTACATGATTACCCTTGGTCAGGTAGAGGTCTTGGCGCGGTAACGGTTGCGAACGACGGGACGTTATTCAATGGTTTCGTTGTACCGCATAATGAGTATATTCGCTTTTATTTTGACACGGGATATATCGGTTGCGGGCTATTAATGCTTTCATTGCTGATCGTGTTCGCTCTCATTTACCGGTCGCTTGCCAAGTCTATCAAACCTTATTTTGCAAGCTTAATTGCAGGCTTTCTGATCTACTCGTTTTCAGATAATACGTTGTCGACGGTTCAGATGATTATTCCATTTTGCTGGTATTTAAACGCGTTATACCAGACATCTACTCAAACCGATTTTCGCAAAGAGAAGTGATACCATGAGCAGAGTGAACATGTTCGATGTCAACTTTGATAATTACGATTTTAATGATCTACTCGAATTTATAGATACTTCTATTGAACATCAGCGTCATTCCTACATTTTGACCTGTAATGTCGATCATGTGATCAAGCTTCGCAAGGATGATGAATTCCGCAAGGTGTATTCAGATGCCGGAGCTGTAGTGGCCGATGGGATGCCTATCATATGGGCGTCCAAGTTACTGAAAAAGCCCCTCAAACAAAAAGTGTCCGGGTCAGATTTGTTCACTCGGTTGGGGGAGGCTTTTGAGGATCGAGGCTATCGTTTATTTTTTCTGGGTGCAGCTGACGGTATTCCTGAGAAGGCTATGCTCAATCTCCAGGAATCTTATCCGAACATGAACGTGGTGGGCTGTTACTCTCCTTCTTATGGATTTGAGAAAAACGAAGAGGAGAACAGACACATTGTCCAATTGCTGCAAGAGGCTCGCCCGGACATCGTTTTTGTTGGTGTAGGCGCACCTAAACAGGAAAAATGGATTTACAGATATTATGAGACTTACCGCGCTCCGATTTCGATTGGGGTGGGAGCGACCTTTGATTTCCTGTCGGGAAATGTGAAAAGAGCACCGGAGCTGATGCAGAAGACGGGATTTGAATGGTTCTGGAGATTGTCTCAGGAGCCTAAACGATTGTGGAAAAGATATTTGATTGAGGATTCCCAATTTCTCGTTCTGCTGTTTAAGGAGATGTTCAAGCGGAAGCGGATGAAGGGAGGTCAGGGGTGAGAAACATGAGTCGGTTGGCAGATCAGCAGATTTCCGTTTGGCTAGGAAATCGGCGTGGAATCGGCATGATCGGCATGGGGTTGCTGGCTTGTATGCTGCCACTCGCCATCGGATTTGCCAGCGCCAAGATGAATCCCACCATGAGCCAGCAGGGAGCCATATTGCTGGCGCTCGTTTTTCCGGCCTTCCTGCTGGCGATCTTGCAATCCCGGCTACTGATTCCTTACACGCTGGTAGTGTGGGCAGTAGGCCCGGAAATCCGCCGTATTGCGGATTGGTTGGAGGGAACCTACCACTCGGTTTCCTTGTTGAGTGTGGCACCGCTGCTGGTAAGCAGCATGTTGATTATTCCTGTGCTGCGGGGTATTCATCTGGCGGAAAAGCCATTAACCCGAATTGCTGTATTTTTCGGCATGGAATTGGCCTACGGAAGTGTCGTCGGGTTATTCAAAAATGGTATTGTTTTTGCTTATGATTTAGCCAATTATGTGGTTCCTTTGATCCTGTTGCCTTATCTTGCGATTAAGCCCATGAAGGCGAAGGAGCTGGACCGACTGCTGTATTCATATGCCAACATTGCTGTTCTTGTGGCAATTTACGGCATTATCCAGTACTTGACGGTGCCTCCGTGGGATGCATTTTGGATGAATCATGTAGAAATGAATTCCATTGGTGTTCCAGAACCACTTCAAATCAGAGTATTTTCTTCCATGAACTCGCCCGGTCCGTGCGCTATTTTCCTGGCAATGGCACTTGTACCCATGCTAATGGAAAAACGTTGGCGTGGCACTTTGGGATGGATCGGAATCCTGCTGACGGTCGTTTGTCTCTTAATCACGCTGGTACGTTCAGCCTGGCTAATTGCATTCGTCATGTTGCTGGCTTATATTCTCAGTTCATCTTCCAAGGGGAAGTGGAAGACCTTGGTTCAACTAGCTGTCGTCGGTCTTCTTCTCTACATTATTGTTCCAAAACTTCCAGGGGCAGAGGGTTTGGTGGCTCGTATGCAGACGTTGACGGATATTCAACAGGATCATTCGTACAACGAGCGTTTGGATTTACTGCATACGATGCTTCCGGCGATTACTAGCAATCCAGTCGGGCAGGGGATCGGGAGTGTAGGAATCGGAACCAAGCTTGATAACGGCGGCGATCTCGGTGAACTTGGGATTATGGATAATGGGTATATTGCCATTTTCCTCACCTTCGGTATTTTCGGAGCATTCTTTTTCTTCGGTGGTCTGTTCGTTATCATCAAGCGCCTTCTCGTCCGTATTGCCGAACGAGATTCCAGTCAGCCTTATATCAGACTGGCGTTGGCTACGTGGGCTGGAGCTGTAGCCAGTCTCATATCGGATAATGGTTTCCCGGGTATGCGCGGCTATCTGATCTGGATGATGATCGGAATAGGACTATGGGCAAAAGATGTCATCGCGGAAAGAAGGTAAAGGCTGTGCAAAACTTACAAGCATTATCCGCACCTGTCCGGACACTATGGTCCACAGTGATTCGGTTTGCCAAAAGCAAGGATAACAGCTCTGCAGCAGTAAAAACGATGATATTCAGTATGCTGATTCTCGTCGTGAACATGCTGACTGGTGTGCTAACGGCACGATTCCTGGGTCCTACTGGACGCGGGGAACAGACAGCGATGGTGAACTGGTCTCAATTTCTCGCCTTCTGCATGAGCTTCGGTGTCCCTTCTGCATTGATTTACAATGCGAAAAGGAAACCGGAGGAAACGGGCAAGCTGTATGGTTTGGCCTTGTTGCTGGCTACCATGTTCGGGGGCTTGGCGACACTCGTCGGAGTATTTCTAATTCCTTATTGGCTGCGCTCTTTTTCTTCATCGGTCATCCTTTTCGCGCAGTGTTCCATGATGATGTGTCCGCTCATAGCGATTTCACAGATCAATAATGCATTGCTTCAAGTTCGCTCGGAATATAAGCAGTACAATTTATTCCGGTATCTGGTACCGCTAAGTACGTTGCTGGGTCTGGCGATTCTGATCCTAACCGGAAATATGAATCCGTACACCTCGGCATTGGCTTATTTACTACCAGGCTTGCCGATTTATATCGGTGTCACGATACGAATGATTCGGCTGTACAAACCCAAGGTAAAGAACAGCTGGACGCAATTTAAAAATCTCTTTACCTACGGTATGGGTTCATACGGAAATGATCTCATGGGGCAGGTTTCCACTTATATTGATCAGATTTTGATTGCGGGTCTGCTCAGACCCGCTGATCTCGGTTTATATGCAGTAGCGGTCAGCTTGGCCAGGATGGTGAATGTATTTTCTACCTCGATCATTGTCGTGCTGTTTCCCAAAGCCTCTGGTCTGAATAAGGAAGAGGCGGTGGACATAACATTTCGGGCATTTCGAGTGACATCAACAGCAACCTTTCTGGCTGCGATGATGCTGATGCTGATTGCTCCGTTCGTATTTACATTGTTATATGGTCAAGAGTTTAAACAAGCGCTTACGGTATTCCGGTTCCTTGTGCTTGAGGTTGCTATCAGTGGAGGGACCATGGTGCTGGCACAACAATTTATGGCGTTGGGTAAGCCCAAACTGGTTACCATTCTACAGGGTGTCGGATTGGCGCTCGTCATTCCATTGCTGTCCATACTCGTGCCGAGATATGGATTGACGGGTGCAGGGATAGCAATGCTGTCTTCGGGGATTCTACGGTTCATTTTCATTTTATGTAATGTTAAATTCGTTCTAAAAATGAAGATTCCAAGACTGCTTATTTCCAAACAAGATTTTCAATGGCTCCGATCAACGATGTCACACTACATCCGGAAAAAGCCAGTTAACGGTTAGATAAAGAAGGAGGCACCCGCTAATGAACCACATGTCTAGCGTTCCCGCGGACAACCGGATATCCGTAGTTATTATCGCTCAGGATGATGGCACTCGAATCACAGCCGCCATTAAATCCTGCAAGCCCTTTGCGGACGATATCGTCGTCATTGACGGAGGGAGCAAGGACAATACGATTCAGGTAGCTGAATCCTTGGGCTGTCGGGTGTTTTCTAACCCGTGGCCCGGTTATGCCAAGCAGCGCATGTTTGGTGTTGAAAAAGCGGAATTTGATTGGATATTCCTGATTGATACGGACGAAGTAGTGGATGCAGAGTTGCTTGGAGATTTGTTGAAAGTAAAAGAAACGCTCCACGATCCGGCCAAAGCATATTCCGTATTTCGGATTGGTGATTTTCTCGGCAAATGGATGAATAAAGGCGAATATCTGGTTCGTTTGTACAATCGTCGTATTTATGGCATTACGAATAGTCTTGTTCATGAAATGCCGGATGTAGCCTCTTCCCAGATTGTCAATCTGGAGGGTGTGTTATGGCACTACGGCTTCCGCAGCATCAGTGATCATATGACCCGTTTTAATAAATATACAGATCTGGAAGCAGAGACGGCGTTTAACAAAGGAAGATCCTTTCGGATGACCAGACTGTTGTGGCGGCCTCCTGCCCGCTTTGTGCAGAAGTATTTTGTCCAAGGCTTATACCGCAAGGGATTGGCGGGTTTTGCCGTAGCCGTTTTCTGGGTGATGTATGAGTTTCTCGTCTGCTTCAAGCATTATGAGCTAACCAAGCGGCGAAAAAAGATAGAAATCGTGGATGACGGACATACCGAGCAGAAAGGAGAAACCAGCTATGTCGTACAATAACGGATTTCGTATTGCGGCAACGGGGTTGAGCTGGCCGTCTTTGCAGCCAGGAGGCCTCAACACATATTTCCAATCGATCTGTGAGCAGCTTACGTTAGAGCGCAATACGTTGGATGCTCTAATCTGTAGTGACGAGCAGCCGCAAGCACCCGACCGTATTCGGATTCATACGATTGGCAGCAAGCAGCAATCCATCTGGAAGCGCCGGGAGCTAATGCAAAAATATGCAGCAGAGTTGTTCGACAAGCAACCGATGGATATATTGTATTCCCATTTTGCTCCCTATAGTGTCGGGCCAGCGCTGGAGGCGAAAAAAAGAGGAATCCCGGTAGTTACCACCTTTCACGGACCGTGGACGGAGGAAATGAAGATTGAAGGACAGGGTATCAAGCATTTTCTAAAAACGACGTTGGCTAAATCCATTGAAATGAAGGCCTACGGTCTGTCGGATAAATTTATAGTGCTAAGCGAGACTTTTCGGGATATTTTGCATGAGCACTATAAGGTTCCACTCAGCAAAATTCACATTATTCCCGGAGCGGCGAATGTAGAAAGGTTCCACCCAGCAGAGGATCGGGGAGCAGTACGAGAGCGTCTGAATTTGCCGCAAAACGCGACGATTGTGCTAACCGTTCGTCGTCTTGTTAATCGAATGGGACTGCTACAGCTACTCGAAGCATGGCGACGAGTAACCGAGCGTCATCCTGATCATCTGCTGCTGATTGGAGGGAAGGGCCCCTTGATGGAGGAATTGGCTTCCAAGGTAGCGGAATACAATCTTCATAACCATGTAAGGCTGCTCGGTTATGTGTCGGATGAGGAGCTTCCACTGTACCACCAAGCATCGAATTTGTTCGTCGTACCTACACAGGCGCTGGAAGGTTTCGGTCTGATCACGGTGGAGGCAATGGCTTCGGGACTGCCAGTGCTGGCCACTCCTGTGGGCGGTAGCAAGGAAATTTTAAGGGGATTCCGTCCCGAGCTATTGTTCCAGGGAACGGACAGTGAAGCCATTGCTGAAGGGTTGCTGCGTGTGCTGGATCATCGTGAACTTCTACCGAATGCAAGGGAATGCCGGGACCATGTCCTGAGCAGATATACATGGGGACATGTAGCGGAGCAGGTGGAAGAGGTGTTCCGACAGGTCCTTGACAGAAAGGCGGCGGCGAAATGATGAGAGTAGCTTATATTGACCATACGGCAAGATGGAGCGGCGGCGAAGTCGCTTTGTATAACATACTGACGAATATCGGGGAACATATCGACCCGCTCGTTATTTTGGCAGAGGAGGGCGATTTGGCAGATCGGCTTCGGCAGCGTGATATTGATGTGCGCATCGTTCCATTGGACGATTCGATTCGCAATCGGGGACGGAACGCCGTGAATCTAGGTGCGCCTGCAGCAGCTTTTCGTTTGCTGGCATACGGTAGAAAACTTGCGCCCTTGCTGCGTGAGGAAAAGGTCGTGTGCGTTCACACGAACTCGCTCAAGTCTGCACTGTATGGTACAGTAGCTGCCAAATCGGCGAAGCTGCCCTTGATCTGGCATATCCGTGATCACATCGGTCCGCCGTATCTGAAGCCGATTGTAGCCAAAGGGATTCGGCTGATGTCCCGCTTTTTGCCCAACGGAGTGATTGCCAATTCCAAGTCCACGCTGAGTGCATTGGAGTTACCCCCGGACAAAAAGACGCTCGTCGTTTATTCCGCTTTTGCCAAAGCAATTACAGCACGTGACACGGCTGCGCATTCACGTGGTGATGACTCGTTTAACGTCGTATTGGTCGGCAGATTGGCGGAATGGAAGGGACAACATATTTTACTGGAAGCGGCACGTTCCTTTTTACCAGATCAGCGCGTGAAATTCTGGCTGGCTGGAGATGCATTGTTCGGAGAAGAGGAATACAAGCAACGATTAGAGTCCACGATGCGCGAATACGGGTTGGCTAATGTCAATCTGCTGGGGCACGTCGATGACATTCAAGGCCTGATGCAGCGTTGTGATTTACTGATTCATACCTCTATTACACCAGAACCATTCGGTCAGGTCATTATTGAAGGCATGGCTGCTGGTCTCCCAGTGATTGCTTCCAATGAGGGTGGACCCAAGGAAACGGTGGTACCCCATGAAACCGGGCTACTTATTGAACCGGGTGACCCGGCTAAGCTGGAAGAAGCCATCCGCTGGATGTTGGAGCATCCACAGGAACGTCAGCAGATGGGTGAGAGAGGGATGGAACGGGTCAAGAAGCATTTTGTCATCGAGAACACAGTTAAGGATATAGTTCATTACTATAAGGGTTTGTTGGCAGGAGTCTGACCGACATTCGCGTTAAAGGATGATTTAGATGAAAATAGCGATAGCACACGATTACTTAATCCAAATGGGCGGAGCGGAAAGGGTAGTAGAGGTATTCCACGATATGTATCCGGAGGCTCCTATCTTCACAACGGTGTTCAGCGACGACCGCCTGTCGCGTAACTTGAAAGATGCGGATATTAGAGCCACTTGGCTACAAAAAGTCCCAGGAGTGAAGGCCAACTTCAAAGGAGTGCTGCCGCTATATCCCATCGCTATCCGTGATTTTGATTTTAGGGATTTCGATATTGTTTTAAGCTCCAGCAGTGCATTTATGAAAAGCATCCAGGTACCCAAACATACGTTTCACATTTGTTATTGTCACACACCGATGCGGTTTGCCTGGGATTACGATACATATATGGCCCGGCAGTCCAAATCCAACCTGCTCAAAAACATGCTAAAGCTGTACATGAACCGGTTGAAAACATGGGATGCCAAAACTTCGCGCAACGTAGACCAGTTTGTCGCCAACTCTTCGGTTGTTAAAAGAAGAATTTTGCACTATTACCAAAGGGATTCGGATGTCATTTTCCCACCTATTAATACATCCCGTTTTAAACGCGCTACAAACATCGGTGACTATTACCTGATCGTATCCCGATTGGTGTCCTACAAGCGCATCGATCTCGCGATCGAAGCATTCAAACGTAACGGTCTCAAGCTGCGCATTGTGGGTGAAGGACCAGATCGTAAACGACTCGAAGGTATGGCTGCCCCGAACATTGAGTTCCTCGGCAGGCTTGAGGACGAAGAGGTTAACAAGCTGATGGCAGAATGCCGAGCGCTCGTTTTTCCGGGCGAAGAGGACTTCGGTATTACGCCTTTGGAGGCGAATGCGGCCGGACGGCCTGTCATCGCTTTTCAGGGTGGGGGAGCGCTGGATACGATTGTTCCTCATGTGAACGGCGTATTTTTCCGCAAGCATCAAGTAGAGGATGTGCTAGAGGCCGTCGCAAAGGTCGAGCAGCATGCATGGAATGTGGACGATATCATTACCCATGCCCGCAAATTTGATGAAGATAACTTCAAGGATCAACTGAAAAAGTATGTAGAACAAGCCTATGTGAACTTTCTAAAAGGAGGATGAACGGAATGAAGCTGGCTGTAATTGGTACTGGATACGTTGGGCTCGTCTCGGGTGTATGTTTTGCGCAAAAAGGTAATGAGGTGATTTGTGTCGATCTGGAGCAGTACAAAATCGACATGTTGAACCGGGCAGAATCTCCGATTTATGAACCGGGTATTGAGGAATTGATCGCGCTGAATCTGGAAGCAGGTCGATTGGAGTTTACTTCGGATTTGGCTGATGCGGTACGCCGCTCGGATATCGTCATTTTGGCGGTAGGTACGCCTTCTCTGGCTAACGGCGAGGCGAACTTGTCCTACATTGAACAGGCGGCTGCTGATGTTGGGAAAGCCATGAACGGGTATAAGATTATTATGACCAAGAGTACTGTACCTGTCGGAACGAACGAAAAGATTAAGGACGTATTGGCTCGTCACACGAGTTTGTCTTTCGATATCGTATCTGCGCCGGAGTTTCTGAGAGAAGGCTCAGCCATCAATGATACGCTTCATCCGGATCGCATCATTATTGGTTTGGACAATACTGGATTGCGTGAAACAATGGTCACTCTGCATCAGGTGTTCACGGATAAAATCTATGTGACGGATATCCGTAGTGCTGAAATGATCAAATACGCGTCCAATGCGTTCCTGGCAACTAAAATTTCGTTTATTAACGAAATCGCTAATATTTGCGAAAAGGTTGGCGCCGATGTAACCTGTGTGGCTGATGGCATGGGTATGGACAAACGGATCGGCTCCTCTTTCCTACAAGCAGGGATCGGGTATGGTGGCTCTTGCTTTCCAAAAGACACAAATGCGCTTATCCAAATTGCGGGTAATGTAGACTATGAATTTAAGTTGTTGAAATCGGTGGTCGAGGTGAATACCGACCAGCGCTTTATGATTGTATCCAAGCTGCGTGAATCGCTGGGTCAACTGAACGGTGTGTCGATTGGCATTTGGGGCCTCGCCTTCAAGCCAAATACAGACGACATCCGCGAAGCTCCAGCACTGGAAATCGTAGAAACACTCATTCAGGCAGGCGCAATTGTCAAACTGTATGATCCCATTGCGATGGATAAATTCAAGGAGCACGTGGATCACCCGAATATTGTGTGGTGCTCATCCCCACAGCAAGCCGCCGAAGGTAGCGACGCTGTGTGCCTGTTGACCGATTGGGAAGAGTTCAAAAAGGTCGATCTCGTACAACTGGCCTCCCTTCTGCGCAAACCGGTTCTAATTGACGGTCGTAACGTATTCGCCGAGGAACAGATTCAAGGCTCCGGGCTGGAATACTATTCCGTGGGTCGTCCGCGGATGAGTGGGTGGAACAGAGATAAAGTGGAAGTTTAAAAAGTGACTGTGGTGGTGGGGGAGGCGCTGCGCGTGCAGATTGTTCTTCCGATTGCTGTTACCTCCGTATTTTCTTGATTGTATAAAACATTCAAAGGTTAAAATCCGGGGGTAAAGGCAAACGCTGACGCTTCTTCAGAACAATTCTGCCCGCTCCGCTGCTTTCCGCCGTGGAGTCACAGTTTTTAAACTCCCACCTTATGGGATGGGAGTAGGAAGGGCGTATCGGAAGGAGCGGCACCGTTGAGGCCGCTCCTTCCGGTCAAGCGCCGCTGCGCCGCCCCTGTGGAGCAAGCACTACCATGCGGATACGCTATGCTGCTCCTGCGACGCAAAGACGCCATTGCTGTTGCCGAAGGCGTGAGATTTTTACAGGCTGACCGGACTTAATAATGTCCGGTCGCGCCTTTTGCAATAAACGATATGATCGGCATGATGCATTTTTGAGTAGCGCAGGGGTGGATTTGAATCTGGAGAAGCGATAGCGTTCGCCTTTGTACCGGGATTCAAACCTATATACGATTTTATATAATCGAATGAATCCCGGTCCAACAGCGATCGTAAGATCAAATCCAGCCCGTAGCGGACTACTCAACCCTGCCCCATCCGATCACCCATACATTATAGAGAGGAAGTGGAGAGTTATGAAGCTCGTACTTTTGTCTGGTGGTTCCGGTAAAAGATTATGGCCTTTGTCCAACGATTCCCGTTCCAAACAATTTTTGAAGGTACTGGAGAGCCCGGAGGGGACTTCGGAATCCATGGTACAGCGGGTATGGAGACAATTGGGAGACAACGGATTATCAGAATCCTCGTTTATTGCGACAGGGAGAGCACAGGTCGAAATGATCCAGAGTCAGGTTGGGCCGAATACGCGTATCATTGTTGAGCCAGAACGCAGAGACACCTTTCCTGCGATTGCGCTGACAGCGACTTATTTATATTCCATTGCGGGTGTTTCACCTGATGAAATTGTAGCTATATTGCCTGTAGATCCTTATGTTGAGGATGCTTTCTTCGCCTCCGTAGCCCAACTGGAACATACGCTTCAGGAGAGTGAAGGCAAGCTTGCATTAATCGGGGTTGTCCCTTCCTATCCTTCAGAGAAATATGGTTACATTATTCCGAAAAACGATGCCACCCAAGGTAGCACTGGCTACCGCGAAGTGAGCCATTTTCAAGAGAAACCCGACCGGGAGCAGGCGGAGCGTCTGATTGAACGCAATGCTCTATGGAACTGCGGGGTTTTTGCGTTCAAATTAAGTTATTTGCTGGATATCTTGGCATCCAAGGGATTGCCGCTGAATTATGAAGAAATGCAAAAGCAATACGCATCTCTGGAAAAAATCAGTTTTGACTATGAAGTAGTCGAGAAGGAAAAGGACATTGTAGTTCTTCCGTATGATGGTTTTTGGAAGGATTTAGGTACTTGGAATACGCTCACAGAAGAAATGTCTAATCAACAAGTGGGCAGAGGTGTAGTAACGGAGGATTGCGTCAATACGAGTCTTATTAACGAGTTGGACATTCCTGTGGCGATCATTGGAACGAATGATCTGATTGTAGCCGCTAGCCCGGATGGCATTCTTGTGACCAATAAGGCAGAAAGTCCTCGTATTAAAGAAGTGCTCAAGGCTCATGATCAGCGTCCAATGTATGAAGAACGTCGTTGGGGGCAGTATCGGGTTGTGGATTATGTCAAATATGACGAGGGTAACGAGGTATTGACCAAACGAATCCGCGTACGAAAAGGCAAAAATATCAGCTACCAGCTTCATTTCAAACGGAGTGAAATCTGGACCATTATTAGCGGTGAAGCGGAAATTATTTTGAATGAGAAGCTACACAAAGTAAAGGCTGGTGATGTAGTCCGCATTCCTGAAGGGACGAAGCATAGCATTTTGGCTGTGACCGATGTGGATTTTATTGAGGTGCAGACTGGCTCTGAATTGGTTGAAGAGGATATTGTCCGCTTTTGTATGGATTGGAATGAAATTTCCCGTCACCAATTTATCTCATAATTATTTTCGTGAAAACGAAAAAAAGACAAATTCATGAAAATTCATGGCCCAAACTGTCGAATTTGGGCGAAAACCTGTAAATTCATGAACATGACCTATTAAATTTTGGTAAAATAAAGTCGATACTTAGGGTAAGAAGGAATCCAAACTCCTTCCAACGATAAACGCAGCCCTGTCGAAAGGCAGGTACGCAAAGCTAAAGGGCCTTCCACAAGGATGGCAGCCTGGCTACCGAAAGGAAGAGCGAAAGTGAGATTCAATTTTATTCCTCTGTATCGACTGATACGTCATGTACTCCCCGTTGTTATACTTTTTTCATTGTTGCCCGTCGGTTTTGGTGATTCTCTGTCTGTGGCGAATGCCGCTTCATTACAACCTGTTAATTCGGACGCTTCTATTCAGGCCCGTGAACTATACAATTATTTACTCAACATCTCAGGGAAAAAAATAGTCACCGGTCAGCATGATTATTTGGAAAGTCCGGATGAATTAAGTAACAAGGTCCAAAAAATCAGTCAGGCATATGTAGGTGTACACGGCTATGAGATGGGAGCTATCTCTGGTCAATCTGACGCTACAGAAGCAGCGCAACGTAAAAATGTCGTCGATAGTGCTATCCGTTGGGACAGATCCGGTGGTATTGTGACGATGACTTTTCATGAAGCGCTACCAGGTAGGCCACTGACTTGGGCCAATGTACAGGCGAAAGTAAGTCAGACAGAGTTCAACAAATACGTGACCCCAGGTACTACGCAGTATAACCTCCTCATTGCCGATCTGGATAAGGTCGCTGTATCGTTAAAGCAGCTTCGTGATGCAGGGGTTCCGGTTTTGTGGAGACCTTACCACGAGATGAATGGCGACTGGTTCTGGTGGGGAAACAAAAATAATTTCAATCAGCTATGGAATATCATGTACGACCGTTTTACCAACACACATCAATTGAACAATCTGCTGTGGGTATGGAGTCCGAATGCGCCCAATTCGTATACTGTCCCGTACACCCCGAAATACCCGGGGGATGACAGAGTGGACATCTTGGCAGTAGATATTTACAACAATGATTTTAAGCAAAGTCATTACGAAGGTCTGCTTGGGCTGGCACGGAATAAGCCGATTGCCATTGGGGAGCACGGTGAGATGCCTAGTTCTGAGGTGTTGCAGGCTCAACCTAAATGGGTATATTCCATGACTTGGGGCAAGATGCTGACTGAGAATAACACAACAAATCAAATTCAGGATTATATGAATGATTCGAGGAGTTTGACGCGGGATGATGTGAAGAATGGATTGGAAACGATTCAACCACCTGGGACAGATATACCGACCTTACCGGACGAGGGACAAAGTGAGCCTATCCCGGCTCCGCCAGTAGTGATCGTTCCCCCAGCTCCGACTCCTCCTTCTGTTCCTGATGTGGTATATGTGAACGGGTTGCGTGGCGAATATTTTAACAATATGAATTTGAATGGAAGTCCTGTTTTGATCCGTACAGATAGCAAGCTGGACTACAACTGGCGTGCCAATGCAGCTGACCCTAAGGTGAATGCCGATCAGTTCTCGGTTCGCTGGACGGGTAAAATCAAACCGCAATATAGCGAGACCTATACGTTCACCACGATATCCGATGATGGTATCCGTGTATGGGTAGACGGCAAGTTGGTGATTGACAGCTGGTTCAAACAAAGCTGGACAGAGCGTAAAGGCAGTATGACTTTGGAAGCAGGCAAAATGGTAGATTTAAAAGTAGAATACTATGATGAAAAAGGCGACACGATGGCACGTCTAATGTGGGAAAGTCAGCATGAAGCGAAAGCGGTGATTCCCGGAAACGCTTTGTTTCTTCCTTGATTAATACTCTTTCCCGGTCCAAAAATTTGAGGAGAGAGGGTCGATCATATGATAAAAAAATGGTTATCCCATAGGTATACAGGAGTTTTATCTGGACTACTAGCGATCGTAGCTATAGCGATGATCGCTTGGTTTATATACACGCCTTCAAGAAGCGCAGAATTGCAGACGGATAAAGTAGCAGCTGCCAGTCCAGTATGGAAGCTGGGGCAGAGGGATGACTCTTCAGCGGAATTCAAAGGTGTGGTCGGCAGGGATAATATCGACATTTCTACAGCAGCTGCCTCTACCGAATCATCTGCTAAAGGAGCAATGTCAGCGTTGTCGGTAGCAGAAGAGAGTACAACAGTTCCGGTATTGCTCAGCAGTGGAGATATTCCTCCCGGTTTGAATGCGTCCACGAACCCTGAACTGACACTCCAGTATAAGCTGAATCAGATTCCTCCCAATGGTATGATATTCCGTGTTCGGATTTTAGATGCGGGCAAAGCAGTCCCACAAATGGCTGTATTTTCAAATCAACAGCTGTCCGGTATTATTCAGATTGCCGGAGTATCCGGTACTGGGAGTGCTTATAATTTCAAAAACAACTACGAGCTGTATATACCCAAAGAGCAATTGCAAAGCGGTGTTAACGTACTCAAGCTAAAGACAGCGCGCTGCCTATACTGCTCCTCTGCAGAAGATAAAAATGTGTGGTGGACTTGGGATGACTTGAGCTTGGAGACGTTAGCTTCACCTGCGACCGAACCGGTACACGGTAAATATATACTGACCGGAACAAATGTGAACAATAAAGAATTTTATTATGATCAGGGTGCAGTTAAGCATTTACCATACGTTCTCAAATGGCTGGGAATTGCTTATAGTGGCAATGTCATGAGGGTCACCTGTGCCAGCAATGTGGGCAAGGCATGTACAGACGTGGATGATTACTATCAAACGTTAAAGCAGTATAATATGCAATCGTCTGCTTTGTATTTATATACAGGTGATATCAAGCTGCAAAAAGATGGTTCTCTGCCAGAGACGGCCAAGCAAAAGTTGCGCGATTATGTAAAAAAATACGGTTCTTATCTTCAATATTATGAAGTAGATAACGAACCTGGATTATTTAATCGCTCCAAGGCGGTAAATCTGGCTGTAGCTAAGTGGTTGAATACGGAAGGGAAGCAATTGGCACCGCATCTCAAAACGGTAGCGCCGGGTTGGGCCTACTGGCCGACGTACTCTACCAAGGCGTGCAAAAATCAAACCGGAGGTACGAAAAAATGCGGTGATCCGGATGGATGGGAGCGAGACCCGGCGCAGCGTAAACAGCTGGAGGAAGTCACCGACCTGACCAACGGACACGCCTACGGTGAATCGTATAATGAAGAGGGCGGGGGCAGCTTCATTCAAAATTTGAAAACCTTCGGCGGTTCGAGCGACGGACTGGCGAAGAAGATGCTGAACACGGAGTTCGGTACCAATGATACGCATCGAGATAATCCAGATTACGGGGCTAGTCAGCCACAAGCAGCCGCATTCGACCGGATTATGCGTTCACAAATTGGGTTTGCCGATATGTTTATCCAGCACGCTGCTTTTTATAAAGATTATACGCTGTTTAAAACAGGCTTCGATTTGCAAAGTCATAACCCGGCCAACACAGAAATTTATCCGTTCGGGCAGGGACAGGACACTCGTGTTAAGATCATGAGACGCTTGAGTCTAGCCTATGCCACGCATGGGAAACCTCTGACTTATACAGTGCTGAATCCAGAGGATACCAAGGATAAAATGGTGTATGTGCGTGCGGTGGATACGTCCAAGCTTAAACCGCTGGCAGGTAGCGGCGCTACTTCAAACAAATTGCTGGTAAATCTAGTGAATTTCGAATCCACCACGCAGACCGTTCGTGTACGGGTGACAATGCCGAATGCCGGTTTGTACACGGGTGAACGTTTTGGAGCGGGTTCCACTTACAGTCAGGCACAGCGTTCCATATCAGGGCTCAAGGCTTCTCCTGCCCTTGATTTTGAAGAAAAGCTGGGCCCTGGCGAAGCGGTACAATATATTTTGGAATTAAAAAGTACAGATCAGACCGCAGCTTCAGCTCCAACAGGGGTGAAGGCTGCCTCTGTTCAGGATGGGGCGGTAGAGATTAATTGGCTTCAGGCAGAAGGCGTATCTTCCTATGATGTGCTGCGTGCTGACGGAACCGACGGGGCCTATCAGGTGATTGCCTCGCAAGTAGCGGGAAGCACGTATACAGACCGCACGGTAAAAGCCGGAAGCCACTATGTCTACAAAGTCCGAGCGACCGGAGGTACTCAGGTTTCCCAGGCAGCCGAGGCCGCTTAATCAGATCGGAATGCATATAGGACCTTAGAGTTCGAATACCTAACATCATTTCGAAATAAAACAAAAAAGAACCTATCAGGAGAAAATAGGACCTGACAGGTTCTTTTTTGTTGGAAAATCGTTCTGATTTGCCAATACTTTACGTATAATGAAGAAAAAAATAAGAAAATCCTTTTTTATTCTCGTCATAAGACGACAACATTGCAGGTGTGTATTCATATATAATAGTTTTGTTCACGACTATACATACAAGGTTTGTGGGAAATTTCTTTCCGGTGACCAAGAATAATAAAGTGAGGTTAGTGCTGAATGAACAAGGAGACAGAATTAGGGGGGAACAACCCTCTTTTTCAAAACAACGTACAGAAAGCAGGCAAAGCTGCCATCCACTTGGACATCCGGGACATTTTGCTCCAATGTGGGTTCACGATGCCAGAATGGCTAGAAAGCGACGCGGATGGAACCACATACCGGAAGGACAAGCGCGTGTAAATTCCAACGGCTGGTCTTACTTGAGCGAGACGTGAAGCAGTCGGCCGCTTTCTTTATTCCATCATTCGTTCCATTCGGACAAATGCAATAAAACGTTTGGCTTCTTCCTCAGACAAGGTGCGTCCATCAATGGTCAGGTTGAAACGTTGCAGAATATCCTCATCGGACAGTTCAAGCTGGTCCACAAATTCCCTCACATCTGAATCCAATATTGCCGCCGGATGGCTCGTACGTCCCACCAAGTAGTCAATCGTTACCCCGAAAATATCAGCGAGCTTGGTCAGGATCTCGAAATCTGGCTTGCGCCTATTTTTTTCATAGTGAGAAAGAGCTGCCCGCGTAATTCCGAGGGATTGTGCTAGTTCCTCTTGTTTTAATCCCTTATGTTCTCGTAATTCAGCGATGCGGGTGCCATAATTCATCCGTTTTTCCTCCTGAAGGCAAGGTTAAGAAAGGTAAAAAAGCAAGTTTACGCTTGACAAGATACGTTTTGTATCATAAATTAGTTATGTAAGTTACATAACGTATCTTTATTTAATAGTTTTCACTGATGTCTTCGTTTATATACCCTAAGAGGCCACCGATGATGAGCATTTTGTGCTTATTCGCTGGCTAGACCTTCTATGCGCTATTATACAACATTTTACTATAGATTAGAGGGTCATGCACCGTTCTTTTCCCCGTTATGCAGAGGATCAGTACAAGCGTTATTGCATCGAAAACAAGTCAATCAGGGAGGACTGGTCTTGTGCAGTTGAAAGAGTACATCCGTTTGATCCGTAAAAGAATGTGGTTGATTGGTAGCATCGTACTGCTAGTATGTACTGTAGTGGGCATAAAAAATATGTATTTTACCCCGCAGATTTATGAAGCTACCGCAAAGCTCATTATCAACCAGACGCCACGACCGGATCGTGCAGGTGTCGTCGATTACAGTGTAGTTCAAACGAATATAGCCTTAACGAACTCCTATAAGCAAATTATGATCTCCTCGGCGATTATGGATCAGGTGGTCGCCAGCTTCCCCGATCTTAAGGTCACTCCGTCAGCATTGGCGCAAAAATTAAGAGTGAACACCGCAGGTGATTCACAGGTTATGGATGTAACAATCCGCGATTTATCGTATACGAAGGCTGTGAAAACCGTCAATGCGGTAGCCAAAGTATTCAAACGGCAAATCCCCTCTATCATGAAAATGGACAATGTCACCATCCTAAGCGAAGCCAGTCTGAATGATCCAGCAGTTCCCGTGAACAGTAATGCCACTATACAGATATTTATTGCTTTTGCCACCTCTTTATTGTTGGGAATAGGCTTGGCGTTTCTGCTGGAGGTACTGGATGATACATTTAAGAATGAAGAGGATATTGAAATAGAACTCGGTCTGCCTACCCTAGCCCTGATTACGAAAATGAAAAAAGAAGATAAACGCTCTGACAGCTCCACTACAACTCCTAAACAGGTAGGTGAAGGGCAATATGCCGCGATTAATCAATAATCAGCTCGTTACATCCCTACATGCTCAGTCTTCCGTTTCGGAGGAGTACCGCATGCTTCGCACTAACATCCAGTTTTCTTCTATAGACGAGCCGATTGAGGTTATGATGGTGGCGTCCGCTCAGGCGGGTGAAGGCAGAACGGTCACAATTAGCAATTTGGCTGTAACCTATGCGCAAGAGGGGAAAAAGGTGCTGATTATGGATATGGATCTGCGCCGTTCCTCCTTGCACCATATGTTTGGTTTGCGTAATCATACAGGGCTGACACGGGTGCTTGCCAATCAACAGGCATGGCAGGATGTGGTTCAAGAAACCGGGATTGACCATCTGCATGCAATTACAGCCGGACCGAACCCGCCCAATCCGTCCGAGATGCTCAGTTCTCGCAGAATGAATGCTCTGCTAGTTGAGCTGAAAGAACATTATGACGTGATCCTAATGGATACACCGCCGTTGCTGTCCTTTCCGGATGGCTTCATTATAAGCGCCATGTGTGACGGAGTCATTCTGGTGGTGCAGGCAGGGAAGGTCAAAAAGGATGTCGTCAAGAAAGCAAAAGCGAATTTGGAAAGAGTAAAGGCACGCATTCTGGGCGTAGTACTTAATAATGTGAAGCGTTCGAATACCCGTGCCGAGCGGGGGATGGAGGAACGCAATCTGACATGAATAAAAAGGAGGAAAATGAGAGTATATAAAATTCTTTTAACAATGTATAAATAATACTTATTAATAAGGAGCGAGGTGATGAGACGTGTCTTCTTCCCGCTCGAATGAGGTCGAAGTGCGGGGTGCGTCAGTGGATGTTTATTCGGTCGCTCATGGGCTTGAACGGCGGCAAGGATGGAACGTATACCCGTTTGTGAAGCGAAGCATGGACATTATATTGTCTTTCATTGGAATCATCGTGCTATGCCCGGTATTTCTGCTTGTCATTTTGCTGATTAAGCTGGAGGACCCCAAAGGAAGTGCAATATTTTATCAAGTACGTATTGGAAAAAATGAGCGGCCGTTTCGCATGATCAAATTCCGTTCCATGGTGTCTGATGCCGAAGCCAGATTATCTGCACTGCTGGTGGAAAATGAAATTGAGGGTGCGATGTTCAAAATGCGGGACGATCCCCGAATTACCCGTGTGGGTCGCTTTCTTCGCAGAACGAGCATCGACGAGTTGCCACAACTGTTCAATGTACTGCGTGGGCAGATGAGTCTGGTAGGACCCAGACCCCCATTGCCAAGAGAGGTCCATGATTACACAGTGAGGGATAAGCTGCGTCTGACGGTTACACCGGGCTGCACTGGTTTATGGCAGATCAGCGGCCGTAATCATCTAAGCTTTAACCAGATGGTAGAACTGGATTTGGAGTACATATCCAGACGCAGTTTCCGCACAGATATGATTATTATGCTGAAAACATTTCGTGTGCTGCTAGGCTCCAAGGATGCGTATTAAAGTCTTTCATTTTCACGAAGAAGGTAGGGGATAAGTATGGATCTTCATTCCAACATATATGTAGCAGGGCATCACGGACTGGTGGGTTCCGCTATTGTCCGAGCGCTTCAGGAAGCGGGTTACCGTCATATTATTACTCGCACAAGCCGTGAGCTGGATCTACGTAATAAAGAGGCAGTAGATCATTTTTTTGAAACAGAGCCTGTGGATTATGTATTTTTGGCAGCGGCCAAGGTTGGTGGGATTTTGGCGAATAACGAATATCCGGCTGATTTTATCCGTGACAATCTGCTTATACAAACAAATGTGATTGATGCGGCATACCGGGCAAATGTAAGTAAGCTATTATTCCTAGGTTCTACCTGTATCTATCCTAAATTTGCTCCGCAGCCGTTACGGGAAGAATATCTGCTCACGGGTGAACTGGAGCCTACTAATGAGGCCTATGCGATTGCTAAAATTGCCGGGATTAAAATGTGTCAGTCTTACAACCGTCAGTATGGAACCCGGTTTATTTCTGTGATGCCGACGAATTTATACGGTCCGGGCGACAATTTTGATCTCCAGACTTCTCATGTGTTGCCTGCGCTCATCCGCAAGTTTCATGAAGCCAAGCTGAATCAATCTCCGACTGTAGAAGTATGGGGTTCTGGTACGCCGCGGCGAGAATTTCTTCATTCTGATGATTTGGCTGAGGCCTGTCTATTCCTAATGAACAATTATGAGGGAAATGAAATTGTAAATATCGGCGTAGGTGAGGATATCTCCATTCGTGAGCTGGCTGAGCGAGTGAAGAATGTAGTCGGCTATGAGGGAGAAATTACCTTTAACACCTCCGCTCCTGATGGAACGCCGCGTAAGTTGGTAGATGTATCCCGAATTTCCGGGCTGGGCTGGTCGGCGCGTATTTCACTAGAAGAGGGATTAAAGTCTGTGTATCAGGCATTTCAAGGTCTGGATCTGGTTGAACAATAAAAAAACGGTGGGGGAATTGGAATGAAAAAAGCGCTGATCACAGGAATTACCGGGCAAGACGGGTCCTATCTGGCTGAATTGCTGCTATCCAAAGATTATGAGGTGTACGGGATGCGCAGACGAACCAGCACACCGAACTTTGAAAATGTAGCGCATATCCAGAATGACATCCACTGGCTTTCCGGTGATATGACCGATCTGGCTTCATTGATTGAAGCCGTCCGGCAGTCCGACCCGGATGAGGTCTACAACTTGGCTGCTCAATCCTTCGTAGCGGCCTCATGGCCGCAGCCGTTGGCTACAGGGCAGATTACAGCATTATCTGTCACCAATATGCTGGAGGCGGTTCGAATTGCCAAACCGGAAGCGCGCTTTTACCAGGCGTCAAGCAGCGAGATGTTTGGTAAGGTGCTGGAGACACCGCAGACAGAAACGACCCCGTTCTACCCACGTAGTCCCTACGGTGTTGCCAAAGTGTACGGCCATTGGATTACAGTGAACTATCGTGAAAGCTTTGATATGTTTGCTTGCTCTGGCATTCTGTTCAATCACGAATCCCCACGTCGAGGATTGGAATTTGTAACGCGTAAAGTGTCGGATGCGGTAGCTCGTATCAAGCTGGGGTTGCAGCAAGAGCTGCGCATGGGAAATTTGGATTCACTGCGAGACTGGGGTTTTGCAGGGGATTATGTAAAGGCGATGTGGCTGATGCTTCAGCAGGATCAACCGGATGATTACGTCATTTCCACGGGAGAAATGCATTCTGTGCGTGAACTGCTGCAAATTGCCTTTTCCCATGTAGGTTTAAATTATGAGGATTACGTCGTGATCGATCCTCAATTTGTCCGTCCGGCAGAGGTAGATCTATTACTCGGCGATTGTGCCAAGGCGAAAGAAAAGCTGGGCTGGCGATTGGAAGTAGGCTTCGAGCAGCTCATTCGTATGATGGTGGATACAGACTTGGAGCGGGTAAAAAGGCAGGCTGCAGTTGAAGCTTCTGTCGTCGTGTAAGAGATGGAGAGGCCATCCGCCTGGGCGGGGGGTCTCTTCGCTGTACGCAAGGTCATTTTTTCAAGATGGAGTAAAACCTATGACATTAGTCGAAAAACGCGCCAAACCGCGCAGAAGTTTGCTGGTGAATACATCCTGGCTGTTCGGTGACAAAATGATTCGCATGGTGTTCGGCCTGGCAGTCAGCATCATCATGGCGAGAGTGTTGGGACCAGAGGAACTGGGAAAGTGGAATTATGCGGAATCCTTTTTCGGGATGTTTCTGATTTTTACGACCCTTGGCTTTGATTCTATATTAGTACGCGATCTTGTCAAAGACCCCAAGGATGAGCATGAGCTATTGGGTACGGCGGTTCTGTTGAAATTGTTAGGTACTCTAATAGCCATTGTACTGTCCTATTCCTTCATTTCACTACTCAGACCGGAAGACAGTTCGGTACGGTTGATCAATCTGATCCTAGCTACGGCCTCGGTATTTCAATTGTTTGATATCATCGACTACTGGTTTCGTGCGCAGATGCTGTCCAAATACACGGTCGTTGCCAAGAATACCGCTTTTGTTCTCGGCTCCACTGTCAAAATCATTCTGTTGTTATCGGGTGTTCCGATATGGTGGGTGGCGTTGTGTGCTCATGGAGAGTTTTTGTTGGGAAGCCTGCTGCTGCTGTATTTCTTCCATAAGGAAGGACGACGTGTGAACCGATGGACGTTCCGTTTAGCCACAGCTCGGCGAATCATGAATCACAGCTGGCCGCTTATACTGTCATCCTCCGCTGTATATGTACAGGCACGGATCGACCAAGTCATTATCGGTGAACTGCTGGGAAACGCTGCGGTTGGGCAATACTCCGTTGCACTCCGACTCATCGAAGTGTTGGGCTTCATTCCGGTCGTTCTGACAACGGCTTATGCTCCGGTGGTGACACGTTCCAAGCAGAAAGGAAGCGACGAATACAGACAGACATTGTCCAAGGTGTATCGGCTGATGTTTATATGCTTTCTTGTGACCTCGGTACCTTTATTTTTTCTATCCCAATGGGTAGTGGTTGTGCTGTATGGGAGAGAATTTACCGAAGCAGGTTCGCTGTTGTCTCTATTCGCGATTCGTCTGTTTTTCACCAACTTCAGTGTTGCTAAAAGCTTGTTTATTACCAATGAAAATTTGTTCAGATACACGCTGCTGACCTCGGTGGTGGGGGCGGTCACGAATATCGCTTTCAATTACGCGCTAATCCCGTTGCTTGGTGTCCGAGGGTCGTTAGTGGCGACGATTTTGTCCTTTACGATATCTGTATTTCTATTAGATTTGTTGTTTAAGGAAGTTAAATCTAATTTGGGTTGGATGATGAAGTCCATCCTGACCTTCTGGCGTGTTCATATTACAGTACCGAAAGTTGGAGAGAACAATCATGATACCCATTAAACCGTTTGTTCGGCATGAGGAACAGTGCCCGCATTGTGGAGGTAAGGTACGTGGTGGAGAGGTGCTGTGGCAGGGAATCCATGTATGTGTCAGCACTATGTGTGAGGGGTGCGGACGCGAATATCTTGAGGACATGAGGGTCGGCCATGCTACGTATTCACCTTATCGTGTAGAAATGCCTGACTATATTCTGACCGGTGATGCGAAGTCGAGAAAATGGCTCGGAGAACCTTTGCGACAATCGTTGATGAATCCTTCCTATGACTTAGCAGTCGGCATGACCGTGCATAAAATGAAAGCTTCTACACGTGTAATCATCGTCAACACAATGGATTATTTGTATGGTCATGCTTTGCTCAAGCTGCTCAATGTGCAACGCGAATACGAGCAATCGCCGGACCTGGGCATCATCGTCATTGTGCAAAAGTCGCTGGAGTGGATGGTACCAGCATATGTGTCTGAAATTTGGACGGTTGATGTGCCGTTCAGCAGGGCACGAAACTTTTATCCTGTACTACATCATCGGATGATTGAGGAACTGATGCGTTTTGATGAGGTGTATGTCAGCCCGGCGTATTCACATCCCAATCAGTTTGATATTGAGCAGTTTACAGGTGTCTCCCGTTATAACGAGGATCGTGAGCCGGAGCCGCGCATTACCTTCGTATGGAGGGAAGACCGCTTGTGGAGCGGCAGCCATCATATCGCAAGAGCGGTACAGAAATTTCCGCAGCTCAAACGTGGGCTAAAACCGCTAATTTATCATCAGCGCAGTAAAATCATACGGCTGTTCCGCAGGCTGAGAGAAAGCTTCCCGGATCATCGCTTTACAGTCGCTGGACTTGGGCGTACCGGGAGTTTCCCGGCATGGATTTCTGATGAGCGTGTCACACGCTTCGACCGGGAAAGTGAGCTGCGGGTCTGCAAGGTATATGCAGCCAGCCGATTAGTGATCGGCATCCACGGCTCTAATATGCTGCTGCCCTCTGCGCATGCCGGTATGACCATTGATTTGATGCCCAAGGACCGATGGGGGAATTACGCTCAGGATATTTTATTTCACGAAACCGATCATCGGCTTACAGCTTACAAATACCGCTTTGTGCCGATGGAATCGAGTGTAACTCTAGTGGCAGATATGGCAGCTGCCCAGCTCAAAGGGGCAGATCATTTTAATATGCAGATGACGGAGGAGAGGCAACGGGAACATTCAAGTTGGAGGGGGGAGGCCGCTTCGGGACGGATTTGATCCTGGAGCGACTTTTGTGGATGGAAGTCCGCTGCGGGACGGATTTGATCTTCCGATCGCTGTTGACGAGGGATTCCCTAGATTGAATAGGCCCTGTAAAAGGGCGGAATCCCTCGTCAAAGGCGAACGCTGCCGCTTCTCCAGATTCAAATCCTTACCCTCCGCTACCCACCGCCGCCAAAAAGAATTTCCCCCAGCCTATTGGGTGGGGAAGGTAAAAGCCGCCTGGTGATAGCTTCGCCCTATCGCCTAGAACTTCTATGCCGGGCATGCATCCCGGCGTAATTAATGCTCTGTACAGTTCTCTGTCAGGGTGACAGGGTCCGGTGGATAACAATCTGGACAGGCGACAGTCTAGCCATAGTTAAGGCATCTTGGTCAGCTAGCGGTAGTAGTTCCATGTTGTTTTGTGAGCTTGCCATAACCGTACCAAGCTCACAAGCTGTTCGACGAGGTCAGCGCCCTGCATGCATTTGCTCGCGTATCCACGCAGCGAGGGCACTTCATACCCAGCATTCCCTTTTTTTAAATGGGGTGACTTTATGGACACGGTGGTCAGCAGCGGAGCGGTCCATTTGAATCTGAAGAAGCGCTAGCGTTCGCCTTTGCAGTGGGATTCCTACCTCGGAATGTTTTATATATCCAGGAATCCCA
Source organism: Paenibacillus sp. 1182 (assembly GCF_017833915.1). Classification (NCBI taxonomy): domain Bacteria; kingdom Bacillati; phylum Bacillota; class Bacilli; order Caryophanales; family Paenibacillaceae; genus Paenibacillus; species Paenibacillus sp. 1182. The sequence continues at coordinate 206,448 of NZ_JAFICR010000007.1, read as the reverse complement.
CTGCAACAGCGATCGGAAGATCAAATGGAACGCGCAGCGTTCTCTGAACCCTCCGTGCTCCATAACTCACTCAATATGAAATGGCAGGAGCCCTGATGATGATTCGAAAAATATTGTATCTCCGCAATTTTGCCAGCAAGGTGAACGGGGACTCATACAATTTACAGGAAGTCGGTTTGGGCAAAGCACTCGTTCGAAAAGGCTATGATTGCGACATTGTTTACTACAACGATCGTAAGGAAACCCATCTGGAACAGGTCTACCGTCACGAAGGATGCACCTTGCGTATTATCTGGCTCCACGGGTTTAAGTTCCTAAGCAACAGCATCTACAGAGATGTTCTCAAAGATTCTTTTCTGGATGCTTATGGTCTGGTCATTACTACAGAATACAACCAGATCATGACCTATCTGCTTTCCCGCAAATGTCCTGATAAGCTGGCGTTGTATCACGGCCCATACCGAGATAACACGCACGCGCTGATCCGCAAACTGTACGATATTATGCTGCTGCCGAAGGTAACAAAATCTCTACGCCGTACCTATGTCAAATCCGATCTTGCCAAGCGCTATCTGGAGAATAAAGGTTTTGACAACGTGGTTACGATTGGAGTCGGACTGGATCGCAGTAAAGTAGAGAGAGCATTCAACAGTAAAACCAGTAACAACAGTGAAGACATAAGCGGAGAACGTGAGGAAAACCGTGAGGTCGCGAATGAGCTGCGTCGAATCGGAAATCGTCCGGTGCTGCTGTATGTCGGTGTGCTGGAGGAACGGAGAAATATACGTTTTATGCTGACTACGTTCAAAAGGGTGCTCCAAAAGCATCCTAGCTGCCTTTTGTTAATGGTCGGAGATGGACGGAAGACAGACACAGATCGCTACTGGACATATGCTCATGAATTGGGAATAACGGACAGTATTATACATTTTACAAGAGTGGAACAACGTCATCTGTGGCAGGTTTACGGAGCGGCGGATGTGATGCTGTTTCCGACCCAATACGATATTTTTGGTATGGTACTGCTGGAAAGTATGCTGTTTCGCGTCCCGATTATCTCTTCGGTAAACGGGGGCTCGGTTACCTTGATTGAGGACGGAGTGAGCGGGGTGATGCTGAGAAGCTTTTCAGAAGAGGAATGGTCTGGTCGAATAGGCGCTTTGCTGGATAATGCTGAGCTGAGACGAAGTATGGCGGAGGAGGCTTTTCTTACGGTCGAGCGTATGTCGTGGGATCGCATCGCAGATGAAATCGTAAGCCATCAAGGGGTCAAGCCCAAGAATTCTAACCACGCTATGCAATCAACGCAGGAAAGAGGGGCAGCCACGTGAGCCAACAGGTCAGCAGACAGATGAACCCTCCTGTAAGCAAGGTGCTGATCATCCATAACTTTTATCAGCAAAGCGGGGGAGAAGACAAGGTTGTCGAGCAAGAATCGGCTATGCTGCGTTCAAGAGGAATAGAGACAGAGCATTACTATGTGCACAACGACAGCATTCAAAGCAGAGGGCTAGCGAACATGGCAAAGCTGGCGGTAGAGGCGGTATGGTCCCTGCCGGAATTCAAGAGAATTAAGAAGCTGCTTTTACAGGTGAAGCCGGATGTGGTGCATGTGCATAATTTTTTTCCGGTTATATCCCCTTCGGTCTATCATGCTTGTGAAAAGCTGGGGATTCCGGTTGTCCAGACCCTGCATAATTACAGGCTGATTTGTCCGGCGGCAACCTTTATGCGAGGGAATAAGGTTTGTGAAAAATGTCTGCACGGCACGCTGCTGCATTCCATCCGTCATGGATGCTATCGAGGTTCACAGCTTCAGACGATTCCGGTAGCGGCGATGATTAAGTTGAACGATTTGATCGGCACATGGCAGCACAAGGTAAGTCGCTATATTGCGCTGACGGAATTTGCACGGGACAAATTTGCCGAAAGCGGTATTCCACTGGATCGTATCGCGGTAAAGCCGAATTTTGTCCATCATAAAACAGTGAAAACCCAATATGACCCCAATGATCGTTATTTATTGTTCGTGGGGCGGATTTCAGCTGAAAAAGGGGTTCGCAATCTGCTGCAAGCCTGGTCACAGTTGGAAGATCGGGGGGGATTGAGACTGGTCATCATTGGAGATGGTCCGGAAAAGGCTGAATTGGCCGCTGCTTATCCGCAGGAAGATGTTCGGTTTCTCGGTAAGCAGGATGGAGACACGGTACTGGATTGCATGAGCCGGGCCATGTATGTCATGGTGCCTTCCATTTGGTATGAAGGATTTCCCATGACCATTGTAGAGTCTTTTTCTGTTGGAACTCCGGTATTATGCAGCCGGCTCGGCGCACTGGAGGAAGTCGTGGAGGACGGGGTGACGGGTTTCCATTTTCAACATGATGATTTGGAAAATATAAAGACTGTGATTCGCTGTGCAGTAGCCTATGAAAACTATGCAGCTATGAGACAGAAGGTGTCGGAAAACTACGCTGCACGCTATACGGAAGAAGTGAATGTGAAGCAGCTGATGGCGATATATAGCGAGGCGATGGAGGAGCATGATTATGAAACAGCTGCCCCAATATAGAGTCGGAAGGATTGCGGATGCAGATATTGCAGCACTTACGTTTCAGGAAACGGTACACACGCTGGAACAATGGGCAGTCGAACGAAAGGACGGCTATGTATGTATTTGCAACACGCATTCCATTGTCACAGCGGGGAATCATCCCGAGTTCCACGAAGCGCTCACTCAAGCTGATTTGTGTACTCCAGATGGTATGCCGTTGGTATGGGCACTCAAGCTGTACGGATTTGAGCGTCAGGATCGGGTAGATGGTCCCAGCCTGATGCTCAAGTTGTGCGAACGTGCGCCGCAGACGAAGGTGAGTATATATTTTTACGGCAGTACGCCAGATACGCTGGATAGCTTAAAAGAAAGAGTAAGACAGGATTACCCTGGAATCCGCATCGCGGGCAGCTTTTCACCACCATTTCGTGAGCTTCATTCAGATGAGGAGGAGCGGATCATTGATGAAATTAATGCGTCCGGCGCGCATATCATATTCGTCAGCTTAGGCTGCCCGAAGCAGGAAATATGGATGCATCGAAACAAAGACCGCATCCGTGGCGTGATGATTGGAGTAGGGGCGGCCTTTGACTATATCACTGGAAAGGTTCGCAGACCGCCGCTAGCGGTACAAAAGCTGGGGCTGGAGTGGCTGTATCGTCTGATCTGCGAACCGAAGCGATTATGGAAGAGGTATGCCTACAACAATCCGATATATGTATACCGTTTTCTAAAATCTTATCGGCAAAACAAACGGCTTACGCTTTATCAAAATCGGCTTGCAGGAAGAGATATAGAGAAGTGAAGTCGGTAATAGCAGGATGCAATGAGACAGCATGTAAAAGGGGGAGTTGCTTTGAAGCTATGTGTAATAGGTGCGGGGTATGTGGGGCTGGTGTCGGGGGTCTGTTTTGCCGCACTCGGGAATACCGTCGTCTGTGTAGATCAGAATGAGGACAAAATTCTTCAGCTGCGTGCAGGTGGGGTGCCGATTTATGAACCGGGATTAAAGGCTCTAATTAAAGATAATGTAGAACAAGGCCGACTAAGCTTTACAACAGATACGGCAGCTTCGGTAGAGGCGGCTGAAATTGTTATTTTGGCGGTCGGCACGCCTTCACTGCCGGGCGGGGAAGCGAACCTGTCCTATATTGAAGAAGCAGCCTGCGAGGTGGCAGACGCCATGAATGGCTACAAAGTCATTGTCACCAAAAGCACGGTGCCTGTCGGAACGAACGAACGCATTCAAAATTGGATTGCGAGCCGCACAAACTATTCTTTTGGTGTGGCTTCGGTTCCTGAATTTTTGCGCGAAGGTTCAGCAGTCATAGACACCCTACAGCCAGATCGAATCATCATCGGAGCTTCCGATCCGCATGTGTCCGCTGTGCTGACTACACTGCACGAGCCGTTGACGACAAATATCGTAACCACAGATATCCGTTCGGCGGAGATGATCAAGTATGCGTCGAATGCTTTTTTGGCGACCAAAATTTCGTTTATTAATGAGATTGCAAATATTTGCGAAAAGGTGGGCGCAGACGTTACACGTGTGGCACACGGTATGGGGCTGGATCAGCGGATCGGCTCCTCCTTTTTGTCTGCAGGTATCGGCTATGGGGGTTCCTGTTTCCCAAAGGATACACAAGCTCTAATCCAAATTGCAGGCAACGTGGACTATGAATTCAAGCTGCTGAAATCTGTGGTGGAAGTGAATCAGGGTCAACGCTTTAACGTGATTCGTAAGCTGAAAGAGGCGCTGGGTGATCTGGAAGGAGCAACGATTGGTATATGGGGACTGGCCTTTAAACCGAATACAGATGACGTAAGAGATGCCCCGGCGCTGGATATTATGCAGTCGCTGCTGGAGGCAGGGGCGCAAATCCGTGCATATGACCCGATCGCTACCGCTAACTTCCGCAGACTGCTGGACAGCTCGGAAGTAACGTGGGCAGATAGCGCACGGGAAGCAGCAGAGGGATGCGACGCACTGTGTCTATTGACGGAATGGGAGGAGTTTGGTGAAATCGGGCTGGGTGAGCTGAATGAGCTTATGAAGTATCCTATTATGATCGATGGACGCAATGTGTATAGCGAGGAGCAAATCAGACAATCCGTCTTTGCATACTATTCTGTCGGTAGGCCACAGATGAACAATCTGGATGTAGATCGTCATCAGTCTGTAGTAAATCCGTAAAGGGGAGGCTGCATATGAAACGGTGGCTGAAGATGACATTGGGGGCTGCAGCGTTATTGGTCATAGGGGCTACTGCCTACACCGCTTATGTGTATCATTCTTTTAAAACAGCGGCGAATGCGATGTATCATCCGCGCAGCATCGTGCAGCCTGGGGCGGTTTCTACCCTTGCAACGGGCGGAGCAGGGCGATCCGTAGATACAGACTCTGGATCAATTACACCCAATCCGGCAGCCATCTCCCAGTTCAAGCCGTTCACCGTGCTGGTGCTGGGCGTAGATCGGCGGTCTCACGATCCAGGACGATCGGATACGATGATCGTCTTGTCTGTTAACCCTGCCGAAGGCTCTATGTTGATGTTCAACATTCCGCGTGATACGCGAACAGAGTTGATCGGTAGGGGGCGTGAGGACAAAATCAATCACGCTTTTGCTTTTGGGGGCGTGGATATGTCGATCCGTACGGTAGAACATTTTTTGAACTATCCGATAGATTACTATGTACAGATGAACATGGAAGGGTTTGCGAAAATGGTGGACCTTGTGGGGGGAGTCGAGGTTCATAATCCACTTGATTTTCAATATGAGGGTCATCATTTTGCACAGGGTAATTTGAACTTGAGCGGGGCTGAGGCGTTGGCCTACGCCCGTATGCGTTTCGATGATCCACGTGGGGATCTCGGAAGAAATGCTCGCCAGCGGGAGCTACTCAAGCAAATTCTTGCCCAGTCCATCAGCAAGGAAGGGCTGTTGAGGGTAAAACCGATACTGGAGGCAGCGGGGGAGCAGATTCGCACAGACATTACCTTTGACGATATGACCACCTTCCTGACCCGGATCGGTCCGTCCCTCAAGCAGACGGATACCGTTGAACTGAAGGGACATGGGCGTAAAATCAACGGGGTGTATTATTACATGGTGGATGAACAGGAACGCCAGCGTATCCATGGAGTGCTGGAGAAGCATATGCTTACCACTACCATATCGCCTTAGGTAAGCCTTATGTAGGCGGGTGCCCTGTTGGGAGGTCACCCGTTATTTTCTTCTAAAGTCTTCTAAAAAAGGCTTGTCCCACATACATCTGTAGAGAATTCGGTATAGTCCAACAGAGGGAGGGGCAGTGTGTGCTGTTTAGAAGAAGAGCGGCTTCGGCGTTCGTTCGTAAGCTATTATATTTTGCCATCATAGGTGGATTGTTATGGCTGCTGTGGCTGGGTCTGCGTGGGGTGATGTCTACAGGCGAGGGCGATCAAGCGGTAGAAGCACTGAACGAGTTCTACACGATGGAGCAATCGGGAAATTTCGGAGGTTCATGGGAGCTTTTTCATTCGCAAATAAAAAAGAAATTCGAGAAATCTACGTATGTACAGCAGCGTGCGCACGTTTTTATGCAGGATATGGGGACGGATACGTTCACGTTTGAACTGGGGGAGCCGCAGACTGAATATGACATTCGTACGGATCAGAATGGAGAAGAGTTAGGGAAAGTTTACCGTATTACGGTCACTCAGCATTACAAGACCCGATTCGGTAATTTTGATATCGTACAGCCTTGTTATGTGACGCAGGAAGATGAGAAATGGCGGGTGCTTTGGATATACAAGGACAAGGAATAGAGGTTGCGAGGTGTTTCTAAAAGGTTAAATATGGTACAATACTTCCAAAACCGGAAATGTACAGTAAATGGATAACAGCTTCACTCCGGATGGAAGGAGTTTCATAGCATGCAGCAAGCGACAGGACAGGTTCCCGTCATACGTATGGAGGGTGTGAGTAAAATCATTTCCTCAAAAGCGATCGTGGATGATCTGACGCTGGAGGTTCCGGCGGGGCAGGTATTTGGTTTCCTTGGACCCAATGGTGCGGGAAAAACGACAACCATCCGTATGATGGTTGGCCTGATTTCGATCAGCAAGGGCGATATTCATATTTGTGGAGACAGCATTAATACTGATTTTGAAAAGGCCGTTTCCCATGTCGGAGCGATTGTTGAGAACCCGGAGATGTACAAGTTTTTGACAGGCTATCAAAATTTGCAGCATTTTGCGCGAATGTCTCCTGGGGTGACCCAAGAACGCGTGGATGAAGCGATTCGTTTGGTGGGACTCGGAAACCGGATTCACGATAAAGTAAAAACCTATTCGCTCGGGATGCGACAGCGACTTGGAGTAGCTCAGGCGATTTTGCATCGACCGAAGCTGCTTGTGCTGGACGAGCCGACCAATGGTTTGGACCCGCAGGGTATTCGTGAACTGCGGGATTATTTGCGTCAATTGACCCGTACGGAGGGAATTACCGTATTCGTATCAAGTCATTTGTTGTCCGAGATGGAGCTGATGTGCGACCGTGTAGCCATTATTCAGAGCGGACGGCTGGTTGATATCAAGCAACTGAAGAACACAGGGGAGGAAGTGCAGACGGCGGAAATTGCTTTTGAGGTAAATGATGCCGAACAAGCCTATGCGCTTGCTGGAGCAGGACGCGTTGAAGGTAATCAACTGCTGCTTCACCTGGAGCGGGAACAGATTGCAGAGATGAACAGCCTGCTGGCTGCAAACGGAATTAAAGTATATGCGATTCGCCCGGTTGCCCGTACGCTGGAAGATCAATTTTTGGAAGTGACGGGAGGCGGGTTTATTGGGTGATTTCTTCAAACTGGTACATAACGAAAATCTGAAAATTTACCTGCGTGTGCGCACATGGATTATGCTGGGATTGCTGGCGGTCATCACTGCTGCGATTCCGATGCTGATCTCCCTGGTTTCCGATCAGGTCAGTGTGTGGGATGGGATTGCGTTGACGACGTTGTTTACGTTTTTCCTCAATACGACGTTTACGGTCATTGTAGCTGCTGATTCGGTGGCTGGTGAATTTACTTGGGGAACGATTAAGCTGCTGCTCATCCGACCTTGGACTCGCAGCAAAATATTGTTGTCCAAGTATATATCCGTGATTTTGTTCAGTTTGCTCGGAACGATCATTTTGATCTTGATGGTTACGCTGTCCTCATGGCTGATGTTATCCAAGGATGCACCAGCGGGTTCTGTTCCGCTGTTCAGTGATCCGATATCTTACGTAACGTTGAACTTCTTGTATAGCTATATTGCCTTGTTCGTGACGATGGCCTTTGCTTTTATGCTGTCCGCTGTTTTCCGTTCCAGTGCCTTGGCGATTGGGCTGTCGCTGTTCATGATGTTCACCAAAACAATCTATAACTCTATTGGCTTGTTCAGCACAGATCGTTTTGAATGGACCAAATATGTACTATTTACGCATATGGATCTGAAAAAATATCTAGATATGCCGCCGGGTACGGTAAGTTCCAGTCTAACCTTTTCGCTCACCGTGCTGGCCGCTTATTATGTAATTTTTATCGCCATTGCCTGGGTGGTTTTCGTAAAACGGGATGTTTCAACCTAAATCGCAGTGTCTTAGAGTTACACAAAGGACGTTCAAATGCTCAGCATTTGGACGTCCTTTTGTTATTTCAGGATTTTTCAAAATCCTCTTTAACACTGTTTATCCAGTATCTATGTCATTTTTGTTACATATTCTGCGTGCAGAGGTATATTGTAATCTATTTTCAGCAAGAATCAATCAATAGGGCCATTTTGCGTTTAAAGAGGTAGAGAGAAACAGAACAGAGGGGGCCGCATGGTATGCTGCAAAATAATCGTTTTTTTCGTGTAACTACAGGTATCGTCATGCTATTACTCATCATTTACTTGGGCACCAAAGTAAGCTTTATATTTAGTCCTCTCGTATCTTTGGTCAGCTTGCTGGTGGTACCGTTAATGCTATCTTTTTTCCTCTATTATTTATTGAGGCCGATTGTAGATGTAATGGAACGGAGAAAAATCAAACGATCGATCTCCATCTTGCTGATTTATTTGGTCATTGGAGTGTTATTGTTTGTTTTCTCATGGGGTGTGTGGCCTACACTGCGTGATCAAGTAACCAATTTATTTGAAAATGCGCCGAAGCTCATTAAAAGTCTGGTTGATCAATTGAGCCAATGGCGGCATAATCAATCCTTGAGACAAGTGCTGCCTCCGGGTGAAGACCCGCTGTCACAACTGTCAGATACGTTGAACGAAGCTTTTTCGACGCTATCTGATTATTCGGTAAAGCTGGTATCGTTCGTGTCCTACTTTTTTATCGTATTGGCTACCTTTCCCATATTGCTCTATTACATGCTGAAGGAAGGGAGCAAGTTTGGCCCTAAAATGCTAAACTTCTTTCCTAAAAAATATCACAAGGACGCATTGGAGGTTATGGAAGATATCGATAGTGCACTCAGCAGCTTTATCGTAAGTCGGGTGCTGATCAATGTCGCGTTGGGTGTGATGATGTTCCTTGGATTTTTAATTATTGGTTTGCCTTATGCCTTGCTGCTCGCCGTTATTTCGATTTTTCTTAATTTTATTCCCTATGTGGGGGCAGTGGCTGCTTCTATACCCGTGGTTATTATTGGATTTCTCGAATCACCTTCGATGGCGCTCTGGTCGCTGGTCGTGGTGATTGCTGCACAGCAAATTCAGGATAATTGGCTGTCACCTATAGTTTTTGGCAAGCAACTGGATATTCATCCGTTGACTGTCGTTATTTTACTGTTAGTTGGTGGTGACCTGCTCGGGATTCTGGGCATCATTTTGGTGATTCCATTGTATATGTGCGGAAAAATCGTCATACGCAAGGTATACCAATTATTTTTGGAACGCAGAGTGGAGGATATTATGGAATGAATGGAGAATGCACTGGATTTAAAGGAGTATATCCTGATTTTACCCTGCTTCGGATTGCAGAGTGGCTTGGCTGTCCTCCCTGTCTTTGCTGAAACTAGATTGGGTTTCGTCGTTTGGCTCATCCGTAGAAGCTGACAACTCTACATCCTTTGTTCGGTTCATTTGACTTGTGCCGTCCAGTACACCGCCTTCAGAGATGACCAATGCAGCGGTCGCGGTATTTCCGTACAGCTCACCTGTCGGCGTAATGGTTAGTCGTCCTTCTGTAGTAATGCTGCCGAACACCTTACCGGCAAGGATGACGTCTTGTGCGAAGATGTCCGAACGTACAACAGCAGATTCTCCAATGACGACAGTACGAGTGCTGCGGATATCGCCCTGAAAATGACCGTCAATCCGAATATTGGCCTCTGCCTCAACTGTACCTTCAAAGCTGGTGCCATTAGCGAGCAGTGTATCTATAGCTGGGGTGGAGAGCTTTTTTTTGGATTCCTTGAACATGATGGTTTTCCCCCAATCCTTTATTGTAAAGATTTTGAAAAATCCTCATTGTACATACAGTAATGGATCGACAGGTTGGTTATGCTTGACGATCTGAAAATGAAGATGAGGTCCTGTGCTTCTCCCAGTACTCCCCAGCAGACCGATGGTCTGTCCTTTGTGGACACGATCCCCCGGGGTCACCTGCATGCCGCTCAGGTGCATATACCAGCTCTGGAGTCCGTCAGAATGCTGGATGATGATGCACTTGCCGCGGGCGCCGCTAGAAGCAGCTTCCAAGACGGTGCCTGCTCCTGCTGCATAGACAGGATCACCGGTTTGTCCGGCAATGTCCACGCCTGAATGAAAGGCAGATCTGCCGGTAAAAGGGTCGCTGCGATAGCCAAAGCTGGAGGTCATTCGCCGTGAACCTACAGGCCAAACGGAGGGCTTCCCTTGCTCGGCAAGAGCCAGCCTACGAGTCTGGAGTAACTGTGCGGCTTGTTTGCGCTCCAGATTTTGCTGGACGGCATTTGCTTGCTGAATAGAGCGGGGAACCGTACGCTCCACCGTGTCCAACAGAGATTCGATCTCCTGAAAATCATCCATTGCCTGGCGAGTTAGGAAGGCAGTATTTTCATGTACTGCGATCAGCTCACCCCCAATATGGTCGGAAGCATCCCAGGAGAGCGGAGTCATGGTCTTTTTATGGTTACTTGTGGCAGATGAGTTTCCGTGTTTACGAATGAATTGCTGCATTTGTTGTTCCAGCTCCGTTACGCGCTGAAGGCGTTCACGAATATGGGTGGCTTGATTTGTCAGCTCCATGACTTCCTGCCGTAGTCGCCCAATGGCTGCGTCCTTGTCCGCTACCGTGACCTCCATCTGCAAACTCTGGACAGCAAGATTCGTTTCCATTTGGGAAATAATATGGGAAGAACGGATTTGCAGCCCGATCACGAGCGTAGAGATAGACGCGATCACAAGAGTCGGGACGAGAATGACAGCGGCTGTAGAGCATTGTAGCTGCTTGGGCGGTTGCTGTGCATCCCGAATAACAAGCAGGGTCATCCGGCGATTTAGGCTTCCTTTTTTCATAATCGCTCCTTTCCGGACATCGCTCCTATAGTGCTTGGTTACTATCTATTCAGCTTAAGAGGCAAACATGTCAAAAAAATTGGAGCTTAGTATAAAACGTAGATGAGGATTTTGCAAAATCCTGAGATATATAAGGAGGCTTAGACATGCTGTGGTTGCTGTTGGTTTTAATTGTTTTTATTTTTCAGACCGGGACGATCCTGCTCTTTGAATTTCGCAAGCCGTCCAAAGCGGTAGCCTGGCTTTTTATTTTGTTTTGCTTCCCGCTCATTGGCTTTGTCGTGTACTACTTTGTTGCACAGGATTATCAGAAGCGTAAAGTGGTTCGAAAAGGGGGATCGCAGCTGTTTCGTGAATTCCGCGAGCGTCTATGGGCGCAATCCAAGGTCATTGAACATGTGGAGCAAATGCATAATCCTCATTTCAAACATCAGGAGCGCCTGTTTAACCAGTTAATTCGTATGTCGGAAAACCCGTTGACTGGATGTAACCGCACACGTGTGCTGACGAACGGTGAAGAAGCCTTCGAGGCCATGCTGGCAGCGATGGAACATGCGCAACATCATATCCATGTGGAGTTTTACATATTTCGGGCCGACGAAATCGGAAGAAAGTTTCAAGAGGTCATGATCCGCAAGGCACGTGAGGGAGTAAAAGTACGATTCGTTGTAGACGGTGTGGGGAGCTACAATTTACCCTATTCCTTTATTCGCACCTGTAGTGAGGCGGGAGTGGAATTTCATTATTTTCTACCTCCGTTTTTCGCCACACTGGACCGCCGGATTAACTATCGCAATCACAGGAAAATCGTGGTGGTAGATGGCATGGTTGGATTTGTAGGAGGGATTAATGTAGGCGACGATTATCTCGGAAAATACCCCAAAGTAGGATTTTGGAGGGATACGCATTTGCAGATTGAAGGAGATAGCGTCTATTTTCTACAAAATGCGTTTCTTAGTGACTGGAAGCTGGCCTCAGGGGAGAGACTGATGGATGTGAATTTATTTCCTCCACATACCTGTACCGGGGATGAGGAAGTACAGATTTTGAGCAGCGGTCCCGATCAGGTATGGGATACGATTCAGGAAATGTGCTTTGGGGCGCTCACAGTTGCCAAAAAGCGGATTTGGATTACGACGCCGTATTTTATTCCCGATCCGGGCATTTATGAGGCGCTCAAGCTGGCGGCAGTCAGTGGCGTAGATGTGAAAATTATTATTCCCTATCAGTCCGATTCGAAGTTAGTTCATTTGGCGTCTCTGTCCTATGTACAGGAACTGCTGGAGGCAGGGGTGGAGTTCTACCAATATCGAAAAGGATTTATTCATGCCAAAGTGGTGATTGTCGATGATTTACTCGGCTCGGTCGGGACTGCCAATATGGACATGCGCAGCTTTTTCTATAATTTTGAGTTGACCGCTGTCGTTTTTGCTAATTCAGCGTTGGAACGGCTTTCGGCAGATTTTGTAGAGGACATTTCCAACTCCTCACGCATAGATTTAAACGTGTTCCGCAGACGGCCTAGATCTCAGAAAACAGCTGAAATTCTAACTCGCATGCTCTCTCCACTCCTATAAAGGCGATTTTCGCCGTTTTTATCGCTATAATCCCGCTTTATTGTGATTTATGTGCTCTTTGCTAACTTTTTTGCGCGAAATCACAGTTTTGTGATATACTATTTATATAAATAGCGCGGTAAAGAATAGGGGACTGCGGATAGCAGCCCCTTTTTTGTCCAATATATCATACTGTAACGGGGGGATTTATATATGAGTGTAGTGAGCAAGGAAGTCCAAAGTTTATCTGAGATTACAGATGTGACCGGAGAGTTGACCAAGATCAGCAAAATTCCAGCTAATCCGAAGAACAAAGTAAAACGCCTGTTTCAGCGTGCAGCCATGATTGTAGTTGGTGCAGCTCTGATGGCAGTGGGATTGGAAATATTTCTGGTTCCTAACGGCGTTATTGACGGAGGCGTTACAGGTATTTCCATTATGGCCTCCAAGATTACTGGCTATCCGCTCGGTATTTTCCTGACCCTGTTGAACCTTCCATTTTTACTTATCGGCTACAAACAAATTGGTAAAACCTTCGCTTTATCCACATTATTCGGTATCGTCGTTATGTCCATTGGAACCGCGTTACTTCACAATGTAAGTGCGTTGACTCCTGGTGAACCGCTGCTCGGCGCTATTTTTGGGGGCGTCATTCTCGGTGTTGGGGTGGGTCTTGTGATTCGGTCCGGCGGTTCGCTGGATGGAACAGAGATCGTAGCTATTCTCGTCAGTGAAAAGACTCCTTTTTCGGTCGGTGAGATCGTACTGTTCGTTAACATATTCATTCTGGGAAGTGCAGGTTTTGTGTTCGGTTGGCCAAATGCCCTGTATTCCATGATTGCTTATTATATCGCCATGAAAATGATTGATATTACGATTGAAGGTCTGGATCAGTCCAAATCGGTCTGGATTATTAGTGACAAATACCGTGATATCGGGGATGCCCTGACGGATCGTCTTGGACGGGGCGTAACTTATCTGGAAGGTGAAGGTGGCTTTACAGGCGAAAGCAAGAAAGTGATTTTCGTCGTCATCACCCGACTGGAGGAAGCGAAGCTGAAGAGCATCGTTGAAGATTGGGACCCGCACGCTTTCGTTGCGATCGGTAACATTCACGATGTGAAGGGCGGACGCTTTAAGAAAAAAGGAATACACTAGCGCAAGGGGACAATTCCTCAGCCTAATGGCTGCGGGGTTCGTCCCCTTTTTTGTTCTTCCAAGCATGGATCAGGTTCGGTGTGCCTTGGTGCGCATATGCTTGAGGACATCTTCTACAGGTTGGGGAGGAACCTTGTCGATCAAGTCGCCTACCTGATTTAGTCGTTCCTCAATATTCAGCAAATGGTAGTCAAGTGGTGATACATCTTGCCGTACCTCTTCCCATGTTAGCGGGGTGGAGACCGTAGCGCCGGGGCGTGCCCGCGGGGTATAAGGAGCGGCCAGAGTTTTCCCCTGATAATGCTGCAAATAATCAAAATAGATGGCTGTTCCACGATCCTTCTTTAACCTTTCGAGTGTGAACAGATGCGGGTGCTTTTCTGTCACAAACTGTCCGACTAATAGCCCGATGCTGCGAAGTTCGTCGAAGGTTATGCCTGTACGGATCGGAACGATAATTTGTACACCTGTGGCCCCGGATGTTTTGGGGACGGAGTTCAAACCAAGCGAAGCCAGTACTTCACCGACAATAGAGGCTGCCTCCATAATACGTGGCTCCACCTCTCTGGATGGATCAAGGTCAATCATCCATTCACAGGGCAGCTTGTTTCCCGCTTCGTGCAGAGAGGGGTGGAATTCCAACGCAGCTTGATTACCAAGCCAGAGGAGTTGTGGCAATTTGCCGAGCACGATATATTCAATGCCATCATGCAGGGCGGTTTCAATATAGTCCGGCCGAGGACGTGGGGCATTTTTCTGATAAAAAAAATCACCGTGAATCCCATGTGGCCAGCGGATGACGGTCAGCAGACGATGATGACAATATTTGAGCAGGAAGGGAGCCAGTACCGCGAGCTTGCGAAGATACAGCGCCTTAGTCACGCCTGCTTCAGGCCACAGCGGTTTATCCGGGTTGGTGATAGGAATTTCCTGACCTTCAATGGTAATAGTACCTTTAACAGCTTGTCCCATTGTGCTATCCTCCTTTGGCTAATATGCAGCAAAATCTTTATTTACAGGCTGATTGTTAAGCTTTTAGATCTACATAGGGTTTAACATGAACGTGAAGTGCTGAATTTATCCATCAAAAGGATTGACAAGATACATTATGTATCATAAATTCATAATAAAAATACGATATGTATCTATTAAAGTGTCTTGAGCAGAGGTAGAGGAGGAGTTTGCTTGATTGAAAAGCAAGGCGGAGGGCTGGTATTCCTGTTAAGTGTCCCTCGGAGTGGAAGCTCGTTGCTTACCGCCATTTTGCAAAACCATTCCCGCCTGTTTGCCACGCAGGAAATGTGGTTTCTGCTCAGTTTATATGATCTTCCGCAGTCACATACACGCCCATATGGAGGAACAGGGATACTCCGGCAATTTTTTAAAGGTATGGTCCCCTCCGACGTATTGGAGCAGGCCTCCCGTTCGTATGCACTTGAAATATATAATGGTTTGCTTCAAGGTACAACAGCAGATATGCTTATCGACAAATCCCCGCGTTACTATACGGTGCTGGAATTTATAGACCGTTTATTCCCTGCTGCCCGCAGGTTGTGGCTTATCCGAAACCCTTTGGCCATTGTGGCCTCATTCAAAAAGGTCAATCAGCTACGGAACGGACGTTTTCAACTACTGGAGGAACTGGGGAGTCCGCATTTTAATATGAAAATGACGGATATTACGGTTGGTTTGTTCCGTTATACTCATTATTTTGCTACACCTCATCCACTTGCATACCCGCTTAGATATGAACAGCTCGTATCCAATCCAACGATGGAGATCGAGAAACTGTGCAGTTTTTTGGGAATCCATTATGAAGCGGGGATGGAAAAGTACGGAGATTTCGCGGATACGCCCAAATCCAGTCTTTTTTATAGTATGGGAGCGGGCGATCCATTCGTAGGAGAGCATGAACAGGCGCATCAGGATTCGGTACATAGCTGGCAACATGTGTTGAGTAAAAGGGAAATTGAGCTGTATTGCAGAAGCATTGGGTCCCGCATGTTTAAGCAACTTGGTTACGCGGAAGCGCTGGAGCAGGCTGAACAGATGACTGGAGTTCGCTTTGAAGATGAGCCAGATATGGAGCTGCTGAGTCGACGTACACAACAATTCCTCCAGCAAAGCGGCTTTGAATGGAAGGCAGCTTATCGGATGCTGGAAGAACAGGATACAGATAACAGAGAACTCATGACAAATGCAATCCATCATACTCCACCCCAAGATCCGACATGGATGCATGTGGACCAGAGCGTGAACGATCGACGGATCCAATCACTGGAAAACAGGTTGGCACATAGCTATGAGGAGCGGAACCGTCTTATCGCTCAGCTTCAAAGCTATCAACGCCCACATCAAGGTCTCCGATCTCGCAGCCTCTTGGCCCGTAAACTCAGGTACTTGGCGTCTGTAGCATTATCAAGTATAGGAAAAGAAAAAGGGGGAAGAACGTGAGTGCGATTGCCGGAATCTATAGCTTTGGGCATGAGTCTGTATGCACCGAAGAAGGCGGGAAAATGATGCAGGCCCTGCGGAAATATCCCGCTGACCGCGTATGCGCTTGGTGTGAAGGCTCTATTTTTTTGGGTTGTCATGCCCAGTATGTGACCCCGGAATCTGTTCATGAGCGTCTTCCCTTTTATGATGAGCTAAGAGATTTGGCAATCACGGCGGATGCGATTATTGACAATCGTTCCGAGCTGTTTGAACGGCTGGGAGTTGAGCAGGAACGGCGGCAAGATATCACGGACAGCGAGCTGATTTTGCTGGCATATGACAAATGGGGAGTGGAGGCAGCCAGTTATCTGATAGGTGATTTTGCCTTTGTCATTTGGGATGCCAAGGAATATCGATTATATGGTGCTCGAGATATGACAGGCCATCGTACGCTGTACATCTACCAACATGACCGAGGATTCGCGTTTAGCACGGTAGTCGCTCCGCTTTTGGCCCTGTCCTCTCTGCGAAAAGAACTGCATGAACCGTGGCTGGCCGAATTTTTGTCCATCCGCACCATGCAGGAATCCGTCGATATCGGGACGACCGCCTACAAGCATATCAACCAGCTTCCTCCTGCACATTGGTTCACTATGGAGGAGGGGAAGCGAACCCTTCATAAATATGCATGCCTGGATGAGGTAGAGCCACTGCGGCTCAAAACAGGAGGTGAGTACATAGAAGCTTTCCACGAGGTGTTCACACAGGCGGTCACTGCCCGATTACGGACGCATCGCGCTGTAGGGGCTGCCTTGAGCGGAGGGCTGGATTCCGGAGCGGTTGCCAGCTTTGCCGCGCCAGCGCTGCACTTGCAACAAAAGCCGCTACATGCCTACAGCTATGTGCCTGTTCAAGATTTTACAGACTGGACACCGCCTACATTGCTGGCGAACGAACGAAGCTACATTCATTCTACGGCTCGCTATGTGGGCAACATTCACGAGAACTATATGGATTTTGAGGGAAAAAGTCCGTTTTCAGAAATTGATATTTGGCTGGATTTGATGGAGGCTCCCTACAAATATTTTGAAAACTCCTTCTGGATCAGAGGTTTTTATGAAAAAGCGCAGGAACACAATGTCGGTGTACTGTTGACCGGGGCACGAGGCAATTTTTCCGTATCGTGGGGCCCTGCACTGGACTATTATGCCCGTCAGTTTCGTCATTTGCACTGGTTGCAATCCTTTCAGGGATTGAGGCGGTACAGCAAGCTTACGGGCAGGCGTATGTCTCATCTACTCCCCGTGATGTTGAAGAAAGCGACTTCACTTGAACCTCGTTTATGGCTGCGGCGTGGCCATCGCAGTCCCGTTCCTTCACTGATTCACCCAGAGTTTGCCCAACGGATGAATGTAGAAGATATTCCTGTATTGAGCGGAACAGGTTGGATGAAAAATGCCGATCAGACGAGAAAAGAGAAGTTCTCAAATTTGGCGATTGCCAACAAAAATGGTGTGGTCGCGACCAAACTTTCACTACGTTACGGCCTATGGGAACGTGATCCGACCGGGGACAGCCGGGTAATTCGCTTTTGCTTATCGGTGCCTTTTGAGCAGTATGTACAAAACGGTCGGGACCGTGCCCTCATTCGTACGGCCATGCGTGATCATCTACCTGATGATGTTCGGTTGAACCAGCGGGTACGCGGCGTGCAGCCTGCAGATTGGCTACATCGTATGCTTCCTTGTTGGGATACGTTTATGGGGGAGCTTCAACTGATGTGTCATGATTTACGAGCCGCCGAATATCTCAATATTGAGTTTATTAAGACGGCTATGGCAAAACTTCACCACCCCGGCCCTGAGCAGGCGTCTGATCCGAATATAAGACTACTCATGCATAGCCTGATTGTGTACCGTTTTCTCTGTAGATTCAACTGATCGAATCTGTTCGGTCAGACAGTTCGCCATTCGTTGGAGGGGAGGTGATGAAATGAGTAAAAAAGAATGGCAGGAACCGACGATAGAGGTGCTGGATATTAGCCAGACCATGGCGGGTAAAGGCTGGAGACAGATTGATTGGGTGTCCGACCACGATGCCGATATCTATAATCCAAGCTAATAGATGGTTATACATGTTATACATGCAGCCAATGTTGGACTGGAAGCCAGACAACTGGGCCGATAACGATTGAATGAACGAAAATAGCATGATCCATTGGACTCGTATTCAATATACAGCCGTCTTTATTTCTTTCGGGTTAGAGGTGTTGCCCAAGAAATAAAGACGGGATTTTTAAAGACAGAGGAGTGAGTCCTACGTGCATGACAGGAGTGCAAATGTCAGTTGGACGAAATATACGGCCTTTGGACTCAGGATTGCGAGTGAGCTGAATCTGCCTGAGCTGATGCTGGCAGCACCAGGAGTGGTAGAGGATGTAGTCATTCGACAGGCTGATTTGACTGCATGGAGTGGTCAGCTGGAGCAGGCCAATTTTGTGATGCTGGATGAGCGATTTATGTTCCGAATACCGGGCACGGCCATTTATGCCGTCAGGGAAGGCAAGGAGATCGAGGTAAGTATATTCTCTGGGGCTGATCCTGACACCGTGCGGCTGTTTGTGCTGGGTACATGCATGGGTGTTCTGCTGATGCAAAGACGAATATTACCTATTCACGGAAGTGCGGTCGTCATCGGGGGGAGGGCCTACGCATTTGTGGGTGAATCGGGTACGGGGAAATCGACATTGGCTGCTGTTTTTAGGCAGGCAGGTTATCAGATGGTTAGTGATGACGTGATTGCTGTAAAAGCTACGGGTTCCTCTGCCATTGTGTATCCAGCTTATCCGCAGCAAAAGCTGGGGCTTGAAAGCTTGCTCCAACTGGAGGCTTTACGGGAGAACAAGCATGTACGCAAAAGAAAGCACATACAGTCCCTAACTGACGACAATTCTGTAATGCCACAATACACAGATCTGCGTACGCTTGCAGGTGAGCTGAATAAATATGCCGTACCCGCTGTAGATGATTTTTATAACGATCCGCTGCCCTTAGGGGGCGTATTCGAGCTGGTGGCAGATTCTCCAACCCGTGCGTTGATGCGCGAAGGGGAGCTAGTGTCGGTTACGGAACAGCCCTTGAACGTTCTGGAGTGCTTGCATACATTACTACAACATACATATCGCAGGGTGATTATTCCGCGAATGGGTTTGAGTGAATGGTCGTTTGATACAGCGGCTAGGATGGCTCGGAAAGTGGAGGGCTGGCGCTTGCTGAGGGATAGTTCCGTCTTTACTGCGTCCGAGGTTGTACAACGGGTACTTGAACTCATTCGTAAGGAGGAAAAGAGTTATGGCAGCCACTAATCCAGCTAAGGATCATTATCGCGTCATTTACAATGAAGAGGTCTACGTCAGTGATATGGACGGAGAAAAAGTGATGATGAGCATTAACACTGGTAAATATTACAATTTAGGCTACACAGGAGGACGAATCTGGGAACTGGCAGAATCCGGTCCTTCACTTGGCGATATCGTAACTGTCCTGACGAACGAATATGAGGTGGACGAGGAACAGTGCAGACAGCAGGTACATACCTTTGTGGCTGAGTTGGAGCGGGAAGGACTGTTAAAGCTTCTACGGGAGCCGGTATAACATGCGGATACAACGGCTTCTTCTCCTGTCTCCAGAAGTCAGAAGATTGTTGCCGGAAGCCTGGCTGGAGCTGGGATGGGCGAGGCTGCGCCAGCGTCGTTCTTTTTGGGATTACTCAAGGGCTTGGGGCATACGTATGGAAGAAACCCCATGGCAGTGTGACGTTGGGCAAGAGAAGTCCATTCAGCAGATTTCACACGCTGTAGAGCTGGCAAGCCGTTATACTCCTTGGCGTAGTAGTTGTCTTGTACAAGCCGCTGCGGCGATGACGTTGCTGGGGCGCAGGAAACTGGACTGCACGCTGTATCTGGGTACAGCCAAAAATGCCGCTGGACGCTTGGCTGCACATGCATGGGTACGTAGCGGACCGATTTATGTTACGGGGAAACGGGAGATGGAAGCATTTACGGTGGTGGGGATATTCGGAAGACGTGCTGTGATGGATACAAATAAGAATATGGAAGATAAAAGTAGTTCTTTACTTTAATGCGATGAGACACGAAGGAGAAGAATGCATGCCCACCAAGTCTGTTTTGGAACTTGCGAATTGGAATGAGGATCAAGAATTAACGTTGTTACTCTCTCTATTGGGGAAGGACGTTATTCATTGGCAGGATACGACTGCTGCTACCCAGCTGCGTGAGATGGATTGGGTCCGCTTTTTACGTCTGACCGAGCACCATCGAGTGGTACCTACGGTGTATCTCCAGCTAAAAACATTGAATCATCCATTCATTCCCGCAGAATTGTTGCGAAACCTTCAGGCGCAATATCATCGAAACACGCTTCGCATGCTCCATCTTCAAGCAGAAGCCGAGCGTCTGACCAGGCTGCTCATAGCTCATGGAATTCGTGTGCTTATGTTGAAGGGGCCTGCTCTGGCGCAGCAATTATACGGGGATGTTTCTCTGCGTACTTCCAAGGACATAGACTTACTCATTGCCCCTGACGATATGGATGAGGCTGAGCATTGGATGCAGGAAGCTGGATATTCGTCCAAGAGCGGAGAAGTGCGTGTCCTTGGCAGTTGGAAATGGAAGGACCATCATGCATCCTATTTACATCCGCAAAAACGGGTAGAGATAGAGTTGCATTGGCGGCTTCACCCGGATGGGGGTGGGGAACCCTCTTTTAACGAGCTGTGGAACTGCCGGAAAAAGGGCAAAGCTGCAGGAGCCATTCGGCAGGTACCGTTGGGATCTGCCGACAACAGGACTGTGATGACGTCCTGTATGTATACGCTTGGCAGCGAGCATCAATTTCTGTACTTGAGTGCGCATGGTGCGCGTCACGGTTGGTTCAGGCTGCGCTGGCTGGTTGACATCGACAGGCTTGCGATATGTGCTGTCGATTGGGAGGCGCTACTGCCGATGATGCGCCGCTACGGGGGCCTGCCTGCTGGCGGGCAGGCTTGGGCACTCGCCGCTGCGCTGTTGGGTACGCCGATACCGGAGCCGATGCGTCCGGTATCGGCTACCCGGCAGGCGCATAGGCTCGCGCTGAGCGCGCTGGCCTTCATGCAGGCCAGCGTACCCGCACTGTACCCGATCACCCACGGGTCGGGTACAGGTAGGCTTGCTCCATCAGAGCTGCTGCACAGCAGAGCCTTGGCGGAGCAAGCGGAGGCCGCCCCTCCAGGTGGCGGTCCTTCAGTATGCAGTACCTCTGGCGAAGCAGCCATGCTTGCCACCCGTGGCGTTACTAGCATCACGGAAGATGCCAGTAACGACGATCATAGCCCGATGAGCACCGCTACCAGTTGTGCCCCGATGACTCCAGCTGCTGCCTCCAGCCAAGTCATGACCAAAAACAGGGCTGTCTATCAGCCGGTCAGCCGCACTTACTTGCTTTCCTTAAAAGAGCCAAGACACAGACTATGGTATCTCATCAGCCGTTTGTTTCCTTCTACGGGCGATTCGAGCGTTTTTCCATTGCCTCGTCAGCTGCATTTTTTGTATATCCCTTTACGTCCATTTCTCTGGCTGAAGCGGCGATTTTCAAAGCACTGACTCGATAGAGGATTTTGTGAAAATCCAATAAGCGGCTTTTAATGAACAATATATAGATCGAAATGGTCTAGTTCGTCTATATATTGCACTTTGGAGCGATTGGGATCGAATTTTGCAAAGTCCTGAATAAGGAGTGTGCATTATGGTTCACCTGCGATTATATATGACAAAGCTGTATAGCGTGAACGGCGGTGCGTTATTTCTCAATATTGGGTGTATGATCATTGTCAGTCTACTGGAGGGTTTTGGCATTTATATGCTTGTTCCTATGCTGGCGGCCATCGGCGTATTTGTCGGTCATTCAGGGATGCCATTTCTGTCTGATGGATTGGATCATTTTTTGCCGTTCGTTCCTAAAAGCTGGCTATTGCCGGGGATGTTGATGGTTTTTGTAGTGCTGCTTACAGGGCAGGCTTTGCTTCAGCGTTACCAATCCATCCTGAATTCGCGGATTCAGCAGCGTTTTATGCGTTCTCTTCGAATAGACGTGTACACTTCCTTTATGAAGGCGCAGTGGGCCTTTTATTTGCGTCAGCGTAAATCTGATTTTAGCCATGTGATGACGACCGAGCTGGCGCGTGTCAGTCAGGGAACAAATTTGCTTCTTCAACTGACTACAGCCGTCATGTTTACGCTGATCCAGATTGCGCTGGCTTTTTGGTTATCCCCCTCTTTAACCGGACTGGTATTTCTGAGTGGATTGGGGCTGTTTGTTGTGTTTCGCCGCTCCATTCGAAATGCCAAACAATTAGGTGATCGTACGACTGAACTGTCACAGGTTTATTTTGCTGGAATTACGGATCACATGAACGGTATGAAAGATATAAAAAGCAATCTGTTGGAAGCGGCGAATATCCATTGGTTTCGCTCCCTGACGCAACGCATGGAGGATAATACGACTCAATTTGTCCGGCAAAATGCGACCACACAGTTTTTTCATCGTGCAATGGCAGCTGTTTTTGTCGCTTGTGTCATATTTATATCGCTGCAGTGGCTGCATGTTACACCTGAAAAACTGATTGTGCTGATTCTTATATTTTCCCGCTTATGGCCTCGATTTGCTCTTATTCAAGCGAGTCTGGAATACATCATGTCTATGATCTCCGCTTTTGAAAGTGTCACCAAGGTGCAACAAGAGTGCGAAGCTTTCACAGATCCGTCATTGATTGCACTTGCATCCTCTGAGACTCGCGTTCCATCTGATCCATCGGTAGTCAATCTATCATCTGCATCTGAACGGCAACCCCTGTCCCTTCGTCATGGGATTGAATGCAGCCATCTGGATTATCGCTACGAGGGTGCAGCAGAGCCTGCACTGCGTCATATTAATTTGTTCATACCCGCCCGGGAAATGACAGCCATTGTAGGGAAATCAGGAGCAGGTAAAAGTACAATGGTCGATGTCCTGATGGGTTTTTTACGTCCAACTGGGGGGCAGATTATAATAGACGGGCTTGTTCTGGGCGACGAATTATTGCCCCAGTGGCGGCAGTCGTTTGGCTACGTGTCACAAGATCCATTTTTATTTCATGCGACTGTCCGCGAAAATTTGATGCTAGCGGATAAGGATGCTAGTGAGCAGCAGCTATGGGAGGCGTTACATTTTGCAGCAGCAGACAACTTTGTATCCAGACTGCCCGAAGGGCTGGACACGATCATTGGAGATCGCGGGATTCGTCTGTCTGGAGGAGAACGTCAACGGCTAGTATTAGCACGGGCTATCTTGCATCATCCTCCGATACTTATACTAGATGAAGCGACAAGTGCGCTGGATGGTGAACATGAAGCCGCAATTCAGGCAGCACTGGAACGGATGAAAGGTCAAATGACGCTGATCGTCATCGCTCACCGTCTGTCAACCATCAGACATGCGGATCAAATTGTCGTACTGGATCAAGGCGAGGTCATACAGCAGGGGAACTACCGCCAACTGGAACAAGAGGAGCGGGGGGCGTTCAGTCAGCTACTATCGTATCAAAGCAGTGTCACCGCCACCCCTTAACCAGACCTTTCTGTAACTCAGCTTAAGTTTCTTTACGTTTGGCAGTGCTTCTTTTCTTTTTGACTGGAGTCGGAGTGAGGTTGTCGCCTGCCACCGCCTGCTGTGCTGTTGGGGCTGCTGGTTTACGCGCAGGGCGTTTTTTCGCAGCAGGGCCGGGATCGGTAACGACAGGTTGCACTGCCTCGATGCTGGCCTGAAGGGCGGCCATTAAATCTACTACATTGGTCTGAGGCTGTGTTGGGGCGATTCGCACCTCTTCACCAGCAACTTTATGCTGAATGAGATCCAGCAGACGCTCGCGGTACTGATCCGTATACTTGGCTGCATCAAAAGGTGTAGATAGCTGCTCAATCAGCATTTTGGCCATGGTCAGCTCCTTCTCTTTAACCTCTTCCTGTCCGGGTAAGTTGGGAACTTGAGCAATGGGGCGGATTTCGTCCGGGTAAAACATCGTCTCCACCGCCAAACATTCATCCAACACCCGAATCGCCGCCAAGCTGCTTTTAGAGCGGATGGAGATTTGGGCAATCCCGATTTTCCCGGTATCCTTCATTGCATTCATGAGCAGCTTATACGCATTGGAGCCGGCCTGATCCGGGGACAAATAATACGTTTTCTGAAAGTAAATCGGATCAATTTCCTGCAAATCAACAAAATCCAAAATCACGATATTTTTATCCGCTTGTCCGCTAACTTGCTCCAGTTCCTCCTTGTCGAACATGACAAATTTTCCTTTTTCATACTCGTAACCTTTTCCAATTTCCTCCCACTCAACCTCCTTGTCACAAACGGGACACTTTCGTACATAGCTAAGTGGGCTTCCACACTCCTTGTGAATGTAACGCATGGAAATGTCCTTATCCTCCGTAGCTGAAAACATTTTAACGGGCACATGAACCAGCCCGAAGCTGATCGCGCCTTTCCAGACCGTATGCATACCGCCAGTCCTCCTTTTCTTTAATCCGCATTTTGCATCCTTCGATTCCGGGCACCCCGGGATATGAGCATATATGATTTTCACTTAGTATGCTTCGTATAAGTGATTGTATGAGGTGTAGATGAAGACTGCAAATTGCTGCCGATTGCGCATGGTTACAGCAATTTTGGTACATAGTAAGGCATATCCGATTCAAAGGGGGTACACAATTTATGTCCGGAAAATCCTATCCTCGGCAGATCAGTCATCGTGTGGGTCAAAGCCATATCGCCTTTCGGGGTCCCGCCGCAGGCGAACAAGATGCATTGCCGCCCGAGTTTGCCCTTTCACATGGAACTCAGCCGCCTTTTCCCGTTGCTGTGGCTCATGTGGATTTAGAGGCTGTAGTTTCAACCTCGCCTTCCCATAGCTTTCCTTCATTGGACGTTGAACGACTTATAGATGAAGACTAGGTGACCTACATTTCTAAATTAATGCACCAACATTCAGCAGGAGGAGAACAGCATGAACGTGGAACGAGCAAAAGCCATTTATGATTCATCTGAGAATATTGCCGTACAATTGGATGGCAAACCGATTTGGATTGAGCATGTGGATGAAGCAAACGGTATGGCTACCGTACAGGTGGGCAGCAACCCCGGCAATACTCAAACTGTCCGTGTGGATCGTCTGGAAGAGCAGTAGGAGATGGGAACCAAACATCTGGTCATTATCCATGGCCGTGACAAAAAGCCCAGATGCGACGAAATGCTTCGTCTTATTAAAAAAGCACTGATCGCAGGATTGCGTTGAGTGAACGAGGAAGCGGCACAAAAACTGGAGCAAGAGCAGATTTTACTGACATTTAACGGTTGAAAATGATTTCCATCTGATGCTGAATCGAAATTTAATAGAAAGTATTGATGATCAGCCGCTTATTCAGACATTCTGGAAAGATAGTCACACTGGGCGTGCCAATCCCCACAACTTCTTTGCTTATCTTAACCATACGAAGGTGGCTGAGCATGTAGCGGATTGGATTTTACGCTCAAAAAGGCTCGCAATTGCTCGATGAGCAATTAGCGAACCTTTTTTTGTAATAACAAGTGCAGTCGTAGGGACGAATTAAATGCCAGACAAGTTAATTTGAAGATGCAGCTGGTTCCTTTCTATGACCTTCACACTGCAATGGCCCTCAAATGTGGTGAAACTATCAGTTTAGCCTCTGTTGCTAATTGAACGTCTTCCACCGTCAAACCCGGAGCAATTTCTTTTAGCATCAGCCCTTTACCCGGAATAACATCAATGACAGCCTTTTCGGTTACTATGGTCTTTACAACATTTACAGCAGTCAAGGGCAGCTTGCATTGTTCCAGTATTTTCGGCGCGCCATTTTTGTTCACATGCTCCATGGCTACAATCACTCTCTTGGCTCCAACTACCAAATCCATGGCTCCCCCCATACCCGGCACCTTTTTCCCAGGGATCATCCAGCTTGCAAGGTTGCCTTTCTCGTCGACCTCCAGGGCGCCCAGCACGGTGATATCCACATGCCCTCCGCGGATGATGGAAAATGAAAGTGCACTGTCAAAAAAGCATGCTCCTTCCATGGTTGTAACGTAGTTTCCGCCTGAATCGATACAATCGAGCCTTTCTTTTCCCTGAGCCGCTTTGGGGCCTACACCGAGGATTCCGTTCTCAGCCTGCAGCATAATATGAATGTCCTCGGGGATATAGTCCACTACCATTGTAGGCAATCCGACACCAAGGTTGACAACTTCACCACTTTTGAATTCCTGGGCTATTCTTCGAGCAATGAATTCTCTGTTATTCATGCGTTTTCACCCACCTTTACAATTGCGTCGACAAATATTCCGGGAACGTTGACATGATTGGGGTCAATTTCACCCGTCTTTACGTATTCGTCTACCTGAGCAACTACATACTCTGCCGCTGTAGCCATAACCATATTGAAGTTACGTGAAGAGCCGTTGATGACAAGATTCCCCGCTTCATCAGCCTTATGGGCTCTGATTAACGCTACATCCGCTTTGAGCGGGAGTTCGAGCAAATATTCCCTTTCATCAATTTTGATTTTCTTTTTTCCTTCCTCTACAACGGTGCCTACACCTACAGGTGTTAAAACCCCGCCCAAACCGGCTCCTCCCGCGCGTATTTTTTCAGCGAGCGTGCCTTGCGGGAAGAGTTGGACCTCAGCTTCTTTCGTCATCAGGAGCCTTCCCGTTTCCGGATTGGAGCCGATATAGGATGCAAAAATTCGCTTTACTCTGCCGCTTTTTACAAGCTTATAGATAGATAATTCTGGTGTGCCTGTGTCGTTGGAAACAATCGCAAGATTGCTGGCGGGATTGGTGTCGACAAGCGCACGAACCAGCTCCTCCGGAAAGCCTCCTGCCAGAAAACCTCCGACCATCACCGTGTCTCCGTCTTTGACCTTCTTAACTGCTTCTTCAGCGGAGATTACTTTGTTATTCATGGTTCCTTCTCCTTATATATATATTTTTAGGAAAGCAAACTTTATTGAAGATAATCGTAGAGGACTCTTCCATATGGAAGCGTTAAATCAGCAATAAAATGTTTCCCGCCAATATAAGATTTAACCGGCAAATCTGCCACAGGAGCGTTGACATGGGGGATAAGGCTTAATCTGGCAGGTCCTGACCAGGCTCCTTTTACAGTAATGTTCTCAAGATTATACGCTACTAACTGAGCGATTTTGGGGGTACCGTCAACATCAGGAATTAACTTTAAATTAACTTGTGTTTTTGCGATGGCTTTTGCCGTTTCCTTTTCATCAAGAATGTTATATTTGAAAGGCATAGTTCCCGTGGCCACCAGGACGTTGTTATAATGCAATGTACCCGTCAGCGTCTCCGTCTCCTCAACGATCAAGCGAGGCTTTGCCCATTTTTTCGGAAAACCCCAGACTTCGCGTCCCCCCAGAATAGCAGGCGCGTTATCCAAATACATTTGGGCGACAAAATTGCAGGGTTCTCCTTGAAAAGTACACGGAATGACAATACCGCTTTCCTCATAACTTCCTAACCCGGATGAATCGGGCATCTTGATCCATTCATAGGAAACCGTATTGCTTCCATCCGGCTGAAGAGGTTCCGGGACCGCCTGTCTAATCGCAGCGGGATCGGTCTCATAGGTAATGATAAAAAATTCCCGGTTGATGAAGCGGTATGGCGGGCGCCCGTAGCTGCCGCTAGCCGCAGGCATGGATTGGAGTGAAAGTACATCTTTTTGATTCATAACGGTCTCCCTTCCCTTTAACAGATATTCTAAAATTCATCTTGAATACGCACTTTAAATGAGCGCATTTTCAACCAGCATCGCTATGCCCATTCCTGTTCCGATGCATAACGAGGCGATGCCGTAACGTGAAGATCTTCGCACCATTTCATGAACCAACGTAGCCAATATTCTAGCACCACTGGCCCCGACAGGATGCCCGATCGCGATCGCGCCCCCATTGACATTCACTTTGTCCAGACTGACCCCTAGCTCCTTCACTACCGCTAATGCTTGTGAGGCAAACGCTTCATTAATTTCAAAAAGATCAATGGCATCGATGGATATACCTTGCTGCTTCAGAAGTGTCGAAATGGCTTTCACTGGCCCCATTCCCATATATGCAGGGTCAACGCCAACAAGGGAATAACCCTTGATATATGCCAATGGCTTTAATGCATGTTCTTTGCATTTGTCTTCCGATACCACAAGTACGGCCGCCGCGCCATCATTGATTCCCGAAGCATTCCCGGCGGTAACCGTTCCGTTCTCCTTAAACGCAGGTTTTAATTGAGAAAGTTTTTCTTTCGTTGTATTTCCTCTTATGTGTTCATCCTCTGTGAAAGAAATAGTTTCTTTTTTGTTTTTGATCATGACTGGAACAATCTGCTCTTCAAAAAGCTTCTTGTTTTTTGCTTCTACGGCCTTTATCTGGCTTTGATAGGCAAATTCGTCCTGCTCCATTCTTGAAATTCCATATTTATCGGCAACATTTTCTGCGGTAATTCCCATATGGTAATGGTTGATCGGGCATGTAAGGCCGTCGGCCACCAGGGAGTCTACCAACTCACCGTTACCAAGTTTGTAGCCGTTTCTTGCATTTCTTAGCAGGTAAGGGGCATTCGACATGCTCTCCATGCCTCCGGCCAAGACGATGTTGCCTTGTTCAGCCAATATTGAATTGTAAGCTAAAGCAACGGCATGAAGTCCTGAACCGCAAACCGTGTTTATCGTTGTTTCGGGTACATCAATAGGGATACCGGCTTTTAATGCCGCCTGTCTGGCAGGATTTTGTCCATTGCCCGCCTGAAGAACATTTCCCAAATAAATCTGATCAATCAAAGAAGGCTCTAATTTACTTTGCTGAAGGCATGCTGTCATCACGGTTGCTCCCAGTTCGGAAGCGCTTAGAGGCGCAAGGGTTTTGTTAAAAGAGCCGACCGCTGTTCTCAACGGGCTTACTAAAGCTACTTTTTTCATTAAAAACTCACATTCCTTTCGCTGTGTTCAAAACACAATACATCCATGATTGCACTTCAATTCGTAATTTCCGCTCTTAACCTAAGAGACGTAGCGACTGCAAGATATATTTGCATGCGGGCATATTCATGGTGTCTAAGACAGTGAATGTGACGGTTCGATCGCCTTCTCTCGTTGGAAATTAAAACCATTTTTATCATAGTTCTAATGCATTTTTTGCTCAATGTTCAAATATTTACATATATCTATGTACAGATGTTTATAGGGTCATATAGGCCACAATAACTAGGCCATTCTAACGTTTTCTGTTATTTTCTTGTTTTTTCTGAAAATCATGATCATAAATTGAATTTTATGTTAAAAATGAAAGTTACAATCCATACGTAAAAAAATTTTCCTCACAAATATCGCCTAACTCAGCTGGAAAATAAAAAAGGCCTCCAGAATTTTCTGAAGGCGGCTTTGTTTCTGACCAATCTGGTCTTGAAAAAGCTAGGCAGGTTGCCAATCCAATTGAATACATTTGGAATTCCAATAAAAATGATGACGTCTTTGCGAGATAGTGAAAACTTGTGAATTGGATCAATAACTCACGAAAAATGTACATCTGCTGTCGTGAGTAAACGCACAAAACGATTGCCAAGCAGCTCATTATGATGAGCTACAATTTGTTCACTGCTCAGCACCTTGCTATCAAATGTACTATGCGCATCCAATACGAGCACGTTGTTCTGGTATCCCAGACTATAGGCGCTTCGGCAAGTCGTGTCGAGGCAAAACTCGGTCTGCATCCCCGCGATTACGAGCTGATCGGCCCCCAGTTCCTTCAGCACATGGCCCAATTCGGTTTGGTAGAAGCTGTCCCAGGATGATTTACGGACAATTTGTTCATGAGGAAGAGGGCGCACCACATCGGCGATGGCCCAGCCTACACTGTTTTCCCGGAAATCCTCATCCGCTTCATCGGTATGCTGTACAAAAATCACCGGTGTACCTGTAGCTCTGGCTTTGTCCAAAAGCTGCTGCAAATGCGATACAACTTCCTGCTCGCGATACAGCTTCTCATCATACATGAACATCGCCTGCTGAACATCAATCAAGAGTAAAACGGTTTGTCCCATCGTTTCGTTCCCTCCCTGTGTGTATCATCTAACTTACAATAGCATGTCTTCATGCCTTGCGGCGACATAAGGTGAACTATATAATAAAGAACAAGTTGGAACGGTCCGATTCGGACGAAAGGTGATTAAAATATATGACAATTTCGCAGGAGCAGTTTACGTTCCGTTCTGTCTCAGAGGCACAGACCGGGTCATTGGCAGGTTTTTTGGCAGCCAAAGCGGTTCCCGGAACGGTGATTGTGCTGGATGGAGATCTGGGAGCGGGCAAAACTGCTTTTTCCAAGGCTTTTGCCAGCCATTTAGGTGTACCGGGTATCGTAAATAGTCCAACCTTTACTCTCATTAAGGAGTACGAGGGCCGATTGCCTTTGTATCATATGGATGTGTACCGGATTTCCCAGGACGAGGCGGAGGATCTCGGGCTGGACGAATATTTTTACGGGACAGGAGTATGTCTGGTGGAATGGGGTAGTATTATACCGGATATATTGCCGGAGCAGCGGCTTCATATGTATATAGAAACAACGGATGTGGGGGAGCGCTTGATTCACCTGACCGGGTACGGCGAGCCTTATGAACAATGGTGCCGCAGTTTGCGGGAGAATGGAGTTTGAACCATGCAAAGAGAGCATACAGATGTGAATGTAAAGCCGCGTGAGCGGTTTTTGACGTTAGATACAGCGACGACCGTGATGGCGGCCGCTCTGATGAACGGAAGAGAATTGCTGGGAGAAAGCAACGTCTATGGCGAACGTAATCACTCCGTGCATGTGATTACCGAGCTGGAACGACTGCTGACTGAAGAAGGGCTGACACGAGATGATGTAGATGGTATTGCAGTTGGTGTTGGACCGGGGTCTTATACCGGTATCCGGATTGCGGTGACTGCAGCCAAAACACTCGCTTGGGCCTGGGGTATCCCGGTGACGTCCATATCGACTTTGCACGCTTTGGCGTGGGGTGGTTGGAATCGCGGCATCGAGATGAAGGGACAAGAAGATAAAAATGAGTCTGTGCATAACGGTTCGTCCGGAGCGCAGGCAGCAGACTGGATTGTGCCTGTGCTGGATGCGCGCCGTGGTCAGGTTTACACGGGGCTGTTCGCCGTGAATACAGTTGACGACGTCGAGAGTCCGCAACGGCTGGAGCCAGATGCAATTCGCTTAATGACTGCTTGGACCGATGACCTGCTGCAACGGCTGGAGGCTTTGCCCTCTGAAGAGCGTCCTCCAGTCATTTGGCTAGTCGGTGAAACGACGGTTCACGCCGAAACAGCTGAGCGTCTGCGTGCTTGGAGCGAGCTTCGTATTGTACCTTATGAGCTGGAAGGAAGATGGGTTGGCCGCCTTGGGGCGGATAAGCTGCTTCGTCAGGAACATGACGAGCTACATACGCTGGTTCCTAATTATACCCAGCTGGCGGAGGCGGAAGCCAATCTGCTTCGTCAGCGCTGAAGAGAGCGGTGAACAACATGGCAAAGAACATACAGCGGGAAGAGAAACTTGAGTTTCGCTTGATGCAACTGGATGATATTCCCGATGTGCTGGAGATTGAGCATGAAGCGTTCACGCTACCGTGGACGGAGGAAGCATTCCGCAATGAGCTGACGATGAATCATTTCGCTAAATATATGATTATGGAACTAGACGGACAAGCCATTGGTTACGCAGGCATGTGGACGATTATGGATGAGGCCCATATTACGAATATTGCGATTCGTGAGGCTTATCGCGGACGCAAGCTTGGAGACAAGCTGTTGAATGAGCTGATGCAGACCGCCTCTTATTTAGGGATGGAACGTATGACGCTAGAGGTGCGGGTAACGAACCGGATCGCTCAGGGCTTGTATGAGAAAAAAGGCTTTAAGCCCGCGGGTGTGCGCAAAGGCTATTATTCGGATAATAACGAGGATGCCGTGATCATGTGGGCGGATCTTCCCGCGCATGGGGCATCCGGTGAACAGGAAGGAAGCGTGCAGAAGCAATGACGCAAGAGGAAAAAGCAGGTACAGGCTCCGCCTCCAGCGAGCCTTGCTATATACTGGCAGTGGAAACGAGTTGTGATGAAACGGCTGTTTCTGTCGTGAAAAATGGCACAGAGGTGCTCTCGAATTTGATTTCCAGTCAGATTGAAACACACAAAGCCTTTGGTGGTGTTGTGCCAGAGGTGGCTTCACGCAAACATGTGGAGAGCATCACCTATATGCTGGACGAGGCCATGCAAACATCAGGAATTACTCCTCGTGAGATTTCGGCGGTTGCCGTGACACAAGGACCAGGACTGGTTGGCGCATTGTTGGTTGGAATTGTCGCTGCCAAGAGTGCTGCCTTGGCGTTTGGCAAGCCATTAATCGGGACGCATCATATCGCGGGACATATTTATGCCAATCAGTTGGAGCATGATATCGTGTATCCGTGCATTGCTCTCGTTGTGTCAGGAGGACATACAGAGTTAGTGCTGATGGAGTCCGAAGGTCATTTTCAACTCATTGGTCGTACAAGAGATGATGCGGTTGGGGAAGCCTACGACAAAGTAGCGAGAGCCATTGGATTTCCGTATCCCGGCGGTCCGCATGTGGATCGTGTGGCTCATGAATCGGAGGAAGTGGTTACTTTGCCGCGTGCATGGCTGGAGCCAGATTCTTATGATTTTAGCTTTAGTGGTTTGAAATCGGCGGTGCTGAATGTAATTAACCAGACGAAAATGCGCGGAGAAACCGTTCATGTCGGAGCGATCGCAAGAGGCTTTCAAGAGTCGGTCGTCGAGGTGCTGGTGGAAAAGGCGATTCGTGCCATGCGTGAATACGGTGCGAAGCAGCTCCTGCTTTGTGGCGGTGTGGCAGCTAATCGCGGACTGCGTACAGCATTGCGGGAGCGCTGTGAGCGCGAAGGAATCGATCTGCTTGTACCATCGATGAAATATTGCACAGATAATGCAGCGATGATCGGCGCTGCGGCCTACGCCAAATGGAAGCGCGGGGAATTTACCTCATTGGATATGAAGGCTGATCCAGGGCTGTCTCTGGAAGAATGGTCTGTCCAAACTTAATTGAAGAAGAATGAGCAAGACATGGCACAGTTGAGCCGTGTCTTTTTTGTTCCGCACCATAACTATCATAAAAATATAAATTCAAGAGGATAAAATACAGGAGTTTGAGCAAAAGAATGGCAGCATCTCATTCCCTCGCATGATTCGTCACAATGGTTCACGATTTTTCATAATCCATCAAAAAAATCTGGAATTTTGATATTGCCCGAATAATGATGTGATTTGTCAAGTTGTGAACAAAGTTATCCACATATACCGTTTCGAATGTGGATAACCCAGCCCGAAGCAAGCAGGCTAAGACTTTTTGGAGATAGCAAGTTGGGGGATATGTAACACCTTTAGTTCTTGTAAAATCTGTGGATAATGTGGATAAAAGGGTGGATAAATTTGGTTTTCATTTGAAAATGGCTCTTTATCAATAAAAAAATGGCCTAAAAGGCCATTTTTCAATCTCATTCATACACATAAGCTGTGGATAATCTTGTGTACAAAAATATAGAAGAGGAAAATGTGAAATTTTTAAGGCTAAGATTTTATGCAGTAGTGTTTATTCTTCTAACAGCTCTTCCCAAGAGGTATAGGTTTCAGTCAATTCCTGTTTACGGGTGTCGAGCTGTGCCTGAATATTCTGAAGCGCTGTGTAATCCTGATAAATCTCAGGTAGGGTCATTTGTTCCTCCAGCCCTAAAATTTGTTCTTCCAGCGTTTTGATCTGGTTTTCCAATGCCTCCAGCTTGCGTTGACGGCTACGTTCCTCGCTTTTGGCTTGTTTGTCTGCAGCATAGGTGGCTGCGCGTGATTTGGATGTGGTCTCGTCTGTCACGGATGCAGAGGTAGCCGATGTTTTGCCGCGTGCGGCCTGATTTGCCTCCAAAGCTTCCTGCGCAATTTCCTCCAATTCCTGCTTTTTGGCTACATAGTCATCATAATTCCCCAGGAAATGTTCTATCCCTCCAGGATGAAGCTCGATGACACGTTCCGCCATTTTGTTCAGGAAATAACGGTCATGGGAAATGAACAACAGTGTACCGTCATAGTCCATCAAAGCCGCTTCCAGCACTTCCTTGCTAAACAGATCCAGATGGTTGGTAGGCTCATCTAGAATTAACACGTTGGCTTCGCGCAGCATGAGCTTGGCCAGAGAAACGCGGGCTTTTTCCCCTCCGCTTAATGCAGCTACTTTTTTTAGTACATCGTCACCGCTAAACAGGAAATTACCCAGCACTGTACGAATACGTGCTTCTTCCATATGAGGATACTCGCTCCACAACTCCTCCAGTACGGTATTGGCAGGGTTCAGGTTCGTCTGCTCCTGGTCATACAGACCGATTTTGATTTTCGTGCCCCAGTGGATGGAGCCCGCAGCAGGTTTAAGTGATCCGGTCAGACATTTGAGCAACGTCGATTTTCCGATCCCGTTCGGACCAATCAGTGCCACGGTATCTCCACGTTTTAAGTCGAACGATGCGTGCTGGAATAAAGGCTTTTTCCCTTCATATCCCACAGAGAGGTCACGGACCTCCAGTACTTCCTTACCTGACATATGGGCTGTTTCAAAGGAAAAATGAGCCTTTTTCAAGTCTCCCATCGGTCGATCCATACGCTCCATTTTATCTAACTGCTTGCGCCGACTTTGAGCGCGTTTGGTCGTAGAAGCCCGCACAATATTACGTTGTACGAATGCTTCTAAACGGGCAATTTCTCCTTGCTGCTTTTCGTAATGCTTCAGATTCGTTTCGTACTCGGCAGCTTTCAACTCCATGTAGCGGCTGTAGTTGCCTGTATATCGGGTAGAACGATGGCGTTCGATTTCAATAATCGTCGTTACCAGTCGGTCCAGAAAATAACGGTCATGTGATACAACCAGCAGAGAACCGGAGTAGCCGCGCAAATAGTCCTCCAACCAGGTTAGTGTTTGAATATCCAGATAGTTGGTAGGCTCATCAAGCATGAGGACATCTGGGGCGAGCAGTAGGATGCGCGCTAGCGCAAGCCGAGTTTTCTGTCCTCCGCTCAAGGTAGCTACAGGCGTTTCAGGTGCAAATGAGCCAAAGCCCATGCCGTGCAGCACGCTGCGAATACGGGTCTCCATTTCATAACCACCGTGATCCTTGAACCAGTCTGAACGACGTGCATAGCGTTCCAGCAGATCTGCGTAGCGTTTTTCGTTTTGAGCATTGGCCAGGTCAGCGATGTCCTGTTCCATTTGCCGCAGTTCCCGTTCCGCTTCAATCAGGGGAGTGAACACCAGCATCATTTCCCCCCAGATAGAACGGTCAGAATTCAAGCCGCTGTTTTGCGCCAGATAACCGATGCTGGTCTCCTTTGCCTTGAAAATTTGTCCACTGTCATAGGATATTTCACCAGCAATGATTTTGAGCAGGGTCGATTTGCCTGCACCGTTCACACCTACGAGTCCAATACGTTCACGTTCCAATATTTGAAGGTTAATCCCGTCCAGAACGGGCTCAATTCCATAAGATTTAGTAATTCCGGTTACTTGCAATAGCATAGCGTATCGTTCCTCCATTACATTTTGCACAGTTCTACCTGCTTTTTTCGCAGGTACCTTCCTTCCAGTTTACATGAAATTACCCACTATTGCACTGCTTTCACCCTGTAAACCCTTGAGCCGCGTGTAGTCAATTTGTATAAACAATGATAAACTTAAGCGAGAAGTGAAAAAGAATGAAAAAAACTTGCAACGTACAGCACTTACTGACAAATGGGACAATAGCAACGTATTAAAGATTATCGACGATTGTGCGGGAGGGCGGATGTGATGGATGTCTGTAATGTGAAGAACGCGCTGCGTTTGCAGCAACGGGAGGCGCGTGACTCCATGGACCCGCTGACAAGGCAGAAGGCATCGGCTGTGGCCTGTCGGCATGCAATCGAGGCATGGGAGCAGCTTAGAATAGACAGAAACGGAGATAAGCTAACCTTATTTAGTTATCTCTCTTTTGGCAGCGAGATTTCGACGACTCCCCTCATTGAGCATTGCTGGTCACAGGGAGATCGTGTCCTGGCTCCAAGAGTGGATTCGGTAACTCGGACGATGGAGCTGAGGGAGATGGATCAGAACGGAGATATTGTACCCGGCGTCTGGAACATCCCTGAGCCTGCTTTGACATGCAAGGAATGGTCGCCTGAAATGTGGACGGGAATTGACTGGGTTGTTGTGCCTGGCTTGGCCTTTGATCGTCGAGGGGGCAGGATTGGCTACGGCGGAGGCTATTATGACCGCTTTACCGTACAGGTAGAGGCAGAGAAGCGTAACAACAGCCACGTAGGTCCGCTGTATGTCTCGCTGCTACTGCCGGGACAATTGCTGACACAGGTGCCTATGGAGCCAAGGGATTTGCGAGTGGACGTGCTGTTTACTCTGGATGGACGCTTAGATTGTGATTATGCAAAATTGACAAATGATGAATGAAGTAAAGTTGGGTATGTGAAAGGAGCTGTGAGGGAGTCGTGGATTCCTTTACTCATTTTAACGAACAGGGACGTGCTCGTATGGTAGATATTTCGGGTAAAACGTCTACGGTTCGTACAGCAGTTGCCGTGACTCAGATTACGATGAATCCGGCTACATTGACGGCTGTAAAAGAAGGAAGAATCGGCAAGGGTGATGTTCTTGCTGTGGCCCAGGTCGCAGGGATTCAAGGCGCGAAAAAAACGTCAGACTGGATACCGATGTGTCATCCACTGGCTCTGACAGGCGTGAACATTACTTTTTCCGATAATGGACATGATGTGCTTCATATTGAAGTTGAAGTGAAGACCGAAGGTAAGACAGGTGTAGAAATGGAAGCTTTGACAGCGGCTTCAGCCGCAGCGTTAACCGTGTATGATATGTGCAAGGCGCTGCAAAAAGATATGATCATCGGCCCTACCATGCTGCAATCCAAAACAGGTGGCAAGCATGGGGATTTTCAACGGGAGGACCACCGGGAACCTTGACATAGATAAACATTGTCGCCGAGAGGGTACTGTGATGTGATGCAGGATGCAGCGTGGCTGTTTCTGATTTTCAGAAGAGAAAGTATTCTTTCATGATAGGAGAAGGGTGATCTTATGGTGTGGAAAACGGCGATCCTAACAGCCAGTGATAAAGGGGCAAGGGGAGAGCGTGAGGATACAAGCGCACAGGTCATCCGGGAACTCATCGAAGAAGAACTGGGCGGAGAGATTGTGGAATACCGGATCGTTCCCGATGAACCGGATGAAATTATTGCAGCTTTAATCGAAATGACCGATTATTTTCATGCAGACCTGGTACTAACTACGGGCGGGACTGAGCTGGCCATTCGTGATGTGACACCCGAGGCGACTCGGCGGGTTGTGGAACGGGAAGTGCCGGGTATGGCAGAGGCCATGAGAATGATCGTGATGCAGAAAAATCCAGCGGCTATGCTATTCCGTGGAATCGTGGGAATACGCGGACGTACACTGATCGTCAATTTGCCAGGAACGCCCAAAGGCGTGCATGAAAATTTGGCAGCGATAATGGACCAGCTTCCAGAAGCGTTGCTTATGGTGACAGGTCAGTTCCGGTAGAAGGCAGCACATCGTGTGTGGTATGATACCTATAAGAATTTATAAGGCCGTATACGGACAAAGATTCTTATTTTGTTCGTCAACATAAGGAGGATTACTACACATGCCCAATATTGGAGCACCGGGTTATATTTTGTTAATTATTCTGGCGCTGCTGCTATTTGGTCCGAACAAGCTGCCTGAGCTGGGTCGAGCTGTAGGGCGTACATTCCGTGAGTTTAAAAACGGGGCACGCGATATTTTATCAGAAGATGAACGGACTGAGCGTAAAGACAGCAAAGATAGTGTGGTCAAAGCATCACAAACGACGTCTTCAGAAGTTCAACCTCAGCCTCAGTCTGAGGATAAACGCTTGCCATAGATTTAGTGATCGATTCTTGATCTTGTACTAAACAAAAGCCTCTTCTTCAGTGAAGGGCTTTATTTTTTAGGAGGCGCTGCTGCGTTCCGTTCAGAAAGGAGGAGTGGATTTGACCCCATCAGAGCATGAAATGCCGTTAATGGAACATCTGGGTGAGCTTCGCCGCAGAATAATTTATGTGCTAATTGTATTTGTATTGGCACTGGCTGGTGGTCTGTTCGCGGCGGGTTCTGTCTATGACTGGCTTATTCGCTCCGGTTCGGCGCAAGCTTTTCAGTTAAACGCGTTTTCCTTTTGGGACGGGATTGGTATCTACATGAAGATTGCCATGATCATCGGGATTGCGGTGGCGCTACCGTTTGCATGCTACCAACTGTGGAAATTTGTCAGCCCGGGATTAAGGCCGCAAGAACGAAGTGCGACTTTGCGGTATGTGCCTTATGTGCTGCTTTTATTCATCATTGGGACAGCTTTTGCTTATTTCATTATTTTCCCGATGGCGATTCAGTTTACATCGTCTGTCACCAAAAGTATGGGATTACAGGAAACGTACGGGATCGCACAATATTTCACCTTTATGTTTAATATTGTACTGCCTGTAGCGCTACTGTTTGAGCTCCCCCTGCTTATCATGTTTCTGACGGGGATTCATGTTTTAACACCAATGCGGCTTCGCAAATGGCGGAAGATTTCTTATTTTCTGCTGGTGTTTGTCGCGGTTGTCATTACCCCGCCGGATTTTATTTCCGATTTTTTGGTGGCGATTCCGTTGCTGGTGTTATATGAAGTGAGTGTGTACTTGTCTTCGGTCGTGTACCGCAAGCAACTGCGTGCACAGGAGGAACGTGAGGCTCAATTGCGTGTAGCTTCAGAATAATAAGGCAGGACTTGAATGGCTCAGTAAATAATTTATTCGGGTCGCGCTTCATGGCAACTTGCAGATGATGAATAGCATTTGTATATCATGACTATGTACAGAGCATGAACAGTAGCGGCTTAGTCCCCTGAAAAATAACCATTAGCCTTGAGTTAACGGTTATTTTTCAGATAGATGGATATAATCGGGAAGGGCTGTCCATAAAAATTCCCATAAAAAATACATTAGGGACTTGAAATTCAATCCCAAGTTGAGTATCATAAAGTTGGTTGTTAGCACTGACGACTGTCGAGTGCTAATACATACAACATAACAACCAAATTACAGGATAAAACACTTAATAAGGAGGCTATTTTTTCATGATCAAACCTTTGGGTGAACGCGTATTGGTGGAAGCAATTGAGCAAGAGACAACGACTTCCTTCGGGATCGTACTTCCTGACTCTGCCAAGGAAAAGCCGCAAGAAGGCAAAATTATCGCGGTTGGCGCAGGCGCATTGAAAGACGGTGCCCGTATTCCTCTGGAAGTAAAAGAAGGCGACCGTGTCATTTTCTCTAAATACGCTGGAACGGAAATCAAATATGAAGGTAAAGAATATTTGATTATGAAAGAAAGCGATATTCACGCGATCATCGGTTAACCGGAACCCGGACAAGACCTGAATATAGGAATTGAAACAAATCATTCATAATCCATAGGGAGGTTTATCACAAATGGCTAAAGATATTAAATTCAGTGAAGACGCTCGTCGCTCTATGCTGCGCGGGGTTGACGCATTGGCTAACGCTGTTAAAGTAACACTCGGACCGAAAGGCCGTAACGTTGTACTGGAGAAAAAATTCGGTAGCCCGCTCATCACTAATGACGGTGTAACGATTGCAAAAGAAATCGAGCTGGAAGACGCGTTCGAAAACATGGGCGCTCAACTGGTTAAAGAAGTAGCGACCAAAACGAACGATGTAGCTGGTGATGGTACGACTACTGCTACTGTTTTGGCTCAAGCCCTCATCACAGAAGGCCTGAAAAACGTAACTGCTGGCGCAAGCCCAATCGGTATCCGTAAAGGGATCGACAAAGCGGTTAAAGCGGCTGTTGCTGAACTGCAAGCCATCTCCAAACCAATCGAAAGCAAACAATCCATTGCTCAAGTAGCTGGTATTTCCGCTGCTGATGACGAAGTAGGCGAACTGATCGCTGAAGCTATGGAAAAAGTGGGCAAAGACGGTGTAATCACGGTTGAAGAATCCCGCGGGTTTGCAACAGAGCTGGAAGTGGTTGAAGGTATGCAATTTGACCGTGGCTACATTTCCCCGTACATGATTACAGATACGGACAAAATGGAAGCTGTACTGGACAATCCGTATATCCTGATCACAGACAAAAAAATCACAAACACACAAGAAATCCTGCCATTGCTTGAAAAAATCGTACAACAAGGCAAGCCACTCGTTCTGATCGCTGAAGACATCGAAGGCGAAGCGCTGGCTATGCTCGTTGTTAACAAACTGCGTGGTACATTCAACGCTGTAGCTGTTAAAGCTCCAGGCTTTGGTGACCGTCGTAAAGCAATGTTGCAAGATATCGCTGCCCTGACAGGCGGTCAAGTGATCACGGAAGAACTGGGTCTGGACCTGAAAACAGCTTCCGTAGACCAACTGGGTACAGCACGTCAAGTGCGTATCACAAAAGAAAATACGATTGTGGTTGACGGTGCTGGAAACAAAGCCGACATCGACGCTCGTGTTAGCCAAATCCGTACGCAACTGGAAGAAACCACTTCCGAGTTCGACAAAGAGAAACTGCAAGAGCGTCTGGCTAAATTGTCCGGCGGCGTAGCAGTCATCAAAGTCGGTGCGGCTACTGAAACAGAATTGAAAGAACGCAAACTGCGCATCGAAGATGCTCTGAACGCAACCCGTGCTGCGGTTGAAGAAGGTATCGTATCCGGTGGTGGTGTAGCGCTCCTGAACGTATACAAAGCAGTTGCAGCTGTTGAACTGCAAGGCGACGAGCAAACAGGCGTGAACATCGTGTTGCGCGCTCTGGAAGCTCCAATCCGCACCATTGCTGCTAACGCAGGTGAAGAAGGCTCTGTAATCGTTGAGCGTCTGAAACGCGAAGAAGTTGGCGTAGGCTTTAACGCAGCTACTGGCGACTGGGTAAACATGATCGACGCTGGTATCGTTGACCCTGCGAAAGTAACTCGTTATGCATTGCAAAACGCTGCTTCCGTAGCGGCAATGTTCCTGACTACTGAAGCGGTTATCGCTGACAAGCCAGAACCAGAAAAGGCTGCAATGCCTGACATGGGCGGCATGGGTGGAATGGGCGGCATGATGTAATTAGGGCCTCAAAACCCTGTAATACCGCTATTTAAAGGGCTCCCGAGAGGGAGCCCTTTTCTATAAAATCACATAAAAATCACATTCTCTGCAACGAGTCAGATTTGAAGGATGTCTGAGAAGTGATTTTTAATCTTCGCATTGGCATTTTTCTTCATTTTCTCCGTAACGTGTGTATAGACTTTCAATGTCGTTTTTGCGTCATCATGACCAACTCG
The DNA here is from genome assembly GCF_017833915.1 of Paenibacillus sp. 1182. Classification (NCBI taxonomy): domain Bacteria; kingdom Bacillati; phylum Bacillota; class Bacilli; order Caryophanales; family Paenibacillaceae; genus Paenibacillus; species Paenibacillus sp. 1182. The sequence goes on along the minus strand of NZ_JAFICR010000007.1, from coordinate 164,602 downwards.
CTTCATGATTGTTTTGATATCAACTTCAGCTTCAGTCAGCATCGATATGTGAGTGTGCCGAAAAATGTGAGGAGTAGCTTTCTTTTTAATTGAGGTTTTCTTGAGAATACGTTCCATACGGATTAATATATTTTTTTGAATGAGTGGGTAGCCGTTCTTGTGGGCAAAAACAAAGTTGTTTTCATGATAATCATCAAATAATTTCTTGCATTCAAGTCTGAAAGCTTGTTGTTTAACAATGTGTCTTTGGAGCAAATTCATAACGTTATCAATTATATTAAATTTACGAATAGATCCTGTAGATTTGGGTGGAGTTAGAATGTATTTACGCATATTATTATCAGGATTGTAAAGTGTCTTGGTTATTCGTAACTCATTTAATTCAAAGTTAAAGTCCGTATCTTTTAAAGCACAGAGTTCCCCAGATCGTATCCCTGAAAAGGCAAGCAAGTGAAAGATTTCAATGTCATCAGCTTGTTCAAGATGAAGGATGCTATATTCAACGAATATTTCTAAATACTTATTAACTGTAAATTGACGTTTTGCTTCGCTAATAATGCATTGCTATTAATTTGATACGATATGCTGATCATTTTCATGAGCGGGGCAATCACACCATTGCCCCCTCTTTTACATAATGCAATACCAGTTGACAGACAAGGAAAGGATCACTGCAAATCCAGTATTTTTTGAATCGTGAGAAGAACACCATTTTCTTCGTTTGACTTAGTAATGAAGTTTGCTGCCTTTTTAGTATTTTCACAAGCATTACTCACTGCAAAACTGTATTTCGCGATTGCCATGAGTTCCACATCATTCTCGCCGTCACCAAATGACATTGTTTCCTCGTATGTGACGCCCAACATTTCTTGCAGTTTCTTTACTGTCTCACCTTTATGCGTATGCAATGCCGTGATATCCAGCCATCTAGCTTCTGAATCAACAATATAAATTTGTCCACCTAACGTATTCTCAACATGCGCTCTTAATGCTGTACTTCGTCCCTCCGTGTCGAAGACCGTAATTTTGATAAAACAGCTATCTATGTTTGCAAAGGAGTCTGTTTTTAATACACGTTCATAGGAGCCTTTAACAACGTTATACATATCTTCTGAAATGGAAGAATGAACATACGCAGCATCACTTGCACATACAATAAGTGTCATATTGTTGTCGAAGTCTTGAATTTGATCAATCGCCTGTAGAGCTAGATCTCGATCAATACTAAACTCTTTAACCACTTGGCCATCTTTTTTAATTCGAGCAGCACTGTCACCCAATATCCAAACTCCCTTGCCATGTTCGTCAAACAATTTTTCAACACGTTCACATTGTTTACCTGTACATGCGACAAATGTGACTTCTTTTTGCGGCATCTCTGCATAAACTTTTTTGAAAAGTTCGACATCGTACAAACTTTTATTGTTCAGAAATGTTCCGTCTAGATCAGTGACTACAAGTTTAATCATACTTATTACCCTCCTGTTTTTTGTTGGTCTTGTTTATCCTTCTGATTGCAATGATCGACGTATTTCACTTGCATGTTTTCCATCAGAATTTGAACTTTTGCGAATATACAATTGCGCTAATGATAAAATACGAACCCATCAAAACGCACGTGGTCAATATATCCACCTAATATTCCCATCAAATTCGCCTCCTGTGAAATTCATAAAACTCTTTTTTTAAATACTTTATAATGGACATTTAAAATGTCTTTAAAAAAATTCAAAACGAGTTGGTCACATGCTTATCTATGATCTCTCGCTACAAAACAAGATTAAAATATGTAACTGGTTTCATGTCAATAAATTAATTTCAGTACATTTTTCCAAGTTACCAAGCCACAATTATGATATGTGATCGTTAAAATGCCAGCTGTTTAGGAAGAGGTATTTTAGAGAATATTAAATTTCAGAAATATCATTGCTACTTCCTATGCCTCAATATACAATAGAAGGAAATTGTTGATGAGGCCGATATGTGATGAATATTTCGTTATTTGAATCACAAAAAATCACATAAAAAATCACAATCTCGGGAATATGAATGAATATAGGCAAATGAAATTTTCTGAACAGGGAACAAACCATGTTATAAAATAAGAGTTAAGTTCAGGAACGTTTATCGGCGAGAATCAATCAAGTTTTTTCACTTCATTACGCTCTAAAGTGAAAGCGTTGACATGTATTTCAACCCACTATATACTTAGCTTAATTAAATGAATAGCACTAGGATTGTTACTGTTACGCAGGCAAAACCTAAGGAACAAAATGTTAAGATCCAAGGATCTTATGTATTTTGTTATACTTAGGTTTTTTTGTTTATAGAGAGAGGGAGGTTAAATACAAGTGGTTTCGGCACTCTGCTGAAGCCATTTTCTTCTATTTATGAGGTCACATCTGAGAGGAGCGATAAACTTGGAATACAAATATGAGCTGGTCCAGGCAGACAATCATTTTCCGTTAAAAATTATAGTTCATTCCTCCAATGAACCAGCATACATACCTGGGCATTGGCACGATAGCATCGAAATATCCTATGTACTTTCAGGAAGAATTGACCATATCTATATTGATGGTGCGAGCTATAGCTCCAAAGAAGGAGATATTGTGCTCATTAATTCGAATGCTATTCATTCCTTTTCTGTGGCTAAGGGAAAAGGAAGAGAGGCCATAACCGTTCTGATTCCTTCTGAATTTATTAGAGCAAATGTCAACGGCAGTAACCCCATTTCATTTGACTGTATATCCATTTTCGAAACTAACGAGCAGAGATTACAGCATTTTGCGGAGCTGCGTGATTTGCTAAACACCTTATTTGTGGCTTATCTCAATCAGCATAATGACTCTTTAGCACATATCCATTTAACATCGCTATCTTATAAACTGGTGTATCTGTTATTAATGCATTTTAAAATGGACAATGAATCTATCCCCGGCTTTAACTCTGATAAATATTTGGAGCGGCTGACGCTGATAACCAATTATATCAAAGAGAATTACGATCAAAGCTTATCCCTGGATTCCATAGCCCAGGTTTTTGGACTATCTCCCGAATATTTGTCCCGTTTTTTTGTGAAGCATGTAGGGATGACTCTATTTCAATATATCAATGCCATCCGTCTGGAGAGATCTTATCGTGTTCTTATGAATACGGATCATTCCATCATACAAATTGCGTTGGAGCACGGTTTTCCGAACGAGAAGTCTTTTGCCAGGGTATTTAAGAAGGTTTTCCAGGCAACACCGCATCAATATCGAAAAGAGAACAAGAGGTATTCTGGAGCAAGGAGTCAGTAATTGACCTGAATTAGGCTAATAAAAGACAGGATGCAAATTAAAAAGATTATTAAAATAAGCAATGTAAGCGTTCTATTAATGGATCTGGGAGGTAAGACATCATGTTTAAACGGTTTCAAAAGGCTGCTAAGACAACTATGTTACTCACTTTAGCTATCGGTACGACTCTTGTTTTCAGCTCCGGTGCATGGGCCAAGGATGTAAAGATACAGCCCACCTCATACCGGACGGTTGCGGAAGTTAAGGATTGGGGAGCAGCCATTACGAAGATCATTGTTAACCTGGGTAAGCCAGTCCCTAAAGATGCGATAACTATGGATACATTTAAGGTGCATGTGGGAAGAAGCGACAATCGGTTGTTAAATCCCTTTATTGAAAATGGCAACCGGAAAGTCACCAAGGCCTATGTATCGGACAAAAGTGGCAATCCTGTAAATAAAACCGGAAGCTATGTTGTATTGGAAATGGAAATCGGTCCGACATTAACACTAAGCTCCGCTATTCATTATGATGCGGCAGGCTCCGGGTTTAATGCATGGAATGATAACAAATACACGATCACGCAGCAAAAAACTATTAAAACCAAATCCGGAACGATTTCCGATTTGAAGATTGATACTTCCGCAGGACAGATACGGAAGTTGGTTGATCAATTTGCGACCGGTAAATCTACTTTTGATGGAGTTACTTTAACCTACGCAGACTATGCACCGGCAAAAGACAAAGTGAAAAACCCTTTGGTGATCTGGCTGCATGGTATGGGTGAGGGAGGTACCGATCCAACGATTCCGATTGCCGGAAATAAAGCAGCAAATTTTGCCTCTAAGGATATCCAATCCTATTTTGGCGGGGCTTATGTGTTGGCACCTCAGACCCCAACCTACTGGATGGATGGCTTTACAAGCTTTGGGGACGGAACCTCCAAGTATGAGCAAGCATTGATGTCCTTAATTAAGGATTACGTGGCCCAAAACAAAGACATTGATACAGATCGAATCTACATTGGTGGAGACTCCAACGGTGGTTACATGACTATGCTGATGATCCGTGACTATAAAGATTATTTTGCAGCAGCTGTGGTTGCATGTGAAGCCTTGAAGGATAGTCTTATAACCGATGAACAGATTAACGAAATGAAGGACCTGCCGATCTGGTTTGTGGCTGCCAAAACCGACACCGTGGTTCCGCCCAACGATTATACGGTTCCGACTTACAACCGTTTAGTGAATGCTGGAGCAAAGGATGTTCATATGTCGTTATTTGATAACGTAGTGGATACCTCTGGTTTGTACAAGAAGAGCGACCAAACACCGTATGAATACAACGGCCATTGGTCTTGGATTTACGTATATAACAACGAAGTATCGAAGGTGATTAACGGAAAGAAAACAACGATGATGCAATGGCTTGCCTCCAAAACATTGGACTAAAGTATAGCAATGATCTTATTAATTGCCGCGTAAATCGCGGCTTTTTATATTTTGGGGGATGAGATCCTTTTCAAAACCAAATGCCAAGAGTCTCATACTGCAACGCTATATAAAACTCCGTCAACAAATAATTGACGGAGTTTAATTCTTCCCTTCACTTATTCACTTCAATCAGCCCATCCGGTTTTTCCCGATTAGAGAGTAATTCAGATACCGTAACGAAGGTATAACCTCTCTTCTTGAGCTCGGGTAGAATAATTTTCAAGGCTTCAACGGTTTGCGTACTTTGATGTACATAATCGTGCATGAGGACAATGTCGCCGTTACGGACGTTGCGAAGGACCTTATTAGCGATACGATGTACACCGGGTTTTCGCCAATCTAAGGTATCCTGATGCCAGGACCATAAAATAATTTTCAGCCCTTTCTCCTTGGAGAGCTTGACCAGCGAATCGGTATAGGAGCCACCGGGCGGCCTAAAAAGATGGGTCCCCGCACCAGTTGCCTGTACGATGCTCGCCTGAGCCTGATCCAACTCGGACAGAGCTTTGTTGCGAGAAATATATTGAAAGGATGAGTGAAGGAAGGTATGGTTGCCAACTTCATGCCCTTCTTCTCGTTCCCGCTTGACAAGGTGAGGCAGCTTTTCTACACGACTGCCGACGACAAAAAAGGTCGCTTTAGCATCGAATTCTTTAAGCAAATCCAAAATGGCAGGCGTATTGCTTCCATCCGGTCCGTCGTCGAATGTGAGGGCAATCAACTTGCGATGGGTAGGAACTTCCCATACAATGTCGCCGCGTTCTTCATAATAGGCTCTTCCCTTTGTAGGAGTAGGGGAGGTGTAAGATGCGGCTTGTGCAGTATTTATATAGGTTGTGGGGCACAAGCTGGCACAAAACAAGGAAACAGCGATACTTGCAGATAGTAATCGGTTATATTTCATCAGGCTTCTTCTCCGTTCTTACGTATTCTCACATTAGCTTGCCAAGAAAGAGCGCATACCATTCCCCGTTTCTAAGATTCATCATTTCAAATCACTCAAGATTAGATCTATTTGTCGGATTCTTGAGGGAACATCACGCTGATTAATCAGGGTGTGAACGAGGTGTTCACCCACCTGCCGAGTGGAGATTGTATAGAGATAACTAAAACCTCCAACTTCGTAATGGGCCAATGGCAGGCTCCTTACGGAATTGGAGGTTTTTTTGTCTTTTTAACTAGACAGATTGTATTTGGATCGAACGCTAGCTCAACAGGGTTATAACCGTCCTTGTGCTTATACCTATAGAGAGTTGCTTTTACAAAAAGAAAAAACATTAACATTTTACTCCAGTCCACTTGATGTTCCCTTTACATCAAAACGATACACTTACTGAGGTTGGTTTGAAAAGAAAGGGGCGCTCCGTTTTGGGTGAGCTTAACAAATCTATGGGACTGGGGACGAGGAGTCAGCAACAGACTTCGTCTAAAGCCCGCATACGCACGGGTTCGCTAAAAATTCAAAGATTGCGCGAAAACGCGCTGGCGTATACCTTTTTGGCTCCATCGCTTATTTTGTTTGCTGTATTTATGTTTTACCCGATGATCAAGTCCGTATATCTCAGCTTGCATTCTACAGATCCCGCAGGAAACGTTGCAGCTTATGTAGGGTTAGATAATTTTACTACACTTTTCAGCTCGGGACTGTTTCTACAAGGAATTAAGGTCACACTCCTGTTTGCACTGTTAACAGTACCAGTAGGTATTTTATTGGCGCTGGTACTCGCTGCACTTACACACAGTAAATTGCGGGGAATGCGTATCTTCCAGTTTGCCTTTTCGCTGCCGATGGTGTTGTCGGTCGGTTCATCTGCGGTCATTTGGAAATTTCTTTTTCATCCGACACTGGGGATGTTCAACTATGTGCTTTCCCTGCTACATATTAATCCGGTTCCGTGGCTGACCAGCCCGGATTGGGCGCTGTTCTCAGTAGCCATGATGACCATCTGGATGAATCTTGGCTTCAATTACATTATCTTATCGAGCGGACTTCAAGGGATTCCAGATGACATGTATGAAAGTGCCAAAATGGACGGTGCTGGCCCGCTCGTCACGTTCTGGCGTATCTCCCTGCCACTGTTATCACCGACGATCTTTTTTGTAACAGTAGTCTCCATCATTGGAGCCTTCCAGTCTTTTGCTCAAATTAACATTTTGACCAAAGGCGGTCCGGTGAACAGTACGAATGTATTCGTGTATTCCATCTATCAGGAAGCTTTCGTTAATTTCCGGTTTGGAACGGGGAGCGCGCAGGCCATTGTCTTGTTTGCCGTCATTCTGCTGCTCACGATGATTCAGTTCAAATGGGTGGAAAGAAAGGTGCATTACCAATGAAACGACACCTGAATTCAACATTGCTGTATGTACTGCTTACGATTGCAGCTGCTCTCATTTTGTATCCGGTTATATATACGTTTTTTATGGCAGTCATGTCGCCGGAGGAAGCAAGCGCTTATCCACCAAGCTTTCTTCCGCATTCCTTTCATATGGCGAATTTCACTGAAGTGTTTGAAATTGTTCCGATTGCAGCCTTTATTGGAAATACATTTCTCATTTCGGGTCTAACGATGATTGGGCAGTTGATTACAGCGAGCTTGGCGGCCTACGCCTTTGCCAAAATGGAATTCAAGGGAAAAAACTTCATTTTCAGCATGTTTGTAGCGACGATGATGATCCCTTGGGAAGTGACCATTATTCCAAACTACCTGACGGTACGAAGCTGGAACTGGCTTGATACATATCAAGGATTGACGGTTCCTTTTCTGGCGACGGCATTCGGAACATTCCTGTTAAGGCAATTTTTTCTCCAGCTTCCCAAGGAACTGTTTGAGGCGGCTCGTATGGATGGGTGCGGACATATCCGTTACTTTGTGTTCCATGTGCTTCCATTATCGCGCCCTGCGCTTGGAACATTGGCTGTGTATTCGTTCCTGAATATGTACAATTCGTACCTCTGGCCTTTACTGATCACCAATAGTGAAAATATGCGTACGGTACAGATCGGAATATCCATGCTCGAATTTCAGGAATCGACTTCATGGAATCTGGTGTTTGCGGGTACGGCACTTGTCATTTTACCGTCTCTGCTCTTGCTGATCTTTGGACTAAAGCAGTTGGTACGTGGAATGGCAGCGGGTGCGCTTAAAGGCTGATCACATATTTCAAATGAAAAGCAACACCTGCGCAAGCAGCCTATATACAGAGCTTCAACACACAAGAATATCGCAAGAGAATGCCAATTCAAGATCATTTAATCAAAGGGAGAGAAGAGAGATTATGAGATTTTTTCGTCTGAAAAGTGCGTTGACCCTGCTTATTCTGACTGCCATGGTGGTTGCAGCAGGTTGTAGCAATAATACTGCTGCAGAGAAGCCGAGTAATGGTAGTGATGGGACAGCAGCGACTTCTCCAGTGAAGCTGACTTGGTGGCATTCGATGTCCGGTAACGGTGAAAAAGCAATCAAGCAGATCGCAGCTGACTTTAACGCCAGTCATAAGGACATTCAGGTAGAGCCAGTATATCAAGGCAAATATGATGATAGCTTGAACAAGCTGAAGGCGTCGCTTGGTTCCAACAGCGGACCGGACATTATTCAAGTATACGAAATCGGTAGTAAATTCATGATCGACTCCAAAATGATCACACCTGTACAACAATTTATTGATGCAGACAAGTTCGATCTGTCGCAGTTAGAGCCAAATATTACACGTTACTACACGATTGATGGTAAATTAAACGCTATGCCGTTCAATACGTCAAACCCGATACTATACTATAACAAGGATGCATTCAAAGCCGCAGGACTTGACCCAGCTAATCCTCCGAAAACGTATGCTGAGTTCGAAAAGGCTGCAAAAGCCTTGAGCAAGGATGGTAAATCCGGTGCCTCCATTGCCATCTACGGCTGGTTTATGGAGCAACTGTTTGCCAATCAGAACGCGGATTATGTGAATAATGGCAATGGTCGTGACCAAGCGGCAACGGAATCCATGCTGAATTCGGATGCTGGTGTAAAAACGCTGACGTGGTGGAAGAAAATGATCGATGAAAAGGTTGTATCCAATCTGGGACGTAACTCGGACGATACGGCAAAGGCTTTTTCCGCAGGACAAATTGCGATGACGCTGGATTCCACCGCTTCGCTGCGTAATATTGTGGAGCAGGTTGGCGATAAATTTGAAGTAGGCACAGGATTCCTGCCAAGAGCCAATGAAGCTAAAGAAGGCGGCGTGGTTGTAGGCGGCGCGAGTTTGTACATTATGAACAACAAGCCTGAAGCCCAACAGAAGGCAGCGTGGGAGTTCATTAAATTCGTCGCTTCCCCAGCTGTACAGGCACAATGGAGTGTAAATACCGGGTACTTCCCGATCACGAAAGCAGCCTATGACGAGAAGGTACTCAAAGACAATATGGTAAAATATCCGCAATTCCAGACGGCGGTTGACCAATTGCACGCATCGGCACAATCCACCGCTACACAGGGCGCAGTGATGGGCGTATTCCCAGAAGCGCGCCAAATCGTCGAAGGTGCAATCGAGGCCGTTCTGAGTGGCCAGCAACAGCCAAAACAGGCATTGGATCAAGCTGCACAAGAAATAACAGGCAAAATTGCGCAATACAATCAAACGGTGAAAAAATAGTCGGCCTTCCCCTAAAATCGGTTGATAATCTGTAGAATGGCCCCCTTATCATCCGATTTTATGACATAGCGGATCGAATGAGTGACCCCCTCACTTATTCGATCCGTTTTTGCATTTTTATTTTTTAGAATAAGCGTTTAGACGAAATGTCTAAAATGAATTATTTTCATTTTTCCTATTGCTGGGTAACTAAAGATGGGCTTATAATGAATACATAATTTTTGTACTGGACGGTCAGTTCAAAAAGGAGGAAGCATGAAACAGCAAACGAAGGAAATTATTTTTAACGGCGCACTTAAAGCTTTTTCCGAACGAGGATTTAACGAAACAAACATGGAAGAAATTGCTAAGGTTTGTGGCATAGCCAAAGGAACCCTGTACTACAATTTTAAAAACAAGCAAGAATTGTACATTTACATTTTGAAGATGGGGATGGAGCGATTTGTGCAGGATATCCATGAAGCAATGGCTCAGGTTCCTATGGATCAGGTAGAATTGAGGGTTCGCAAGCTGATCCAAGTACATATTGAGTTCATTGGGAGAGAGCCGGATTTTTGCCGTTTACTGGTTAGCAAGGGATGGGTCTCACAGGAACAGCATTTTAATATTAGGCAGGTGCTGGCAGACTATTTTGATTTTATGGAGGCGGAGATCGATTCCGGTAAGTTATATGGGAAAATTTCAAGTAAGCTGGATGCCAAAACAACAGCCAATTGCTTATTTGGGATTTACATTTTCGCTCCGATGCGGTCCATGGTTTGGGGCGAAACGATGAATCTGCAAGAGGTTCGAGAAAGTATTGAAGTATTTGTGTGTAATGCATTGGGCATGCAACATTAATAGACAGATGGAGTGATGAAAACATGAAAGCTAAAAAATATACGATTTACGTCGTACTTATTATTTTAATCGCGGTAGGAATTTATGCCTTGACTGCTTTCCCACGGGGTGGGAGCAGCTTGTCTGCGGATCAGTCTTCTTCCATACCTACGGCTTATGTGGAGTCGGATACCCTCAATGCCAGCTTTAAAATGGCAGGACGGATTGACCAGATGCTCGTCAAGGAAGGCGATCAGGTTAAAAAGGGGCAGGTATTAGCCCATCTGGAAAGTCGCGAGTTGGAAGATAAGGTGAAGCAGGCACAGGCGGCGTTGCTGGCAGCTAAGAGTAATGTATCCAAAGCAAAAGCCAGTGTGTTGCAGGCTCAAGCAGGCGTAGGCCAGGCACAGGCTACTGTAAGCGCCGCTCAGGCCAAGAAGAGCCAAGGTACGACATCGGTCAGTGTGACCGCTGAGGCATCCTCCAGCCAGATCGAACAGGCCAAAGCGGCTGCAAACGCCGCCAAGGCAAAACTGGATGCGCTCAAGAGCGGGGCAAGACCGCAGGAGCTTGAGCAATTGCAAGTATCTGTGAAGATAGCCAAGGAAACGCTGGACCTGACCGTTAAAAATCTGGAGCGTGCCAAAAAGCTTCAAGAAGCCGGAGCAGCAACCCAGGCATCTTTGGATCAAGCGACATTGGAACATCAACAGGCAGTGGCCAAGTATAATGCAGAGTCGCAAAAATTGGATATGGCACGGGAGGGAAGCCGCAAGGAGGAAATTACGGCGGCTGAAGCTCAATACCGTCAAGCCTTGGCTGCGGTGAAGGAAGCACAGGCAGGAGCGGGCAAAGTTGCTGTGCAACAGGAAGATGTCAAAGCTGCTCAGGCTTCAGTAGAACAAGCGCAATCTGCTGTGAAGGCGGCGCAATCTACAGTTGAGCAGGCTCAATCTGCGGTTGCAGGTGCCAATGCTCAGGTAGCCCAAGCGGAAGCCGCGCTTCAAGAGGCTCAGACCTATTTGAGCTACACGACGCTATATGCGTCTGAAGATGGAATCGTAAAATCCAAGTCGCTTAGTTTAGGTGAAATGGCTAGCGCAGGATTCCCGGTTTATACCATTGAAACTTCGACACAACGTTGGGCTAAATTCTATGTACCTGAAACGTCTCTGAACGGTCTTCAAGCAGGGGATACCGTCCAAATTAAATTACTGTCTGGCGGTAAAGAACTGAAGGGTAAAGTCATTCTGTTAGAATCGGCTGCGGACTTTGCCATTCAAAAACCAAGTCAAAGCTCCGGTGACAAGGATGTCCGTTCCTTCGGTGTTAAAGTAGCATTGCCGGACCTTGCTGCTTCGGTTCCAACAGGCTCCACGGTCCTGTTTACAGGCAAAGGGGCGCAGTAATATGCAGGATTCACAGGAAAGACTTCGTATCCGCGATGTGTTTCGCGAGGAATGGCTGAGCATCTTCCGGGACCGCCGCTTTATGGCTATTCTGCTGATTACGCCGATTGTGTATACGATACTATTCGGCTTCCTATATTCACATCAGCGGATTATCGAGATGCCTGTCACAGTGTACGATGGAGATAATTCACAGCTCAGTCGCCAGATCATTCAGGCGTTCGATTCGACCGACTCATTTGCCGTTACACGGCAAGCGACCAATCAGGAAGATGCTGTCCGTCAGGTAGAGACCGGGGAAGCTAAGGTCGGAATCGTCATTCCCGACAACTTTACGACTCGGCTTAAGCATGGGGAGAATCCACCCGTGCTCACGCTAATTGACGGCAGTAATATGATGTATTCCAATAGTGCCAGTCGGATTGCGAATCAGGTCATTAGCAGCGTGAGCGCTGGAGTATCGGTCAATTCTATGAAACAAAAGGGAATGAACGCCGATCAGGCCGCGTCGACGCTGACTACCATCCCGTTCCGATCCAGAGTGCTATTTAACCCGGTATATGATTATAAGCTTTTCATGCCACTAGGGGTTATCTCTGCGGCTCTCCAGCAGTGTTTGCTGCTTGGTATCGCGTTGTCCTGCACGCGTGATAAGGAAGCAGGGACTTGGGGAAGATTTGGTGCATGGAGAAATACCCCTTGGCGTTTAGCTATTGCCAAACTGGCACCGTATTATGCAGCGGGAGCTTTCAATGTGCTGACTGTATTCAGTATCAGTGCTTTATGCTTTGATATTCCGTTTAGGGGACAGGTACTGCCGTTAATTTTGGTGTCGCTGGTCTTTAACTTTGCCTTGTGCGGATTAGGCTTCCTGTTCAGTCTCTTTTCCAAGACCAGAGTGGATGCGACCCAAACGCTGATGCTGATTGCTGTTCCTTCCTTTATGCTGTCAGGCTATACGTGGCCATTGGAAGCAATGCCCGGCTTCTTGCGGGGGCTTGCAGAAATATTGCCACTGACGTATTACCTGGATGCTGTACGGAACATCACGCTCAAAGGACTGGATATCACCTACATCTTCAAAGATATGATTGCTCTAGGCGTCATTGGTTGTGTGAGTCTGCTGGTGTCCTTTGTGATCTATCCGTTATTCTTTAGACAGCACCAGACGGCAGGGCAGCATGCCGATGTGCCCGCTCAAGAAGGATTCACGCTAAAAGGCTGAGAGCAACTTTAAATATGGATATCATAAAAAGGCAGATCAGGGTTTACCCCTGATCTGCCTTTTGCTTATTCGTATGGTTTAAAAGCGGAAAAAATATTATTGCGGCGCTTTAAGATCCTCGATGGAATCAATCGGTACATAGGATGGAACGACAAGCCCGGACATAACGCCAGTCATGCTGGTTCCGATGTCATCCACCTTATCCTTGTATTGAGCCCAATAATCAGCATGCGTCAATGGAAGCCAAGCGGCAGCAGTAGCATCTACACTTCCGCCGGCCACGCCAGTCCACATCGGGCCGATTTCCACTTGCAGGGCTGTTACTTTATAGCCCAATTTTTGTTCCAATACATATTTCAATACGTTCGTACTGGCAATTTCAGAATCCCAAGCAGCGTAGCTCAGCTTCAAAGGATCACCGTTGACGGGCTGTAGGCCCTTGATCCATGCCTGTACCTTGTCAGGATGTTTATCAGCCCAGTTCTTGGCAGCCTGCTGTGGGGCAATACCGTCCTGAATCGCGATCATCACTTCACCCATATCTTCAGCAGTCCACTTAAAGCGGCTTAGAAATTCATAAGCCACAGGAGCATCCTGCTTCAAACCTTTGCGGGCGATTGTATGAATTTCTTCCTTATCACCGTACGCTTTTTTAGGATCTTTCAAGTATTTCAAATCATATTTGTTAAACATCCAGTGAGGAGTCCAACCTGTTACGACGATAGGCTGCTTGGCTTTGATAGCTTTATCCAGTGTAGCGGTCATAGCAGCTCCAGAGCTTTCAAGCAGCTTCCAGTCGGATAAGCCATAGTCATTAATAGCTTTAGCGGTCAGCTTCATTAGTCCGGCGCCAGGGTCGGTACCGACAATGCGGTAACCGACCTCTTTGCCAAAGTCCTCGGTTGTGGCGGAAGCCGGAGCCGCTTCGGCTCCGTTATTCTGCAAATCAGTAATCGATTTAACATCCATGTAAGCTGGAACGACCAATCCGGTTTTAACACCGCTCATATTAGCCCCAAGATCGTCGAGCTTATCCTTGTATTTAGCCCAGTAATCCGCATGTGTTAACGGCAGCCATGCAGCCGGTGAAGCATCTACATCACCACTAGCCACACCCGTCCACATAGGACCTGCTTCCACTTGAAGTGCGGTTACTTTGTAGCCCAGTTTGTTCTCCAAAATATAACTTAGCAAATTCGTACTGGCAATTTCGGAATCCCAAGCGACATAACTCAGCTTGAACGTGTCGCCATTGACAGGTTGCAGTCCTTGAGTCCATTCCTGAACCTTGTCGGCATGTTTCTCCGCCCAATCCTGGGCAGCTTGTTCAGGACTGGTTCCGGCTTGAATGGCAACCATCATTTGACCCATATCTTCCGGTGTCCATTTGAAACGTTTTAGAAACTCATAAGCGATAGGAGCATCCTGCTGCAAGCCTTTACGGGCAATCGTATGAATCCCCTCGGCTTCACCATAAGACTTCTTAGGGTCTTCCAAATATTTGAGATCATACTTGTTGAACATCCAGTGTGGAGTCCAACCTGTAATAATGATCGGTTTTTTCGCTTTAATGGCTTTGTCCAGTGTGGCCGTCATAGCTGCACCGGAACCTTCAACCAGCTTCCAATCAGACAAATTGTAGTCTTGAATTGCTTTGGCAGTCGATTTCATAATGCCTGCTCCGGCATCAATACCGATAATTTTGTAACCGACTTCTTCGCCAACCGGGTTGGCAGCAGCGTTACCTTTGCCAGATGCAGAATGATCCGTACCAACAAAATATTGGGATGCACCAGCGATCAAAATGACAGCTGTAACTGCAGAAGTAATCCATACTTTTTGCTTGCTGGATACGCGGCTTTTGCCTTTTTGCGTAGGTTTAAACAGGTTTTGCGTAAAACGGTCAAGCACAATAGCCAGAACGACAACAGCTAAGCCGGCTTCAAAACCTTTACCGATTTGCAGCTGTGTCACAGCACGGTATACAACAGCACCGATGCCTTCTGCACCGATCATGGAAGCAATAACAACCATGGACAGTGACAGCATAATCGTCTGGTTAATACCAGCCATTAAGGTAGGCAATGCCAGTGGAAGCTGAACTTTGAACAGCTTTTGCGCAGAGGTTGAACCGAAAGCATCTGAGGCTTCGATCAGCTCACCTGATACTTGCATAATCCCCAAGTTAGTCATGCGAATGGTTGGGGGGATAGCAAAGATAACAGATGCGATAACACCAGGTACAACACCCAGGCTGAAAAAGGTAACCGCTGGGAGCAAGTACACGAACGCAGGCATCGTCTGCATAAAATCAAGTAAAGGCGTGATAATGCGGGATGCGGATTTACTGTATGCACACCAGATCCCGATGGGAATCCCGATAACAATGGATACGAGCGCAGACGTGATGACCAGTCCGAGCGTATTCATTGTTTCACTCCAATAGCCGAGATTATCAATCAGCAGGAAGCCGATGACAGTAAACAGCGTAAGCTGAACCCGCCCGATCATAAAGGCGATAATCCCGATGATCACGATGAACACCAGAGGGTGCGGAAGCATGAACAGGCCTGAGAAAAAGCCTACTACAGCTTCTATAATAGAAGAAATAACATTAAACAATCCAGCCAGATGAATACCCATCCAGTCGACAATGGATTGAATCCACTCAGCGATTGGCAGTTTCGGTATCATGGGCATTCACCTCCTTTGTAGTGGTAACATCTCCACCAAGTGCGCCGAGCAATGCTCCACGGACGATAACGCCCAGCAGCTTTTGCTTGTCATCGACCACAGCCAGCGGCACCTTGGACGAGCTTGTAATTTCAAACAAATCATTAATGACAGTCTCGGCAGCAACCTGCGGTCCGTCAGTAATCAAAATATCTTCAATTTTCAAATTATTGCGCAGTGCATGAACAGCATCCTCGGCGTTAATAACACCCAGTAGCTTTTTAGTACGGTCAATGACGAACAAATTGGATATCCCACGCTCCCGCATCAATTCCAGAGCCACACGTGGACCACGATCCATGGTGATGGTTTCTGGACGAAGCATGACATGAGCAGCCGTCAATACCTTAGACAGATCCACATCCTCGACGAAGCGGGCTACATAAGAGTTAGCCGGTTGGATCATAATTTCTTCCGGTGTACCGATTTGTACGACCGCACCGTCTCGCATCAAGGCAATCCGGTCACCAATCCGCAACGCTTCATCCAGATCATGGGTGATAAATACAATTGTTTTCTTCATTTTATCTTGAAGTTCCAACAGCTCATCCTGCATGTCACGGCGAATGAGAGGATCCAATGCACTGAACGCTTCATCCATCAGGAGCACTTCAGGGTCATTAGCCAGCGCCCGTGCCAGGCCGACACGCTGCTGCATACCGCCACTCAATTCATCGGGCATTTTATCGCCCCAGTTTTTAAGACCAACCAGTTCCAGCGCTTGTTGCGCCTTTTCCTGACGCTGTACTTTTTCTACCTTTTGAATTTCAAGACCATATTCTACATTTTCTAATACAGTCCGATGTGGGAACAGGGCGAATTTTTGAAAAACCATGCTGATGGTTTTACGACGAACTTCGCGAAGTTGTTCTTTGTTCATCTTACGGAGATCTTTGCCGTGGACCAGAATTTCACCGGAGGTAGGCTCAATCAAGCGATTTAGCATTCGCACCAAAGTGGACTTGCCACTGCCCGATAGCCCCATAATTACGAAAATTTCACCTTGCTTAATTTCCATGTTGGCCTTATTGACACCAACAGTAATCTGTTTTTCTTTGGCCAACTTTTCCTTGCCCCAGCCTTGCTCCAGGAGCGGAACACCTTGCTCTGCGTGAGGACCAAAGAGTTTGCTGACATTTTTGACTTCCAAAATCGTCATACATACACCTCTTCTTTCTATACTTTGCTTGGTATTAACCCCTTGTTGCATTAAGGATTGAGTATAAAAATCATAATTCTGAACATCCTGAACGGTTAATGACAAAATTAATTGTAACAGAAGCATTGCTTACATTTCAAACAAAAAAACTGTTCATAAAGTACGTACAGAAAAAACTGTACAAAGTTTCCTCTGATATGCTCCTTCGTTCTTTAGAATGCTCAAACATTCGGAACTTTACAACCGATAGTGCTTTTTTTAAAATAGACAATGAAATATAACCATAAGAAAAAGATTTATGTATATCCATAATTTTAAAAGTTTACTATCATTAGCGATTTTGCGAATTATGATTTTGAACGATCCATGCTGTTGTAATATAGACAGAAGCTTTGTTTTTGAAACATTTCATTTATTATTGAAAGATTTCATACATTGCGTCAAAGCTAATCTTTTACGGGTAAATCGTTCATACTAGGTTGTGCAAAATGCTCTAAAATTAGGAGGTTGCAAGCATGAGCTTGTACCAGTTAGGTGATGAGCAGCAGGCTTCGCTGCAAAAAATTCGCAAACGTGTTATAGAAGCTATAGGTAAAAACATGGACCTGTATGGGATCACTTTGTCTGCGGGGCATTTATACGGTTTGCTTTTCTTTGCGGATAAACCGATGACGCTGGACGAGATGGGCCGTGAAATGGAAATGAGCAAAACGAGCATGAGTACAGGAGTTCGAACATTATTGGATCTGAAAATGGTAAATAAGGTATGGAGCAAGGGCTCACGCAAAGACTTGTATGAAGTCGAATATGACTGGCATCAAACCTTCACTGATTTCTTCGCTATTAAATGGAGAAAAGCGGTAGAAACAAATTTACTGGTGTTGCGCAAAGCCATTGATGAGCTGGACAGATTGATGAATCAGGGTGAAGAGTACGAGGAATTTAAGGCGATTCTTCAGCAAGATCGTATGAAAATGAAGCAGGCCGTCGCTTATTACAAGTGGCTAGACCGACTAATTGACTCTATGGAAAGCGAAGAAATTTACAAGCTGATTCCCAAAGAAGAAGTTCGGGATTAATCGCTATTTCCCTATCTTGTTTATAAAAATGCCGGAGCGCAAAAGTGCTTCCGGTATTTTTTGGTTTGGCCGTGTGCAAAGGGTATAATAGAGATATGTAAAGATTGATATTATACCGTTGTGTTGAAGATACGAAATAAAGGAGGCTTCATGATGGAGAGTATTACAGTACATACTCGTTTAGGTCAATTACGTGGGGAAACGGGGAATGGATATCATGTATGGAAAGGTATCCCATATGCACAGCCTCCTGTTGGAAAACTACGTTTTCACGCGCCCCAGCCTTTGGAGTCTTGGGAGGGTGTACGGGCTGCGACGAGTTTTGGGCCAATCTGTCCGCAACCTATGCCATCCGCTGAAAGTATGACTGGAAATCTGGTGGAACCGCCTGAGCAGTCAGAGGATTGCTTATACCTGAACATTTGGACACCTGCTTCGAAGGCTCCTGAGAAGGGACGTCCGGTGATGGTGTGGATTCATGGCGGTGCCTTTGTCACGGGGTCCGGGATTATACCTTTATATGACGGGGAACGCATGGCGAAGAATGGCGATGTTGTGGTTGTTACGATCAATTATCGATTGGGGCCGTTAGGATTTTTGCATCTGACCCCAAAGGGAGATGGCCTGACCTCTAATGCGGGACTGCTGGATCAGATCGCTGCGCTGGAATGGGTTAGGGATCACATCTCTGCCTTTGGCGGTAACCCGGACGAAGTAACGGTGTTCGGTGAATCGGCAGGCGCGATGAGTATTGCCGCTTTATTGGCGATGCCAGACGCTGAGGGACTGTTCCAGCGTGCGATTTTGCAGAGCGGTGCGTCGCAGGTATTGCCAACCTCACAGGCCGAACAAGTGACGGCTGTGTATCTGCAGCAGCTGGGTGTGGACACTCAACATCCAGAACGATTGTTTACGCTGCCGACAGATGCGCTGATGCTAGCTATGGCGAAGACGCATGAAGTCATCGGACCAGGGATGGCGATGATCTATCAACCCGTCGTGGACGGTGTGACCTTGCCAGATGAACCGCTGTCTGCAATCGCGCAAGGTTCAGCAAAGCAGGTATCCGTTTTGATTGGAACGAACTTGCATGAGGGGGCCTATTTCATCCGAAAAGAATCCCATCTAATGAACAAGTCAACAGCGAGTCAGGCATTGGAAATGATGACGGGCATGTCAGACATCGGCGACCTGATAGAACCATTTCCTGTTACGATTGAGGGACAGGCACAAATGTTGACTGATCTATTTTTTTGGCGTCCTGCATTGGCTCTTGCTGTTGCGCAGTCGGCGCATGCGCCTGTATGGATGTATCGTTTTGATTGGACATTGCCGGGGCATCCTACCTTTGGACAAGCGGTTCACGGTGCCGAAATTGCGTTTGTTTTCGATAATCTGGAGCTGCTAGGTAAGCTTGGATTAGAGATTCAACCGTCGATGCAGAAGCTCGCTCAAGCTATGCAGCAGGCATGGGTTGCTTTTGCACGTGATGGGAAGCCTGTGCTGTCCGAGGAGGCTTGGCCGATGTACGACAGGGAAGAGCGGACTACAGCTATTTTCCATCAGGATATTAAAATGGAGCACGACCCCGAAGGAGATAGACGCCGTCAGTTAACCGGTCAGATGACCCTATAAGTAAACAAGAGAGATCACCCCAAGTACTCACATGGAAAAAGCCTTCGCCCGTAATTAGTATACGGACGAAGGCTTTTGTTAGTCATTAGATATACTGCTGCTCATTCTTACTTGCATGAAATTGCAACGATACGATGTGTAACTTAAATCTTAAATCGCTTAACCAGCTGTTGCAAATCCTGGGCCATGTTGGACAACTCCTGAGACGAAGACGCGATTTCCTCCATGGCCGCCATTTGCTCCTGAGCGGCAGCAGAGGTTGTCTGCGAACTGTCCGCCGAATTGCGAGACAGACTTGCCAAATGGGTGACAGTAGCCGAAACTTCCTCTGTACTGGCTGAGATTTGTTCAGCCGCAGCGGACACACTTTGGATTTGTTCCACAATATGAGATGTAGAGCGTTCAATATTCGTAAATGCACCTTCTGCATCTTGGCTAATACGTAATCCTTCACCTACCTGGTTACGAACATTACCGTTCATGGTAGCGGTGGAGCGTTGAATCAAATCGAGCATCTGAGTAATGATCTGACTGATGGAATCTGCACTTTCCTTGGATTGCTCAGACAGCTTGCGTACCTCTATAGCGACTACGGCAAATCCACGCCCGGCCTCGCCAGCTCTGGAAGCTTCAATAGACGCGTTCAGAGACAACAAATTGGTTTGCTTGGCAATGGCGGCAATAGCTGTATTCATCTGCTTCGCATCGTCTGAGAGCTGGGATAGCTCATCCATCAGGCTAGCCGTTTGGCTTACAGCTTCCAGAATACGGTCCATTTGTGTCCGCACATGGCTGATCATTTGACTGCCTTGAGCTACATCATGTTCGGTTTGTCCTGCTGAATCCACGATGGAGCTTGCTGATTCGGCAATGGTGCTGACACCCTTGGCCATTTCTTCAACGGCATTAGCGGTTTGCTCGGATGCCTCGGCGCTGGTGGCTGCATTTTCTGCGGATTCCATAACCGTTTCCGCTACGTGTTGTACGGACTCCGTCGTTTGCTCTGTGCTTTCCTTGATCATCAGAGAAGAGGAAGCAAGTCGGGAGGACGTTTGATTGACCTCGGAAACCATCGTATGCAAGGAATGAGTCATCTGGTCAAAATTCTGTGCCAGTTCGCCGAACTCATCCTTGCTGGATAGGTTAACACGTTCGGTCAGATTTCCGTCACGGACGATGCGTGTTCCTGCTTGCAGCTTGCGCAGCGGAATTAAGAACGAGCGGACCATAAGCACAATGATGATCGCAGCGGCAAGTATGGAAATGACAATCACAATCAGGCTTTGCTTCAGAATCGGTTGGGCTGTATCACTGTAATCCTCCAGATCCGACAGTGCGACAATGCTCCAACCGGTGAGAGGGTCCTTAAGTGTAAAGGCCAGCATATCTCGATTCATAAATTGAATTTGCGACATGGAAGGAGTATCATTTTCGACGGTTGTCGCCACTTCGGGAAGTCCCTCTATGGCGTCAGCCGGTTTTTTGCCTGTCTTGTTAAAGGCTGTTCCAGTCCCAGATACAACTTTATGTTCAGAATCAACAATAATGAGTCCTCCGCGTTCACCAATCTTAACAGACTGCAGACTTTCACCCATCTTGTCCAGATTCAAAGCCAATGCAACAGCTCCTTCACCGTCCTCCAGCGTTCCCGATATATTAACGACTAAATTCCCTGTCGTGACGCTGGCAACTGGAACACCGACGAATACTTTGCCCTTTTCCAGCATCGCATTTTTGTACCATTTTCTCTCTCGGGGGTCATAATCGGCCTCCTGTTTTTTCGGTGAACGTATGTATTGCCCTTTCGCATTACCGAGAAGCGCGGCATCTAGCTCGGGATGAGCCTTGACGATGACATCCAACTTTTTCTGAAGGGCCTCTTGGTTGGTACCAATGGAATCAGAATTGATTTCAGTGGTAAGCACGTCCAGGTCTTTCATAATAGGCGCTACATACTGATTGACATTGCTCCGGATCAAATACAGATTCGTGTATACGGAACCGCCCATTTGCTGACTGAGTTGTGTTGTAGCCCCCTGATAGGAAAAGTACCCGATAAGTACGCTCGGAATCAATAACACAGCTAAAAAAGATATTATTAATCTTGTCCTCATTAAATAAAACTGCTTGAGAAACCTGTTCCACCACGGAACTGTTTGTTTTGTTTTAGTCATAGCTCTTGCTCCTCTGTGTCTGATGATCACTACATTCTTTTATTCGACAGAAACCGACTAATTTTATAGATGTAATCTTTGAGAAACGAAGAATAATTACATGTTTTAGACACTTTTTCTGAAAGATAGGTCTAAAGTGCTATATTTTATATGAATACGAATACATAAAAAAGCCAAATCGGAGATGCAAAAGCATCTTCACGATTTGGCTTGGGTGAGTCATGAAAGGGACGTTGAACTGTTAATTTTTTTGCTGACGTGAAATCATAAAGAGCGTAATCCAGATGAGCATAAAACCAGTCAATTGCGCTACAGTGACAATTTGCTGAAAGGCGATCCAGTTAATCACGACACCAACCATGGGAAAGCTCAGTTCTGCCATCGTAGCATAAGACGCTTTGGTCGTACTTAAGCCTTTGTAATACAGCAGCAAGCTGAGAAGACCCGGAAGCAATGCCTGCAATAGCAGATTGATAATCACAGCTGCGCCCGCCCATGTACCGGCAGGCATATTCCATGGCGCATGCTCTACAGAGGTGAGGACAATCAGCAGAGGGAGCGCCACCATGAAGCGGAGGGAGGTTACTGTTTCATATTTCATTGAACGAAGCAAGTAACTTCCCATGACTGTCGAACCGCCCCACAGAACTGCTGCACCGAGTGCAAGCAGACTACCAACCTGAACAAAATCACGAACATGTCCGAAGGGGAGCGACCAACCGAAGGTCAGAAGATACGTCCCGAACAGAGCGACGACAATTAATAATCCAAAATGACGCGGCAACATTTCCTTCAAAATAATACGGGCTAGAACAATAGCGACCAAGGGTTGAAGCTTCTGGAGTAAGAGTACAGCATTCAAATCACCATTGCTGAGTGCCATAGTGAAAATCACGCTGGCCAGAGCCGAGCCGCCCCACGAGACGAATAAAATAGCGAAAACTTGACGAAGCCGTACCGCTTTGAGTTCCTCACGATGCTTCCATAGCATCGGTGTCAGAGCGAGGAAGAGCAGCACATGCTCCATAAGTACAATTTGTGTTGAAGTAAATGACTTTAGCAAAATAATACGAAAAAGCGGGTCTGCGCCCCACAAGGCTGCTCCAATTGCGACCAGCCAAAAACCGCTTTTCATGTGGGAGCTACGATCAAAACCTTTGGATGTTAGTACAGTAGAAGATTGACTCATACTCAATTAGCTCCTTGCGAATACAGGACCGGTGGCACAAAAACCCCCGTCCATGGCGAAAGGCCATGCAAGACGGGGGTTGATCAAATAAACTTGCCGCTTTATGCAAGTTAAATGAAGTTGCTGCAAAACTAATAACGCAGTATTCATCCACTTCGCGGCATGTTGATATTTCGATCTTCTTCCATCCGGACTTTACCGTCGGCTTTGGCATCTCACCAAATCAGTCCGTATCCTGTTGCCAGATACAGAGTCGCGGGCTTAGCTCCATGAGCCATACCGCCGGTTGGGAATCTCACCCTACCCCGAAGATCCTTATTCCGTTTTTAATTTCTCCTATAGGATATACCTGTTTTAGAATGAAGTCCAGTGAAAAATGTGTGTATATCTAACAATGATTTTCATCTGTTTTTTGAAAGCGCTCTACGAAATTACATATTACGAGGTAATATCCTTATACTCAATACGTCGAATCGCCGCATAAGCCACAAGCATTCCTAGTAGAGAGAAGCCAATTTGCACGGGGGCTATGGAGCTAAGTGTAGCGCCGTTATTATTGGAGAAAAGCAATGCTACAATCAGGATTGAGGTCACAATGGTGGTGGGTACAGAGTATCTTCGCATCCCCATATACAGCGGAACCAATCCCATAAAGCTGGCAGCAACGGCATTGATCAGCGTCCGTGCTGATTGTTGGCCCAGTATGGATAGAGTAAGGTTATCCGGTACAATCAAGACAAACTGGTTGAGTAGATGAATAGCAGCCGTAATGATTATTTCCGAAATAATAATAGACAAGAACGTAAACAGCAGCACAACCAAGAGCTTGGCGATCATCAGCTTTTGACGGTGAATCGGATACATAAACAAGATCGTAATCGATTTGGATTTAAATTCTCCGACGATAAAGCGGCATAGCAAAACGGAGGAAAATACAATAAATGTTGCTCTCACAAAATTGTCTATTAGATCCAGGAGTTGAGTGTACTGTGTGAATTCGGGTATTCCTTCACTTTGACTGTCCAGCGCGATAATACAGAGCAGCCCAAGAATGCATGCATTGGCGATCAGTGCTGAACGGATATAACCCGCCAGATGAAATTTTTTCAGCTCCAACTGCATCAATTTAAGCATGGAGATCACCTCCGTTTAACAGGCGCAAAAAGTAGTCTTCCAGTGTGCTGCTTTTCTGATGAATGGAATCCACTTCTATATCATTTAAAATGAGCGTCTTCGTAATTTGTTTCTGCGGTACATTTGAATCGTAAATACGTATACTCTGTTCATTGAGTACTCTTATATTATTCAGATTCAGATGATGGGAGAGGACGTAGGTCGCTTTTTTACAATCGTTGGTCGTAAATTCGATATATTCCGTATTGGTTTCCCGCACCTGTTCCATCGACACTTCCTCAATCAGCCGTCCGTGATTAATCACGCCTACTGTATCCGCAATCTGCTCTATTTCCGCTAAAATATGACTGGACACGAGCAGAGTCATCCCATATTCCTTGCATAGCATGTGGAATAGTTGGCGGATTTCCTTGATTCCCACGGGGTCCAGACCATTAATGGGTTCATCCAAAATGAGTAGTTCTGGCTTAGTTGCAATAGCGCGGGCAATCCCGAGACGTTGTTTCATTCCCAGCGAAAAATCCTTTACCGGCTTGTCATCCGCATTTATTAAATTCACTAATTCCAGGGCATCCCGAACAGCCTGCTTATTATAGTAGCCCATGTATTCACAATGAAGTTCGAGATTTTGCTGTGCCGTCAGCCTGTCATAAAAAATCGGGTATTCAATAATCGAACCCATCCGTCCGAGCAGATGATACGATTTTGGCGTTAATTTCTCACCGAATAATTCAATTTCACCCGATGTTGGCTTGATTAAATTCGTAATCATTTTCATCATCGTTGTCTTGCCTGCCCCGTTAGGGCCGAGAAAGCCATAGGTTTCTCCCTTGCGCACATTCATACTGACTCCCGCTACAATTTCATTGCCCTTCAGGGCCTTGGTCAACTGATGTGTACGTATTACGTAAGTCATAGGTGTTCTCCCTTCGTATACTGCTGATAATTCAAGGATAAAGGGCGAAATGTTCATTTTTCTTTCGTGATTCTTACAAATTTATTAAGTTGAGCACAAATCGAATTATGCAAAATGCTGAGTTCGATTAATAGTTGATTTTCTTCAATGTAAAAGAGAAGACTGTCCGCTCATAAGGTCTACTAGTCAATTGAATTTCTCCGTTCATCGTTTCAACCAGACGTTTGGCAATCGTAAGGCCCAGTCCGCTGCCTTGTACCGCCTTATTACGGGAGTCCTCCAGTGTGTACATGCGTTCAAAAACTTTATCTTGCTCAGATTCCTGTATGCCTTTGCCACGATCCCATACCTCTATACGCACTGTATCCTGCTGTTCCAATAGAGCCAGACCCAGCGTCCGTCCATCTGCCCCATAACGAATGGCATTCGAGATCAGATTGTTCAGCACCCGCCCAATCGCTCCTTCGTTCCCCAAGGCATGAATGGAGTGCTCCGGGATTTCAATATGCACAGTAAACCCCTGTGCGGTCAGCAGGTCATAAAACTCCAAAATGCTGCGTCTGCACAGTTCTCCCACTTCCAGTCGAGTCAACGGAATATCCGTATCATTAGCCTCCAGCTTCGCCAAATTAAAAAAGCTTCCGATCAACTCAATCGCTTCGCTTGTCTTTTGATGAATTTTGGATAGCAGCTTTATACGTTCTTCCGGCAAAATAGTCGGATCGCCATCCAGCATCTCGGCATATCCAAGCACAACCGTAAGCGGGGTCTTGAGATCGTGTGAAATGTTCGAAATCATTTTGCGCATAGCAATTTGGCTACGGTTGTAATCTGCTGACACTCTGAGATTCAAGTCCAGCAGTCGGTTAATTTCCGTCATGAGTCGTTGCAGTTCAACGTCACCTGTGACATATAGCAGCTTTTCCGCATGATTCACCGTCACAATCCGCTCTAGTAGGGTTCGGATATCCTTTATTTTGCGCTTATAGGCCATACGCTCCCGCCAAAGCCATACTATAACGACTGACATGATGAGGCCGACAATCCATTCAGAAATGTTTTCGATGTTCATATCAACCATTCTCCCATTTGTAGCCAATGCCCCATAGCGTTTTAATGTGGACAGGATGAGAGGGATCTTCTTCGATTTTCTCACGTAGGCGGCGAATATGGACGTTAATCACGTTCTCGTCGCCCATATAATCGTCTTTCCAAATAAATCCGTATAATTGTGCTTTTGTAAATACCCGGTTCGGATTGGCTACAAATAGCTTCAAAATATCGGACTCTTTGGCTGTTAGCTGAATTTCATTTTCATTGCGTATGACTGTAAAATGATCAAAATCAATGCGCAGACTGCCGTAGGTCAAAACTTGTGCTTGCGGCTGTTCCTCCTGCTGTTGCTGACGGGCATATGTAGTAGATCTGCGGATCGCGGACTGAATACGAGCTGTCATTTCCAGCATTGAAAAAGGTTTGGCAACATAATCGTCTGCCCCAAAGCCCAGTCCAAGCGCTTTATCCACGTCGCTGTCCTTGGCTGACATAATCAGAATAGGTACGGCGCTGTGGGTACGGATCCGGCGGATCACCTCCATACCGTCCACCTTCGGCATCATCAAGTCCACCAGTACCAGATCATAGGTATGACGTTCAAAGGCAAGAAGACCCTCTTCCCCGTCATAGGCAGTGGTTAGACTGTATCCTTCCTTAGTGAGTGCTTTGAGTAGCATTTCGGCAATGGATAGATCGTCTTCAATAAGTAAAATATGCTGTGACATAGGTGTGGAACACCCCTAATTTTTAGATTAAGCTCGCGTGACGAACTGTACCTGAATTATATAGAGCAGTGGAGGGGATTTCCATAAAAAATATCCAAAGAAAAAATGAAAACTCCCTGGATCGTCCCAGGGAGTTACGTAATCAGCAGTGTCTGGTAATATATCTTTCCTCTATTATACTGAAAGAGTTTATAATCCGGTGTTTGGAATACGATGTTATGATATACGTGACATGCTTTATACTAGAAATCAGGTATGTCTAATCACGAGCTACGGCACAGGACCGTCAATAAAGGAGAGCAAAGATGTTTGTCATACGGGGAACACAAAAACTGCTGAAGGAATGGGAGACTGAACCACTTCAAGTTGATATTTATCCGCCTTTGAATAGTTGGCATGCCAGCTTGTTTTTACTTAATCGAAGAAAAAATATAGTATTTATGCATGATATATCCCGCTTAAGCATCACGCTTTTTGGGATTAAAAAATCGCAGTACAAAAGCTTGCCAGCTCTTTTTATGCAAGCCTTGAAGGAATTTATGATCAGCGAAGGCTTTGATGAACAGATCGTAAAGGCCTACATACAGGAAGGCGAGCAGATGCTGGCTACTACGACGAATAGTCATAGTGTAATGAGAACCTTAGATGAGATTATTTTTATCATGAAGGAACTGGATATGGAGCATGGGTGCGAGCTGGAAAAAAACCAGTGGAATAACCGGATTGTTTTCAAAACTGTAGAATACAAGTACCCTGTTGATGTTTTTAAAGAAATGCTAGAAAAGCATTATAAACTAGAGAGTATTTGAGAAATTTATGATTTTACCGAAATTAGTTCCATTTATTCCCTCTGTCCTATATAATCTAATATAGTTCTAAAAGACTATATAAAGAGAGGTAAGGGGTAAATGAAGATTAAATTAAGAAATAAAACTGGAATGATTAAGGAACGCAAAGTAGGTTTTTCATGGACTACGCTCTTTTTCGGTTTCTTCCCTGCGTTGTTTAGAGGGGATTGGAAGTGGGCAGTTATTATTTTTCTGGTATCGATCCTTACGAGTGGGGCGTCCAACTTTGTATTTTGCTTCATTTATAACCGCTTACATATTAATGATCTGCTGTCCCAAGGCTATGGTCCTGCTACTAAGAAATCCCAAGCTATCCTGATTTCTAAGGGATTTATTGCTGAAAATTACGCTGCTAACTTTGCAGGTTAAATTGAGAGCTGTTTGTTAAACGAGACGTATCAAAAGAGCATCCACCAAAGTCCATGCGGGCGGGGAATGCTCTTTTTTTTATAACTCACATGATAGCAACGCTTGCGATGAAATGAATCATAGCGCAATAAGCGGCACACTTTGGTAAAATAAAACGATACAGGGTTTGACACCATCGGTCAGACTTATAAAACGGGGGGTACATAACGAAAGATGAAGAGGATTATTGATATAGCCAAAGAAGCAGGCATTGAAGAAGAACATCTGGAGACGTATGGAAAATATAAAGCGAAGCTGAATCCGTCCCTGTGGGAGCAGTTAAAGGATCGCCCGAATGGAAAGCTGGTGCTGGTTACGGCAATGAATCCCACGCCGGCGGGAGAAGGAAAAACGCTGACAACCATCGGGCTGTCACAGGCGCTGAATGCGCTGGGGCATAAAACCGTTGCTGCGTTGCGTGAGCCGTCCCTTGGCCCTTGCTTCGGTATGAAAGGAGGAGCAACCGGGGGAGGACAAGCCCAGATTGTTCCGGCAGAAGACATTAACCTGCATTTTACAGGTGATATTCACGCGATTTCGGCAGCGCATAATTTGCTGGCAGCGATGATCGATAACCATTTATTTCATGGAAATGCTTTGCGATTGAAACCGGAGCGGATCGTGTGGAAACGCGCTGTTGATATGAACGACCGGAGTTTACGAAATATTGTGACTGGATTGGGGTCAGGTAATGGAGCAGTGAGAGAAAGTGGCTTTCTGATTACCTCGGCTTCAGAAGTGATGGCAGTATTATGTTTAAGTGAAGATATGGACGATCTTAAAGTGCGATTGGGTCGGATGGTGATTGGTTATAACGAAGATGGCGAAACGGTAACAGCTGAGGAACTCCAGGCGGTGGAAGGTATGGCTGTGCTGCTGCGGGAAGCATTGAAACCCAATCTGGTGCAAACGTTGGAGGGAACTCCAGTTATTGTGCATGGTGGACCTTTTGCGAATATTGCGCATGGATGCAGTAGTTTGATCGGTACGAAGCTGGCCCTGAAGCTGGGAGAGGTGGTCGTCACGGAGGCTGGATTCGGGGCCGAGCTGGGCGCGGAAAAGTTTTTTGACATCAAGTGCCGTCAATCCGGTTTGCAGCCAGATGCGGCTCTGTTGGTCGTAACAGCCAAAGCGCTGAAATATAACGGCGGTGTAGCTAAAAATGAGCTGGATGCAGAAAATCTGGAGCAATTGCAACTTGGATTAGTCAACATGAACCGGCATGTTCGGAATTTGCAAAAATTTGGCGTACCAGTACTGGTAGCGCTCAACCATTTTGTAACAGATAGCGAAGCCGAGTTGGAACTGATTTTCTCGGAATGCCGCAAGCTGGGTGTACCCGTAGAGCTGTCACAGGTGTGGGCACAGGGAAGCCAAGGTGGAGAAAAGCTGGCCCAAAGCCTGCTCAACCTGCTCCAGGAGGACAAAGCCCATTTTGCACCATTGTATGAGCATACACTTGATTTGCAAGCGAAAATTAGTGTCATTGCGAAGGAGCTTTATGGTGCGGCAGAGGTAGCTTACACTCCTGCGGCCAAACGGGCGTTGGCCGGTATGGAGCAGCTTGGTTTTGGACAACTGCCTGTATGCATGGCCAAAACACCGTATTCTTTCTCAGATCAACCTTCTCTGCTAGGTGCACCGGAGGGCTTTACCATTCACGTGTCCAGCGTTTCTTTGTCCGCAGGGGCAGGCTTTGTGGTCGTGGAAACAGGCAATACTATGACGATGCCAGGATTACCCAAATCCCCAGCAGCTGAGCATATGTCGCTGGAGGCAGATGGAAGCATTCATGGTCTAATGTAGTATCTTTAGAAAAATGGCAGCTTATCAGGTTGAAGTGACGAGCAGTTTGGGCAGTGCAGTAAGCAGTTTTTGCCGGGTCATGGCATCGCTCCAGTTCCAGCGGTCAGCTTCTACGAAATATACCCGACCTTGACGTACAGCAGGAAGGCTGCGCCAGAGAGGGCTGCTGATCATGCGTTCCAGCGTACGTTTGGATTCTGGGGCTGTCGGGACAAGCATAAAAATGCGGTCCCCGGCGTAATCAGGCAATTCGTTCGGATCTATTTCCGCGAAGCCGTGTCCCTCGTCGAGCACCTTTTGGATCGGCTCAACGGGCTGAAAGCCCTGGGGGTGGTAGAGGGCCGATGAGAATCCGGACATACCCATGACAAAGAGCCGATCACCATGATCGAAGATGAAGACGGAGGCCGTTTCTCCGGCTGTGATTTGCGTACCGAGCTGCTGCCACATTGCCAGATTACGGGCTTTGAAGGTAGACAACCAGCGTTCGGCCTCCCGCTCCTTACCGAGCCAGGCGCCAAGTGTACGCATCCGTTCCTCCAGCGTGGCGAAGGAGTTGAAGGTGACGGTGGGGGCGATGCTGGCAATGCGCTTATATTCCTGTTCGTCCGAATTGGCGATGATAATTAGATCAGGATCAAGAGCACTGGTCAAGCGGGTGTCCAGTGGAAGGCCTACATCGGCGACATTCACAAGACGATGTTTATAGACGCTGTATTCACTGAGTTGCAGACTTCCGCCGATGGCTTTGGCCCCTAATGCCAATAGATCGCCCATCGTTTCTCCATGATAGATGATGCGGCTTGCTCGGCGCGGAATATGAATATGGTGGCCCGTCCAATCCTTGACGCGCACAGAACCGGAGACAGAAAGTGCGTACTTGCCAGGGGGAATCCCGGTCATTTGCCTAAACCGTCGATTAAAATAATATTCGTCAGAGAAACCAACCTGACGGGCTATTTCACGTAAAGGCCGTTTGCAATCCAGCAGCAGCCGCTTGGCATGATTCAAGCGCAGCTCAGTGAGGTAATGCAGCGGCTTTTTGCCTGTAATTTTACGAAACATTTGCGAGTATTGCCATATGGAAACGTTCGCCTGCTCGGCAAGCTGCTTGACGGTAATGGGCTTTTCATAGTTGTTTTCCATATATGAGAGAGTGCCTTCTACCGATGCTGGCAATGCCGGATTAGAGGTATTGTTTTGATCAATATCGGTGTGGTCTTCCTGCCACAGCAAGAGCAACTCTTGAAACATGATTTGCTGCCGTAATACGGATGTTTGGTTATGCGGCTGTACCGTTTGTTGGGTACTATAAAATAACTCTTCAATCAACTGAATAAGTTTGGAGGAAGAAGAGGAGACGATGTATTCGCGCGGTTCCGGCAGGACAGCTCCATGATATATGGACGGCATGCGCGCTGCGTGTTCAGCCAAGGCCATGTCCGCTTGTGGTTCCGACGTCAAAGCGATGACCTCAAACGTGATTTTGTAGTATTCAGGTACAGTTCCATTCAGGGGAGCGATTTGATAGGATTCACCTGGAGCTAGCCAATACCCATGACCTGTATGGAATAGATACTGCTCTGGGCCAATGTCCACCATCCCTGTCCCACTGATGAACATAAGAAGACAGTGATATGAACTGGGACGTGATAATAATTCATCGGTAGGCTCACCAATCAACGCAATTTCTTTAAAATGAAAAAGCAGTGAGCTGAACGGAGGAGGATATACGGACGACGAAGACTGGTTCACAGTATTGCTCCTTTTATTGAGAATGGTTATCATGTATATATGAGTATACCTCCTTTAGGTTCAACAAAAAAGAAGCCTATCAACAAGTGTCGATAAGCTTCTCCAATTTTATCTGATGAGCTTGGGCAATTCCTTCAGCAGCCATTCTCGAGTGGAAGCATCACTTTCAGTTTTGCCAATATCCTGAGTGTACACACGACCCTGTTTGACAGCAGGGAGCTGGAGCCACAGCTTGCTTTTCATTAACTGTTCGGTGGATTGTTCGGCTTCTGAACTTGGTGTTCTTAGTATGAAAATCCGATCTCCAGCGTATTGTCCGATCACTTCCTGAGATATTTGTACAAATCCTTTGTCTTCATCCAGTGCTTTCTGGATAGGAGGGGTAGGTTTGAAACCATTCTTTTCATACAGTATTTGTGACAGTCCTGTCCGTCCCATTGCGAATAAACGGTCACCTGGATAGTAGGTAAAGACTGAAGCAGTTTCCCCCGCCTTAACACCTTCTGCGTGAAGTTTGGTCCACATCTCCGCTTCCTTTATTTTATATTGGGCAAGCCAATCTTCAGCGTCCTTTTTCTTGTTCACAATGTCTCCGAGATGCAGCAAACGTTCGTTTAACGGAGCAAAGGTATCGAACATAATTGTAGGTGCAATTTTTGTTAACGCTGCGTATTGCTTTTCATCTGTATCGGCGGTAATGATCAGGTCAGGCTGTAGTTCCAAGGCTTTTTCCAAATTAATCGGGAACCCCAGATCAGCCACGTTCTGAACCTGCTTTTCGTAAACCTTGCCTTCAATCATAGAAGTTGATGTACCTACAGCTTGTACGCCTAAAACCAATAAATCCCCATAGTTTTCTCCAAAGTAAACAATGCGCCGAGGAGTCGTGGGAATATTCACTGTATGTCCCTTATAGTCTGTGTATTCACGAGTTGTGGCAGCTTCCGATGTTTTTGTAGATGCTATCGTGTTGCTGTTTGCACTCTGATTGTCAGATGCGCCACATCCCAGCAGCAATGCCCCCATAAGAAAGAATAGGCAGATGAGAGCAGTGTATGGTCGAGTAGATTTTTTGTTGATTGTCGAGCTCTTGTTGGTCATAGTAACCTCCGTATAATAGAATGATTCAGAATTTTGCAAATGAGAATTATTATCATAAAAGCTATGATAAGCGCTGAACCCTCAATACTCAATGGACAAACTTGGTCAATGAATCCGATTTTGTACAAAATAAGTCTCATGTGTTCTTAGCTCATTTCATTCTTCAAATTTTATTGATTTGTCATTTTTTATGGTATAGAATAGCATTTTTATACATTTGAAAGGGGTTTTGAAATGGCATTGTTTATTACATATGTTTTACTAGGTTTCTCTATAGCACTACCTGTAGGTACAATTACGGTTGAAATGACGAAGCAAGGGCTAAAGAATGGATTCATGCATGGTTGGATTGTGGGCCTTGGGGGGATGACCATCGATTTGTTATTAATTACTGGCTTGTATTTTGGTCTGGCCTCAGTCTTGTCATTACCTGTGGTACAAGTGATTATGTGGTTCGTTGGAGCCCTTTTTTTGTGCTACGTGGGGTACGACAGCATTAAAAATGCAGATCATGATATTGCGCTAGAAGGAGAGAAAAAGACGAAATCATTATTTTCTTCCTATAAAAATGGGCTGCTTGTAGCTGTTTCACCAGGAAATTTAGTGTTCTGGGTGAGTGTTTTTGGAACTGTGCTGGCAAGCTCATTTGATCGGTCAAATACAAGTCAATTCTTGATTGTTGGCTTAGGTATTTTGTTTGGTATTCTTATCCATGATTTAGGCTTGATGACCCTCGTAGCCACAACACGGAAAGCCATGAATCGAACCGCTATCAAGTGGGTTACGATCGGTGCAGGCGTGGTTTTGATCGGTTTTTCGATTTATTTTCTGTATGAATTTATGATCACTCTCCAAAAGATTTTATAGCATTACGCAAGGATACGTTCAAGCTTGTCATGCCAGTCTGCATAAATCGAACAAGTCCTTCATAGACATGTACTAATTCATTTAAAACATGTGCTGAAGGGGTTGATGACATGCGCCGGATTTCATGGATGCTCGCCATGGTCATGTGTGTAACGCTGCTGCTGGCCGGGTGCGGCAAGAAGAGCGCGGACGATGTGGTTAAAGATTTGAGTGACGTGGTGAGCGACCTGAACAGCTACCACGGTACAGCTTTGATGACGCTGCATACCGGCGACACGCCGCAGGAATACAAGGTGGATATTTCCTACCGCAAGCCGTCCTATTACCGAATTGCCATGACGAACGAGAAAAAGGATGTTACGCAAATTGTGCTTCGTAATGATGAGGGTGTATTTGTGCTAACACCCAGCCTGAACAAAAGCTTCCGTTTCAAAAGCGACTGGCCAAACAATCAGGGTCAAGTATATTTATATGAAACGTTGGTTCGCAGCATTATCGGCGATGCCTCCCGTCAGTTGGCTACCGACGATAAATCCTATGTGTTTGATGTGGCAGCGAATTACAACAGCCATGCGCTGGTGAGACAAAAGATATGGCTGTCCAAAAATGACTATGCACCCACTCAGGTACAGGTGTCTGATGCGAATGCCAAGGTAGTTGTTGATCTGAAATTCGATCAATTTGTTTTTGATACGAAGTTTGACAAGGACTCTTTTGATATGGAGCGGAATATGGCTTCAGGTAAGACGAGTACAGGTAGCGCAGGGGCGCCATCTTCCGGAGCAGTAGATCCCAGCAGTCAGCTTGATCCTTCCGGTGCGATGGATGGGACGACTGGCGTGACGACTGGCGAACCCGGACAAGAGCAGGGGACCGCAGGGGATGCAGTCCAGCAACCGTCAGGGCAAGCCAAGGTGGACGGTACTGCCACAAACGATACGTCCAAACCGGACAAAGCAGCCAACGCAGCCAACGCAGAGAGGCAGCAACAAACCCCGGGCACATCGGATGCTGCAAACGGAACGTCAGCGGGAACAGATGCGGCAGAAGCTGTGATGGGTGAGTTCGGCTTGATCGAACCGTCCTACACGCCAGCCGGAGTACAGATCAAGGATACGCCGGAGCTGGAGGATAATGGTACACATGCCGTGATGCTACGGTATAGTGGAACATATAATTATACCATTGTGGAGGCACGTCCAAAAGATCGGGCGGTCGCACTGGCCGCAGGCGAACTGGTTGATATTGGAGGAAGCTTCGCCGTGCTGACCGGAAGCGAACAGCAGACGATGACCTGGATGAATGACGGAATCGAGTTCAGAATCACCAGTGCTGACCTGCCTGTGAGCGAAATGATACAAATTGCCGCTTCTATACAGGATCAATCGGGTAAATAAAATTTTATAGACGGATGCAGACGGTCTAGAGTGTAAAAATGCTCTGCTGCCGCCCGTATCCGTCTTTTGTTCATTCGCAGTCTAAGATGTGCATCGCTTGTATATCCTGCTCTATTGTAGAGATGGTAGAGGAGGCTGGTAAAGCCCCCCTGCCATTGACAGCCACGTTTTTGAACATTACCATTAACCTTTGGAAGCAAGCACTTTTGCCACACTCCGAATGGTAAAAGGTTATGTTACAGGCTAACAATTGAAGAAGGTGACTGGATTTGCAAGCACAATACAGATCGACCCGGGCCGAAATCAACCTGGATCACCTTGGCGCCAACTATGAAGCTTTTCGCAAGGCATTGCCAGCGGATAAGCTGATACTGGTCTGTGTCAAGGCGAATGCCTACGGACACGGTGCCGTGGAAATTTCAAAGGAATTGGAACGCCTTGGTGCGGATTATTTGAGCGTCGCTTTTCTGGATGAAGCGTTGGAGCTTCGTCATGCGGGGGTTCAGCTACCGATTCTTGTACTCGGCTATACCCCACCGGAAGCTGTACAAACGGCTTGGGAGCATGATATCTCATTGACTGTGTTCAGTGAAGAAGTGCTGGAGGGTATCCGCAGACTGGACTGCCAAGGAAATGAACGCAAGCTGAAGGTGCACATCAAAATAGACAGCGGCATGGGAAGACTGGGTTTGCTGCCTGGAGAAGAGGCTATGGCTTTTGTCCGGCAGGCTCACGAATTAGAGCAGGTGCTGCTGGAAGGCATGTACACCCATTTTGCCCGCGCGGATGAAGAAGACAAAAGCTATACACTGCTACAATATGATCGGTTTCGGGGCGTGGCGGAAGCGCTAAGGGAACAAGGTATCACCATTCCCATTATACATACGGCCAATAGCGCCGCTACCATTGATACCCCTTCTCTTTCCCCCAATATGGTGCGGATTGGTATCAGTATATACGGTCTGTATCCGTCTGATGAGGTTAACCGGCGAGCGATTGAACTGCTGCCTGTATTGTCATTGAAGACGGCGGTAGTTTATACCAAGACGCTTCCTCCTGGCTGGGGAGTTAGCTATGGCACCCGGTATGTGACTACCAGTGAAGAACGGATCGGTACACTGCCAATCGGCTATGCGGATGGATACTCCCGCATGCTGAGTGGGAAGATCGAAGTATTGATACGCGGTCGCCGCGTCCCGGTACTAGGCACGATTTGCATGGACCAGTGTATGGTATCCTTACAATCTTTCGCAAAAGATGCGGAAGAAATCCAAACCGGCGAAGAGGTTGTTCTCATCGGTCAGCAGTCCGGCGAAACTATCGCAGCGGATGAGCTGGCATCCAAGCTTGGTACGATCCACTATGAGGTGATCTGCATGATCGCAGACAGGGTACCGCGTGTATACACACGAGGCCATGTTCCTGTTATTCGAGTGAACTCGCTTCTTCCAACCCACTGGAATTAATTTCATAACGCAAATTACCGAATAAAAGCAGGAGTTTTCGCAGAACGTCCCGAAATATGTACAAAGGAAAGAAAAGAGCGCTATAACTGTCAAAAGACGCATCAGGCTCCGCTGACACTTGTATTTCGGGGATCAAACGCCTGTACGAAAACGAACTGCGTAGTTTATAATGGAATGCAGCATAGATGATATACGAATATCATATACATTCTTGTATTCCGTTTGAATAAATTACCGGGAATAACGTTATAATGGTACAATGGCGACAAGGTTTTGGGGGTGGAAGAGAAGTTGGCCAATTTGCAGAACACCAAAAGAATAATGATCAGTTTGCCAGATCATCTCTTGCAGGAAGTGGACGGGATCGTAGCTATGGAAAATTCCAACCGCAGTGAATTTATCAGGCAGGCCATGAAGCTGTATGTAGGCGAACGTAAAAAACGTTACATTCGTGAAGCTATGCAGCGTGGATACATGGAAATGGCTAAAATTAACTTGACCATGGCATCCGAAGCCTTTCACGCGGAGGAAGATGCAAACAGCACCTTGGGCCGTACAGTTAGCGGGGTGTAATCCATATTGATCGTAAAGCGCGGCGACGTTTTTTTTGCAGACCTTTCACCCGTAGTCGGTTCCGAGCAAGGTGGCGTCAGACCTGTGCTGATCATTCAAAATGATATCGGCAACCGGTTTAGTCCTACCGTGATCGTGGCAGCTATCACCGCTCAGATTCAGAAGGCAAAGCTGCCTACACACGTGGAAATCGACGCGGCGACGCATGGCTTTGATCGTGATTCTGTTGTTCTTCTGGAGCAAATTCGGACGATCGACAAGCAAAGGCTTACCGACAAAATCACCCACTTAGATGAAGAAACTATGCGCAAAGTGAGCGATTCGCTACAAATCAGTCTCGGTTTGATTGATTTTTAGCGTGATGGAACGACGAGTGAAACGGGAAAAGGGCAGCGCTTGGGCGCTGTCCTTTTGCGTGTCTGATGAAAAATGCAGGTAGGGCTTGCTCTAACGGCACCTGCTGGCGCTTTGAATCATTTTTTGTGATAATGAAAGACAAGCTGTATGACAAGAGTTGTGAGGAAGAAGGGATAGGTTTGTCTAACGAGGAAACGAAGACGGAAATCCGGCAGGAGCCGAACGAAGCAGAACGCCAAGAGCGGATTGTCAAACAAGTGGCGAGAGAGCTGTCGCTGGCACTCAAGCAAATTCGGACAACGATCAGTTTGTTGGATGAAGGGAATACAATTCCTTTTATCGCGCGTTATCGTAAGGAAATGACAGGAGAGCTGGATGAAAATCAGCTACGTGAAATTGAAGATCGTGTAGTGTATTTGCGTAATCTGGAGGATCGTAAGGTAGAGGTCATCCGCATTATTGATGAGCAGGGCAAGCTGACGGAAGACCTGCAGGCGGCTATCACCTCTGCGGTTAAACTTCAGGAAGTGGAGGATCTGTACCGTCCGTATCGGCAAAAGCGCAAAACCCGCGCCAGTGTAGCAAAGGAACGGGGACTGGAGCCGCTGTCCATCTGGATCTGGAGCCAGCCGAAGCAGGGCGATGCTCTGAAAGAAGCCGAGTCTTATGTAAATGCGGAACTGGGAGTGGACAGCGCTGAGGCGGCCATCCAAGGAGCCTTGGACATTTTAGCTGAAAATATAGCGGATGATGCGGCTATTCGCCAATGGGTACGCCGATATACGCTGGACCATGGTATGCTGACCTCCGAAGCGAAGGACGCAGAGCAAGAATCCGTGTATGAGAACTACTACAGCTATCGTGAACTCGCTAAGAAAATGCCACCTCACCGTATTCTGGCGATTAATCGCGGGGAGCGGGAAGGCATTCTTAAGGTTGGTCTGGAGGTAGTGCCAGATTCTATTTACAATTACATGGCAGGCCAAGTGATTAAAGGATCGTCTGTCGTGCAAGATCTGCTGCGCAGTGTCATTGAGGATGCGTATAAAAGACTTATCGCGCCGTCTATCGAGCGTGAAGTGCGCGCTGAAATGACGGAGAAGGGCGAGCAGCAGGCGATCTCCATTTTTGCAGGCAACTTGCGCAGCCTGTTGCTACAGGCTCCGATCAAGGGCCGACGTGTGCTCGGTGTCGATCCGGCCTATCGGACAGGCTGCAAGCTGGCGGTTGTCGATGACACCGGCAAGCTGCTCGAAGTGGCTGTGACGTATCCGACACCACCGAACAACAAGAAGCGCGAGGCTGCTGAAAAGTTCAAGCAGCTGATTGCCCAATACGGGATCGAATTGATTGTCATTGGTAACGGAACCGCTTCGCGCGAGACAGAGCAATTCGTAGCGGAAGTCATCGCGGACATTGGTGACAGCAGTCTAGCGTATCTGATCGTCAATGAGGCGGGCGCAAGCGTATACTCTGCCTCCAAGCTGGCACAGGAGGAATTTCCCGATTTGGACGTGGCCGAGCGCAGTGCGGCTTCCATCGCACGTCGTGTGCAGGACCCGCTGGCTGAGTTGGTCAAGATTGAGCCGAAGGCTATTGGTGTAGGCCAATACCAGCATGATGTGTCGCAGAAACATCTGGATGAAAGCTTAAAGGACGTTGTCGAATCAGCCGTTAACCATGTCGGTGTAGATGTGAACACGGCTTCCTCTGCGCTGTTATCCTATGTAGCAGGGATCAATGCGACGATTGCCAAAAACATCGTTAAGTACCGCGAGGAAAACGGTAAATTCAGCAACCGTCGTCAGTTGCAGAAGGTGCCGCGTCTTGGTGCAAAAACCTACGAGCAATCTGTTGGCTTTATCCGTATACCGGGTGGAGAAAATCCGCTGGATCGCACACCGATTCACCCTGAATCCTATGCTGTCGTAGACCGCCTGTTGGCGGAACTGGCCATCAATGCCCACGATCTGGGCACCAAGGCTGCAACGGAAGCACTGAACGTGTCCAACATTGACGAATTGGCTGCGAAGCTGGAAGTCGGCGTGCCGACACTGAAGGATATTCTGGACAGTCTCCAGCGTCCGGGCCGTGACCCGCGTGACGAGCTGCCGTTGCCGGTATTCCGCAAGGATGTGCTGAAGATCGAGGATCTGGCACCGGGTATGGAGCTTCAGGGAACCGTCCGCAATGTCATTGATTTTGGCGCGTTTGTCGATATCGGTATTAAAAGTGACGGGTTGGTTCATATTTCACAGCTGCGCAGTGGCTTCGTAAAGCATCCGATGGATGTCGTATCTGTCGGTGATAACGTAACGGTGTGGGTGTTAAATGTTGATTTGAAAAAAGGCAGGGTTGGTCTGACGATGAAACCTCCTGCAGAGGCGCAATCGCAGGCATAATACTTTAAATAAAACTGTGCAACCTTCTTGTGAAGGGTTAACAAAAGCCGGAATCTCCGAACTGCATCGGAGATTCCGGCTTTCATTTTGGATGCATTTAGCTTTTACCCGTTGTTGGCATCGAACTCCACGCCAGGTGCTTTATGATAAAAAAACCAACAATCGTTCAACAGTTTAATTTGGCGCCGGTCCTTTTTGTAAAAGGCCCGCATGAGCTGATTGCTGAGCCATTGAGGCAAGCCGATCTCCTCCTCTGCGTTACATCTGTATGCTTAGCATATGGGGTGGGTACCTAAAGTGTGCTTATGAATTGGGGGTTAGACTTCGGTCGTTATTTTATAATATGCTTGTCAGTAAGGAGCGAAGGAGGAGAGACCGTAAGGATGGAGTCCAAGTCCCTGAACAATTCAATGAACCATTCAATGAGCCATTCTATGAGTAATGAAGAGCTTCAAGAATGGGTAGAGCGCATTTCGCTGGAGAGCTTCGGTGTGCCGTTTCGACATCAAGCCACCTTTAATGCACGTCTGTCTTCCACAGGCGGTAGGTATTTTATGAAAAGTCATCATATTGAAATTAATCCACATCAACTCGCAGCTTACGGACGTTCTGAGGTGGAGAAAATTATTAAGCATGAGCTGTGCCATTATCATTTACATTTG
This sequence comes from Paenibacillus sp. 1182, assembly GCF_017833915.1. NCBI lineage: Bacteria > Bacillati > Bacillota > Bacilli > Caryophanales > Paenibacillaceae > Paenibacillus > Paenibacillus sp. 1182. The sequence goes on along the minus strand of NZ_JAFICR010000007.1, from coordinate 124,292 downwards.
CGCGGGATGGGCTATCAGCATCGAGATGCTGACTTCAAAGCATGGTTGGCCCGTGTAGGAGGAAGCAGGCATTGTCAGACTCTGCCGGGAAGAACGGAACGTAAGCCTCAGCCTTATCGTTACAAGCTAGTATGCGTTTCCTGTAAACAGGAGTATATGCGCAAGCGTAAGATGAATACACAGCGATATCGCTGTGGGAAATGTGGAGGTAAGCTTCGCCTGTTGGCACTTGACGGCACCCCCTGAATCATGGTAAATTAACCATACTGTAAGATAATTTACAGTAATGTTCCCTGATAGCTCAGTTGGTAGAGCACTCGACTGTTAATCGAGTTGTCACAGGTTCGAGTCCTGTTCGGGGAGCCATGGAGAGGTACCCAAGTGGCTATAAGGGGACCCTCTGCTAAGGGGTTAGGCTGCGAAAGCGGTGCGAGGGTTCGAATCCCTCTCTCTCCGTTGGTATTTTAAGTAGAAAAAGGACGCTCGTATGCATTGTAATGATGCTTGCAAGCGTCCTTTTTGTCTAGATCTGCTTTGAAAATAACGGTGGACTGAAATTCGTTTAAATGGAGAGACGAACGTGCTGCGTACGCCATGAAGCGACGTCAACCTGTCTTGTAAGCAGCCAATGACTTCTATTTCACAGTGTCAGCCTCAACTGTCTTAAGTATGTTCAACAGAGCATGAGCGACGCCATCTTCCGTATTAGTCAGAGTCACTTCGGAGCAGACGGCCTTAATGTCGTCTTTTGCATTGCCCATGGCAATGCCTCTTCCTGCCATTGTCAGCATGGAGATATCGTTGTAACTGTCCCCAATCGCTACAGCTTCCTGCATGGGAATGCTCAGATGATTCGCCAGATAACGCAATGCATTACCTTTAGACGCGTCCTTATGCTCGACTTCAAAGTTACGGTCTGAAGAGATGACCATGTTTAGGCCCTGAAAACTTTGGTAACGCTCACGGCCCCGATCCAATTTGGCTTGATCAAAGGAGAAACAAAGCACGTTATAAATCTCCACATCCAGTGGAATGTCCTCATATGAAGCGATGCGGGTATGCCCGGTCTGTTCATATTGTTTTTCGGCTGCGTGTAATAATGTATCTAGCGAAATATCCGGGTTGGCGCTCAGCAATCGATCCATTTCAACAGCAAGTAGCTGATGTCCGTTTTGTGGAGAATAAATAGCGCGGTCTGTCATGACCTCATAGTAAAAGTCGTTATCGTGCAGCCAGCTCAGCACTTCAAACGTTTCACTGCGGCCCATAGGAGTAGAGGTTAACTGACGACGATGCACATCGTGTACGGTTGCCCCGTTTGCTCCAATGACGGGAGTTATAAGTTCTGCTTCCTCTAGCTTTGTCCAGGCGTCATAAGCGGCTCTACCAGTGGCAATTGTCACCTGAACGCCTTGCTTTTGTGCTTGGCGTATAGCCTCCGCGTTCACTTTGCTTATTTTTCCTTCCTCGTTCAGCAGTGTTCCATCCATATCAATCGCAAACAGTTTCATTTCTCTCCAACTCCTGTCTTTCGATATCTCTGTGATAAATCTTGAGTTCTAGCTAAGCAGTCTCATATTTTATGAGGGGACAACAACTTCAATATCATGATGTTGCAAAATTTCCAGCATTGCTGGTTCTGGCAAGCGATCGGTGATCACGATATTAACTTCAGATAAATCAGCAAAACGATACGGGAAATTAATTCCGAATTTCGAATGGTCCGCAAGGATGATCACCTGATCCGCCTGTTTCATCATCTGATGCTTCAGCATACCGTCTTCTTCATGAATCAGGCTTAGTCCGTGAGATGATATGCCTCCAATCCCGATAAAAGCTTTGTCTACAAAATAGTGAGACAAAGTGGCGATTACGGACGAGCCATATACATACCGGTGCTCTTTTTGCAGGCGGCCTCCCAACAGATGAATGGAGACACCGTCTTTTCCAGATAGTACGTCGGCCTGATTAATTGAATTGGTGATAACCGAACATTCCTGCACATTCAGTCTTTCTGCACACGCCTGTACGGTGGTAGAGGAATCCAATATAATACGATCCCTATCTCGTACCATGTTGGCAGCCAATTGTCCGATCACTTGTTTCTCCTCAGATACAGTAAGCAGTCTTTCGTTATAATTTCCAATTGGATCGTGATGCAGTTTAGGGAGAAGGGCGCCGCCGCGGGTGCGAATAATTTTTTGATGCTCCTCAAGTTTTACCAGGTCTCGACGGGCCGTATCCCGTGAAACATTAAAAATTTCACAAATATCATCCACCGAAATACGCTTGTGAAGCTGTAAGTAATCAACGATTTTTAACATTCGTTCTTCCTGATACATAGAAAGCTCCTCTGATATATAATGATTTCGGTATCTCGTAAGTGATTATAAGTAAATGTAAGTGATATTGCAATCATTTATCATGATTTTTCAGGGATTAAATGATTCTAGATAAGTTAATGTAAGTGGACATGCATTTTGTAATGATAAAAACTGCTTTTTTTAAAATTTCAAAAATAAGTATTGCCATTTGTTATTCTATTTGATATACTCTTTCTTGTCGCCAAGTTGGCGCATAATAATAAGGCCCGTTGGTCAAGGGGTTAAGACACCTCCCTTTCACGGAGGTAACAGGGGTTCGAATCCCCTACGGGTCATTGTTGTCTTTATAGACTACATGTTGCATGCTTAAGGGAAATTCCTGAGGTCTGGTCTAATGGCGGACAGCTTGGATGAACAGCATGAGCCATTAGCTCAGTTGGTAGAGCACCTGACTTTTAATCAGGGTGTCGAAGGTTCGAGTCCTTCATGGCTCACCATTTATATTTTGTTATGCGGTCGTGGTGGAATGGCAGACACGCTATCTTGAGGGGGTAGTGAGCGTACGCTCGTGGAGGTTCGAGTCCTCTCGACCGCATCAATGGAATGAACGGAAAAGTCTCTCGCGGTAGAGGCTTTTTTTATTTGTGTAATGATGTAATAAAGTAATGATTATGATGAAATAATGATTCCATAGTATAATATAACGCCATAATGTTATAGAATGATAAGTATAAACTTATGAAGTGACGGTGAAAAATATGGACACTCAACTGTTAGGAAATATATCAGAAAATATTTTGGGCTTGTTTCCGATTGTGAAGAAGAAATTTTTCACCTACGGTCCGCTCGATTTCCCATTACACTTGTCGCCTAATAACTTTCAGGTGCTAATGCTCCTGCGTGAAGTACGTTCGTCTACGGTATCTGATTTATCCAAACAGCTCAATGTCTCACGTCCGAACATGACTCCTCTTCTGGACAAACTGGTGGAGCATGGGTTGGCTGACCGCCAGTCGTGTGATTCGGATCGCAGAGTCGTGAATGTGGCGATTACACAGGAAGGCGATGCTTTTTGTGAACAGGTATTTCATACCTTCTCCAATAAAATTCAAGAAAGACTGGTGTATCTGCCAGAAGAAGATTTATTGCATCTGAGTGAAACTTTGAATGAATTGAAGCATATTTTACTTAAAATCGACAACTCTGCTACGTGATTGGCGTAAGTGGACTGGCTTAAAGACCGCCCTTTCTTCGGAAAACAGGCGGTTTTTGTTGCGTGTTGTGGTATAATGGAAACCAACATACATAATTCGGTAATTTTAGCATACGTGATCTTTGAAATGGGAACAGAGAACATGATATCGTTATTTGAGAGCCTGCTAGGGAGGAAGGAACTTCTATGCAATCTATTTACCATCGCATCGAGGAACTCATCAAGGAACGGGGAATGACGAAAAAGGCGTTCTGCCAGCAGTTAGGCATTAGTACAGGGAACTTCGGGGATTGGAAAAGAGGAAAAACGACGCCGGGCACGAATAAACTCATTGAAATCGCTTCTTTTTTTGATGCGAGTCTGGACTGGATTATGCTGGGTCGAGATATACAGGGTGAGGTGCTAAAGGAGTCGCAAGACCCTTATTTTTTTGACGCTTCAGGGCAACTGAATTGCCAGGGGGAACCGCTTAGTGAGGCGGAAAGAAATTTTATACTTGAGTATATTGAATTTACCCGCTTTCGTAAAGAGAAAAACCAGCGCAATTCTACTATAGGGTAATGGTTGCTTAGGATTTAATGGGGATTACTAATGAGTAAGGCTGAAAAATGAAAATTATTTCAGAAAAAGTTACTGTTTCGGAGGGGAAACATTTTGGGAGATCAAACTATTTATCAACGGATTGAAGCTTTGATTAAAGATCGGGGAATGACCAAGAAGGCATTTTGTGAAAAGCTTAAAATCAGTTCAGGGAATCTCGGTGATTGGAGAAGGGGGAAAACAACGCCGGGTACCACTCATTTAATTCAGATTTCGGACTTTTTTAATGTATCGCTCGATTGGTTAATGAAAGGGATTAAGCCGGGAGAAGGCGTACTTCAGGAGCAGAAGGCTGCTTATTTTTTTGGAGTGATGGGGCCACTGAATTGCCAGGCAGAAGATCTTGAGACGGAAGAACAGAATTTTATTTTAGAATATGTTGAATTTGCGAAATATCGTAAGCAAAAAAGTGAGAAGGATAAAACAAAGCCGGAATGATTTTTTTGGCTAAAGATTGTCTGGGTTGAAAACCCGTAAACGAACTGGAGGGGTTCGCTTTACGGGTTTATTTGGTTTCTTGGTGATATGGAATGACCTGTATGTAACTGGAATGCTTGTTGGATTTAGAGTGGCGATGCCTCCTTATAATCGTTATCGTCGATGTTCAGAATTGCAGCAACTTGTTTTCTGTACCTTTGTGCTTTGCGGGTGCCGTGAATCAGATTGGACAAGCGTGAAGGCGGAATATTGTGTGTCTCACAAAATGTTTTCTGATCCAGTCGAAGTTCGACAAGCCGTTGTTTGATGGCCCACCCGAAGGAGGTGACAGGCATTTTGTTGTTCAAAAGAAATCGCCCCTTACGGATTCTTACGGAATAATTGGTGTGTTATAATAATCATCAGTAAACATGTTAGAATTAACCATCTGAAACTATGATACACTTTTATACGTGTTTTTACAATCGTAAATACGTTATTTCGTCAAATTAATTACTTAGTTAAGTGCTAGGTGGTTCTGATAATCCGTAAGGGGGCAACATTAATGCATAGTTCAGCAAGCGGTTATCTTTATGCAGGACGGTATTATTATCGCTCATATATGTAAGTTAAAATAATTATAATATTTTTGTTTACAAATAGTTGATGAGAGAGTATAATAAATCTGTTGCCTCAATACATTATGATTTGCGGTCGTGGTGGAATGGCAGACACGCTATCTTGAGGGGGTAGTGGGCGTACGCCCGTGGAGGTTCGAGTCCTCTCGACCGCATTATATGCAAGACCTAGTTAAAAAAGCATCCTGACACGGTTTACGTGAAAGGGTGCTTTTTTTGTTAAGCATTTTCGTTATATTCTTTAGCCACGGAAGCCACGGTTGCAACAGGTCGTTTATTAACTGTGATAATGAAGAATGTCAGTTTTGCTGCAAAAGCTTCTCTATATCTCCCGCCAGTTTATCTGGAGTGGTTTGCGGTGCATAGCGCTTAAACACGTTACCTTCTCTTGTAATTAAGAATTTAGTAAAATTCCATTTGATCGCTTTGGACCCTAATACCCCCGGAGCTGTTTGGGTCAGGTAGCGAAATAAGGGGTGTGCTTGATCGCCATTGACATCTGTCTTGGCGAACATCGGAAAGGTGACACCATAATTGATCTGGCAAAACTCGGAGATCTCCTCACTGGAACCTGGCTCTTGTTTGGCAAACTGGTTGCTGGGAAATCCCAAAATTTCGAGCCCCTGTTCATGATACTGGTCATATAGCTCTTGTAGCGCTTTGTATTGGGGGGTTAACCCACATTTGCTGGCAGTGTTCACGATAAGCAGAACGTTCCCTTCAAATGTGGATAACGGAATTTGTTTCCCTTGCAGGGTTTGCGCATCATATTCATAAACGGTCATAGCATCTCTCCTCATTCAATATTCAGCAATTAAATTTTAGACAATTTAAAGAAGGGTTGCAAGCCTGGAAAAGCTGTATAAAGCCTTCAGGCGCTGTAAAATCGTATTTTGCTCAAAACAGTAAATCGCACCGCAAATGGAGCGAATTAAGTTGTTTCTTCTTATAAAAGCGGGTTAAATCGGTGTTTAGCTGGTACATATAGCGTATTTTCTTCTCTTTTTACAAAAAAAGGCCAATAACGCTTTACCCTACGCCAATATTGACATGCTTGTCATTTTCAAAAAGGGATGAAAAACAGAGATTAAAGGAGATGTGAGAAGCATAGTTGCATTGTAAGCGTTATTATTAATCTTCTATGCTCTAAAGCCCGATTTATAACCCTGCAGTTGAGCTTTACAGTCTTCCATGCGCGGGTGTATGATTCAAGACGTAATTTCAAATTAACTTGAATGAAGCAACAACGAAATGTCTATAGCGCTGAATTTTGCAGTTGCAAAAGCGGGGGAACCAATCGAGACTGTACGGCTTCGGAAGCCGTGTGTCTCATGGGGTGAATTTTCCGGTCAAGTGCCAGAAATAGGGCGACTCTCACGTCCGAATCCGACAGCTAACCTCGTAAGCGTACAGGGAGAGGCAACAAACCGCCGTGTGCAGCCATGGTTTATTTTATCATGGATATGTCAGAAGCCGGAGGAAAGCCTTTTTCCTTCGGCTTCTTTTTGTTGTCTTTTTATACCGGGAGAGGAGCTACTGATGGAAGGTCGGTTAATTATTGTCACTGCACCGAATGAAGCGGGCAGAAGTTTTGTGAAATTGCTTATTTTCAAAAAATTGGCGTTTGCAGTTCTCACGAATAGCGCCCAGGAGGAACGACAGCTCAAAAAAATGGGTGTGGAGCACATTGTCCGCATCAATACCATGCAAGCGGGAAAATGGAATTTTCCAAAAAAAGAAATTGGTAGTGTGTATTTGTTCGAGAACAGCTTGAATCTGACTTGCCGTTTCCTGCAAATATGTCGACCACTAACATCGGAATCGATCTATGTTATTACACACGGCTGTAATCCACAAGGAATTTATCGGGGATTGGGAGCGGACCATGTGATCTACACATTGAACGGAGAGGTGGGTTTTCTGCTGAACGGATAAGCACTTATGACATAGTTGTTTTATGATTTTATGATGGAATAAGAATGGCGATCTGAGGATCGATACGGAGGGTATAAACATGATGGATATATACATGCTGCTCGTCATGGCTGTGAGTTATGGAGTGATACTGCTGTTTGTACGCTGGTGTGATGCGCAGACCTCTAAAGGAGGACGAAGAGGATGATCGTTATACTCGGGCTTACGGCTATTGTGTTTATGTATTTAATCTACGCACTCCTGAACCCTGAAAAGTTCTAGTCACTTGTAGGGATAGAGCGGGCGGGAACAACAGATCTGAGCATTAAAGCATCATTGGTAGCAGGTTTTCGCAAACGTGTGCACTTCATAGATGGTCTAATCGGGTCTGTTGTTCCAAACGCAGGAGCATTTTGAAGGAGGAATAGAGGATGGAGCTGCTTCAAATTGGAATTGTGATCGTTATATTGCTGCTCTTGGTAAAGCCAATGGGTACATATATGTATCATGTATTCTCGAATGAACCGAATCGAACGGATCGGATTTTTGGCAGAACAGAAAAGCTGATTTATAAGGTAGTAGGCTTGAAGAAAGTGGAGAGCATGCGTTGGACTACGTATGTTATGAGTTTCATTGCTACGAACGTCGTGCTTGTGGCAATCAGCTACTTGCTGTTGCGTTTACAGGGAATGCTTCCCGGTAATCCGGCTGGAAACAGTAATATGGAAGCATCACTAGCTTTTAATACGGTAATCAGCTTTATGACGAATACGAATCTCCAACATTATAGCGGAGAAAGCGGGCTTACGTATCTGACACAGATGGCGTTCGTCACGATGATGATGTTCACTTCGGCTGCTTCCGGTTTTTCGGTTGCTGCGGCTTTTATGAGAGGATTGACGCGGCGCGGTGAAGGGATGGGCAATTTCTTTCAAGATTTTATTAAAGCTATTATAAGGATTTTCCTGCCACTGGCCTTTGTGCTTACGCTGGTGCTGGTGGGATTGAAGATACCACAGACGCTACAGCCTACGGCGGATCTTACGACGCTGAGCGGAACACAACAGCAAATTTCTATGGGACCCATTGCTTCTCTGGAGTCCATCAAGCATTTGGGGACGAACGGGGGCGGTTATGCGGGAGCTAACTCTGCGCATCCTTTTGAAAATCCAAGTCCTTGGACGAACGTGCTGGAAATTTTGGCAATGTGGGTAATGCCGGCTTCGTTGCCGTATACCTTTGGATTGTTTGCCCGTAATCGTAAGCAGGGCTGGATTATTTTTAGCTCCATGATGGTATTGTTTCTAATTTTTCTATCCATTACGTATGTGTCTGAGAAGACAGGTAATCCGTTAATCCAGACACTGGGTGTGGATGCTTCTCAGGGAAGCATGGAAGGGAAAGAGGTTCGTTTCGGTATTGGACAATCGGCTTTATTCACTGCGGTCACAACAGCGGCAACGACAGGTTCGGTCAATAATATGCATGATACACTAACCCCGCTAGGTGGCATGGCTGCTTTGGGAGAAATGATGCTAAACGTCATTTTTGGCGGCAAGGGTGTCGGGCTGATGAATATGCTGATGTATGCGATTCTGGGTGTGTTTATATGCGGACTGATGGTCGGGAGAACTCCGGAATTTATGGGAAGGAAAATTGAAGGCAAGGAAATGAAGCTGATCGCCATTGCCATTTTGGTACATCCGTTTCTCATTCTCGCCCCAACTGCGCTTGCGTTTATGAGTCATTGGGGATATGATGCGGTCACTAACCCTGGCTATCACGGGTTGACTCAGGTGCTCTATGAATATGCGTCATCTGCCGCAAATAATGGTTCGGGGTTTGAAGGTCTTTCAGATAACAACGTATTCTGGAATGTAACAACGGGGATGGTTATGTTCTTCGGGCGATATGTATCTATGATTGCATTGTTGGCTGTGGCGGCTTCGTTGAATGCCAAAGCGCCGACTCCGGTGACGACGGGGACACTGCGCACGGACAACAAGTTATTTGGAGCCATTCTGATCGGGGTCGTGCTGCTGATTGGTGCGTTGACCTTTTTACCTGTCATCGTATTGGGACCTGTTGCTGAATTTTTGACCATGTGAAGAAGAAAATGAGAATGGATGAACGGGGTGTTTGACCATGAAGGAACAACGCAAACACATGCTGGACAGAAGCATCTTGAAGCATGCGATCAAGGATAGCTTTATAAAATTAAATCCGATGATGATGATGAAAAATCCTGTCATGTTCGTCGTGGAGATCGGTACATTGGTCGTGCTGCTAATGTTACTGTTTCCCGGTTATTTTGGAACTGACAAGGAAATAGGCTTTAACCTGGCCGTGTTTGTTATTCTGTTGTTTACGTTGCTTTTTGCCAACTTTGCCGAAGCGCTCGCGGAGGGGCGGGGTAAGGCACAAGCTGCCTCTTTAAAAAAATCCAAGCAGGACACGCAAGCTAACAAGCTCGTCGGAAATGACATTCAGGTGGTTAGCTCAACCGAGTTGCGTAAGGGGGACGTAGTTATTGTCTCCCAGGGTGAAATGATTCCAAGCGATGGTGAGGTCATTGAAGGTTTGGCTTCGGTGGATGAATCTGCAATTACGGGAGAATCGGCTCCGGTCATCAAGGAATCGGGTGGTGATTTTTGCTCGGTAACCGGCGGAACGCGAGTGGTTAGTGACCGGATTAAGGTGCGGATTACGACAGAGCCGGGCGAGACATTTATTGATAAAATGATTTCGCTCGTGGAAGGCGCTCAGCGGCAAAAAACGCCGAATGAGATTGCGCTGAACACTTTGCTGATTAGCTTGACGATTATTTTTCTAATTGTGGTGGTTACGCTAGCGCCGATTGCCCGTCATTTTAACATTGATTTGCCTGTTCCTGTGCTGATTTCGTTGCTAGTCTGTCTGATTCCAACCACGATTGGAGGACTGTTGTCAGCCATCGGGATTGCCGGTATGGACCGGGTCACCCAGTTTAATGTGCTAGCCATGTCAGGCAAGGCGGTAGAAGCTTCTGGGGATATCAACACGATGATTCTGGATAAAACAGGTACAATCACCTTCGGGAACCGGATGGCGAGTGAATTCGTGCCTGTAGAGGGCGTGGAGAAGGCAGAGCTAGTGAAGTGGGCAGCGACTAGCTCTATGAAGGATGAGACGCCAGAGGGTCGCTCGGTTCTCGAGTTGATGCGCAAACAGGAGCATACGTTGGATGAATCCTTGGCGGCAGGTGGAACCTTTATCGAATTCAAGGCGGAGACCCGGATGAGTGGTCTGGATCTGGCCGATGGACGAAAGGTACGCAAGGGCGCAGTGGATTCCGTTCGGCAATGGATCGTATCGCAAAATGGCAGTGTTCCAGCCGATCTGGAGGAAAAAGCGAATCAGGTAGCCTCTGAAGGAGGTACACCGTTGGCAGTCGCGCTAGATGATCAGATATACGGTATTATTTATTTAAAGGATACAGTGAAGCCAGGCATGAAGGAACGGTTTGATCAGCTCCGGGAAATGGGTATCCGTACGATCATGTGTACCGGAGATAATCCGCTGACAGCAGCTACAATTGCTCGAGAAGCGGGTGTGGACGACTTTGTAGCTGAGAGCAAGCCGGAGGACAAAATCGCGGTTATCCGACGTGAGCAGGAACAGGGTAAGCTGGTTGCCATGACTGGAGACGGCACCAATGATGCACCTGCGTTGGCGCAAGCCGATGTAGGTCTTGCCATGAATAGCGGCACAGTCGCGGCCAAAGAAGCGGCTAATATGGTGGACTTGGATTCCGATCCGTCCAAAATTATTGAGGTGGTCGCGATCGGCAAGCAGCTGCTTATGACGCGCGGAGCATTGACAACGTTCAGCATTGCGAACGATGTTGCCAAATATTTTGCCATCATCCCGGCGATGTTCATGCTAGCCATTCCACAAATGGGCGCTTTGAACGTCATGGGGCTTGGCTCCCCGCTGTCCGCTATTTTGTCGGCGTTGATCTTTAACGCGGTTATTATTCCGCTTTTGATTCCGCTGGCCATGAAGGGCGTGAAGTATAAGCCGATGAGCTCGGATCGCCTGCTGGGACGGAATTTGCTGATTTACGGTCTGGGCGGTATGGTCGTACCGTTTGTCGGTATAAAGGCCATTGATTTGCTGGTGCATTTGTGGATTTAGCGCAGAAAGGGTGAACGACATGAGTGGTTTTTATCGGATGATGTCTGGACGCAGATTTGCTGCACACGAAAAAGCTGAATCTGGCGGACAAGGTCATAACAAACATACAGGGACCGGGACTGTGTCGGAAGGAAAACCGGAGAGACAAGAGATGCGAGGAAGTACAGTTATTGGAGTGGCTTTGCGAACTTCGGTGCTGATGATTCTCTTGTGCGGTTTGGCATATCCGCTAGCCAGTACAGGAATAGCGCAGGTTCTGTTTCCGCAGCAAGCAAACGGCAGTATGCTTCGTGACGCGGAGGAGCGGGTGGTCGGCTCCGAACTGATTGGGCAGTCTTTCACTGATTCGGCGTTTTTTCAAGGTCGGGTATCGAGCGTTGATTATAATGGGGTTGGTTCAGGCTCTAGTAACTACGCACCGTCGAATCCGGCCTTGATACAGCGAGTCAAGGACTCTATTGCGGATTGGCAGAAGCATAACCCGGATGTGCCTGTTAGTCAGGTTCCGGTGGACCTGATTACGAACTCCGGCTCCGGTCTGGACCCACACATCTCGCCACAGGCTGCATGGGTGCAAATTCCGCGCATTAGCGGCTTGACGGGTATCCCGCAGGATCAACTGAGAGCACTGGTGCAGGAGCAGACAGAAGGCCGCAGCGCCGGCGTGTTCGGCGAGCCGCGTGTCAACGTGCTCAAGCTGAATCTCGCGCTTGAGGCGCAAATGAAAGTAGAGCATGTCAAGCCATAGATGGATCAAAAAAAGGTATTCCTGAGCGATAAGCTTGAGGGATACCTTTTTTTCAGGGACTGGAATGCTCTGTGGTGTAAAAATATGTAATAAAATGTTTTATTTCTTATGGGGATATGAATTTTTGGCTTTCCTTAAGGTTGAAGCGAGTACGAACATGTATATAAATACAATAATGCCTATGATTAAATAAGAGAACTTAATATTCATTAGATCCGTGAGAGTACTGCTCAAAATAGGGCCGATCATTAGGCCAATCGAGTATGCCGTGTTATAGAGTGCAAAAGTAATTCCATAAGAATGAATTCCACTTCGTTGAGAGATATCAGCAAGTTGAGGTAAGCAGGGAGCAAGGACCATACCCATGCTAACCCCTAAAATAGCTAAAATAACAGCTTGAAGCGATAATATTGCTGGAAGTGCAGTTAGAGGAAGTGCGATGGATACCATAAGTAGACCGAGGAGAATTCCGTTTTTATAGCCGATTTTACTAGAAAACTGTCCTATAAAAGGTGTTGCCAGGCCATAAGCAAGCGTGGGAATAGCAAATAATAATCCAATAATTCCTGGGTTAGCGCTAAATTTGTGCTGTAGGTGTAACGGTAATGTTGGCTCAAGTACGCTTGGGATGGATGCGCCGATAATCACCACTCCAATAACCAAAAGCAAATCTTTATTTTTCATGAACGAGAAAGGGGAAATATACTTTTCATTTTTCGCTTCCGGAATATCATGCAGGAGAATTAGTCGAAGTACAGCATCGATGACGGCCAAGGAGATGGCAAAGTAAAAAGGAAGCTGGTAACTTCCCCATTGATACAACCAACCGCCAATTGTCGGTCCGAGAAGGGTTCCGGCGGCTTGACCGGATAATGCCAAGCCCATAGCTTTACCACGTTCTTCAGAAGGGTATAGATCAGCCAAGAGAGCGAGTCCTGCTGTCCAGGTCATTGCGGCTGCTATTCCCTGAAGAGCGCGTGCCACTACAAGTAGCCAGAAAGTGTGGGCTATGGCAAACATTAAAGTGGAGGCTATGAGTCCAATTAACCCCCATAATAGAGGTGTCTTTCTCCCAATCCGATCCGTTAATAGGCCAAAAACAGGTGTAGCTATAAATAATGCGATTGCATAACTGCTGAATAAAAATCCGATTTCAGTTTGAGTTGCGCCCAAAGAATCTGCATACCTTGGCAAAATGGGAACGACTAATCCATAGATTAACATATCAATGAATACAGCTAATCCGACAACCATTAGTGCAGCTTTTTGCTTATTTTGTGCTCCTTTACTCAGTTTCATTATTACATCCTCCTCATAAATTTCTTCTGATTTCCTCTTTAATTTGTTTGACAAATTTTAATTGAAGCTCACATTGATCATAAATATTTCTGAAAATTAACATAACGTTTACAGGGATATCCATAAGTTCAGCTTTTTGTTCTTGCCCTAGTTTCATTTCTTTATAGATTTTTTCGATGGCTTGCTGCTGGAAACTTAAAGCTTCCTCAATTTCATGGAGCCCAGCCTCATTCATAAAAGTTAAAGCTGTGTACAGTGCTGTTGGAAATACAACAGAAGATTCCTTAAATGATTCGATTAAAAGCCGACTAAACTCACTTTTTCCAGCCTCCGTGATAGCATATATAGCTTTGGACCGGTTCCCTGTCTGTTCTAACGTTTCTAGCTGTACAATTCCTTCTGAATCCATTTTTTTTAAGGCATGATATATGGAAGCTGGTTGCACATAAGCCCATTTATCCGTTTGTGCTGATTGCATTTTCTGTTGTATTTCGTATCCTGACATTGCTCCATATTGCAGCAAGAGCCCAAGAACCATCACACGTGTTGTACTCAAGATAATATCTCCTCCATATAGTTTAATAATAAACTTTTAATACTAAACATTTAGTATTGTGATTTTACTGTAGCATTACAAACTAAGGAAGTAAAGAATTTTACTTAAATGAATAGACATACAATTGAAAATTGGTAATATGACTTTTGAAGTTAAAAAGAGCTTTTGAAAAGCAATACGAACAGGGTTCGTAAGTAAGGGGAGCGCTCTACAACTCGGGAATATTCGATCCGTGTCGGGTAAGGAGATCATGAGAGCATGCTTGATGTTAGATTTGTGGAAAAGAATGCGGAGCTAAGCATAAAGAAAAGAGATATCACTACGCCTTTTATGGCGTTTTGGATATCTCCTGTTTTGGGTGTAGCTAGGCGTCTGTAAGCATTATTGTTCAACCTGAAATCGTTTGGATGATGAGTACTACATTCAAGATGATAATGACTGCGGTCACGAGCCAGGTTAGTACTTTTTGCCACATTTTATTTGCGAATTCGCCCATAATCTTTTTGTCGCTGGTAAAGAGCAGTAATGGAATGATGGCAAAGGGAAGCTGGATGGACAGGATGACCTGGCTCAGCACAAGCAGTTCCTCCGCACCTTTTTCACCTGCGATGGCAGTGACGATGACCGCTGGAATGATCGCGATGAGGCGGGTCACCAGACGACGCAACCAAGGTGAAAGACGAAGATTCAAAAAGCCCTCCATCACGATTTGCCCGGCTAAAGTGCCTGTTACGGTTGAATTTTGCCCTGAGGCGAGTAACGCTACCCCAAATAGTATGCTCGCCAGTGTGGTTCCCAGTAGGGGCGAAAGCAGATAGTAGGCATCGCTAATTTCGGCTACATCTGTTCTTCCTGCCGTATGGAATACAGCAGCTGCCACGATCAAGATGGCGGCATTAATAAATAATGCGAACATCAGCGCTATACTGGAATCCCAAGTTGCAAATGTAATAGCTTCCCGTTTACCTGCTGAAGTCTGCTCAAATTTGCGAGTTTGTACAATAGAAGAATGCAGATACAGGTTATGCGGCATTACGGTAGCACCCATAATACCGATAGCAATATACAGCATGCTTGGATTCGTCAAAATTTGCGAGTCTGGTACAAAGCCACCCAATACGCCGCCCCATTCCGGTTGTGCCAAAATGAGATTAATGCCAAAACAGCCGGCAATCGTCGCCATCAGTACAATGACGAGGGTTTCCAATGCCCGAAAGCCTTTGTTTTGCAGCAGTAAAATGAGCATAACATCAAATGCGGTAATGATAACTCCGTATAGTAACGGTAGACCAAACAGCAACTTCAGCGCAATGGCTGAACCGATGACCTCGGCTAAATCCATGGCTGCTATGGCAATTTCGCACAAGAGCCATAAGCCGATCGCGACAGGACGACTGTAGGCATCACGGCACATTTGAGCCAAATCTTTACCTGTGGCAATGCCAAGCTTGCCAGATAAGGCTTGCAGCAGGATGGCCATCAGGTTGGAGATTAGAATGACACTAAGCAACGTGTAGCCGAATTTTGATCCGCCAGCGATGTCTGTGGCCCAGTTGCCGGGGTCCATATAGCCGACTGCGACCATATAGCCGGGTCCAGCAAAGGCAAGAAACTTCCGAAACCAGGTCCCGTCTTTTGGGATGCTCAAGGAACGATTCACTTCCGACAGTGAAGCGATTTCCGCGAAGTTGCCCTTTATATTTTTCATACGCTTCACCTTCTTTATGGATGTTAAAATATATTATTAGTGACATAACGATTGTGTTATCCCTATTGTACACTCCCAATAGTTTTTGTCTAGTACAACTTTTGTGTGGTCAAGCAAGTTAATCGTATTTTTGAAGCAATATGGCCATCGTATAAGCTGAACCATAGAAAAACCAAGCTATATCGCTCTGAGGGGAGCGGCTTGGTCGTTTTGGATTTTTTAAATTGTTGTCCATCTTCCGGGTGAACGCCCGTTCCATATTTTATTAATTTTTTTCTCGCGTGCGACAGGGTTACCCCATCGAATGGGTAGGATTATGAAATGGTCTTACCTTATTCTGTCCCCGAAAATTAAACGACTGGTGGAGATGGTTGTTCAATGTAGACGGCCCAAGTAGGAGCCTATAACATATAGTGTAAACATGGTGGGGTGGAACTAAACGGTAAATGTACTAGTTTACATCCATATTTCAAATGATTCATTTTATGTAGTTCGTTTAAAGTACATACGAGAAGGAAATCATGTATTAACATGACGATAGGTTCCTGCGGAATGCAAAAGATATAGTGAAGGAGAGATGAAAACATGGAAGCATTATACACAGCATCAGCAACGGTACATGGTGGAAGAGACGGTTCAGTCGCTTCATCCGATGGAGTTTTGAAGCATAAGCTCAGCACGCCGAAGGAACTGGGTGGCGCAGGTGGAGAAGCTACGAATCCAGAGCAATTGTTTGCGGCAGGCTATGGTGCCTGCTATGAGAGCGCATTGGCTAATGTGGCCCGGAAGGCTAAGGTGAAGGTGGACAATGTTGAGGTCACTAGCCACGTATCTATCGGCAAGGATCCAAGCGATGGCGGCTTCCAGCTGGCGGTACGTCTGGATGTGAAAATACCCGGTATTGAACGCGCCCAGGCCGAAGATTTGGCACGCCAAGCGCATGATTTTTGTCCGTACTCCAAAGCAACACGCGGTAACATTGATGTCGAGCTTAATGTCATTTGACTGCATTTCTATAACTTCTACACTCTGGCCGCCGATTTATCGGGGGCTTTTGCACATAGATCTTGATTCGCTGAGATTCACGACCATTTGACATCATCGCCAAAATTCATTAAGATGGCTTAGGTGATTCTGGTCATCAGGTACGAAACAAATTTGAAAAATACGGGTGATATGATGTCTTACAGACCGAATATTGTTAATTTCACGCTGGCTGGCAGCAACGAAAAAGAAGGGCTTTATGAGTTTAAAATGAGTTTGGCCGATGGAACGGAGTGCCGCGTTTTTTCTCAACGTCATCCGGAGTGGACCTTGACGAATATTAGTCGACTGCTAACGACGCCTTGCCCGGTATGCCATAAGGATTTTATCTGCAAGTGTATGGATAAGTTCCATGAGGAGTTTTTAGAGCAAATTAATACGAAACAGCTGTTTGAGAAAGCATTGAGCTAGTTTTTCGAACAGGTAAAGACTATACATTTCTAAACAAGCGTCGGATAATTTCGGCGTTTTTTTGTTTATATTCATATGGTTGCGTTGATTGTATTCATGCCGTTGATTTCCTGGAGGTGAAATGCTATATGAACCAGTCTGATCATGCTCATTCAGATTACTCCATTGTGTTGGTGGATGGGGTATGCCACTTTTGTCAGGGAGCAGTCCGCTTTATTATCAAGCGTGACCCTAAAGGGAAATTTCATTTTGGTTCCCTGCAATCCGAGGCAGGACAAGAACTATTACGTGCAGGAGGACTATCTGCGGATCAGCTGGATACGTTCGTGCTGATTGAAGACGGTACGTATTATACAAGGTCCACCGCGGCTTTGCGAATTGCCAAACGTCTTCGTTTTCCATACCCGCTGGCCTATGGTTTCATCCTGGTACCCCGCTTTGTGCGCAACGCAGTCTATAACTGGGTGGCGCGTAACCGATATCGTTGGTTTGGCAAGGATGAAGAGGATCAATGTCTGATCCCCCCACCAGAAATTAGACAACGATTTTTTTAGTTTCTTTTTTAAGTTTCTTTTTTGGAGCGATGTCTACGAATTAGTAAGATCACAGCGATCACGATCAATATCAGGCTCGTAACAGCTACATACATGATATGTCGTACATTGGGCACGTTAACAGACAATTTTAGCTCGTTAGATTCCAATGGAGCAATGTTCCAGTACAGTGTTTTTCCGTCTTCCGACACACGGTCCGCATTATGGGTAGCAGGTTGGATGGGTAAGGATAGGCTGAAGTTAAGATCCAGCTGCCGCTCCAGTAATTTGCGCGCAAACACATTCATTTGCTTAAATTTGTCACTCAGTCCTTGAGCTTCTTCAGGAAGCATCCGTGGTAGATCGAGCTTCATGGTAAGATCAATATTCGTTGTGAAAAAATGTTGGCTCACAGCGCGCTTTATTTCTAATCCCTCAGGTAGATGTAATCCCTGACTGGGATTTTTTTTGTTTGTGCTCCAATCTCCTTGATAATGCCCCTTGATTTGATATCCCTTTCTTCCCTGTTCAGCTAGCGGCTGTACATCTACATTGTTGCTTTGAATACGCTTGACTAATTGATCTAGCACCCCGGGATTGTCCAACATCATCAGTGTCTGGTTGTTTACGCTGAACGTCGCATCCATATCTACACTTTGATCGAGATGAACATCTACATGGATGTCACCTCGAGCACAGGAAGTTAGGGCAAGCAGACAGCATACCAGCATAAAAATGAGCAGTATTTTTCGTATCCGAACTTGCCGACGTTTGTTCCGATATGGGCTGTACCCTATTGGCTTCATGACCTACACCTCTTTATATGTATTCTTTGGTTTAACGATTGGATATCTTCTATATATTACACATTGGGAGAACGAAAATCGAACGGTATAACGAAATACATAAGAAGAATTATATTTCACAAAATGTTTCCCTAGGTAAAAACTTTAGTGTATACTCTAAAATATAGTATTGATAAAAAATAATTGAATCAAGGAAATAGTTTGTCCCAAAACGAAATTCAAAGGAGGATTTTAAAACATGAAAAAGCAGTTTAAGAAGGCTTTGCCGCGCTGGGTAACGACAGTTGGAGTATTGTCTCTAGCTCTGGTTCTAGCGACTGCATGTACCGATGCTAAGAAGAAGGAGCAGGGAAGTGCGAGAGAGACGGGACAAAAAATAAAGGCTACGGCTACCATCGGTATGATCTCTGACATTGTCGGCAAGGTCGGCGGTAATTATGTGGAGGTCACGGGAATTATGAAGTCAGGCGTTGACCCGCATTTGTACAAGGCTTCACAGGGAGATATGCGCAAGCTGGATCAGGCCGACGTTATTTTTTATAACGGATTGCATCTGGAAGGAAAAATGCAGGACATTCTGGAGAAAATCAGCAAGCAAAAACCCGTCATACCCGTGTCCAAAAACATCGCACAGGATCAGTTGCGTGCAGGTAGCCCGGAAATGGGATCTGAGCATGATCCACATATCTGGTTTAACGTACAGAATTGGATGTCTGCAGTAGAAACCGTCAGAGATGAATTGTCGGCGCTAGACGCTGTTCATGCGGAGGAATATAAGGCCAACGCAGAAGCCTATCTTACTGAGCTGCGAGAGCTGGATGATTACACGAGAGAGCAGATTGCCAGTATACCGGAAGCCCAGCGCGTGCTTGTCACGGCACATGATGCTTTCGGCTATTTCGGAGATGCCTACCACATTCAAGTGAGAGGACTTCAAGGTATGAGCACAGAATCAGAAGCGGGTTCTCAAGATGTGACCAAGCTGCGAGATTATTTGGTGGAGCATAAAATCAAGGCCATATTCGTAGAATCTAGTGTTCCGAGAAAGGCCATAGATGCGGTTATTCAGGGGGCCGCTCAGCAAGGTCATACAATTGAGGTTGGTGGCGAGCTGTATTCGGATGCCATGGGTGAAGAGGGCACAGAAAATGGAACATATATCGGAATGGTCAAGCATAACGTCAATACGATTGTTAAAGCTCTTAAATAAGGAGGCAGAGATACATGGGGCATTCACCACTTGTCGTTCGTGATTTATCGGTAGCTTATCAAAAAAAGCCCGTTTTGTTCGATGTTTCCTTTGAGGTGCCGGAAGGCAAGCTGATTGGTATTATCGGCCCGAACGGGGCTGGGAAATCTACACTGATCAAGGCAACGCTTGGATTGATTCCAAAGCTTAGGGGCGAGGTGCTAGTTTACGGCAAGCCCTATAAGCAACAGCTGCTTAAGGTTGGCTATGTACCACAGCGGGAGTCGGTGGATTGGGATTTTCCGACGAACGCATTGGATGTGGTTTTGATGGGACGGTATGGCAGATTGGGCTGGTTTAAGCGTCCGGGAGCAGCAGATCGTCAGGCTGCAATGGAGAGTTTGGACAAAGTTGGAATGAGCCAATGTGCAGACAGACAGATTAGTCAATTGTCTGGCGGCCAGCAACAACGTGTTTTTTTAGCCAGAGCACTCGCGCAGGACGCTCAGCTTTATTTTATGGATGAACCGTTCGTCGGTGTGGACGCTGCAACGGAAAAAGCCATTATTTCATTGCTCAACGATTTGAAACAGCAGGGTAAAACCGTGCTTGTCGTTCATCATGATTTATCTACAGTCACGGATTATTTTGATCAGGTTATGCTGTTGAACGGGCATCTTATGGCGTTTGGAGAGACGACAGATATTTTTACCGAGGAAAATCTGCAGCGTACGTATGGCGGGCGTCTGAGTATACTCAAAACAGGCCCGGATTCCGGCACGATACTTGGAGTGAGGTGAGCAGTATGACAAGCTTGGCAGCGCTTTTGACCGATCCAAACATGCAGTGGATTTTGCTGGGCTGCATTTTGCTCGGTTTAAGCAGCGGGGTGATTGGCAGTTTTATGTATTTGCGCAAGCAGTCGCTCATGGGAGATGCTTTGGCACATGCGGCTTTGCCGGGGGTATGTGTGGCTTTTATGATCATAGGTACAAAATCTGTGTTTGGATTTATGATTGGGGCCGCCATTGCAGGGATTGTTGCGACCTTTGCCATCAGTGCGTTAACCCGGTATTCGCGAATTAAAAGCGATTCGGCGATTGCAGCGGTGCTGTCGGTATTTTTTGGCTTTGGCATTATGTTGTTGACCGAAATTCAGCATAGTGGCGCAGGAAACCAAAGTGGATTGGACAAATTTCTATTTGGTCAAGCTGCGGCAATGGTATTGTCTGATGTCTATACGATGGCGGTAATTTCAGTGGTACTCATCGGAATATGTATATTATTTTTCAAGGAATTTAAGCTGCTCAGCTTTGACCCTGGCTTTGCGCGCGGACTTGGTTTTCCGGCAGGTTGGCTGGATAAGTTGTTGATGCTATTGATTGTCATTGCGGTGGTTGCTGGCATTCAGGCCGTGGGAGTCATAATGATGGCTGCCTTGCTGATTACCCCGGCAGTGTCGGCAAGATACTGGACAGAGAAGCTGGGTGTCATGGTGTGTTTATCAGGCTTGTTTGGTGCTATAGCGGGGCTTGGTGGGACGCTCATTAGCTCTCTGGGGCAAAATCTGCCTACAGGACCGTTATGTGTGTTGTGTGCGACTGTGGTGTTTGGAATGAGCTTGATTTTTGCGCCGCAGCGCGGGATGATCTCCAAGGCTATCGTTCGGTTGAACGCCAGGAAAAATCTGGAGCTGACAGTCGGAACACAGCCAAGGGAGGAGCGTGCCCTATGAGTTCATTTTATGTAATTTTGACGGGAATGTTAGTGGCAGGGGGATGTAGTATCGTTGGGTGCTTTCTTGTGCTCCGAAAAATGGCTATGATCGGTGATGCAATCAGTCATGCGGTACTGCCGGGGATTGTCATTGCCTTTCTCATCAGCGGATCGAGAGATTCGGTGTGGATGATGTTTGGTGCGGCAGTGCTGGGTCTTCTAACGGTGTACCTGATTCAGCTGTTCCAACAAAGCGGTCTGCAAAGTGATGCTGCCATTGGCGTGGTGTTTACGACATTGTTTGCTATCGGTGTTTTGCTGATCAGCGTGTTTGCTTCCAATGCCCATCTGGATATGGATCACGTTTTATATGGGGAAATTGCTTATGTGCCGTGGAATACGTTAGAGATAGCTGGCTTTGATGTCGGTCCGAGGGCTGTGTGGATTACGGGTGCGATGTTTTTGATCAATTTGCTCGTGATAGGGGGCTTTTTCAAGCAATTTAAAATTACTTCCTTCGATCCCGCTTTGGCAGCTTCATTAGGCATTCCAGTTGTTTTTTTTCATTATCTGCTGATGAGTCTCGTCTCATTAACGACGGTGGCGTCATTTGAGAGCGTGGGCGCAATTCTGGTGGTTGGCATGCTCGTTGTACCGCCTCTTACCGCTTATTTGCTGACGGAGAAGTTGTCCCGTATGATTGTATACAGTGTCGGACTTGGAGCCATCAGCTCGGTCGCAGGCTTTTACACAGCAAGTGTATTGGATGCTTCTATTGCGGCATGTATGCTGTGTGTATCGGGTGTGTTGCTGCTTTTGGCTTTTCTCTTTTCCCCGTCTCATGGTGTGGTATGGCAAAAGTTAATTCAACAACGGGGGATCGTTGGCGAAGATAGCAAGTGATTGTAGGAAGTGATCCCATATGAGTTACCCAAAATAGCGTGCATTCAGGCATAGGAGACCTGAATGCACGTTTTTTTGCGCTTATGCTACCCTGTGCGGCTTTTTTTGGGGCAAGCTTGATTGATCATCTTGAATTGATTGGGACACGGGAGTACATTCATTACAACCATATAAGATGGACGGAACGAGCGGCTACGCTGTGGGGAGGAACGAAAGTGGAGAGCTTCAAACGTAAATCACCAGAGGAAATACTGGATTCGATTAACAAATTGCATCGAGGCAGACTCAAAATATACATGGGTGCGGTCAGTGGCTCGGGTAAAACGTATCACATGCTGCATGAGGGACGGTCGCTGCAGCATGAAGGTATCGATGTTGTGATTTGTGCGGTATCGACCATGCAGCGGCCTGAGACCGTGGAACAGGTCGGCACGTTGGAGCGAGTGCCTAGTATTCATTGGATAAAAGATGGTGAGGAGCAAAAGGATCTGGATGTGGAAGCTTTGGTGGCACGAAATCCTGAGGTGGTACTGGTGGATCATTTGGCACATCATAACCGGAAAGACGCCCCATTTCCAACACGGCTGGAGGATATTCGGTATTTGCTGGAGCAGGGGATTAGCGTCATTACGACGGTCAATGTTTATGAACTCGAAGGAATTACGGAGTGGGTATATCAGTTGACAGGCTTTGAAGCGGAATATACGGTTCCGGTTGATACACTGGAGCTGGCGGATGAAATTCGTCTGATTGATGCCACCCCGGAGATGATTTTGGAACGGCTGGCGAAAGGCTACATGCATACGCCCAATCCTGAGATGTTTCACCGGGGAAATCTGGGTAAATTGCGTGAGCTTGCCTTGCGATTGGTAGCAGAGGATGTGAATGATTCGCTGGAACGGCACCGGGAGGAGTTGGGCTTGCACGGGGCGTCAGGAGCCGCAGAGCGTATTTTAGTACCTGTCCAATATCATTGGAATGGGTCCATTTATGTACGCAGGGGGGAACAGGTCGCCAAGCGGTTGGGTGGAGATATGCTAGTAGTCTCCTTTGTCAGCTCGAAGCGCAAGCTGTCCAAGGAATCAGCAGCCTTTAAGCGCTCAATTGAGCAATTGGCCGACAAGATAGGATCAACATTTGAAGAAATCCCGCTTTTTTCCCGCAGAAGGTTGCCTCGCCAACTGATTCATTATGCGGTGACGCACAATGTTACCCGTATTGTTATGGGACATTCTCGGCAGACTCCGTGGCAGGAGCTGATGAAAGGATCGCTGGTGAACGGGATTTTAAAACGAATGAAAAATATGGATCTACTGCTGATTGCGGACCGAGCCGAGCAGGAGGGTGAGCGAATTTTACCAACGATGAGACAGGAGGTAGAAGAGAATGACCCGTATCATCGTTTGAGCGTTGAGGAAGCACAGGCTGAGGCAGCCAAAATCCTGCGAGGCAAGCTCAAGGTATACATTGGCGCTGCTCCGGGGGTCGGCAAAACATACACGATGCTGAGAGAGGGAAACGATCTGCTGGAGAGCGGGATTGATGTGGTTATCGGATTGCTGGAAACGCACGGAAGAGCAGAAACATTGGCCCAGGTAGGCTCTCTGGAGATGATCCCTCGTCAGTCCATTGAGCGTCATGGCGCACACTTGGAAGAAATGGACACCGAAGCTATTCTCAGGCGCAATCCCGAGGTGGTGCTAATTGATGAGCTGGCTCATACCAACGTCCCAGGAAGTCTGAGATCCAAGCGCTATGAGGATGTGCTCGCCATTTTGGAACAAGGGATCTCTGTGATATCCACAATGAATGTACAGCATCTGGAGAGCTTAAATGATGCGGTAGAACAGATTACTGGCATACGAGTGAGAGAGACTGTTCCCGACCATATGATGCGTCTGGCCGATGAAGTGCAGCTTGTTGATGTGGCTCCCAAATCGTTGCAGCAGCGTATGCGTGAGGGCAAAATATACGATCCTGCGAAGGTGGAACAGGCACTTAGCCACTTTTTTAAACTGGGCAATCTGATTGCGTTGCGTGAACTTGCTTTGCGGGAATTGGCAGATGACGTAGATGAGCGGCTAGAATCCTGGGATCGACACGAATCACTTCGGGGACCGTGGCGCAGGGAGGAAGTGATCTTCGTAGGCGTGACGCTAAGCGAAAATGCTGAAAGGTTGATCCGCCGTGGTTTTCGTATCGCCTTTCGGCTAAAGGCTGTGTGGATTGTGACGTATGTTCATGTCGGTGAGTGTATACCCGAGAGACTGAACCCTCGTCTGGAACAACTAAAGTTGTTGACCCACCGACTGGGGGGAACCTTTGAGATGCGGCTTGTTTCCAGCCGACGCGAGATTGCCGACATTTTGATTGCTCCGGTGGAAGGATATTCAGGTACGCAGCTCATCGTGGGGCAGTCTTCCCGAAGTAGCTGTTGGGGGAAGTCTGCGGTTGTGCCGAGGATTCTTCGTCAAGCACGTCATATGGATGTTCTAATTGTGGCGGATTATGATCCGGATATTAAGCTGGAGGTAGATCATTAATTCGCCCAGTAAATTCATAAATAGTCATATGCTGGTTACCGATGGTTCGCTGCTTCCATAGTATATTCTATCTCAAAGAAATGGAGGCGAATTTAAATGTTTAAACATCGTAAGCATCATTGTCATTTTCCAAAGCCAAAAAAACGTGTCTTTAAGAAGATCATTAAGGTGACTGTCATTAAGTTTAAACCTAAATTTGAACGTGATCATCGGAAACATGAAGATTTTGATATGAAATGTCATTGCCGGAAACGTCATCATCGCCATCATCGCCATCATGACTGTCATCGTCGTCACCACAAATTCTACTAAGATGAAGATGGTAGGAGGCGGGGCTAGACTGCCCGCCTTCTCTTAGTACGAGGATTTTGGAAGATACTTGCACAAAAAATACTTGCTCTAATATAAGCGCTATGCTATTCTACCAGTAATAGATTGCACGTGACGGAAGCACCGTTCACCAACCGTATGTACTTACGGATGGATGAACGGTGCTTTTTTGCGTTGTTGTGTTAGGGAAGGGATGAGCATTATGATTCCAGTGAAAGTGGTATTAGCCGTAGAAGGTCGGGATTATATTGAGCCGCTGCTGAATTATGTTCACGGAAGCGAGTATGCTAGAAGGCTGAGAATAACGGCTTTTTCGCAACCGGAGGCATTTCATCAATACATGATGGAAACCAGCGGAATGAAAAGACCGGATGTGGTGGTTGGTGAAACTGCCTTTTTGAATCTATGGACAGACAGGGAAGCTGCTGATATTCCTTGTTTGGTATTGCATGAGGGAGAACAAGTGAGGGAATATGGACAGCCTTTATTAAAATATCAGCCTTTATCTGAACTGGTCGGTTTTATTTTGGAAACGGCGAGACAGAAGTCAAATGGTCGGAAAAGTGTAAACAGCCGGGAAGGTGGGATGATTATCGGCATGGTAGCAGCTTCCGGAGGACTGGGCAAGACAACGGCCGCACTCAATATGTCCAAACAGCTGGGGAATGAGGGATATTCGGTATTCTATCTGAATCTGGAGACGGTGGATTCAAGCTCATTATTCACTGGTTCAGGCAGTGCTAGCGGAGCAGAAGGAGAAGGGCTGTCCAGGCTGCTCTATGATCTCAAGGCAGAAGGGAGTGAGGAGACTCCGTTATCCATGGCTTCCTATTGTGTTCGTCGCCCTGAAATTCAGGCGGATACTTTTCAGCCTGTCTATAATCGCAAGGAGCTGACGGACATGACTTGTGATGAAGCGAAAGAGCTGATTCGAACAGTTGCCGAAAGTGGACAGTATGATGTAGTGATCGTAGATGGCGATTCTGAAAAAGGTGATCGGGCTCAAGCCGTGCTTGAAGCTAGTCATAAGCTGATTTGGCTGCTGGCAGACGATTTAATGAGCATGCACAAGTGCGGATTATGGCTGGATGTTTTAGAAACCACGCGGCCTGAAGGGCTTGAAGACATGATATGCAAAACCAGCTTTGTGGTGAACCGCTATATGGGAACTATGATCAACTCGTTACCTCGTGACTTCATGGAGCTAAACGGAGCCTTACCCTATATACCTTCATGGAAACAGATGCAGCACCGTGAGCTGTTGCTAAGTTCACCGATTTATCAGCGGGAAATTCGTCATCTATGCCGCGAGCTGCTGAATGTGGACGGTGTAACACATCCGGCCACCGTTTGGTCTTAAAAGGGGCTGATGAACATGAATGAGGGACGATTTAAGGCATTGCGAGCAGATATCCGAAACGGGCTGGACGTAACGTCTTCGGTAAAGGATGCAGATCTGGTACGGCATATTGAAAATCGAATTTTACACGATGTAGAGCTGGTGGGCTTAACTTCCCGTGAGAAGCACGCACTTGTCCGCAAGATTTTTAACTCTTTCCGTGGGCTGGACGTACTCCAGCCATTGATTGACGACCCGACCGTTACGGAAATTATGATCAACAGTCACCGGGAAATCTTTGTGGAGCGGGCTGGTGAGGTGATGCAGATACCCGATCAATTTGAATCCCGCGAGCGACTGGAGGATTTAATCCAGACGATTGTAGCCGGGGTGAATCGAATTGTGAATGAGGCTTCCCCCATTGTGGATGCCCGATTAAAGGATGGATCACGCGTAAATATTGTGCTACCTCCGGTTGCTCTCAAGGGTCCGACGATGACCATACGGAAGTTTCCCGAGCGTCCTATGACGATGGATGACTTGATACGAATGGGTGCGCTGGATGCAGAAGCCGCTGCTATGCTCAAGGACTTGGTACGTAGCAAGTACAACATTTTTATAAGCGGAGGAACGGGTTCTGGTAAAACAACTTTTCTGAATGCATTATCCCAATTTATCCCGCCATCTGAACGGATTATTACCATTGAAGATTCAGCAGAGCTGCAAATTGTGACGGTCCCTAATCTGGTCTCCATGGAAACACGGAACGCGAACACCGAGGGGAAGGGAGAAATCACAATTCGTGATCTGATTCGTTCCTCCCTGCGTATGCGGCCCAACCGCATTGTGGTGGGTGAGGTCCGGGGAAGTGAGGCATTGGATATGCTGCAAGCGATGAATACTGGCCATGATGGGAGCTTGTCAACTGGGCATGCGAATAATATCCGCGATATGGTCAGCCGGCTGGAAACGATGGTGCTGGGAGGGGCAGAGCTTCCGCTTGGAGTAGTACGACAGCAGATCAGCTCGGCTATTGATATATTTGTTCATCTGTCACGGATGCGCGACAAATCCAGACGAGTGCTGGAAATTAGCGAAGTGATTGGTTTTGAAAAGGGTGAGGTGACGCTTAACCCCCTTTATCGGTTTCAGGAGCGAGGAGAAAGCAAGGGGCGAATCGTAGGAGGTCTGGAACGTTGTGGCGAGGGTCTGCAACATACTTTGAAGCTGCAAATGGCCGGGATCAATCCGGAAAACTGGCACAGGGGAGGCGTATCAGTGTGAAGTCAGGAAAAACGGCGGCCAAGCAAGTATCACGTGAGGCCCCTTCTCTGCCAGATTATACGGTGTATACATTATCGACAGTACAAAAAAGTCTGTGCATATTCTTTAGTGGCGTGTTGTTCGCGATGATCGGTTATCTATTTTATCACCAATGGATATTATCGTTGCTGTGCGCTGCCGGGGCTGGGGTGATGCCTCGTTATTTTAGGCAATTTTTGCTGCAAAGACGCAGGTCTGCCCTAAGCATCCAATTCAAACAGGCTTTATATTCGCTCTCGTCTTCTCTTTCAGCGGGAAGGTCGGTGGAGAATGGTTTTCGTGAGGCAATAGAGGATTTGAGATTGCTTAGTCCAGATGGAGATCACGACCTGATTTTTGAATTTAACATTATTACCGCCTGTCTCGAAATCGGACAGCCTGTAGAAACCGCT
The DNA here is from genome assembly GCF_017833915.1 of Paenibacillus sp. 1182. Lineage (NCBI taxonomy): Bacteria > Bacillati > Bacillota > Bacilli > Caryophanales > Paenibacillaceae > Paenibacillus > Paenibacillus sp. 1182. The sequence continues at coordinate 96,170 of NZ_JAFICR010000007.1, read as the reverse complement.
TTGCAGGATTTGGCCCGTCGGGCGCAGATGGAAGATATTACGAATTTTGCGGACGTATTTGCGGCTTGCAAACGAACCGGAGGTGATCTGGTGGAAGTCGTAAGACGAGCTTCAAGTGTCATTGGTGAGAAGCTGGAAATTCAGCAGGAGATCGGTGTAATGATTGCGCAGAAACGTTTTGAATCGAGGGTTATGTTTGCGGCGCCTTTTTTGTTTGTATTGTTTATGACCATGACAGCGGGTGATTACATGATGCCCTTATACAGCGGTACAGGTATGATTTTATCAACCTTTTGTTTATTGGTGCTTGGTGGGTGTCTCGTGTGGATCAACCACATTATGAAGATTGAAGTGTAAGGAGAGATGGGTGTGGTGATGTTGATTTGTCTGGTCATGCTGGTTCTGCAAGTGGGAGGTTGGGTGGTGCTGAACCAGATGCACGGTGCTAAGTATGCGCATTTTCGCCATATGAAGTTGGAGGGACTGCGGCTGCAAAGACTTTCAGTCCCATTTGTACACATGATTCATGCTTCACGTGCTACTCATAGACTGCCTTTGCTAATGTTCAAGCTCCAGCGTTCGGTGCAAAAGCTGTATGGTATGCGTAACAGCGGAGAAAAAACGATGCTTTTTCTGGCAGAAATGTTGGGTTACGGATATATGATGGCTGCTGGTGGAGCTATAATATCGCTTTTGCTGGGTGGGGATGCGACCGGGCTGGTGCTCGGATTGGGACTTGGTCTTCTGGTACCCATCGCGCTGATCAAGGATTTGCACGGGAAAGTACAGAAGCGGGATCAGCAAATTTTAATGGAACTGCCTGAACTGTTGAGTAAAATGATGCTTTTAGTAGGTGCAGGTGAGACGGTACAACGGGCATTGCTACATTGCGTGGAACGTAAAGGGGCGGATACGGAACATCCGTTGTATCGAGAACTGAGGCAGACGGTGGCAGAATGGGAAAGCGGCTTTTCCTTTCAACAGGCATTTGAGCACCTGAGCAAACGTTGTGGTATTCAGGAAATGACAGTATTTACGACGACAGTTTTGTTGAATTTGAGGCGCGGCGGGAGCGATTTCGTGATGGCTTTACGTGAGTTGTCCCAGACGTTATGGGGCAAGCGGACTTCAATTAGCCGCACAAGAGGGGAGCAGGCTTCATCTAAGCTGGTATTCCCGATGGCGCTGATTTTGCTAACGGTAATTGTGCTGGTGGGCGCTCCGGCTTTAATGATGATGAATATGTAGGAGGAATACAACGATGATGACATTAGTAACGGGCAGTATTCGTAAATTGTACAAGGATGAGGATGGTCTGGGTACGTTAGAAATGATCCTGATCATTGCCATTCTGATTGCGGTGGCAATTATTTTCAAGGATCAGATCAAGAAAATTGTAGAAGGGCTTTTGAAAAAGGCGGATAAAAAAAGTAACGATTTTATGGATTCATAATGCTGTGCAAATTGGCACAAAAAGAGGACGGGAGCTTCTCCTTGGAAGCTTCCCTCGTCTTTCCCATTCTACTGCTGGTCATTTTTGTGATGTTATTTTTTTGCCTATATATATATCAAAAATCTATATTGGTGCAAGTCGCTTCTACTGCTTCAGAAAGAGCCGCTTACAGCTGGGATAACAGCTTCAAGGACCCACGTACAGGAGCATTTGCGCAAGGGCAACGGGATTCTCTCTATTGGCGCTTGAAGGATGATGTTATGCTGGGAGCCCTGTTTGGCTGGACCGGAGCCAACAATCAGGAAAATGTACAGGTGCCGGGCGGCAATGGGGGAGGCTCGTTACCTGCTCAAAAGCTGTCCAATGCAGAAAATAAAATGCCTGCGGGCATGCAGGGGCAGATGACATATGAGAACAGTATGATTCACCGTAAGGTGACCACAAAGTTAAATAAGATCGTGAAGGTACCTTTGCTGAATCAGTTTTTAGATCAGACAGATTTGCAAGGGAAAATGAGCTCTGGCGTGGTCGAACCTGTGGAATGGATTCGTACGGTGGAGTTGGTCCGTTATTATGGTGCGAAGTTTATGGGCAGAGGATCAGGTGAAAAGGTAGATTCGGCAGTTGTAGGCAAAGTATTGATGCAATATGGTCAAAATGGTCAGTGAGAAGTAAGGAATAGGAATGTAACTGGGAAGGAGGAAGCGGGTGTTTGGTAAGGGTCACAATACAAAGGACGGGGAATCAGGTGCTGTCACGGTCTTTTTAATTCTGATTTTGGCGGTCATGTTCGGTTTTATTGCTGTATTTATTGATTACGCGAGAATTGCTGCACTGCATGTGCAGACCGAACGGCTGACCCATGCGGCGGTTCGTTCAGTGATGTCTGCTTATGATCCGACATTACAACAGGAGTACGGTTTGTTTGCTTATGGCGAAGGCGGCGGAGAACAAATTATGGTCAAAGTGCTGAATGATAGCGCGCGGCGTACGGCACGCGCAGAAACGCTACCGCTTATGAATATGAAGCTGGATTCTAGTTCCCTGCAAATGGAAAGGGAGCTTGGTAAATATGCCGTATTTAACGAGCAGATCCGTGAAGAGATGAAGTATAAAGCACCTGTCGATTTTACGTTTGAAGTGCTCGAAAAGCTGAAGCCGCTCTCTCAAAATATGAAAGAGGCTTCTCATACGGTAGATTTGCTGAAACGGCTGCAAAAGCTATACGACAGACGAGAGGCCAAACTTGATGACATGCTGGAGAAGCAGCGTAAAGCAGGAGCTTATATGGAAGAGGTTCGCAAGCGGATTATTAAACAGAGGGGCACCTATATGCCCAATCAGTATATATGGGACCCGCTTGAGGTTGTAGCCGATATTGCCGCTCAATATAAGCATTACGTACATGTATATGAAGACAATAAGAAGAGTGTGGACGACGTTAAAATCATGCAGATGGAAAAGTATGCACGTAGAGCGAGGGCAGCGCTTGATCGCCTGCGTCAGATCATGGTTCAGGCTGGGGAAGAACATGATAAGTTGCTTCTGGAAGCCAAGGAACCGTTAAATGAGGCCCAACAGATTAATGAAGAGATGCGCAAAGTCATTGCCCAATATAAGCAGAGGGCGGCCAATGCAGGCTACGATGAGGTTTCAGCAGCCCCTACTCCAAGCGGGACAGGCTCCAACGCAGATCCTTCGGTAGGAAGCGCACGGCAAAAAGCAGAGGATTTGTTGATTCCAGACAAGGAATTTGAGCAATGGGAAGCAGAAATTGAAAAGCAACGGACTTCTATAAATACTGCTAACAATAGAATAACGAGTATGATGCGTACGTTATCCTTTTATACAGATCCGTTTTTGAATGCAGACATGCTCAAGCAAGAAGTCGCTTCTACGCTTAAGGAGATAGATAAATACTTAAATGCGTATGCTTGGGCGGGACCCGCCAATGTGCTCGACGGTGAAGCCAGGACGATGGATACGCGACGCGGCCCGGACAAAGAACGCAAGAAAATGGAAAAAGAGGCGAAAAACAAACTCAAACAAGCCTATCGGATTATTGAGGTTCTATCCAAGGGTAAACAAAGTGCAGAACAATTCCAAAATCTGGAGCAGTATTACAATGAAAGTATTTCGTTTAACCAGTCTACATCCAGTCCATCTGTATCCGCTGATTTGTCCTATGACACCTATGATGCAGCAGGATCTTCCATGGATAGTATGGATGGTCTATACGGTGCGGCATCCAATTTACTGACTCAACTGGGAGACGAGTTTTACCAGAATGAATACGCGCTTTCTTACTTCCATCATGTGGATTTTAGTCGTTTTGGCAGTTTGGCCGGATCGGGTGGAAATGTGGGAAATGCTGCACAGATTTTGGGAGATCAGCTGGAGGTGAATAATCAGGAAGTTGAGTACATCTTGTATGGGTTCCATAATCCGACGGGTAATCTGGCATCCGCCTATGGAGAAATTTTTGCTATGAGACTTGCCATTCGAACAATGGAGGGATTGGTTAAGAACAGCTCAAAAGGTAATCCGCTGGTCGTTTTGGCGGCAGCTTTGTTATATGGAGTAGAAAAAGCGATAGAAGACATGATTATGCTGGCACAAAAGGGGGACGTGCCATTGTCTGATTTTCTGAAATTTCGAATGACATACAAGGATCATCTGCGATTGTTCCTGATGCTCCATAGCAATAATGAACGAAAAATGTCCCGTATGCTGGCTCTGATCCGTCTGAATACAGATGTCAATCCTGCTGAGCGGCAAACGTATGCAACGGGTGAGGTCAAGAATGGGATGAGGCTGTGGTTTCTACCTGGGGTAATGAAGATGCTCGGGACCGCCTCAAAAGAAGGCGAGAGTATTAAGGGAAGTGTGTACTATGTCACGAAAACAGCGCATTTTTCCTATTAATCGGTGTTTACGGAAAGTTTGTGGGCAAAAGCAATGTGAACAAGGAAGTATTGTTTTAGAAGCGTCATTGGTGTTGCCAATGTTTCTGTTTTTTATTATTTTTCTCATTTATATGGTTCAGATGACACTGGTATCTACAGCGTTGCAGACCACCGCTTCAGAAGCGGTTAAACAGGTTTCGGCTAAAATCTACCCAGTTTCTCTAGCCGTGGAGGCGGCGTCCGCAAAAATAGATGCAGTGCGTGAACCGCTGGATGAACTGCCCAAGTTATCTGTGAGTGAATATGCAAGCCAATTCGCTGCCCAGTTGCCACCTCCAATTGGTGATTGGGTAGAAAGCGCTGTTCAGGGCGGTCAAAAGCCGATGGAGGAACTGCGGGGGCGATTTACGGAAGCTGCACTCGATCCTGTTTTGAAGCCGATGCTAAAGCCTTTTATGGAGGAAAGCATTCTGGAATATGACCGTATTCATATAACGAGCGTACATGTACCTGCTCTTACAGGAACTAAGGACCCTTATTTTAGAGTAGAACTGTCGTATGAACTGCCGATGAAGGTTCCTTTTCTGTATCGCAGCATTGTGCTTCAGGCGGCAGCTGAGGAACGTCTTTGGATTGGCGACACAGGGGAAGGGGCAGGTACAGGAAATGCGACGGGGGACAAGGATGCGGAGCATTCCATACAGTTGCTCGTTAAGCCTGAACCTGCTGTGAAGGGTGTGTACAATTTAATCAAGGCCAAGGTTGAGCCTGGGACGACTGCTAACCTTTCTGTGCTTTATAAGTCGGGTGAAAGCACAGCTCAGCACTTGGGCTGGACCTCTGCCAACGCGGACGGGATTATAGAATGGAACTGGTTTGTGGGAACGAACACAACACCTGGTCAATGGAGCTTTGTAATTGAAACAGAGGTTGGTCAACGTATAGAAGTTCCGTTTACCGTGGAAAAGCCAGCTGATGGATAGGATGGATATAGACTTGTAGGGATAGCTACGATGGAAAATGATTTGGCAGTCTGCTAGTTCTATTTTTATAAAGGGGGAAGATCGCATTGACGTGGATGTATATTGTATGCGGAGTTCTGCTCGCGATTGCGTTAGTTACGGATTTACGTAGCATGAAAATCCCTAATAAGCTTACATTACCCGGCATAGTGGTAGGCTTGGTATTCAATACTCTATTTGGGGGGTGGCACGGTTTTTTATTTGCTGTTGCTGGACTGGGTACCGGATTTGGGTTCATGCTGATTTTGTACTGGATGGGAGCTGTTGGTGCAGGAGATGTGAAGCTGTTCGGCTTGATTGGAGCATGGACAGGTGCCGCTTTTGCATGGCAGTCAGCTTTATATTCGATTTTTTTTGCAGGTATTATTGGCATAGGGATTTTGCTATGGAAGAGGGAAACCATCATGAGACTGCAGCGCGTAGCTTTTAATTTAGGAGGATTTTTTCTATTTCGCAGCGGAAAAGCACTGACCAGTGGAAATGAAGCACACCTCAGGTTTCCTTTTATGACGGCAGTCATTCCGGGGGCGATCAGTGCTTATCTTTACTTCTTGCCATGACATGTCCGCTGGGGGAGATCATGCTACCTCACGGAGATAGGAAATTGTTAAGGAGGTCATGAATTGTTTGGTTTAAGCAGGGATTTTGCCCGGAACGGCGGGACATTTATGATTCTAAACAAGGAAGACGGGCTCAAAACCGATGATTTAAATTCCGTACAAACTGGAATGATGACTGGTAATCGGATTCCCGGTCTACTGGAACTTAGAATAAAGGAAGTCGATTTTCAGATTGAGTTACATTACGACATTTCGGGGCAACGCATGCTTTCCCAATTATGGAAAGGTGGGGGCGTGTCGACTTCTGATTTCTACCGGATTCTTTTTGAAGTGGCAGATGCCCTCCATCGCAGCCCGCAATATATGTTAGATATTCGCCAGTTTATTTTGCACGAGGATTATATTTTTCTAAGTGGTTCAGGTACAAGGGAAACCGCCAGTTTAACCTATGTTCCTTTACGCAGTGTACAGTATGCAGGGCAAACAGGCAGTCAATTTAAGCAGATGGTTATTCGTTTAATGACTCGTGTGGCCCACTTTCAGGGAGAAAATATACAACGCATACTCGATCTGTGTGATAGAAATGAATTTGAATTGGGTTTGCTAAAGGAACTGCTGTTGCAAGGAATGAAGGCTGGTACAGAGAGTGCTAGCGTGCAGGCAGAAAGTATGGAAGAGCGAGCCTTTTCATCAGCCGATCCTATCCTATCTGCTCATACCTCACAGGGGAACTATACGGATCGTGGCGGAACATACGCGCGAGAGCATCGGGAAACTCTACAGGAGATTCAGGAGCTTAAACGGATCAATCGGCTCAAACCGTCCGTGAAACCAGAGGAGAATTCCGAGCATGTAACAGAAAACGAAGTAGAAGATGTGGAGCCTGGATTGCAAAAATATAAAACCTACATTGCTCTCGGATGTCTGCTCGCTTCGGCCATCGTGTGGCGTTATATTTATCTGGACCATCCAGAGACGGTACCGTTGATTATTTCCATGGTGCTGACCTTGGTACTTGCCGCTGTTGCTTATATAAGCTGGACGGGGAAATGGGAGCGCAATCGAACTTCATCTCATATGTACAGCGATTCAGTACCTGTATTGGATTCGGAATGGTTAGGAACTACTTCTTCCCCAGCACAGCGCAAAAATGATCGTTATCAGGTAGATAAGCTGACCGGATTTGTAGCGGGACGTCATCATCAAGACAAGCAATCTTCCGATTCGAGTGATCAAGGGCCGGAGAACTGGAGATGGACTTTTCCAAACTCAGAATCTAAGAGCGTGGGAAATCGAGTTACGGAAAATAGTAAGAAAACTTCAGCAAATTGTGACTTACACGAGCCATCGTGGAAAGGTGCGGAACGGGGAAATGAATTGGAAGCCAGTGATACCAGCGAGGCTTATTATAAGTCTCTCTCCGGGGTAACGGAGCTTCTAAATGCTGCATCTAAGCAGGAAACGATGCTGCTTCGTGCAGATCAAGAGATGCAGATTTCACCAGTGCAGCAATCACCGATGGCTTGCCTGGATCGCAAGCCACCAGGTAGTGGAGGGACAGAGCGCATCCGGTTGCAGCCAGACCAATTCGTTGCAGGCAGTTTTATCATCGGGAGAGATCCGCAACTGGTTCAGTTTGTAGAGCATACGGATGGAGCTTCCCGTTCTCATATTGAGCTTTGCATAGTTACAGGAGAACATAGCCACATTGTTAAGGATTTATCCTCGACGAATGGAACTGTTCTGAATGGAGAGCCTATGGTGCCTTATAAGGAGTACACAATGAAGGATGGAGATACTTTTAAAATCGCTGGAGTTTCTTATACTTACCGGTTGGACTCTTTTAAATCCTCCAATGCATCATAAATGAAGGTTATATGGATATATGTCAAGAAGAGGCCTGTTATATTCAGAGCTTCTTTCTTTATGAATAGTGGACTATTCATGGGAATAAAATGGGGCATCTTAATAACTTGTAGTCTGCTTGAGAGATTGTATCTGACTAAAAAGAGGAACCCTAAGCTGGTAGTGACACTACCTACCAGCCAAGAGTTCCTCTTTTTCAATTCAATGCTGTTTTTGGGAAGAATGGAGTTCTTTAAGAGCGTCCTTAAGTGAAGGATAGTGAAACTTAAATCCGTGCTCCAGCGCTTTGCGCGGTATTACCTTCTGACCATCCAATACTAGCGTGCTCATCTCACCAACTAGCTTTGAAACGAGAATGCTGGGGACGGGAAACCAGTGCGGACGGTGATATACCGTAGCTACTGTCCTCCCAAACTGGTCGTTCGTCAAGGGTTGTGGTGATGAAGCATTCACTGCTCCGACGATTTCCGTCGTATGGATGCAGTACGTGATCAGACGAACGATATCTTCAATATGAATCCAGCTCATCCATTGATGGCCGCTACCTATTTTGCCGCCGAATCCGAAGCTATAAGGCATCTTCATGAGTGGGAATGCCCCTTTTTTTCTGTCCAGCACAAGGCTAATGCGTAACTTAATTAAACGGGCTTCAGAAGGGTAGGCATTGGCTGCTTCTTCCCATTGCTCAACTACCTGAGACAGAAAATCTCCCGAACAGCGCGGGCTCGTTTCATCGAATGTTTCGGTCAGGGATGTACCATAGGCGGCAACAGCAGAAGCCTGAATGATTACTTTCGGTTTTTTTTGTAGAGCATTCAATGCTTGAGCCAACCGGGCAACAGATAGCAGTCGAGATTGAAGAATTCTTTGTTTGGACTTATCCGTCCAGCGCTGATTCAGCGTTTCGCCTGCTAAATTAACGACCGCATCTGTGCCTTCCAGTACTTCAGGCTTTTGTTTTAATTCGTTCCAGCTCATATATTGCAAGCGGGGGCTCGCTTCGTGTCCTACCAGTGGCTTGCGGGTAACGACTTTCACGGTGTATCCGTCGTCTAGCAGGCTTTTGACCAGTGCACTCCCCACCAATCCAGTTCCTCCACATACGATGATGTTCATGGAGCCAGCTCTCCTTCCAATTCACAAAAAATACATCCGTTATAGAATATAACCCTTTTCGAGAGAAAAAAACTTCATATGAATGTCCTTTATACGGTTAAGTGTCAATCCATGATTTTATTTACCCCTGTTTGACTAACATATATTCTGATGTGTACTTTATCTACGTATTCCCTTAATAGAGTTATTTGAGGATTTTGCAAAAGCCCAATAAGCGACTTTCAATGAAGAATATATTGATCGAAATGGTCTGGTTCGTCTGTATATTGCACTTTGGAGCGACTGGAATCGAATTTTGCAAAATCCTGATTTAAGAAAGTTGCCATAAAAGCTATGTTGTTTGATTTCAATAATCACGTTAAAATGATTAAATTAAAATAAGACAAGCATAACAGGATAAGGGGATGAATCAGGGTCATGCTGAAAATTGGTTCTCATGTGTCCTTCTCGGACAAGGGTCTGCTCAGCGCTACAAAAGAAGCGTCTACTTACGGGTCCAGCTCCTTTATGATATACACGGGAGCACCGCAAAACACGCGTCGTAAGCCGATGGAGTCCATGTATTTGGAGGAAGGCAAGCAGTTAATGGCTGAGAAGGGAATGGAAGATATCGTGGTGCATGCCCCGTATATCATCAACCTTGGCTCTTACAAAGAAAATACCTATGAGCTTGCGGTCAGCTTTCTTCAGGAGGAAATTCGGCGCACACACGCGATAGGTGTGAAAAATATTGTGCTGCATCCGGGCGCTTTTACCGATAAGGATGCGGAATATGGAATCGGGCGTATTGCCGATGGTTTGAACGAGGTACTGAACGGCGTGAAGGAGACAGATGTTAACATCGCGCTTGAAACGATGGCAGGCAAAGGAACGGAAATGGGGCGTAGCTTTGAGGAGATTGCCTCCATTATAGATAAAGTAGAGCGTAACGAGCGTCTTACGGTTTGTATGGACACCTGTCACATTCACGATGCGGGTTATGATATCGTAAATGATCTGGACGGTGTATTGGAGCAGTTCGACCGTATTGTCGGCTTGAATCGCATTGCAGTTGTTCACATTAATGACAGTAAAAATCCAGTTGGCGCTCATAAAGACCGCCATACTCCGATCGGATCAGGCTGGATTGGCTATCAGACTATTCATAATGTGGTGCATCATGAAGCACTTCAAGGACGTCCGTTTATTTTGGAGACGCCATGGATTGGGAAGGAAGCCAAAACTCAGCGTCCGATGTATGAGGTTGAAATTGCCCTGCTTCGCGGAAATGTAAAGGAGCGCTTTGGGGATGAGTTTTTGGGTCAGGTAGAGCAATTGCATTCGTTTTTCAAAAAACAGGATGTGGATGTCCGCAAATTTGTTCTGGACACCTGGGCTCTGCTGAAAAATGATGCCAAAGCAAGAAAAGCCGATCCACGTGAGCCGTTGGAACGTCTGTATGACATGATAACGGAAGCAGCACTATTTCCAGATTTGAGCGAAGAACACATTAATCAACGGTTGATTGCCTGGTTTGCCGGCAGTCATTTGCCAGTGACGGTATAAGCTAAGGGGGATTAATAGCCACATGGAAATTCACGTAAAACATCAGCCAAATAGCACTCTATCAGCCCATGAAAACCGCGCGCGTATGCTTGTATCTTGTCCAGATGGACCAGGTATTGTAGCGGCCGTGTCCCGTTTTTTGTACGAGCATGGGGCCAATATCGTTCAATCTGACCAATATACAATGGACCCGTCGGGCGGTATGTTTTTTATGCGGATTGAATTTGATCTGCCGAATTTGAGTGCAACCCAGCCACAGTTGGAGCAGGATTTTGCCGCTGTTGCTGAGCAATTCCGTATGGAGTGGACGATTTCTGCGGTTAGCCGCAAGAAAAAACTGGCTATTTTCGTTTCCAAAGAAGATCACTGTTTGGTAGAACTGCTGTGGCAATGGCAGGCAGGAGATCTGGACGCGGATATTTCATTGGTGGTTAGTAATCATCCGGATATGAAGGAGTATGTGGAATCGTTTGGTATCCCATATCACCATATTCCGGTAACCGCCGATACCAAGCCGGAGGCGGAGCGTCGCCAACTAGAGGTTATTGGCGAAGACATTGACGTTATCATTTTGGCCCGTTACATGCAGATTATATCTCCCAAGTTTATTGAGCATTATCGCAACCGAATTATCAATATCCATCATTCCTTTCTGCCTGCATTCGTGGGTGGGAAGCCATATGCCCAAGCCTATAATCGCGGTGTGAAAATTATTGGTGCTACTGCGCATTATGTAACTGAAGAATTGGACGGCGGCCCGATCATTGAGCAGGACGTGCAGCGTGTAAGCCACGGAGATGATGTAAATGAGCTAAAACGGATCGGTCGCACCATAGAGCGGGTCGTTTTGGCAAGAGCCGTGAAGTGGCATGCAGAGGATCGTATTCTGGTTCATGAGAACAAAACAGTCGTTTTTAACTAATCTTAAAATTTTAGGAAAAATTTGTGAATCTATATTTTTTGTTAAACAAAGCCCATCGCATAACGGGCTTTGTTTTTTTATATAAGGATTTTGCAAAATCCTCATGTGAATTATTAGCCTTATAGCCGGTCAGTACATAATATTTTTGTGATTTTATATTTTTTTAAATGAGGTTAATACATTACGGGTATATTTATATGAGGACACGGTACTACATTTCCCACAATCATCTTTATAAACGATCTGGCAAACTTTCACGGCAAATGGTACAATACTTAAGAATGTATAAGTCATATTGAAACATTCAAGCAGATTCACTCACTTCAACAGATATCGTTTTTGTATCAGGCGGTGATGTTGGGGAGTATGACCGAATGCAATTGACATACTTTTTACAATATGAGGAGGCTAACCATGACTGACCAGAACCAAGCGATTCAAAAGGATGAAAACTCCACGATCGACAATTTGTCCATCACAACTATTCGTACGTTGGCAATTGACGCCATCGAGAAAGCAAACTCGGGACATCCTGGTATGCCGATGGGCTCCGCGCCAATGGGATACCAACTTTTTGCTAAAACGATGAATCATAATCCCGATCAACCTACATGGGTTAACCGTGACCGTTTTGTATTGTCTGCAGGACACGGTTCCATGTTGCTATACAGCCTTCTGCACCTGAGCGGCTATGATCTTCCTATGGAAGAACTGAAACAATTCCGTCAATGGGGTAGCCTTACACCGGGCCACCCTGAGTTTGGCCACACTGCTGGTGTAGATGCTACAACCGGTCCTCTGGGACAAGGTCTCGCAATGTCCGTAGGTATGGCAATGGCTGAAGCTCAACTGGGCGCAACATATAATAAGGACGAATTTAAAGTTGTAGATCACTTCACGTATGCAATCTGCGGCGATGGCGATCTGATGGAGGGTATTTCCCACGAGGCTGCCTCGCTGGCTGGTCGCTTACAACTGGGCAAGCTGATTGTATTGTTTGATTCCAATGATATTACACTGGACGGCAAGCTTAATCTGTCCTCTTCCGAGAGTGTTGCCAAACGCTTTGAAGCTTACAACTGGCAAGTACTGCGCGTAGAAGATGGTAACGACCTTCCAGCCATCCAAAAAGCCATTGAAGAAGCGCAAGGCGACTCGACACGTCCTACGCTGATTGAAGTGAAAACTGTCATCGGCTACGGAAGCCCGAACAAACAAGGTAAAGGCGGACACGGCGGTACTCATGGTTCCCCGCTGGGATCAGAAGAAGCCAAGCTGACTAAAGAATTCTACAAATGGGTATACGAAGAGGACTTCCACGTACCACAAGAGGTTCGCGAGCATTTTGCTAAAGTAAAAGAGCGCGGTATCGCAGCGAACAAAGCATGGGATGAACAGTTCGCCAAATACAAAGCAGCTCACCCTGATTTGGCAGCTCAGTTCGAAACAGCTGTAAACGGCGATCTCCCAGAAGGATGGGATCGTGACCTTCCGAAGTACACGACTGAAGACAAAGCCGTTTCGACTCGTGTAGCTTCTGGTAATGCTCTGAATGGATTAGCTCCAAACGTACCTTTCCTAACAGGCGGATCTGCCGATCTGGAGAGCTCCACGATGACACATTTGAACAACCTGACGAACTTTACGCCAGAAGACTACGCCGGTCGTAACATCTATTTCGGTATCCGCGAATTTGGTATGGCTGCTGCGATGAACGGTATGGCGTTGCACCAAGGTGTAAAAGTATTCGGCGGTACATTCTTCGTATTTACAGACTATCTGCGTCCAGCTGTTCGTCTGGCAGCTCTGATGGGATTGCCTGTAACCTACGTTCTGACTCACGACAGTATTGCTGTAGGTGAAGATGGTCCGACTCATGAGCCGATCGAGCAATTGGCTTCCCTGCGTATTATCCCGAACTTGACAGTAATTCGTCCAGCGGACGGTAATGAAACTTCTGCTGCTTGGGCTTACACGCTGGAAAACAAGAAAAACCCGGTTGCTCTGGTATTAACTCGTCAAAACCTGCCAATCCTGGCTGCTAGTGCTGAGCATGCACGCGAAGGTATCAAACGCGGTGCTTATGTGGTTGCAGATGCAACAGATGGCAAACCAGTTGCTCAAATTCTAGCTACAGGCTCCGAAGTGCAATTGGCTGTTAAAGCTCAGGAAGCACTGGCAGAACAAGGTATTCAAGTACGTGTTATCAGCTTCCCAAGCTGGGATCTGTTCGAAAAACAAGACAAAGCATACAAAGATTCCGTTCTGCTGCCAGAAGTGAAAGCTCGTTTGGCTGTAGAAATGGCATATCCACTGGGCTGGGAAAAATATGTTGGCGACCAAGGCGACATTCTCGGTATCAGTACATTCGGCGCATCCGCACCTGGCGATCGCGTGATTAAGGAATACGGCTTTACAGTAGAGAATGTTGTTAGCCGTGTGAAAGCTTTGTTGAAATAAAACATTGGAGCATCTAAAACAGACAGTCGTAACCTGAGTAAGGCTTACGGCTGTTTGTTTCATACAGTTGATGTTTTGCGAAAAGATCACTTTGGAATTCCAGTGTATTGTATACGTGATACAGTGTGTATTTTCATACTGAAGCTGGAATCAAATCTATGTTATGATGCACCAATATTCATTCAACCATTGAGAGCAGATGAGGGGATAACGAATGACACAGTTTGATGGAGTAAGCGTAGTTAAAAAAGCAAACGTTTATTACGATGGTCAGGTTACAAGCCGTACAGTCATCCTGGGTGACGGTAGTAAGGTTACACTGGGGATTATGCTGCCAGGAACGTACGAGTTCGGCACGGATTCCCGTGAGATTATGGAGATTTTGGCAGGGGATCTGAGAGTGTTACTTCCAGGTACTGAGGAATGGCTGGAAATACAAGGGACAGCAACCTTTCACGTACCTGCAAAGTCTTCCTTCAAGCTGGAAGTACGAAGTGTAACTGATTATTGCTGTTCTTATCCCGAATAGTAAGCTAAAACGGGTAAGCACACTCAGCCTTCAAGCTAAGTGTGCTTACCCTAAAGCTATGCCATATGTACACAAGCACAGCAGTATAGTTACACAGAAAGGTACAGCTTATTCGAGAGGTTGACCACCAATGGTGCGGCCAATCCATGCTTCGTATGTCTTCACGACAGCGGATAGGTCCTCGTCGCCGTAGCCTTGCGTTTGCCCGGCTTGAAATAGGCTTTTGGCAATGGATAACATAGGTGCGGGGATGGACAGGCTGTCTGTTAGTGAGGAAGCAAGCTTCAAGTCCTTAAGCATCAAGGCAAGTGAGAACTGGTTGCTAAAATCATGCTCAATGATTTTGCGCCCTTTCAGGTCAGCGGCCTTGCTGCCTGCCGATCCGAGTTGTACCAATTCAAGGAAGCTGTCTGCCGGGATGCCGGATTTAGCCGCGATAGCAAAGCCTTCAGCCAGAGCGAGGTTATGAATACCGACCATCGTATTATGAGCGAGCTTGGCTACGGCCCCGCTTCCATTAGGTCCCATATGAAGTACCTTTTTGCCCAGGGTATCAAAAACATCTGATTGTGCCGCAATGGCTTCTGCATTACCACCAACCATGAACACGAGTGTGCCGTCTACAGCGGCAGGCTTACTGCCTGTTACGGGAGCATCAATGAAGGAACAGCCCAGCTTGTCCGCTTCGGCGGCTAGTTGTTTGACCAGCTCAGGTGAAATCGTGCTGTTGTCCATCACGGTCATGCCAGCCGTAAGGCCGGCAAACACACCGTCTTCGCCGTAATAGATGTCACGAATGGAATGATCATCACTGACCATGGTAATGACCAAGTGCTGACCTTCAGCTGCTTCACGAGGGGTTGAAGCTGTACGTGCGCCTTGCTCTTCCAGTGGCTCGCAGCGCGAAGCGGTGCGATTATAAACTGTGACTCCGAATCCCTGCTTTAGCAGATTGGATGCCATCGGGGCGCCCATGGTGCCCAGTCCGATAAATCCGATGTTTTTCATTGCTAATCACCTTTCTTGTTGGAAGTTGCCGTCCGATGCAGATGCGAGTCGGCCCTGAATTGAATATTGAAACAGGTTGATCTCAGTTAATTGTAGCATGGGCATGCTACCCTATCTACAGGAGGGGCTGTCAAGCACAGGATACATAGGTAACGCAAGCTTGTCAGGCCCAGCAAATTAAAGTATCCTATTCCTAAGTCCTTATGTTCGTATTCATGGTCTTAGTAATACCAAACAGGAGGTTCCAAACATGTCTAAAAAAGTTATTTTTGATTACACTAAAGCTCTCTCCTTTGTAGGTCAGCACGAAATTGATTATTTTGCAGAGCCTATCAAGCTGGCTCATGAGCAACTGCACAACCAAACCGGTGTAGGTTCCGATTTCTTAGGTTGGATCGACCTGCCTACCAATTATGATAAAGAAGAGTTTGCGCGCATCCAAAAGGCTGCTGCTAAAATTCAAAGCGATTCCGAAGTACTGATCGTAATCGGTATCGGCGGTTCTTACCTTGGAGCACGTGCTGCGATCGAAATGCTGTCGCATTCTTTCTACAATGCACTGCCTAAAGATCAACGCAAGGGCCCAGCTATCTATTTTGCAGGCAACAACATCAGCTCTACATATGTGAATCATCTGTTGGAACTGATTGAAGGTAAAGACTTCTCTGTGAACGTCATTTCCAAATCAGGTACGACAACAGAGCCAGCTATCGCATTCCGCGTATTCCGTGCAGCTCTGGAGAAAAAATACGGTAAAGAAGAAGCGCGCAAACGTATTTATGCAACGACCGATAAAGAACGTGGCGCTTTGAAAAAACTGGCTAACGAAGAAGGCTACGAATCTTTCATTATTCCTGATGATGTGGGTGGTCGTTACTCTGTGCTGACAGCAGTAGGCTTGTTGCCGATTGCTACTGCAGGCATTAACATCGAAGAAATGATGCAGGGGGCGGCAGACGCTTCCAAAGAATACAGCAACCCGAATGTAGCTGAGAACGAGGCTTATCAATATGCAGCCGTTCGTAACGCTTTGTACCGCAAAGGTAAAGCAATTGAAATTCTCGTAAACTATGAGCCGTCTCTTCATTTTGTATCCGAGTGGTGGAAACAGTTGTACGGAGAAAGCGAAGGCAAGGATTACAAAGGCATTTATCCTGCTTCTGTTGATTTCTCGACAGACCTGCACTCCATGGGACAATTCATTCAGGAAGGCAGCCGCAATATTTTCGAAACGGTAATCCAAGTAGAAAATGTACCTAGTCACATCACCATCGAAGCAGATGAGGATGATCTGGACGGACTGAATTTCCTGGCAGGCAAAACTGTGGATTTTGTAAATAAAAAAGCATTCCAAGGTACATTGCTGGCTCACACAGACGGACAAGTACCGAACTTGATTGTAAATATTCCTGACTTAAGCCCTTACTCTTTCGGCTATCTTGCTTATTTCTTCGAAAAAGCTTGCGGCATCAGCGGCTACCTGTTGGGTGTAAATCCGTTCGATCAACCGGGCGTAGAAGCTTACAAGAAGAACATGTTTGCGCTGCTCGGTAAACCAGGCTTCGAAAAAGAAAAAGCTGAGCTTGAAGCGAGATTGTCTGAATAAGAGTGCTGTAATCTCTGATGCGAAACAGGATTTCGGTCAGAAGTGTTATAGTGTATAGCAGCAATTAAAGTACAGGAAAGCAGTTCACCAGCTGCCAGTAGCGGGGGACTGCTTTCTTGTAAAATGAAGTAAGGAAGGTTATACGTGTATGTTGGAACAATACCGAACCGTACG
This sequence comes from Paenibacillus sp. 1182, assembly GCF_017833915.1. Lineage (NCBI taxonomy): Bacteria > Bacillati > Bacillota > Bacilli > Caryophanales > Paenibacillaceae > Paenibacillus > Paenibacillus sp. 1182. The sequence goes on along the minus strand of NZ_JAFICR010000007.1, from coordinate 79,003 downwards.
CGGTGCCGGCAACAAGGAAATTGTGATCCGAAAATCCCGTTTTATCGGCCATATTCAGCCTGTTCAAACTGAGGAAGAAGCAGTTGCTTTCATAGAGCGCATCAAAAAAGAGCATTGGAACGCTACCCATAATTGTTCTGCTTACATGATTGGGGAAAGAGACGAAATCCAAAAGCAATCGGATGACGGAGAACCGAGTGGTACGGCTGGAAAGCCTATTTTGGAGGTGATCCGCAACCAAAAGCTGAAAAATGTCGCTATTGTTGTTACCCGTTACTTTGGTGGGATTTTGTTGGGAGCAGGCGGTCTGATTCGCGCGTATTCAGATGGTGCTGTTGCAGCAATCGAGGCAGGGGATGCAATTACACGTGTGCTGCATCGTGAAGTTTTTGTAGAATTGGATTATACCTGGTTGGGCAAAGTGGAAAATGAATTACGCAATCGCAGCATCCGTACTGGAGAAACAATGTTTACGGATAAAGTTACCTTAACCTGTCTGCCGCTGGCTGGTGATGCGGAATCCTTCAGCAACTGGATAACAGACTTGACGCAGGGGCAATCGCTTGTGTCGGAGGGAGAGCAGCTTTACTTTATTGAAGGGGAATAAATAATATGGCTAGAAGAGCAGTAGAACAGGAGTTGTCAAGAGGGCGGATTCTGGAAGCGGCTAGGCACTTGTTTATTACCAAGGGCTACCGTGCGATTTCAATGCGCAGCATTGGCCAGCATCTGGGGTACAGTCATGGTTCGTTATATTATCATTTTAAAGAGAAGGCTGAACTGTTCTATGCTATTGTGATTGAAGATTTTAATACATTGCGTGGGATTCTACTGCAAGCAGCAACAGGTACGCCTGATAATGGCTTGAGCAGGCTGGAGTACTTGATGCTGGAATTTATCCGTTTTGGTTTGGAAAATCCATATCAGTACGAAATTATGTTTATGATGCACGATGAAGAACTATTTGCATACTGTCGCACAGAGCAAAACCGTTGTGTGGAACTATTTGCGTCCATGATCCGTCAAGAATTGAGTGGTCTGGGGCATTCGGAGGAAGATTGCTCAAGGGTACCGAAAAGCCTGTTTTTATCCATGCATGGCTTTGTATCCTTTTATATTCAGGACGGTTTAACATTTGAAGAAATTAGGCCCGCTGCTTTAGCACATGTAAAGCTGCTGTGCAGACACCTATGAGCGTACCTGCATTCACACGCTTCACCCATGAACATGTAGGGCGCTTTTCTAGGTGTATGCACTTCATGACGGTGACTTATCATTACGGTACTTTGCGAAAGCGACTAAGAATTTAACAGACGATGATGCATCCAGTAGGAAAACATCATGGTCTGTTTTTTTACCCGTTTCCGTCAGCCCTTCATGATTTTCACATGGTATTGACGTCTGCGTGGTCCGTCGAATTCACAAAAATAAAGTCCCTGCCATCGTCCGAGCAACAGCTTTCCATCATGGATGATGATCGTTTGTGAGGGGCCTGTCGTGATGGATTTTAGGTGGGACGCTGTATTTCCCTCCATATGGCGATATTGGGGATGCTCCCACGGATAGACTTCATCTAGTCTTAACATCACATCATGTTTGACATCTGGGTCTGCATTTTCATTAATGGCGATGCCGGCTGTCGTGTGTGGACAATAAACAAGTGCGGTTCCTTGTTGCACCCCGCTTTTTTCGATCAATGAAGCAACCTCTCGTGTAATATCACGAATTTCATCTCGCCGTGTAGTGGATAATTCTAAAGTATGCAACAATAACTCCATCTCCTTTCTTCCTAATACTTTACCCTTTTAATTCCTAATATAATATATAGAGTTGACGAAAATTACTTTCCTTTGATAAAGTATCACATAAGAAAAAACATAGTATATGCATTGGAATAATTAAATGATTTTAAATGAGGTACGTGCTTTGCGGTAAGCAAGGCTGCTGCTGTTCCTGAACAGGTCCAGAAGCGGAAAGGAAGTGTACGGATATGCATGTGGAAGTAAGAGGATTAAACAAGCATTTCGGTAATTTTCATGCAGTAAAGGACGTATCTTTTGATATTCAGGCGGGCCATCTTATTGGCTTACTCGGTCCAAGTGGTGGGGGGAAAACCTCCATTCTTCGCATTTTGGCGGGTCTGGAGCAACCGGATGCGGGAGAAATTCATTTTCATGGAAAAAGGGTAAACGAGCTGTCCCCGCAGGAACGTGGAATCGGATTTGTATTTCAAAACTATGCTTTGTTCAAGCACATGAGCGTCTACGACAATATTGCCTTTGGTCTGAAAGTGAAAAAAAGCTCCAAAACCCGTATCAAGGAACGGGTCACGGAGTTGGTCGAACTAACGGGGCTCAAAGGATTTGAGCATCGTTATCCGCATCAGTTGTCAGGTGGACAGCGACAGCGAGTTGCTTTTGCGCGTGCTTTGGCACCAGAGCCTCAATTGCTGCTGTTGGATGAGCCTTTTGCAGCTATTGATGCCAAGATTCGTCAGGAGCTGCGCACCTGGCTGCGAGAGTTGATTGAGCGGGTGGGCATTACTTCAATTTTTGTCACCCATGATCAGGATGAGGCGATTGAAGTAGCGGATGAAATTATGGTGATTAATCAGGGACGACTGGAGCAGAAGGGAACGCCTTGGGATATTTATAAAAAACCGGGTACCCCGTTCGTGGCTTCCTTCATTGGGGAATCTACGGTGATTGAACAGGCAGGCAGTCTCAAAGGCTTCGAAGAAGCTGCTGGAGTGGGAACACGTGCCTTGATCCGTCCGGAGTATATTGATGTCGGGCCAAGCGAGGAATTTACGCTTCTGTCGGCGACCGAGGAAGGCGTAGTGAAGCATTTGCATTTTCGTGGAAGTGAGTGGATGGTTGAAGTACAAGTTGGGGACCATCGTCTCATGACGTACCGTTCGCTGGAGAAGTCTACGCTGGAACCTGGTCAGCAGGTGCGAGTGTTGGTGCATCGAGCCTATCTATATAATGACCAGTCCAGCTGGATGGTGGAAAACCGCCTGAAGGAAGATCCCATGCCTATCATCATTTAAAAATCAGGCTTTTGCAAAATTCTCAAATATATATGATCACGCTTGGGGGGATGTCTAGCCTGATTTCACGGCTTTGGGCATGCTCCTTTTGGCGTTGGACGCTGGAAGGATTTACGCAGATGATTTACGTAGAATCGGTCTGTTCGTTATAATAGTAGTAAAAAGACCCAAATAGATAGGAGTTAAACCATGAATCGGCTTATTTTTCTTGGCACGGGGGATGCAATGGGGGTTCCGCGTGTATATTGTGATTGTCTCGTATGCACAGAAGCTCGCACGACAGGGGCGAACATAAGATTGAGATCGTCTGTGCTGATCGAAAGCGAGACGGAGGACTTTATGATTGATTGTGGCCCGGACTGGCGCAGACAGCTAGAATTACGCGATCTGCGTTTTATCCCTACGATCCTTGTGACACATGCACATTTTGACCATATTGGAGGATTACCAGAATGGGCAGATGCCTGTCGCTGGACTGGGAACAGAGGTCGATTGTACGCGCCACAGGAAGTGATCGACACGATCTTGCGGCAATTTTCCTGGCTCTCTGGAAATTTGGATCTTATTCCAGTAGATCAGGGAGCCCAACTTGGCGGGTGGAATATCCGGGGATGGCGTGTGAATCACGGGAAGAACGGATATGCCTACGCTTATCGCCTGGAAAAGGACGGCTTCTCGTGGGCCTACTGTTCGGATTCGATTGGATTAAATGAGGCGGAAATTCTGCCTTTGCACAATCTGAATTTGCTCGTCCTGGGAACGAGTTTTTATCATGAGGAGGCCGAGTATGCCACCCGCTCTGTATATGACATGCTGGAGGCACAGGAGCTTATAGGAAGGCTTAAGCCCCAAAGCACAGTGTTTACACATATGTCCCATGATGTGGATGTCACACGCAATTATGGGCTTCTGGAAGGGATTAGTTTGGCACACACCGGCATGAGTTTGCCGTTAGAATAAAGGTGCATTTTACCTTTACATCGTTCGACTGATACGTAGAAGGGCGGAGATTCCTTCTTTGATTTGTAGCTCGTTGGCGTATGAATAGGACAGTCGTACATGCGTTTTACCCTCTGCGCCGATGGGATCAAATACATTGCCGGGGACAAAGGATACAGATTCTTGTACACTTTTGGCAAGTAATTCATTAGGTTTCAACGTAGAAGGCAGCTGGAGCCACAGGTTGAGTCCTCCCGCTGGGCTGGTCCATGTCCAACCGGAATCGCGGAGACTGTCTTCCATCGTTTCCTTACGAATCTGGAGCGCGATACATAGTTTTTTAATATGCTGCTGCATACGTGGAGATTGAAAGTATTCTAAAAATAGCTTTTGATTCAGCAGTGGCGATCCATTGTCCACCAACGCTTTGACGTTGAGCAGGCTGTTCATGAGCTGTGGTCGGCAGGTCACGGCTGCGATTCGTAGACCGGGTGCGACATATTTACTGTAACTTCGAATGTAGACGACGCTTCCCGAAACATCATAGGCGAAAATCGGAGAAGGAGGCTTTTGCCCAAAGCTGATGTCATAGGTGCTGTCATCCTCAACAATGAGGCAGCCGTAGCGCTCGGCTAGTTCAGGCAGTCGTTTGCGTTGCTCATCGGGGACCGTAAAGCCCGTCGGGTTGTGGAATGTCGGATTCATATAAAAGAGACGTGGTTTTTCCGTTTTCATGCACCACTCAATCTGGTCCATATCATATCCTTCTGGTCGAATATCGGTCATGGTCAGACGTGCGCCTTGTCTGCGGAATATTTCCATGGCAGGACCATAAGCAGGGCGTTCGATCAATACACGGTCTCCTGTATGGAGCAGAGATCGGGCAATTAAATCAATGGCTTGCTGTGCTCCCGAGGTAATCATCACTTCATCCGGTGATAAAGCAAAATGCTTATCCACGCTAAAATGCTGCGCCATGGCCTCCCGAAGCTCGGTATCACCCTGTACAGCGGAATAGGTGGCTGCTACTTTCGGATGCTTTTCAAAAACCTGCATCATCAGCTCTCCCCAAAATCGGTTGGGCAGGAGAGAGGGGTCAATCAGCGCTTTGGAAAACTGGAAATTCGCATTCACTGATTGAACGCGGGTAAGTCCATCCATTCCTCTCCAGGCTGAAACTGACGGATCATCTGCCGCATGGGCAGATTTGGAGTGAATCGTGAGGTCTATGGACGTATGTCTCGAGTAGCCAGCATATTTTGCATGTCCAGTCGCTTGGGAAGCATGAACGTAATATCCTGATTTGTCCCTTACATAGACCAGTCCTCGTTGCTTCAACTCCTGATATGCCCGGAAAACAGTTAGCCGATGTACACCCAGCTCCTGAGCCAAGCTTCGTACGGACGGCAGCTTCATGTCTGTTTGCCAATCCCCGCGATCGATCCGCACAGTTACATAATGGATAACCTGCTCATACAGCTTTAAGGCATGATCGGCTGGAAAAAGTAGTTCGCTGTTGTTCTTACCCATGCTATCCACGCTCCTTTGTGTGTATTGTACTATATAGCACTTCAAAAACGTATACAACTGTTCTGTAGTTATACAACTGTTCTGTTCGTCTCCCTGTATGCTTAAAAGCAACTGAAGGGAGAGGGACGTATCATGATTGGGATCGCGTTTACAGTAATGTGTCTTATTTTTGGCACAACGTTTTTGGCCATAAAAGTGGGAGTGGAAGCCGGGCTTCCGCCGTTTTTATCGGCAGGGGTACGTTTTTTCGCCGCAGGTGCGATATTATTTATTGCTATGAAGCTGACCGGAAAGGTGAAATGGTCGTTATTATGGCGTAAGGAAATGTTGCTGATTGGAGCAGGAACGACCTTCGGTACCTTTTCGGCCTTGTATTGGGCAGAGCAATATGTCAGCTCCGGGATCGGAGCTATTCTGTCAGCTACTGGGCCGATGATGATCGTCATTTTGCAATCTGTACTGCTACGGCAAAAAACGTCACGGATTACGGTCGTTGGCTGCATGATCAGCTTTCTTGGTGTGGTGCTGGTTGTGCTGCCCGGATTGGCGGTTCAGATCAGTGGTCTGTGGCTGGCGGGATGCCTTGTTATTTTGCTGGGGGAGCTGTGTTATTCAGGGGGAGCTCTTTATTCCAAGCGAGTGATGGATGTATTTCGTGAAACGAACCCGATTGCCCTGAATGCGGCGCAAATGATCCATGGGGGATGGATGCTGCTGTTACTGTCTGCGATCACGGAACCGTGGAGTTCTGAGGGGTGGCAGTACCTTCCTGCCATGGGGTCTTTACTCTATCTGATCCTGTTTGGTTCGATGATTGCACATACACTGTTCTACTGGCTCATGGAGCGTACAAATCCCCTGTTTCCGACGACGTGGCTGTATATATCACCGCCGATTGCGGTGGGCTTGGGAGCGTTGTTGTATGGAGAGCATGTAAGCTGGTGGATGCTGGTTGGGGTGCTGCTCATTGTGACCGGACTAATCCTTATGAACAATGGAATTATCCGTTTGGTGAACAGGCGTAAGTTACGTTCTGCTGCCTGATATTTTATAGCGGTCAGGTTATTATATGATCTGACAGAAAAGGCCTCCAAACTGTCGTATGTTACTGATCATGCGACAGTTTGGAGGCTTTGTTGTTGTATTACTTTATTTAAGAATTATGGGAGCAGGCACTTTTTGCTTATTCAACATTGAGTACGAATTTGTCGATGGCGTGCTTAACACCATCTTCGTTATTGCTGCGAGTGATGTAATCAGCCAGCTTCTTCAAATCAGGAATGGCATTCTCCATCGCTATGCCGAGACCAGCGCATTCAAGCATTTCATGGTCGTTCCAAGAGTCGCCGATGGCAATCGTTTCCGACAGTTCACAGCCAAAATGGTTTGCAAGGAAGGTAAGCGCGTGACCCTTGGTGCCTTCATGGTGCATAATTTCCAGAAAGTGAGGCTTGGATTTTGTAATGTGAACTTCATTGCCAAGCAGTACGCGAAGTTCAGGAATTAATTCATCCAACACTTCCGGCTCGTCGATAATCAGCAATTTAGGAGCCGGCTGCTCTATAACTTTACTGAATACAGGCTCTACAAAATATTCCGTGTTGTTCAGCTCCGTGTAATCTTTGATTTTCTGATTATCTTCACGTGTGTACAATTTGTCATCAATATACGTTTGTAGATGCAGATTGCGTTCCACGCAGAATTCATACAGACGACGTGCAGCCACGAGTGGAACATAACGCTCATACAGCACGTTTTCGTCCAGCAGGTTTTTAACCAAAGCTCCTTGATACGTAATGATCGGCACGTTCAAACCAGTCTGGCGAGCAATTTTGTGTGCAGAGGCATAAGCTCGTCCAGTAGCGAGGGTAACCACCACACCTTTCGCTACAGCAGCTTCTAATGCCTGTTGTGTCGCTGGTGTAACTTCTTTTTGGTCGTTAATGAGTGTATCATCAATATCAATGGCAATTAATTTATACATATCGGTATTCTCTCCTTTATCTCTATCATGGGGCAATGCTAAAATTGTATCTTATAATATTCAAAATGACAATATCGCAAGGAAAAGGGGACGGCTCCTATAAGAGCCTGTCCCCTTATAACCACTGAAGTATTGGTTTGAAACGATGGGAAAAAGTAACGGTTAGTCTTCCAAAAATACAAGTCCAACAAAATCGTCCAACTCAATATTACCAAAATAGTGCTTCAAATCGAGAGAGGATAAGGCTTGACGTACCTCACCTTCATCATAACGCTTGCCGCGCAGGATGTTTTCAATATCAGCAACGTCACCCACACCGAAGAAATCCCCATAGATTTTAATATCACGGAGGTAGCCTTCCTTAAGATCCATGCGGATATCAATAATACCGACTGGAAATTTACGTGTGTGCTTGATATTGCTCTCGGGGGATAGACCGTAGTTCCAATCCCACGATTGGTAGCGTTCTTTGGATATTTCATGGATTTTGGCCCAATCGGTATCGGTGAGCTTATATTGAGGTACTTGATCCAATTCTGATTCGAATATGAAACGCAACAGTTCCTCGCGAAATTGCTCTATGGTCATCTCACGGTCCATCAGTTCGCTGATGTTAGCTACGCGACTGCGGACAGATTTAGTGCTTTTGGATTTGAATTTTTCGGGATTGGCATGCAGTGATGCAGCCACATTGTCCAGATTCAGGTTAAACATCAATGTACCGTGGCTGAACATACGTCCGCGTGTGGCAAATTGGGCGTTTCCTGAAATTTTACGTTCTCCGACCTGCAGATCGTTGCGGCCTGTCATTTCAGCTTCTACTCCCATTTGGCGCAGAGCATCAATCACAGGTTGCGTAAATTTAAGGAAATTATGAAAGGACTCCCCGTTATCCTTGGTAATAAAACTGAAATTTAAATTACCGAGGTCATGATATACAGCACCGCCGCCGGACAGGCGACGAACGACTTGAATATTGTTATCTCTGACAAACTCGGCGTTGATTTCTTCAATGGTATTTTGATGCTTGCCTATAATAATAGAAGGCTGATTAATGTAAAACAGCAAATAGCTGTCGTCCAGCGGTAGATGCTTGAGCGCGTATTCCTCAATAGCAAGATTAATGGCTGGATCGTGTATCCCCTGGTTGTCGATGAACAGCATGTCCATTCCTCCGTATATAAACTGTGTAATTTTATGTGTGCCTCCTTCTATTGTAACCCAAGTGAGCCATGTACAAAAGCTCATTTGCATTGACGGGACGCAAAAAGCAGCCTCATAATGGAGCTAAATGATTGGAAACGGGCGGAAAGGATGAGAGGCAATGATAGAGGTTTACGGTCATGGCGGGGACAGGGAAACAGCTGCGGCGACATTTGGCGGGACTGCTGCTGATTTTGTAGATTTTAGTGCAAATATTAATCCGCTTGGTCCACCGCCTGAGGTGCTTGAGGCGCTGCAACACTCATTTGACACTGTGATTCGCTATCCAGACCCTGGGCATCGGAATTTTAAAAATATGCTCGCACGGCGACTGCATGTTCCACCGGAGTCGTTAAGTATCGGAAACGGAGCGGCTGAGAGCATGGCGCTCTTGTTATTGGGACTAGCTCCTAAGCGTGTGGGTACAGTGGAGCCGTGTTTTTCGGAATATGCCGAGCTGGCTGGCAAATTCGGAGCCGAGGTCAACCGGGTGTATGGGAAGGCCTCGCTTCAATGGAAGGCGGACGTGGAGGACATCCTTCAGCTCATGGAGCAGGTAGATGTTTTGTTCCTCGGGCAGCCGAATAATCCAAACGGTGTGCAGTATGGTGAGCAAGAGCTGTGCGAGCTGGCAGAGGCGGCTGGCACAACGGGGACCGTGCTGGTGGTGGATGAAGCATTCATTGATTTTATTCCGCTGGAACGGCGAATCTCACTGCTGCCTGTGCTGGATCGCTATCCTCATGTGATTTTGATCCGGTCAATGACCAAATTTTATGCCATTCCTGGCCTACGATTGGGTTATGCGATTGCTCATCCGGACTATATCCGGCGAATGACGGCCAAACAGGTGACCTGGAGTGTGAATGGATTGGCGTTGCTGGCTGGCGAGGCGTGTTTGAGAAGTGGGCAAGCATATGAGCACCAAACACAGGAGCTGATTGCTGCGGAGCGCAACCGTCTGTTAACCGCCTTGGCGGAATGGGGCTGCGGTGTCGTTCCCGGTGAAGCCAATTACGTGCTGGCAAGGGCGCCGGGTACGTGGAGTGCATCGGCTATTCAGCAGGCGCTTGGACAACGCGGAGTTCTTATACGTAGCTGTGCTATGTATCCGGGACTGACGACGAGCCATTTTCGGATTGCGGTCAAGGATGCAGAAGCCAACGACAGGCTGCTATCTGTATTGGGTGAAGTGCTGGAGGAGGAACAGCGGCGTGACAGTTAGCTTGATTATCCTGGCAGCCTACCTTTTGGACAGGATGATCGGTGATCCGAGGTGGTTGCCGCATCCAGTCATCGGTATGGGACATGCCATTTCGGCATTGGAAAAATTGATTCGCCGCCAGGTCCGAAGTGACCGGGGGCTGAAACGTGCGGGTATACTGCTTCCACTCATTGTGGCGGGAGGCTCCTTTGCGCTCGCCTGGGCGCTGTTGCAATTGCTTGCCTGGATTCATCCGTGGTTATCTGTCGGCGCAGAAATAGTGCTGATTGCGACCACGATTGCTTCCAAAGGACTAAAGGATGCAGGAATGGCAGTCTACCGAGCGTTGCAGGCGGATGACCTGGCTGCGGCACGGCGGGAGCTGGGCATGATAGTCGGGCGGGATACGCAGCAACTTGATGAGCCTGAGATTGTACGCGGTACGGTTGAAACGGTCGCTGAAAATATCGTGGACGCGATTATTTCCCCGCTTTTTTATGCCTTGATCGGGGGAGCACCCTTGGCGCTGGCTTATCGTGCTGTGAATACGCTCGATTCCATGGTTGGCTACAAAAATGAAAAGTATCTGCATTTAGGCTGGGCTTCAGCACGTCTAGATGATGTGGCTAACTACATTCCAGCACGCCTGACAGCGGCAATGCTTGTGATAGCGGCGTGGATGTACAAACGAGATGCTGCAAGAAGCTGGCGCACAGTCAAGCGAGACGCTCGTCTGCACCCAAGTCCGAACAGTGGCTTCCCGGAATCGGCTGTTGCTGGTGCATTGGGGATTCGTCTTGGAGGATATAATGTGTATCATGGCGTGCGCTCCTTTCGTGCATACATGGGGGATTGGATACGACCGCTAGAGTCGAAAGATATACGGCATACGATCCAGCTGATGTTCGCCGTGTCCAGTATGTTTGTAGGATTGTGTTTGTTAGGAGCCGCAGGTTGTTTTGCCTTGGGATGGGTGCGGTGAGGGTGAGGAGTGACACACTGAATAATGATCGAGCAGGAAGTGACATTTCTTGAAACAAGATATAGCAGCAAAAAGGACAGTAGAATACGCACAAAGACCGAACTCACAGGAGGATAAGGTGCCGTATGATGCTAAAGAAGATCTGCATTGGGATATGGAGCTCGTGTTAGTTCGTCACGGCACAACCTTATGGAACAAGGAACGTCGATATCTGGGACACTCCGACTTAGGTTTGCTACCGGGGGCAGAGCAGGAATTAAAGCCTTTGCAGGAAAAATTGCAAGGTCAGTCCTTTGCTCGAATCTATTGCAGCGACTTAATGCGATGTCGCCAGACCTTGCAGATCATTGTGCCGGAATCAGAGTTGACGTCTGGGCGTTCCCTATCTACTATGCCTCCTATGATGGAACCATGTCTGCGAGAGCTTCATTTTGGCGAGTGGGATGGAAAAACGTATGACATGCTCAAGGATGTGTCGTTGTATCGGGCTTGGATTGATGAGCCGCAACGGATCACCCCACCTGGTGGAGAGTCTTGGACAGATTTTGTAAATCGTCTGCGCAAATTTCTTGACTCTCTGTATGAATGGCGTGTTGCTATGGAAGTTCAACCCATGGATTTGACTGCTACGTCGCCCTCTGTTTTGGTCGTTACGCATGGTGGCGTAATTCGTCAGCTAGCTTGCATGCTGATACCGGGCCATGATTTTTGGAGTCTGAATCCGAAGCCGGGAGAAGCATTAAGGATTCAATTGAGGCTGGCAGGACCGCACAATTACATAGCGGAAATGCTTCCTCATTAGGTTAGACACCAGCGGATAAAGAGGCTGTTTGGGTTGTAAGCCGCCTCATTTTAACCTATAATCATCAAGTAAAAGAACGGCTTGACTACCACTACATCAAATATCCAGCAGACGAGGTCGGCGCAGCGTGATGAAACTATGGTTTCCCTCCCTGCGCTGTTAAAAGGGAAGTCGGTGTGAATCCGGCGCGGTCCCGCCACTGTAAATGGAAACATGCCCGTTAGTCCTCTTTATATGTTACTAAGCATATGAAAGAATTTCAGGACATGTATTTTACCATAAGTCAGGATACCTGCCCGTCCGCCTGTCACCATAATCCTTCGAGGAAAGGATGACGTGTTCGCAGTGACTGTCCATGCGGAAAGAAGCTGCCGCCTGCGCACGATCTGCGCTAACGTGACCCCTGTGTCCTGATATGAGGATGCGGGGGTTTTTGATAGGAAAAGAAGGCTAGATTTAGAAGATATCTGATGATGTTCAAGTAACGCTCTTAACGATTTATTTATGAAGGGGTGCAAATCATGGCAGGAAAAAAAATAAAGGTGTGGACAACAGGTCTATTGGCTCTGATTTTGGCAGTTGTGCTGAGTGCATGTGGCGCTAATGGAAAAAATGCAGAAAATAAAGAGGGTCAGGCTTCTTCACAGCAGCCGGGACAGGCAGTAAACGCACAAGAGCCTCCGGGCAAAACGGTTTACCCGCTCACAGTTAAAGATGCAACAGGACAGGAATTTACATTCAAAAAAGCGCCGGATAAAATCGTTTCCGTCTCCCCGGCAGAAACCGAGGCGTTGTTCGCCATTGGGCTGGATAAGGAAATTGTCGGCGTCTCCGACTACTCTGATTACCCGGAAGCAGCTACGAAAAAGCCTAAAGTGGGCGGTATTATGAAACCGAACGAAGAGGCGATCATTGCTGCGAACCCGGAAGTCGTTTTTGCAGGGATATCACTTAGTGAACAGGCTACGACCAAGCTGCGCGACATGGGAATTATGATTTTTAAAACGGAACCGAAGACAGTGGAAGATGTCATGGCTAACATCGAATTGTATGGGAAAATCACCGATCATCAGAGAGAAGCAAGAGCGGTGACTGACAAGATGAGAGCAGATGTAGCAGAAGTAAAAGAAGGAATTAAAAATATCGGTAAAGGGCAGAAGCTGCGGGTATACGTCGAGTTTTCACCAGGCTGGACAGTGGGTAAAGGCGAGTTTATGGACGAGCTGATTACGTTGGCGGGCGGCGAAAATGTAGGTGCCACGCAGAAGGGGTGGTACCAAATCAGTGAGGAAAATATTATTGCTGCGAACCCTGACGTGATTTTGTACAGCAAAAGTGTCAAGGACGACAAAACGGGCCAGACGCTCGGTGATATCATTAAAGCTCGCAGTGGATGGGATCAAATATCGGCTGTTCGCCACAACCGGGTGTTTGCCGTGGATGATAATTTGATCAGTCGTCCGGGTCCACGCGTAACGGAAGGTCTCAAGGAAGTGGCCAAGGGCGTGTATCCTGAAATTTTCAAATGAACCGTAAACTGATCGGCTTTGGAGGGACAGGTCTTGTCCTGCTGTTGCTGACGCTGCTGCTCTGTCTTGGCATCGGCTCGGCCAAGCTTCCGGTCAGCCAAATCACGGGCATTCTGGTTAACCACCTACCGTGGTTAGGCGATACGTTTACACCGGATTGGAATACATCCTCAGAGCAGATTATTTTGAAGGTCAGATTGCCACGAGTGTTACTGGGAATGTTGGTAGGAGCAGCGCTGGCGCTGGCGGGAGCCGGATTTCAGGGTGTGCTGCGTAATCCTTTGGCTGATCCGTATACACTGGGGGTATCCTCGGGGGCTTCGGTAGGAGCGGCAGTACTGATTTATTGGGGCCTTCAATTTTCATTTGTTGGCATATGGACGCTGCCGCTAGTGGCATTTACGACCGGAATGCTTACGCTGTGGATGGTGCTGACGTTGGCACGGGAAGGTGGGAAAATTCCGACACAAAGTCTCATTTTGTCGGGTGTGGTGATGCAATCCTTTCTGGGAGCGGTTGTTTCCTTTCTGACAGCCATGTCGAAGGAGACGGTCAATGAAATATTGTACTGGACGATGGGAAGTCTTAGTCTGCGCGGTTGGTCATATACAGGAATCCTTTTACCTTATGTGGTCATAGGGCTGGTATTTCTATGGAACCGGGCACGTGTGCTGAATATTTTGGCTTTGGGTGAACGTCAGGCGGCGCACATGGGAGTTCATGTAGATGCGACGAAGCTATCTGTTCTGATTATTTCCACGCTGCTGACAGCAGCCGCTGTCTCGGTGTGTGGCGTGATTGGCTTTGTTGGACTCGTTGTACCGCATATCATTCGTCTGGTGACAGGTCCTGATTACCGTATGATTGTTCCATTATCTGCGCTCGGCGGAGCTGTTTTTATGGCTTGGGCAGATACGGCGGCTCGCACATTGTTAGCCCCCACAGAAATTCCTCTGGGCGTGATGACGGCCTTTGTTGGGGCACCGTTCTTCGCATATCTCCTGTACCGAAACAAGAAGCTGCGCAGGGGGGGACTGCTGTGACAGAACAAAGTGAATCACAGAAGGTGCGTGATCGGGCATTAGAGGTAGTGGGTCTGACACGTGCCTATGGAGAGTTCCATGCTTTAAAAAATATAAGCTGGAGCGTCGACGAAGGAACTTGGTGGGGGATTATTGGTCCGAACGGCAGTGGAAAATCGACCTTGTTGCATTTGCTTTCCGGTGTAGATCAGCCAACTTCGGGAAACGTTCATATCTATGGCAAAAAGGTCGGTAGCTACAGCAGGAAAGAGCTTTCCCGACTCATAGCCGTACTCCAACAGGAAGGGCTTCCTCCCGTGGGATACACCGTCAGGGAAGTCGTAGAAATGGGACGTTTTCCCCATCAGGACTGGCTAGGCAGGGAAAAGGGTGTTGATGTGGAGGCGATCGCGGATCGCGTGCTGGAGCGATTGGGTCTTACCACGCTGGCGGACAGAGCATTAGACCGTTTGAGTGGGGGACAGCGACAGCGTGTAGCTTTGGCAAAAGTAATGGTGCAGGAGCCACGAATATTGCTGCTGGACGAGCCTACGACCTATCTGGACTTGCGCTATCAGCTTGAATTTATGGAACTGCTGGCAGATTGGCGCCAAGAAACGGGTGTGACGATCATTGCGGTCTTGCATGATCTTAACTTGACAGCCCAATTTTGCGAAGATTTGCTTGTACTCAAGGATGGAATGGTTGAAGGATTGGGAGCTTCATCGAAGTTATTAACTGAGGATCGGATTCGACGAGTATACGGTGTTGAGCCTGTGATGCTTCCGCATCCTGATAGCGGTGTGCCGCAGCTCTTGCTGCGCAGGAGCGCTTCGGATACAGCAGATTAAATAAACGATGAAACACACTTAAAAAGAGCAGGGAGTGGAAGGTATGAACGACAAGCTGCGTCAGCTGATCGATAGCATTGCCCAGCCGGATGGGGTGGCGGCCTCGGCAGCTTCAGCCCATTTGGACCAATTAACAAAGCCACCGGGAAGTCTTGGAAAGTTGGAAAGTGTGGTCATTCAGCTAGCAGGAATTACAGGAGTGGATAAGCCTGAATTCGATCGTAAAACGGTTATGGTCATGGCTGCGGATCACGGGGTGTGTGAAGAGGGAGTCAGTGCCTTTCCGGCTGAGGTTACACAGCAAATGCTGTATAACATGCTGTCAGGTGGCGCAGCAATTAATGTGCTGGCACGCCATGCGGGCGCAGATGTCAAGGTGGTAGATGTTGGCGTGAATGCGGATGTCGCTCACGCGAATCTGGTGGACCGAAAGGTACGCATGGGTACTTCGAATATAGCTAAAGGGCCAGCGATGCTGCGTACGGAAGCGGAACAGGCGATTTTGGCCGGAGCTGGAGCTGTAATAGAAGCGGTCAAAGGTGGCACACGGCTATTCGTTACTGGAGAGCTGGGCATCGGGAATACCACAGCCAGCGCTGCGGTCGTATGTGCTCTTACCGGGCTAGAGCCGGAAGTTATCGTAGGCCGGGGAACGGGTGTAAATATGGCTGGGCTTACCCGCAAAATAGCGGTTGTCTGCCGCGCATTGGACGTGAACCAGCCAGATGCAAATGATGCGCTCGACGTGCTCACTAAGGTCGGCGGTCTGGAGATTGCCGCCTTGGCAGGAGTTATCCTCGGCGCAGCCGCACATCGCTGTCCAGTCGTGTTGGACGGCTTTATTTCCGGCGCAGCTGCCCTCGCAGCGCGTGCACTTGCGCCTGCAAGCGCTGCGTACATGCTCGCTTCGCACGCCTCGGACGAGCGCGGGCACGCGGCGGTGCTCCGCGAGCTCAAGCTGGAGCCCATGCTTCATTTGGACATGCGGCTCGGGGAGGGCACAGGTGGTGCGCTTAGCTTGCACCTGATTGATGCGGCGTGCCGCATTATGCGCGAAATGGCGACCTTTGCCGATGCAGGCGTATCGGACGGTCAGGGAGCCGCGCAGCGATGAAAGCGCTCGTGACCGGCGGGGCACGCAGCGGGAAAAGCGGCTTTGCCGAGCGATTATGCATGTCGCGCGCGCCTGGCGCATGCTACATTGCAACGGCGCAGGCCTACGACATGGAGATGAAGGAGCGCATCGCCCTTCATCGGGTCCAGCGCGAGTCTGCCGGGTACGACTGGCAGACGCTGGAGGAAGCGCAGGCGCTGCCGGAGCTGCTGCGACGGCTTGGCGGCGATCAAGCGTCGCAGCCATCACCCGCGCCTATGGTGTTAGTCGACTGCCTGACCCTGTGGCTGTCGAACGTGCTGCTGGCCGCAGGCGAGGACGGCGAAGCTGCGTCCAAAGTTGCCATTAATGAACTGACGGCAGCTGTGGAGCAGTACCCGGGGCAGCTTGTCATCGTGACCAACGAGGTTGGTGACGGCATTGTGCCCGAATATCCGCTTGGTCGGCTGTATCGGGATTTGAGTGGGGTTATGAATCAGCGGATTGCCCGTCTTTGTGATGAAGTATTTTTGGTGACGGCGGGTATTCCCGTAGAACTCAAACGGCTGGAATATAAGCTATGAGCCGCGAACGTCAGGCTGTTGCTGCTGCTTTTCAATTTTTAACGCGTCTTCCGGTGAAGGCGGAATTGGATTTTTCCCCGGATTTGCTTAAACGCAGTGCAAGTTATTATCCGCTGGTGGGAGTGGTCATTGGCATCATCGTCTGGGGCTTTGCGGCGCTTGCTTCTATGGTGCTGCCGCCGTTGCCGTGTACGATTCTTACTCTTGTTGTCTGGGTTTGGTTGACGGGTGGATTGCATTTGGACGGGTGGATGGATGCAGCTGATGCCTTGTTCAGCTACCGATCCCGTGAACGGATGCTGGAGATTATGAAGGATAGCCGTGTAGGGGCAATGGGCGTTATTGCTTGCGTGTTGCTGCTCATGCTCAAGGCTTCTTTGCTATATACGGTGCTGGTTGAACGGAATGTGTCTGGCTTGCTGCTGCTTCCGATGGTTTGGAGCCGCTGGTTTATGGTACATGCGATGAAGCGCTGGCCTAAAGCCCGTAATGATGATGGACTGGCTGCGCGTTTTGCTGATATGAGTGGTGGCCGCGTAGGGTTGGCCGTATTCTGGGCTGTATTAGTGACCCTGAGTGCTGCCGTAGGACAATATCTTCTGGCAGGTTTGGCTACAGCAACAAGGGATACTGGGAATCTGTCGTTGGCAGGATCATGCTTACAAACCTTGCCTTCATATTCTGAAAGCCTTCCAATCTCGATAGGTTTTGTGTTGATTCCGCTCTTGGCTTACGGTGTTGGAACCTTCACGGCAAACCGTATTAACCGCCGCTTGGGTGGACTTACGGGAGATATATACGGAACTTTAAACGAATTGCTGGAGACTGTTTTATTGTTGTTTATTGTCATTTTGTACGGGTTGTGACCAGATTTGAAATGAATTCGTTAAAGGGGAAGAGGCAATTGTCAACTTTCGAACCGTCCTGCACGAGCCCGGCAGCCGTATTGATGCTTCAAGGAACAGCGTCGGATGTGGGCAAAAGCGTGGTGACGACTGCGCTTTGCCGTATTTTTACGCAGGACGGATATCGTCCAGCACCGTTTAAGTCGCAAAATATGGCGTTAAACTCTTATGTTACCGAAGACGGCAAGGAAATTGGACGCGCTCAGGGGGTGCAGGCTGAGGCCTGCGGTATTGAGGCCACGACCGACATGAATCCGATTCTGATTAAGCCGGTCAAAGATATGCACTCACAAATTGTTGTACACGGTGTACCTTATGCCTATATGAGCGCCTCCGATTACCGGAGGGATTTTTTGCCAAAAGCCAAGCAGACCGTTATGGATGCTCTGAATCGGTTGCGCGATACCTATGATATTGTCCTTATGGAAGGGGCAGGCAGCCCGGCAGAGATTAATTTGAAGGACCGCGATATCGTAAATATGAATCTGGCAGGTTGGGCGGATGCTCCAGTGTTGCTTATTTCAGATATCGACCGGGGCGGTGTTTTTGCCTCTCTCGTAGGAACCATCGAGTTGCTGGAACCCCATGAAGTACAGCGTATCCGCGGATTTATCATTAACAAATTCAGAGGCGATCTGTCTCTGCTGCAGCCGGGATTAGACTGGCTGGAGGAACGGACAGGCATTCCTGTACTCGGTGTATTGCCCTATCTACCAGACATTCGCATTGAAGCAGAGGATTCGGTAGTACTGGATAAGAAGCCCAAGCTATCTGCAAAGGATAAAGAACTGGATATTGCAGTGATACGATATCCGCGGATTTCCAATTTTACGGACACGGATGCTCTGGCCGCAGAGCCGGATGTGAGTGTTCGTTATGTCACAGAAGCCGGACAGTTGGGCGTACCGGACGCCATTATCTTACCGGGGACCAAAGACACCATTGGAGACCTGTTGGAATTGCGTGAGAGAGGTCTGGAGAAAGACATTCGGCAGGCTATGAATACCGGCTGCACACAGCTAGTTGGCATTTGTGGAGGTTATCAGATGCTGGGTACAGCGCTATTTGATCCCGAAGCCGTCGAATCTGGGTTGCCGCAGCAGGCAGAGGGGTTAGGTTGGCTGGCTCTGTCCACGACCTTTTTGAAGGAAAAGCAAACCGTACGCGTACAAGGAACCCTGTCTAATCATTGTCCGCTTTTGCTTAGCGCTACGCCTGATTCGGGTTATGCCTCTAAGCCAAGCATTGAAGGTTATGAAATACATATGGGCGTTACGGAGTATGTTACGGAACCATACGCACCTACAGATGGAACTTTAAAACTAAGCGAAATGAAAAGGTTATTCCATATCCGGCGTGGCGAAGGAACAGTTTTTGAGGAAGGCTGGGGTACGACAGACGGTAAAATATGGGGAACCTATTTGCACGGTGTGTTTGATAATGACCGTTTTCGCCGATGCTGGCTGGATGGATTGCGACAAGCCAAGGGCTTGGCACCTTTAGAAAGCACTTTTACTGTACGTGAAGCCAAGGAACGAGAGTTTGACCGTGTCGCAGAGGTGGTTCGGGCTCATTTAGATATGGAGCAAATTTATCGTATGATGGGAATGAATTCATAAACTTCATAAAATGATTATTTAAATCGCTCTTAAAAATAAAGAGGTATCTCTACAGCCATTTTCATGACTGAGAGATACCTCTCTTTATTCAGGATTTTGCAAAATCCTCTATGGTATCGGCTTACGTAATTTTAAATTTTTGGACAGCCTTTTGCAGCTCGGTTGCTTGTTTGCTTAATTGGCGAACAACCTCGCTGTGGCTTTCCATTTCATTCAGTTGCTCATCGGCATTTAAACCGATTTCCTGAATCATATGCTGTGCATTGGCAGCGATGAGAGCTGTCTCTTCCACGGAAGCAGATACTTCTTCCGAGCTGGCGGATACTTGTTCCGTTGCTGCAGATACCGTTTGAATCGTAGCATTGATCTTTTGCATAAGCTCACTTAGCTGGTTAAAGGCTGAGCTCGCTTGTTGAACCATTTCCGTTCCCGAATGAATTTCACGGCTCACCTGGGTCACAGAGTCCACAGATTGTTGCGATACTTCTTGAATGGTAACCAAATAGTCGGAAATTTCTTGTGTGGCTTCTTTAGATTGCTCCGCAAGCTTGCGCACTTCTCCGGCTACTACGGCGAAGCCCCGTCCATGTTCGCCCGCACGGGCAGCTTCAATGGAGGCATTCAGGGACAACATTTGAATTTGCTTCGTGATATCGAAAATAGCCGAAACGATACTACCAATGGCTTCTGAGCGCTCATTCATACTATGGATGTATCGAAGCGATTCATCGGCAGCATGTCCTACCTGTGACATTTGAGCTACAGCTTTTTGAGCGAGCGTAGTACCGTTAACCGTTTCTTTTGTCGCTTCACTGATTTGATCGGATACATCATTGGCAGAGGAGGCGATGTGCTGAACACCTTGAGCGATTTCCTCCATAGCCTGCGCATTTTCAGCAGCAGCTGTAGCTATGCTGGTACTGCCCTTTGCTATTTCCTCTGCGGCAACTGTAGAATCCTGGACTTTTACACTCATAGCCTCAGTCCGACGAAGCAGCTCGTCCGATCCTCCAACAACCGCACCGGATGTAGAAAGCATATGGCCGATCATTTCTTTTAAGTTATGAGACATCGATTGGAAGCTGCGGGCAAGTTGCGCAATTTCATTGACGCCATGAACCTTCGCTTCTTGTGAAAGATCACCTTGAGCAATTTTTTCGCTATGACGAACCAATTCAGCAATGGGTTTTACAACTTTACGTATCACGAGGGTAGAAATAATTCCGCCCAGCAGGAGTGTTGCCACTGTAATACCTATGCAAATCCATAGAATTTGTTGGGATTTTTCTTGTACGAATCCAACATCTTCGTTCACGCCCAGAACTAAATTACTACCCGATATAGCAAAGAAGGCGGTTTTGTGTACTCCGTACGAATCGCTATAAATTTCACTGATATTCATCTCGCCTTGTTTTGCTTTTTTTACATCCTCTACAGGAATGAGTGCATCCTTGACCTTGTATACTGATTTTACATTCCGTGCGACGACTTCGGCTTTACCATCCTTCACTACCGCGATATATGCCGATTCTAATTTGAGGGTATCGACTTTGTCCTGCAGATAGGATTCCATCTGTATAGCGGAGCCGGAATCAGAACCGCTTCCTTGCCCGGCCTGAACAGCTAAGGAAATATTGAGATCCTGATATACATTTTTAGCCCCAATTTCTAGCAATTGGTCTACCTGAGGCATGACACTGTTATTAATGATACTCATGGATATTGCATAGAAACTGATGCTGAACAAAAGGGATGCAAAGAGCTGAATCAGCAAAAACATAATTCGTAATTTCGCGCCAATGGAACGATTAAAACTCTTCATGAAAATTCTCCTCTCACATGATGGTAATAAAGTCAGACGAATTCCCCTGCTTGATGTAGGCCGCTTGTCCAATAAGATGCTAGACACGCCATGATCTACTTGTTTTCCTCTCCTTGCTTGAAGAAAAGACTGAAAATGTTCGGATTCTATGTATATTTCAGCTGTATTCAAGGAACAAGAATGTGAAAGGGAAGTAATCCATGATTTACTAAAAAGTAGGTTAGACCTATTTTACATAATTAACAGGCGGTTGAATAGTCATATTTGCCCAAAAACAAACAAAAAATATATAACTATGGTCTTAGGTGTTTAGATGTAAGTTTGATGTAAATTATCAGGTGCATAAAAACGAATAGATTACTCCTTCTATAAAACTATTGTAAAAAAGAAGTAATATAAGTAGCATAAGGAATACCGCTTTTACGACAATATTCTTCTAAGCTTGGTTTGGTAAGTTCGAAAGTGTTCTTCAATATACATATAAAAGGGGAAAAGGTAGTTATGAATGGGGATTTACTTTCCAAAGAAATGATTTCGCAGGTCAGAGGAGAAGATGAACTAGAGCCGACTTCCGGCAGTAACAGAGCTGCTACAGGGGGAAATCCGATAAGTCGTCTATTAGATTATGTATCAGGCGTATTCACTCCGATCTTGCCGGCAATGATTGGGGCAGGAATCATCAAGGTAATTATATTAGTTTTAATGTCCTTCGGTTTATTGTTGTCTGATCCGCAGGTATATACTATTTTAATGGCTATCAGCGATGGGATGTATTACTTTCTACCTATTTTTGTTGCGGCAAGTGCGGCAAGAAGGCTGCGCAGCAATGTATTTGTTGCGGCAGCCATCGCAGTATCCGTATTCCATCCCCAACTAACAAGTTTATTCCAGTCAAGTGAGGAGGTACGTTTTGCCGGTCTGTCAGTTATAGACCCACAAGCTGCTTCATCTATAGTACTCATACTTGTTGTCGTTTGGATAGCATCGTGTGTCGAAAGATGGTTAGACAGGTATACCCCTTATTCACTTAAATTATTGGTTGTCCCGACTTTGACACTGATACTCACTATACCTTTGATGGTGTTCGCTTTCGGACCACTGTGGAGTTATCTCGGCCAATATGTATCGGATGGACTAGGCTGGTTGTTTGACAATGCAGGAATATTTACAGGGCTGTTGCTCGGAGGTGCGATGTCTTGGCTTATTATTGCAGGCATGCAATATATAATGCTACCGATTATGATCAGCTCGCTTACAACATTGGGTTACGACCATATTTTTCCCGTGGTCATTGCAGCGGCTTTCGCTCAGGCTGGCGCAACATTTGGCGTATGTGTTAAATCCAAAAATGCCAAAGTCAAAACGCTGGCTGCGTCCACAGGTTTGTTAGCCATGCTGGGAATCATTGAACCGGCCATGTATGGTGTCAATATCCGTTTCAAAAAACCGTTAATAGCAGTTATGATTGGCGGAGCCGTTGGTGGGGCTTGTATGTGTTTGTTTGAAACAGAGCTTACTGCTATTGGTACGTCTGCTGGGCTGCTCAGCTTACCTTTATTTTCTGAACCCACGCTTGTGTACGGTATTGTGGGTATACTGATTTCGTTTGTTACGGCTGGCGTAATTACGTATTTTATGGGCTTTGTGGATGAAAAAGATGAGCATTCGCAAGTAGTATCTACATCTGGCATGAATGCTTCTCCGAACTCGGTTGTGGAAAAGAGCCCCGGCAGCTAAATCGAATACGTGTCGTTGTGTCAGGATAACAAACAGCAAGCCTTCATCTTACGAAGGCTTGCTGTTTGTCATTTTGATAAATCTAAGGCTGGAGCAGATTTATTATTTTTATTTCAATAAAACCTACAAAAATAGTTGGCTTTGTGATATAGTAATCTTCGGATTGAAGGGTCACTTTAGAAAACATCTTACGTTGAAGTTTGGAGGAAATGATATATGGATACCTTCTTTATTATTTTGAATGTCATCGTGCTGCTTGCACTGCTCGGCGTGTTGGTCTGGATGCAGAAAAAGCACATCTCCTTTACAAAAAGGGTATTTGCCGCACTTGGCTTCGGACTGATCTACGGGGCTATTCTACAATATGCCTATGGGGCAGGCTCAGAGGTCATTACAAAATCAGTTGATTGGTTCAACCTCGCAGGTAATGGTTATGTCCGTTTGCTGCAAATGGTCGTTATTCCGCTTATCATGGTGTCGATTATTTCGGCTATTATGAATTTGAAGGGAAGACAGAACCTTGGCAAAATCAGCGTGTCCATTATTGCAGTACTACTGATTACAACGGCAATTGCTGCTTCAGTGAGTATTGTAACCAGTCTGTCATTTGATTTAAAGGCCATTGAGATTCAAGGTGGAGAAAAGGAACAAGCACAGGGCTTGAAGATGGAAGAGCGCCTTGGAACAGTTCAGGACATGACCATTCCACAGCAGGTGCTGGAATTTATTCCTTCAAATCCTTTTGAGGATATGACGGGAGCACGTCGTACGTCGACGCTGGCGGTGGTTATTTTCTCGGCTTTTATCGGGGTGGCTGTGCTCGGATTGGATCGTAAAAAACCGGAACAGGCGCAAACCTTCCGTAAAGTGATCGATGCAGTGTACGCTGTAGTGATGCGGATTGTAACGCTGGTGCTGAGATTGACACCTTACGGTATTTTAGCACTGATCACTAAAGTAGTAGCTACGACCAATCCAGATGAAATTTTGAAGCTAATCAAGTTTGTGCTCGCTTCTTATGTGGCTTTGTTGGTCATGTTTATCATTCATCTTATTTTGCTGGCCTTGTTCGGCTATAATCCGGTGACGTATGTGAAAAAGGTATTGCCTACACTGGTTTTTGCTTTTACTTCTCGTTCCAGTGCGGCGACCATTCCGTTAAATGTTGAAACGCAAACGAAAAAACTTGGTGTGTCCGATGGCATCGCGAATCTGTCTGCGACCTTGGGAGCGACTATTGGACAAAACGGCTGTGCTGGTATTTATCCGGCGATGCTGGCGGTTATGATTGCTCCAACCGTGGGTATTGATCCAACGAGCTGGGATTTTATCCTCACGCTTATTCTAGTCGTTACGGTCAGCTCGTTCGGCGTGGCGGGTGTAGGCGGTGGTGCCACTTTCGCTTCCCTGATCGTGCTTTCCACCATGAATCTTCCAGTGGCATTGGCAGGATTGCTCATCTCAGTCGAACCGTTGATTGATATGGGTCGCACAGCGTTAAATGTCAATGATTCTATTACCGCAGGTCTCATTTCAGGCAAGGTGCTCAAAGAGAACGATCAAGACGTGTTCAACAATCAAGGTATGGATTTGGATGCAACGGCGCACTCTTAAGTAAAAGATAGACAAGATGGTGTAAACTACAGTCTCATATCGCATCTATCGCATATGTAACACATGCACTGTGCACCTCAATACTTAGAGTCGACCTTAAGGTCGGCTCTTTATATTAGGCTTAGGACAGTGTAAATTATAGCTGTTCACGAATCCTAATCTATGATACATTAAAATAATGTTTTTCCGGCTTGCTTCGGATGAACCGCGGTTCGCAACCATCCCGCGCTATCAAAACTAGGAGGATTTCATGTTTAATCTGTTATGGGGGGCAGCTTTTGTCCTCGTCAATTTTATGTTCTTTTTGTTATGTTTTCGGTTGTTCGGTAAAAAAGGGCTGTACGCCTGGATTGGTGTTGCTACTGTACTAGCTAACATTCAGGTAACCAAAACGATTGATCTGGTCGGCATTACCACGACATTGGGAAATACGATGTATGTTTCTATGTATATGGCCAGCGACTTGCTGAATGAAAAATATGGGCCTAAAGAGGCGCGTAAAGCTGTGTGGTTCGGCTTTTTCACTCTGATTATGACGACGGTCACGATGCAAATGGTGCTGCAATTCGAGCCTACTGCAACGGATTTTGCCCAGACCCCGATGCAACAGCTGTTTGGATTGTTGCCAAGGCTTGCGCTTGCCAGCTTGACAGCCTATGCAGTCAGTCAATTGCTGGACGTGCGTCTGTACGCCTGGATTCGCAAGTTTTTCCCGGAACGTCATCAGCTCTGGATTCGCGGCAACGGCAGCACGATGATCAGCTCGTTTATAGATACGCTCATTTTCTGTACTATTGCCTTTTACGGTTATGCATGGGGGATATGGATCGAGATATTATTCACCACCTACATTTTAAAATTTGTACTGACCGCGGCGGGTACACCCATTTTGTACATTGCACGCAATTTCCGCTTTATAGAAGAGGAGGGGCAAACCCTAAAGCCATGATGGCTTGGGGTTACCCCTCCTTTTTTCTGCTTTTTATATAATGAATAGCGATGGGTTTATCCGAGCACTGTCAGTTCTTTTGGAAAAGAGGTAAGCACTTCAACACCATCAGAGGTGACCAGAACGTCATCTTCAATCCGCACACCGCCGAGGCCTGGCACATAGATGCCGGGTTCGATTGTGAACACGAAGCCTTCATGAAGCAGATCGCTATTGCCTCCGTGTACAGATGGATATTCGTGAACACTCATGCCAAGGCCGTGTCCAACTCGATGGTTAAAGGCAGGGCCATATCCAGCGGATTCAACAACAGCCCGTGCTGCCTGATCTACGGATGCGCAGGAAACTCCCGGGCGAATGGCGGCAATTCCTGCTTCGTTCGAGCGAAGAACCGTATTATAAATTGTTTCGAGCTCAGTCGATAGCTTTCCAAAAGCAAAAGTACGTGTAATATCCGAAGCATAACCATCGGAATATACGCCCATATCAAACATGAGCAGATCGCCGTGTTGCAGCTTGCGGGTACCCGGAACACCATGAGGCAAGGCTGTTTTGGGTCCAGACAGCACTGTTGTGTCAAAAGACGGGCCATCTGCACCGATTTTTTTCATCTGGTATTCGATTTCGGCCACCAGCTCGACTTCCGTCACCCCTTCACGCACATGGGTGAGACCGTGACGAAGGGCATCTTCCACCAAACGAGCTGCATGTTTCAGACGTTGTACTTCCTCAGGAGTTTTTCTCACACGCATTTCTTGAAGCACTGGACCCAGGTCCACATATTGAGCCGCGCCAATGGCAGTATGTAGCTGTTCGTAACGGAGGACGGAGACGTGCTCCTTTTCCAGTGCGAATGCTTTCACACCGGTGCCTGTGCGTTGACGAAGCAGATCATATGGATTGTCCGTATCGGTGTGGGTGGATATACGAGTCACAGAAGAAGCAGCTTGGGCGGCTTCTGCATCCAGGGCGGGTACGATCAGTTCTGGTTCTTGGTCCCGAAGCAACACCAGACCAAGAAAACGCTCATGCGGATCACTGGCAAAGCCCGTCAGGTAGTAAATATGTTTAGGATCGGTCACAAGCAGGCCGTCCCAAGACTGTGACTTCAGTTCATCATACAGTCGGGTTATTTTCTCATTCATAAAGTCTCATTCCTTTCTGCCTATTTATTCATTATAGCTCTTCATACATCATTATTTATAGCATGGAATGACTTATTCTCTTTCCTGACTTAATGTTTGCAGACGTGCCTGTACATTCTGATCATAGTAACCACCATGGTAGCAGAGTACCTTATCAACATCCAATACAGTCAGTTTATCGAGGCTCTTTAGGGCCAGTGGCATATCCGGCGTAGCCGACTCAGCGGGACCGACCAGTTCACCTTCGACTACCAGCAGTTCATCTGCTGCCAACAGCAGCTTTTGTGCGGGCACATACAAGCTGATATGCCCGGGAGTGTGGCCGGGTGTATGTATAATCTGTATTCCTCCACCATAGGGTAGATGCTCACCATCCTCAAGAATATGAGCAAAGCGCAAATCTGGCAGGCGGCGAATCAGATCCTCTGCTTGTTGCTTGAGCGTAGTATCCAACTGATTAATCCGTTCCGGCGTTAGCTTCACAAATGGTCGCTCTCCTGTCATATAAGGGACGTCATCCTTATGGGCTAACAGGGCAGTATTCGGCAGCAAGTCCAGCAGTGCATGAACATTTCCGATATGGTCAATATCTTGATGTGTTAAAATAATTCTTTTCAGGCGGCTGATATCCTCACCCACATCTGAAATAGCCTTGCGTAATGGCTCCAATTGGCCGAGCATTCCCGTGTCAATCAGTGTAAGTCCATCCTCGTCCTTGAGCAGTACAGGATAAATGGTTGTTTTTCCAAAAAAAGATTCCATAGGTATTTCCAAAATCAAGAGTTGAGTTCCAATATTCATATTAAGCTGCTTCAGAATCCTTGACTCCGAAACATACCTCCCGTCTCGTCATGTTAAATCGCTTACTCCGTTTTTGTTTTTCTTCAAGCTCTATTATAAAACCCTTTGGGACTAATCCGCAAAACAACTCGATATGGCTGATCGGGCGCTTGTCTTGTACAATAAATAAATCACACAATAGGAGGCGGATACGAATAATGAATAACGACCAATCTTTTTCCATTGAATTTGCATGCAAAGAGGATCTTCCCGATATTGTGGACATTTATAATTCTACGATCGCAGGACGAATGGTCACGGCAGATCTGGAACCGGTGACAGTGGAAAGTCGAATTCCATGGTTTGAGGCTCATCAGGAAAACCACCGGCCTTTGTGGGTTTTAAAACAAAAGGGTACAATTGCCGGATGGGCCAGTCTTCAGTCCTTTTATGGGCGTCCAGCTTATAACGGTACAGCAGAAATTAGCATATACGTCCATGAGGATTCTCGTGGAACCGGAACAGGAAGTCGACTGGTGCAGCACTTGCTAAATGAATGTCCGAGACTGGGGATTACCACGTTGTTGGGATTTGTTTTTGGTCATAATGAGCCAAGTATTGGGCTGCTACGGAAGTTTGGTTTTGAGCAATGGGGGTACTATCCGCGTGTAGCTGTGCTGGACAGCATAGAGCGAGATTTGGCGATATTGGGTAAGCGAGTGGATGAATAAGCTTATGACATATAAATATTCTTTGTAACGTGTACAGAAAAAGGCTGTTTCCAAAATCGTCTCATACACTGCAGATGATTTTGGGAGCAGCCTCTTTTGCTTTTCTATTTTCATCGCTTTTAGCGCTGTGGTTTAAAACGTATACTGTGAAAAATCTGATTAAGCACTTCAGACAGCACCAAACCAACAGCAATCGCTCCTGCGATCATCAGCGTGCTCATCGCCAGCTCCAGTGCCTGCGGATAATGTTGTTGTACGAACTGGCGCATGGCATTATAGGCCATTCCCCCTGGAACGAGCGGAATCATGCCTGCGACACTGAAAATAATCACAGGCATTTTGTACAGCCGCGCAAAGCCTTGACTGACGATGCCGATGAGGATCGTTGCCAAAAGGCTGGCGCTCACAGGTCCCATGCTGTCCGTAGTTGAATAATAGACCAGCCAGCCTAGCATACCGACGAAACCGCATTGCAGCAGCGAGCGCCGGGGGGCATGGAAAAGTATGCCGAATGCAGCGGTGGCAATAAAGCTTGTGAATAATTGTGCAAGCATAGACTTGAATCTCCTCCGAATCACATATAAGAAATGATCACCGCAAC
This sequence comes from Paenibacillus sp. 1182, assembly GCF_017833915.1. Classification (NCBI taxonomy): domain Bacteria; kingdom Bacillati; phylum Bacillota; class Bacilli; order Caryophanales; family Paenibacillaceae; genus Paenibacillus; species Paenibacillus sp. 1182. Next base: position 50,325 of record NZ_JAFICR010000007.1, on the reverse strand, counting down.
GCCAGCTCCAATGCCGAAAGACGTCAGGCAAGCATCGGCTCCCTTGGAAAGACCCGAAACAAGGTGCCCGGACATTAAATCACGGATGGCATTTGTAATTAACAAGCCTGGAACCAGTGGCATGACAGAGCCAATAATAATTTTATCCATCATCTGTCCCCAGCCTACTATCGTTAATAGAGCCGCCAGCAAACCGATTAGAAAAGATGCAGAAAACTCTGAGAAAAACTTAACCTTAACGAGCCTGTGAAAATACTGTACGGCTGCAAATCCGATACCTCCGCATAACACAGCTGCGGGGAAATCTCGCCAAACTCCACCAAACATGATCATAAAGCAACCGCTGGCCAACGCAGCAGCCATCAGCTGTATACGGTTAGAATAACGGAGGGGACCACATTCAATCTCCGAAAGCTCCTTGACGGCAGCGCGGGGAGACAAATCACCTGTGCTGATTTTACGTGAAATGGAATTGACCTCTGTCACCTTGTGCAAATCGGTGGTCCGCTCTACGATGCGAATGAGCGTGGCAGGCTCCGAGTCATTAATGGCAAAAAAAATCCCAGTTGGTGTGACATAGCTATGGGACTGGGATATGCCATAGGCCGAAGCAATGCGGGACATCGTGTCTTCAACACGATAGGTTTCGGCTCCATTTTGCATCATCAGTTTGCCCGCCAACAGACAAACCTCAATGATTTCAGGAGTAGGATAGGAATGATTATTCATGCTCGCTCTCTTTCATTCGTACCGGGCCGTTCGACCCTATTATTTTCATTTATTGTAGCACAAAAAGCCGCCTTTTCGGAGGCGGTTAGGTTAGGGGAAATCCAAGGAATTCGTCATGATTCTATCATATCAGGAATAACGGTATAGTAGGACTCTTCCAGATATGTTGCGGCCTCAGATAGGCCCATCAACTTAAGCTGTCCAGCTACAAAAGCACGAAGGGCAGAATGGGTGAACAGATGCCGTGTCTGGGCATCTCGAATAAAGGCCAGTCTGGCTTCACGCGAACCGTTGTGGAATAACTCACGCACAGCTTCGCCTTGTTGTTCCCAAAGGAAAGGCTCCGTTACGGTCAAGAGTGCACTCTCCTTAGAAGAGCTATGCTTCGCAGAAGAAGATACCTGAATGCCCAAGCCGTTCAGCGTAGGAGCTGCTTCATTGTGCTTCCGTTCTGTACGCAAACTATCGATATAGGCAGCCATATCCTGAATCGGTTCGATACCAAAGCGTTCCCGGAAGCATTCGCGTACAAACGCGGTACGTTCATCTACAACCTGAGGCAGTCGCTGACCTGCATGTCCAGAATAGTCATCTCCACTGGCGTAGTATCGTTGTAATGAACTGTTCTCTGTATAAACAACACTTAAAAAATCCTGCAAATGACGGGCAACCACCCATACACCCGTCCAATCGACGGGAGATACGCATACGATAGGGGCCTGTGAAAGGTCCTTTTCAAGACCAAAATCCGTTAAAAAGCCATAATGTATTCCGTCCACCCCTGCATGGGCAAAAGGAATAACATCTGGTGGTGTAGCCATATATCGTGGCGCGCGGCCCTGCTCCATAATCAATCCCAAATCAAAACTCAAAGAATGCCGGTTCGCTTCGAGCTCCTTTTCAAATTCTATAAGTGCCTCAATCAAAGGTGTAGCTGATCCATAGGCTAGGTTAGAACCGGAATCCATCGTGTATGCCTCCCTTATCCAATACATCCATAAAGCGTCCATCCCTAAAAGGTACGTGATTTTACACGAAATGTAAACCTGTATGACGAATCTTTTCAAAAATGTGACCTTTTACCCGTGTGTTGTCAAATAAAACGCTTTCGGGCAAAGCAGGACAAGATACCTATATTAGCTCGGTAGAGAAGTAAAGTGAGTTTGCGAAAATGCGGTCTTTTTCAGTGTATGTTAGCAACCGTGAAGTGTGAATGCAGGAGCGCAGTGTGAAGGACAGGGTGCAACGCAACAGGCCAACGGGTATAATATCAGGACAAGGTGAAAAGGAGCGACATCCGAAGATTTAACAGAAAGAAGTGGGCATATGAACTTGCAAAAGAAGGCTATTTTTTTTGATGTAGATGATACGATGTACGATCATTTGCACCCTACACGCGATGCATTGCGAACAGTATTAGGATTGAGTGAGCGTTTTCCTTTTGAGAAAGCCTACCATCGTATTCGCTATTATAGCGATGTACTATCGGCTAAAGGAGGACTACTGGAGGGGAAGGCAGGGACGCATGAACTGGATGAGATGAGAGAAGGCCGTTTCATTCTGGCTTTACAAGAATTCGGGATAGAAATTACCCGTGAGCAGGCAGAACATGTTCAAGAAGAATATTTGGATCGTCAGTACCGAATTGAGCCTTTTGAGGGGGCTACCTCGTTAATAAATGATTTGAGCTCGGCTGGCTTTTTAGTTGGATTAATTACCAACGGTCTTGAAGAACACCAGATGAGCAAGATCAAGGCTATGGCGTTGGAAAATCATGTTGCAGCAGAGCATATCTTTGTATCTGGAACCGTTGGCTATGCCAAGCCTGATCCGCGCATTTTTGAAGTAGTGAACGAACGGACAGGAACGTTAGCAGAGCACTGCTGTTACATTGGGGATTCCTGGCGCAATGACGTGGCGGGAGCTATAGCTGCGAATTGGCAGGTGATCTGGTTCAATCACAGGAACGCTCCCCCGGAAACTGACGTGCTAGGGATCTATAAAACAGCAGCAAGCTATGCAGAGTTAAGAAGGTTGCTTTTGCCGGACGCTCGTTAGACACGGCACATACCGTTTTTTCTAAAAGAATCAACCTATTTTGAAGCCATTCCCAAAGCTAACCCGTAATACTATTTATCTGTTATAGATCTAATTTCATTGGTAATGGTTTAGAACAGAAAAGGAGGGGATCGCGCATGGTAGAACAATGGAGGCAGGCAGAAGACATCATAAGTCAAGTGACCGTATACAGTACAGAGGATAATGATCCGGTTACCATTAAAACAGCCACTCAAGACGTCCGCTGTATTGGCATCGGGACAGATGCGGCCGTATTTACGCTGGATACGTTGCCAGGCTACGCATTCAAGGTGTACTCAGACATGGCGATCGACAAGAAAGATGCGGAGGCCGACGTATATGAGCGTTTGCGAGGGTCTGACTTTTTTCCTCATTATTACGGAAAAGGCGACAAGTATATTGTCATAAGTTATGAATCCGGTATTACGCTGCTGGATTGTTTGCTGCAAGGAATTCCTGTGCCAGAGCAGGTCATTCTGGATGTGGAAAAGGCGAGAGAATTTGTCCGATCCAAGGGGCTGAACCCCCGTGACATCCACCTCAAGAATGTACTCATGCAAGACGGGCGTGCCAAGGTATTGGACGTATCTGAATACGTGAAGGAAGGCGATGACAAGCGCTGGGAGCATTTGGTGTGGGCGTATCATACGTTTTATTCCGGTATCTCGGAGGTTAAAGTTCCCTCATGGATTTTGGATACGATTAAAAAATGGTACTACAAGCTGGACAACTCCAACTTTAATCTGGAGGAATTTGCCCAGCGTGCCAGTCAATTGTTCTCTAAATGGAGGTCATAACCGCTGTGGAGATAACGGATATGCAGCCTGATCTTCCCATAGCAAAAAGGATTGCACCCGCATTAGGGGAGCAATCCTTTTCTTTTATCTGAAATCCCGAGGCACTCTTCTCGCTGTACCGCTCGCAATCGCGGCTTGAATTACCTTTTCACGCACCCGTTGAACCGCACTCTCGTTAAATACACCAGGGATTATATACAGCTTGTTTAGTTCTTCAGGACGGATCGTGCCTGCGATGGCTTCTGCGGCCGCCAGCTTCATCTCTTCGTTGATTTCACGGGCACGGCAGTCGAGCGCCGCTCGAAAGATGCCAGGGAAACAAAGCACATTGTTAATTTGGTTAGGATAGTCCGAACGTCCGGTGGCGATGACACCCGCAATGTCCTCGACGTCCTCTGGCGCAATTTCAGGAACCGGGTTAGCCATAGTGAACAGTACCGGGGCTTCTTTCATACGTTTCACGTCTTCTCGTTGCAGTAGCCCGCCTGCCGAGAGTCCGATAAACACGTCAGCGTCCTTCAGAACCTCGGACAGCGTGCCAGACAGCCGTTCGGGGTTGGTATGCTGTGCATACCAGTTCCACATCTGATGCTCGTATGTTTCATCCGCTGTAAGCGCTCCGTGACGATCTACGCCAATGATATTGACTGCTCCTGCAGATAGCAAAATTTTCGTACAGGCCACACCTGCAGCCCCGATACCACAGACGACAATTTTGACGTCAGACAGGGCCTTGCCGACAACCTTGAGCGCATTGATCAGCCCTGCGTACAAAACGACAGCTGTGCCGTGCTGATCGTCATGAAAAACAGGTATGTCCAGCTCGTTACGTAACCGCTGTTCAATCTCAAAGCATCGTGGCGATGAAATATCCTCCAGATTAATACCGCCAAAGGCTGGGGCCAATTGCTTAATGGCCTTAATGATTTCTTCGGTGTCCTGCGTATCCAGACAGATGGGAAAGGCATCGACGGACCCGAGCTGCTTGAACAGCATAGCTTTGCCTTCCATAACTGGCATGGCTGCATAGGGACCGATGTTGCCTAGCCCGAGGACAGCGCTTCCGTCAGAGACGACGGCGACCGTGTTGCGCTTGATCGTCAAACGGAAAGCTTTGTCCGGTTCCTCGTGAATCGCCATACATACGCGTGCCACATCGGGGGTATATACCCGGGATAAGTCATCGCGGTTTTGAATGGGGACCTTGGGCTGCATTTCAATTTTGCCCCCGAGGTGTAATAGGAAGGTACGATCAGAGATGGATAATACCTTAACACCTTGTGCTTTTTTAATCCGGGCAATCATTTGATCGATTTCTGCTGGATCAGCAATGGTGACTGTAATATCTCTCACAGTGACCTTCTCAGAGGTGCGGATGACGTCAATGGCGATTACATCCCCGCCATGTTCGTTTACCAACGTAATCAATTGACCAAATTGGATGTGCTCTGTGGAAATTTCCAATCGTAAAATGATATTTTTACCGCCAATACCGCCTTGCATGCAAATTCCTCCTTTGTCTTCCATGACAAAATCATACGTAGGATCGATTGATTGCGCTTACAATATGAAGCGGATGTAAAATCTATGCTGATATTTCAAATTAATGGTTTCTTCCCCTATCATAGTGAACAATCACTCGCTTGTACAGATTAAGTTGAGTAATATCTTTTATTTTGCATCAAAAAAAGGACGAAAGCCTGGCTGTATTTCAGTCCAAGCGATCATCCTTTTTTTCAATGAAATGATTCACTTTATTTTCACACATTCGATCTGTTACGTCATATTTTTACCGTAGTAAATTTCGTCCATTTCAATTTTGAGACGTGTTGATATATTTTGTTGCTCTTTTTCAGTCAGACTTTCCTTGGTGTAGCCGAACAGGTAATTGTCTAAATCGAATTGTTTTAGCTTACATTTGGTATGGAAAATATTTTCCTGATACACATTCACGTCGATCATGTCATACTGACTGCGCACTTCGTCTGGAATATAGTTTTGAATGGAGCCGATATCATGGTCGATGAAAAGCTTATGTCCATTCATATCACGTGTGAAGCCGCGTACCCGGTAATCAATCGTCATAATGTCGGTGTCGAAAGAATGAGTCAAATAGTGGAGTGCCTTGAGCGGGGAGATTTCCCCACAGGTAGAGACATCAATATCTGCTCGAAACGTACTGATCCCCTCGTCTGGATGATATTCCGGGTAGGTGTGAACCGTAATGTGGCTTTTATCCAGCTGTATCACGACAGATTCAGGTAGGGGGCCTGGTGACTCGGCATAAGATTCAGTCGGAACCTCCACAATGGGTCCCTCTGATATAAGTACTGTCACGCTGGCTCCTTGAGGAACATAATCCTGCTGGGCTACGTTGAGCACATGGGCGCCGATAATGTCAGATACATTTTTTAAAATAGCTGTCAGCCGATCTGAGTTATATTGTTCATCAATATATTCAATATACGCCTCGCGTTCTTCTTTGGTTTTGGTGTAACAAATATCGTACATATTGAAGCTCAATGATTTGGTCAGGTTGTTAAATCCGTGCAGGGTAATCCGCTGTTCCGGTGTTATGGTCATAGGCTATTTCCCCTTATAGTCGCAGTATTCATACATAATATTCCCAACACGCCTTTTCATATACCGATTCATAAAATCAGTTCTGTAGCTGTTAGATTAAAGGCTTGAACAAGTATGTCTTACCCGTTTGGCATAATTAAAAACAGGCAGGGGAGTGGCTTTGTTTTTACATGTATGGAAATTTTAATGTATATATACTTTATTTCTTACTCAGCAATTTTTAAGTAACAGGACTTATAATATGAACTATGTATACGAAGAAGGAACTGAACTGACAGAGAACTCGTAGTAGAACTTAAGAACCAGGTTAGTAATTCAGTAATTTAATGTGTATCACCTTCACAATGCCGAAAGCTTAACCGAATATGATTATAGACCCGGAAAAATAGTGATTTTGTATATTGCATAAATCGAGAAAGCAACTTCAGCTAATAATATGCGTATAATAAAATAAACGTAAGAAGCTGAGAATTATGAAGTTGAAATGAATTTGTTAGCGAGTTTAATTTACAAACCGATCCCATGTTACTGTCAGGATTTTGCACAATTCGATTCCAGTCGCTCCGAAGTGCAAGATATAGACGAACTAAACTACTTCGTTCTATACCTTTGTTCATTGGAAGTCGCTTATTGGATTTTTGCAAAATCCTTTACTGTAAGAAAAACGGTGGAAGGAGTATCAAGATGCTGGCTTTGTCCGATCCGGCCTGGACTCTGCTCCAAGGCCCTTATGGTTCTTCTCAATACGTCCCGGAAATGTTGAAGCAGCTCCAAGCCGGATATGATGGCGAAATGGCTGACACCTTGTATTGGGAGGAGCTGTATCACCAAAATACGTTGTATACTTGTACATTTGCGGCTGTACCTTACCTTGTAGACATTGCGTTAAAAAGTTCTGATATAGGGATTCGTGCAGATATATATAACATTTGCGGAATATTCGAAGCGAAGAATAACAATCCCTTACATACCAAAGTTCCTTTGGAATTTACAAGGGATCAGGTGAAAGTGGATTCTAGTCTGGCTGAATATATTTACGCGCAATATCGGTGTGCCATTGTCCGACTTGCAGAATTGACTGAAGAAATGATGCTCTATGCGAAAGAACACGAAGGAGATGTCGGTAAACGCTATGTTCTGGCTGCGGGTGCCGCTTTTCAGGGTTATCGCAGCATAGCTTATATGCTACAAAGCTTCGATACTGGTGACGAATATACGCTGGATTGTCCGCATTGCGGTACCCCGCTCTATATTTGGCCTGATGAACAGAATGACACCCTGGTTGTCTATGATAAGGATCCTGTAAATTCAGATAATCTGGTTCCCCGACCGATCCGCCCCCGTTCATTAGATCATAGAGGTGCTAATATGCAGTGGTTACACGAATATGCCCAAAAAATTGAAGAGAACAAGCTGATTGCCCAATTACCCTATTTAAATGGTTGGGTAGATTGTCCAGTGTGTAATACGCCCATATATATATGGGATGAGTTGATGAAAATGGCTGATGGTGTTCGGAGGTATACCGCTTAATCAATCAAAAAAGGGTGCTGTCCTTCTACAGCCCCCTCATTTCCTCTTCTATTTTTCTATCTAATCTCCGTATGCTTTGCTCAATTCTACTCCCGGAACGGATTCAAAAAGGTTTTAGGGATGTCGGATTCAAAACGCAGCAATACCCCGGTGACGGGATGAATAAAAGACAATACCCTCGCATGTAGGCCAAGGCGCCCAATCGACTTGGATTTGGAACCGTATTTTTTATCTCCAACAATGGGATGACCGATATCCTCCATATGTACGCGGATTTGATTTTTGCGTCCGGTTTCCAAACGTACTTCCAGCAAAGAAAAATGCCGATTGGCTTGAAGTAGCTTGTAATGAGTGACTGCGTGTTGTCCGTCATTCGGATAAGGACTGGAATACATTTTTAGCGTCTTGCTTTCTTTCAGCCATGAGGTGATTGTACCCTCAGCTTTTTTAACCTGTCCTTCTACAAGAGCAATGTATGTTCGTTCATACACAACTTCCTTCCACGCTTTTTGCATTTCCTGCTGTATGGCTTCGCTTTTCGCAAACATCATCACTCCTGATGTATCACGATCCAAACGATGCAGTACAAAAATACGATTGTACGGATGCTCGCGTCTCACATGGGCCGTAAGCTGGCGATAGGCTGTTACTTCCTGCTCCTGCGCTGAAGCCACGGACAGCAACCCGGCATCCTTATGGATAACGATAATGGCTTCATCCTCATGCAAAATACGTAGCCCAGTCAGTGGTACGACGGGAATTACCTTTTCCTTGGAAAGAGCGACAGTCTGACCTTGCTCCAGTGGAAAATTATGCACGGTACGCGGAATGCCGTTGACGGACACCTGCCCACGAGCCAATGCTGATTTAATGGAGTTGCGACCCATGCCAGTCACATGCTCTACTAAAAAGCTTAACAGCTCGGCAGGCTCCTGGACGATGTATGTTTTGGCAGGGGCTTTATCAAAAGCATTCGTTCTCCGTGGAGCTTCCGGTCTATGGGAGCCAGATCTTCCGGCAGGTTTATGACTGCGTTTGGAATGGCTTGCGTTTGACGTAGATTTTGTATGATTTTTCCGTTGGGGTTTCCGATTGTTCATGGGTTCTTTCTCCTTCTTGGAACCGTGTCTCTTCATAATTATGGACAAATTTTCGGCACCGTGTTCACTATATCATGAGAAAACAGCGAACGCCATAAGGGACTAAACCAGATTGGCAGTCTTCTAGCGGTTGAACATTACCCTGAACCCCGGTAAACTAAAGGTAACGAAAGAAAAGCCGATATGCGTCAAGGACGCTAGAAATATGAGGAGTTTTGAAACTATGAGTGTACAAGCACCAACCTTGGAACGGGCGCAGGACTTGCTGCAAAAATTTTATGGCTATCCCGATTTCCGGGAGGGACAAAAGAAAATTGTGGCCAGTATGCTGGAGGGCAACGATACGTTGGGCATCATGCCGACAGGGGGCGGAAAATCGATATGCTACCAGATCCCCGCGTTGTTGCATGAGGGGCTGACCATTGTCGTGTCACCGCTCATTTCGCTGATGAAGGACCAGGTGGATGCGCTGACCACGATGGGGATTGCTGCTGCCTACATCAATAGTACGTTGAGTGGTCGAGAAGTGAATGATCGCATACGAGCCGCACGGAATGGTGACTTGAAGTTACTGTATGTCGCACCGGAACGACTCGAACTGGACTGGTTTCGCGATGAAATGGCTCAGTTGCCGATTTCCTGCGTAGCGGTAGATGAGGCTCACTGCGTATCCCAGTGGGGCCATGATTTCCGTACCAGCTATCTGGCTGTGGCTCCATTCGTGGACGGGCTGTATGAACGTCCAATCGTGGCTGCGTTTACGGCAACGGCGACACCGCAGGTCATGGATGACATCGTGCGCTTGCTTCGTCTGCGCTCACCGGAGACGTTCGTTACAGGCCTTGGACGGCCCAATTTGGCGTTCAGTGTGCTGCGCGGGGAAGACAAACGCAGCTTTTTACTGAATTACGCCCGTGAGCATGAGGGTGAATCCGGCATTATTTATGCTGCGACACGTAAGGACGTGGACGATTTGTACCAACGGCTGCGTGACGCAGGCATGGCGGCTGGACGCTATCATGCCGGGATGACAGATCAGGAACGTGAAGATAGCCAGGAAGGGTTTCTGTACGACGATATCCGTGTCATTGTAGCAACCAATGCCTTCGGCATGGGGATAGATAAATCGAACGTACGCTATGTCATTCACTACAACATGCCTAAAAATATGGAGGCGTACGTGCAAGAGGCGGGACGCGCAGGACGTGATGGCGACCCGAGTCAATGTATTTTGCTGTTCGGACCGCAAGATATTGTGACGCAGAAGTTCCTGATTGAGCAAAATCCACAGGATGAAGACCGCAAGCGTAATGACTATCGCAAGCTCCAGCAGATGGTTGATTATTGCTACACGACTCGTTGCCTACGTACAGCACAGCTTGAGTATTTCGGAGAAGCGGAGGAGCATAAAGCTTGCGGCATATGCAGTTCATGTACAGATGAACGGGAACTGGTTGATATGACCATAGATGCGCAAAAGATTTTTTCGTGCATTCATCGCATGCGGGAACGTTATGGGGTCTCGATGGTCGCCTCGGTATTGAAAGGCTCGCGTAACAAAAAAGTGCTGCAGTATGGTTTTGACAGCCTACCAACCTATGGCGTGATGGGCAACCGGACGGAAAAAGAGATCGCCGAAATCATCAATGTTCTTGTTTCGGAAGGCTATCTGATGTTGTCCGAGGGACAATATCCAGTCGTACGCTTGCAGCAGCTTGCCGCTGAAGTGCTGAAGGGCCAGCGAGAAGTCATGCAGCGTGTTGTGCGACATGCCACGGCTTTTGCAGGTGGAGCAGGTTCACGCGGACGACAGGGACGCGATGCATACCCGGCTGCAGTCAACGAAACCGTGTTCGAGCAATTGCGCCTGATCCGCCGCGATCTGGCCGCTCAGGAGCATGTACCGTCTTATATCATTTTCAATGATGCGACGCTGCGTGAGATGAGCGTAGCGAGCCCGCAATCCGAGGCAGACATGTTGCGGATCAAGGGTGTCGGAGAAGTGAAGTTCCGCAAGTACGGCAAGCCGTTTCTTGATTTTTTTCAAAATCAAGGGAATATCGGAGGAACGGTAAGTGAGGACGAGATTTATACAGACGATGTGTACGAGGATTTTGAATAGCCATACTAAGATAAGGATATAAAAGTTCATGCAAACTATAGAAGGTTGTGACCTATGAAAGTCATTTTATCAACGTTAAATGCAAAATATATTCATACCTCGCTGGCCATCCGATGTCTCAAAGCCTACAGTGAAAAGGACTTTGATATCGAGCTAGCGGAGTACACGATTAAAGACCCGGTGATGAACATCGTATCCGATTTGTTTCAACGGGGGGCAGATGTCATCGGCTTTTCCTGTTATATTTGGAACATTGAAGAGACGATTAAAGTCATCGATGTATTGAAAAAGATTATGCCCGAAGTCAAAATTGTTCTGGGTGGTCCAGAGGTATCCTACGATACGGATCACTGGATGAAGCGTTTGGCGAATGTGGACTTTATCGTGGTTGGTGAAGGAGAGGAAACATTCCATCAACTGCTGCAGGAGCTGGAAGGGGATCGCAAGTTCCATTTTGTGTATGGACTGGCTTACCGTAAGGGAGAAGAGGTTATTCAGATGCCCGGTCGTCCGAAAGCGGACTTGAACGAGTTGCCGTCGCCCTATCGTTTTGCTGAAGATATACCGGAACTCGGGAAACGGGTTGTTTATTTCGAAACGAGCCGGGGCTGTCCGTTCAGCTGCCAGTTTTGTCTGTCAAGCATCGAAGTTGGGGTGCGTTATTACGATATTGAGCGCACAAAGTCAGATATTTTATATCTGATCGACAATGGAGCCAACCTAATCAAGTTCGTGGATCGGACGTTTAATATTAAACGCGATTATGCACTGGAAATGTTCAAATTTTTGATTGAAAATCACCGTGGATGTGTCTTCCAGTTTGAGATTACGGCAGATATTATGCGTCCCGAGGTATTGGATTATTTGGCGGAAAACGCGCCGCCGGGCGTATTTCGTTTTGAAATCGGCGTCCAATCAACGAATGATCCTACTAATGAGCTGGTTAAGCGTCGCCAGAACTTTACCAAACTTTCTCGTACTGTTACAAAGGTCAAACAAAGCGGTAAAATCGACCAGCATTTGGATTTGATCGCCGGATTGCCCTTGGAGGACTACAACACATTCCGTAAAACGTTTAATGACGTTTTTGCGCTCGGCCCGGAAGAGCTTCAACTTGGCTTCCTCAAAATGCTGCGTGGCACCGGACTGCGTATCGACGCAGACAAGTATAACTATACGTATATGGATGTTGCGCCGTATGAAATGCTGAGCAATGACGTCCTTTCCTTTGCCGATATCGTCCGACTCAAGCGCTTGGAAGATGTATTGGAAAAATACTGGAACTCTCATCGTATGGATCATACAGTCAACTATCTGATTGAGCGTGAATTCTCGTCCGCCTTTGATTTCTTTCAGGAATTCGGAGACTACTGGGAAGGACAGGGCTGGCAAAAAATCGGACATCAGCTCGAAGACTTGTTCACACGTCTCCAGTCCTTTCTGGAATCGCGTGGAACAAAGCGAATGGATATGGTGCTTGGACTGATGAAGCTTGATTATTTCCTTAACCATAAATATAAGCCGCGTAAAATTTGGTGGGAGCATAGCTTGGAGAAGAATGATTGGTCCAGCTATATGAAAATGGTTCTCCAGCACCCGGATGCGCTGTTGTCACCTGTGGTTGCAGATTTTGTGGCAGATGCGAGCAAGGAGAGTACAGGCGGAACGGATGTAGGCAGTCAACAGCCGCAGCCATACCGCGAGATTATCCCAGCCTTTGCTTCCTTGAAGCTGAGTGAAAAAGAACTGCAAAAGCACGCTGTGCTGGATGTACTGCCGTTCAGTCTGGATCATATCCTGAGTGGGGGTAGCCCATTGACTGCCGAAGGCCGCACGCTTCTGCTTGTAGTCTATCAGCAAAATGGACAGCAAAAGCCGCTCTACTACACCATGCCGATCGGCAAAAATATCGCTGCGATTTAATATAAGAGGCATCGACTTTGATATACCAAGAGTCGGTGCCTTCTTTTGTCTTATAAAAAACAGGTGAGCACTCCAAATTTTACATTCGTGTAATCTATTGCTTTACGATGCTTTACAAAGCAGATATATGATTACTTTATCATATATGAATATTAAATTTATTGGAGTGTGACCTTGTGAAAAAGCGTTCGATGAAAAAGAGTATCCTTGCTTTAGGTGCCATTACCGTTTTGAGTGCGCCATTGTTATCTGCTAATATCCCTAACGCTTTTGCAGCCTCATCTAATACCAAGTCTACTACGACACAGGTATCCAAAGGACAGAAAACCTCGTCAGCGAAAGTCGATGCCCCTAAGAATGTCATTCTCTTTATCGGCGATGGTATGGGAGAAGCAAGTCGCAACGCGATTCGCTTGGCGACGGTAGGGAAATCGGGATTACTTGAAATGGACAACATGCCTGTAACCGGCCTGGTTAGCACAAGTTCAGGGGATAACCTGGTTACGGATTCTGCCGCCGCTGCGACTGCTATTGCAACAGGTGTGAAAACGTATAACGGCGCGATTGGAATGGATTTGAATAAAAAACCAGTGACAACGATTATGGAGCTGGCTAAAAAAGCAGGCATGTCTACAGGTGTCGTGACGACAAGCCAAGTGACAGACGCAACGGGGGCTGCCTTTGGTGCGCATGTCGAAAAACGCTCCGCTCAAAGCGAGATTGCCAAACAGTATTTGGAGAAAAGCAAGCTGGATGTTATTCTGGGCGGTGGTGAGGATTTCTGGTACCCTGCCGGAACAGTAGGCAAACATCCAGATGCTCCGGCAGAAGATCCTGAGGAAGCGAGTAAGGGAACTCAAGGGAATTTGGTAGAACAAGCGAAGAAGCTGGGTTATAGCTATGTGACGGATCAGACAGGAATGAAAGCAGCCAAAGGTTCTAAGTTGCTGGGGCTGTTCGCCAATGAAGAGATGTTCCAAGCTCACAACAAGCAGGGTAACTCTTACAATCCAACGGTTTCTTTACCGGATATGACGACCAAAGCGATTGATGTTCTTTCCAAAAACCAAAAAGGTTTTTTCCTGATGGTAGAAGAAGAAGGAACGGATGAGATGGCGCATGACAATGAAGGTGAGCTAACGATTAAGGCTGGGCAACAGCTCGATAAGGCCGTTAAAGTAGCTAAAGATTATGCCAAAGCACATCCAGATACATTAGTGTTGGTGACGGCAGATCATGAAACGGGCGGTTTGGCGATTGAAGGCGAAGATGCGGAGGATGAATCCGGTGAGGGTGTTTCCAAAGAGGACGGCCCTTTTACTGTAAAAGGCTCTAATGAAAAGTTTTATATTGACTGGACCACGGGAGGACATACATCTGTTGATGTGGCGTTAACCGCGATGGGCCCAGGTTCTTCTCAGTTTAGCGGGAATTACCCGAATACTGCCATTCATGATAAGCTGGTTAAGTTGCTTCAATTAAAGAAATAGCTCGGGTGTAAGCCGCCACTTTAAAGGCTTTCCATATTGGCAATATGGTTTTTCCTGTGATAAACTAAAGCTAATAAGTATATACTGAAAAATAGCAAAGATGCAGCCAACATCCTCACTCTTTTACAACAGCCGCTTATAAGGGCGGTAGTTGTAGGGTTGAATTAGTAAAATAGACCGCATTCCTTTTCCAGAGGGCGGTCTATTTCTTTTTGTTGAAGGAAAGAATCAAGATCACCAATGTCGCAAATTGAATCATCAACATCAATGTATCTTTAACCTCCACAGGCATCACCTCCTTTGCAGGAGACTAGCCGACCGTGTTCTACCTTTACTCCTCCGTTGTTTTCTTTCCCCATACTAATTTCATTATAAAAAATATAATGGTCAGCATGATGACAAGCAATGCCATCTGCAAGCCATAACGATGAATCAGTTCTCCTACTGCCTGTACATGATCGCCAAAGATACGCCCGAGTAGAAAGAAGATCAGCGTCCAGATCAAACCCGTTGAATAAGAGAAGAGGGCATAGCGCTTGAAGCTCATTTTATTGATTCCGACAATATAAGGAATAATGTGACGGACGATCGGCAGCAAATAACTGATGCAAATAGTGAAGTTCCCATACTTATGTATCAATTTTTCCGAAAACGTAATGTACTTGTCCATTTTTTTCTTCCGGCGTAAACGTTCTAGAATCGGTGTGCCCACGGTTCTCCCCAATACATAACCTAAGGACAAGCCTGATATAACCCCAAGATATACAATTAAAAAAGCGGGTAACGGATGAAGTATGCCCATGCCTGTTACAGCCCCGCCAGTCATCACAATGACTTCATCCGGGATGGGTAGACCCACAATCCCAAGCCATAGAGAAAAGAATAATGCTGCATAGCCGTATTGTTCGATGATGGAAATTAAATATTCCACGTCCATACCCGTACTCCTTTCTTAAGCTTTCTTTCGGCATACATACACGAATGCGGGTGGAACATTCATGGGCACAAACTTGATTTCTTCAATATCAAACCATTCACCTAACTGCTGCTTCATCTGTTTAGAGTATTGAAAGGCCACAAACATTCCTCCATCCCTGAGCGATAGATGAATTTGTTCTACAATTTGATTCCGCATCGCTTGTGGAAAATTGAAAAAAGGCAGCCCGCTGATTATGCAATCAAGCTGTTCTATTTGGGCATTTTTCATAGCAAGCTGAAGCTCACGCGAGTCGGAATAGCATAGATAATTCGGGAATCTTCTTTTTAAACTCTGCTGCATGGTTTGGTCTTTCTCAAAGAGTAAAACCTTAGGTTGAAATTCAGCAGCAGACGGGATGTATTGGGTAATTGCCCCTGTTCCAGCACCAAGCTCGGCAACAGCATGAACTTCACTCCATGGAATGGATTCTATCATATTTTTAGCTAAAAATCTGGAACTTGGTGTTACACTACCCACGTATGCAGGCGAGTACAAAAATTTGACTAGGAACATAAGTCTCTCGTGAACCAAATGGCTAATACGGATCATACATCATTTCCCTACTTTCAATTTTTAAAATACGTTCATTTATTCTTTGCTAAGAGTAACAAATTATCCCTTTACTTACTCCTGTCTCAAGTAGGGTTGATCCCCCCGTCTTGCGGAGGGGATTTTCCTTGACTATGGTCTAGGAAATAATAAAAGGGTTACGGTATTAATGAGTCTGTATTGATTCAGTTATCATTCAGCATACCCTCAGGTTGCATTCAGATTTGCTACCGATGAAAGGTAGGTGGGCAGCTAAAAACATTATGTACACTGAGAGGGGATCTACTTTGTCACTATCCATTAACAGGCATCTCATCACGACTTCCTATGATCATTCGAACATGGTGAAGTCATATGAGAATGGACTAAATACCACGGGGCATACCACACACAAGAAATCTAACGATTCACTCGAACTGAGCAAGGAATTCATGAAATACACGGGAGGAATGCAGGCTCCGCTTCCTACGAATGCCACAGAGTGCAACACCATAGCTTAGAACCGGTTAGCCCACACGTGTAAACTCATACTTTTATAAAGGGGAAATCTCGTATGAACATTTCATCCACATCCAGCAGTTCTATATCTATTTCAAGCACTTCATCTTCATCCAGTACCAACGATACAGCTAGTCTGGAAAAGCAAAAAGCTCAACTTGAAGCGGAGTACAACAAGGTACAGCAAAGTAAGGATAATAAAGATACAAAAGAAACAAAAATGAAGCAGCTTCAGCAACAAATTAAACAGATTGAAGCTCAAATTGCACAGCAAAGTTCGCAATCCAGCAGTACGTCAACTCCAAAAATGGAAAAGCCCGCTCCAAGTAACACAGAAACAACTCGTATCAACAGCGCTAACAGCAGCGATATTACGGGAGTTGGGAAATCACTGGATATTTCAATTTAATCATCCC
This sequence comes from Paenibacillus sp. 1182, assembly GCF_017833915.1. NCBI lineage: Bacteria > Bacillati > Bacillota > Bacilli > Caryophanales > Paenibacillaceae > Paenibacillus > Paenibacillus sp. 1182. The sequence goes on along the minus strand of NZ_JAFICR010000007.1, from coordinate 33,527 downwards.
CTCTCTTCTCCTGTATGGCAGACGATGGATATAAAGGATAGCAGGTTCTCCGTTTCAGAGGGGCCTGCTTTTTTCGTTACTAAATATTTTGCATGAATCCAGGGAACGACTTTAATCAGCGATATTTAGATTAGAATAATTCTGTCCATCTAAATTGAATCATGTGACTAAACATAGAAAAGTATATACAATATATAACAGTAGGAAGATGAAAGTATTTTAACCCTATTATTTTCTATATTTAAATCAGTAAGTGCTAGTAATCATTTCAAATTGGAGGATTTATGCCATGACGCTGGAACCTCAGATGAATCGAAGTAGTAGAGATGAAGCGCGTTTAGTCAGAAACAAGTTGATTGAGTTTAATGCGAAACACGTTCCAACAGATATTCGAACCCAATACGAAGAGATTAATCTTACGCTTAAAAATGAAGACGGTCAGGTGATAGGCGGTCTCCTAAGTGTACTATGTTGGAACTGGGTGGAGGTTGATATTTTGTGGGTAGATCAGAGCTACAGAGGAAAGGGCTACGGTTCACAACTACTTGGTGAAATTGAACAAATTGCTAGAGATAAAGGGTGTGATTTTATACAACTTAATACCTTTACTTTCCAAGCGCCCGAATTCTATGAAAAGCACGGGTATGAAGTCGTTGGTGTCATTGACGATGCTCCGAGAGGCTTTAAACACTATTATTATAAGAAAAGTATCTACTGAGGACTCTATATATGCGTGTACAGATCAAGGAAATAAATAAAGATCAGCATATCATCATTCGTAGTATTGGCGAGGAAAAAGTATACGGCTACTGGACATGTTTTTGGCATGAACTGACTTCCGGATATGCGTATGTTGTCCCGTATGAACAAAGCTTGAATAAGATGATTCCCGGTTGTGTAATTTCGGTCGAGACTTCTCAATCCAGTATAGAGGGGTTCAGAAGGCTGAAGTCTACTGAAGAGACAGGGATTTTTCGACCTCAGCCAAAACTAGGCGACTATTGGATTCAAGGAACGATACATCAAGTGATACAGGGCGAAGTAGGCGAGATAGAATGTCTGGAGATTGTAGTAGGAGACACTACGTTTATTTTGGATTCTAAAGAAATGAATGGTGATGTCAACGTTAAAGCGGGCGACGGTGTCGCCTTTGAAATCATAGGCCTACAGTTGTTTGACGAGGGACTGTGATCGTTCTATGGCGATTGATTCGAAAAGAGGTGACACATGTCTAATGATTATAGTAAATCGAAAACGTTGGGAGCTTTTCTGAAATCACGTAGAAATCGACTTCAACCAGAGCAGGCAGGCCTTAGACTTTCACAGGGGCAGCGAAGAACACCGGGGTTTCGCCGAGAAGAAGTTGCTATGCTGGCAGGTGTCAGTGCGACGTATTACACATGGCTGGAACAAGGTAGAGAAGTAACAGCATCTAAGGAAATTATCGAAAGTATAGGAGAAGCTCTACAATTAACTCATGATGAGAGAGCACATCTAATTCAATTGTGGAATCCCAATGAGACGGTTGCTATTTCGCCCATCCATACAACGCTGAATCCACAGTGGCAACATATTATTGATCAGTTGTCCTATCCTTCCTTCATCAGCAATGAGAAAGCGGAAGTGCTTGCTTGGAATAGCGCGGCGAATGAGGTCATTACCGATTTTTCTTCCATGTCTATTTCTGAACGTGTCATGATTCGTTTATTGTTCGTGGATTCCGAATTACGTCGTCGAATGGTTAACTGGGAAGAATTTGCGTCCTATTCGGTAGCTGTTTTTAGAACCTATTATGACAAGTATTTAGGAGATCCTTGGTTTGAGGAGACGGTAGAACGGCTACGTGTGGAAAGTATGGAGTTTGACACCATGTGGAAGCTGCATCATATCCAGCTCAAAAAAGTGAATCGGGTTTCCTTTCAAAACCCTGGCGCTGTGGAGGCAGTTTCCTATGATATTAATTCTTTAGCAAGCATTACGGACCAACCGGGTCTGCACTTTTGTATCTACACGCCAGTAAGCCAATCCTCTGCCTGGTAATCTTGTTACTAGTATAAACGTACTGTGGTTGCCTCCATATGGGTTCATTAGAATGAGTACATGTTCATTCCATCCATTTACCCAAAGAAAAGAGGGAACCATGATATGCTGAAAAGGAAATTGGGACATGAAGGGCTGGAGGTATCAGCTCTGGGCCTTGGCACGATGATGATGCCGAACAACGAGGAGTCGGTGCGTACACTTCAGGGAGCGCTGGACCTTGGTGTAACGCTGTTTGATACAGCAGATCTTTATGGTGAAGAATACGCACAGCAGAAGTTCGGCGGCAATGAGAAGCTGGTTGGACGTGCGCTCAAGGGTCGTCGAGAGGAGGCCGTGATTGCCACTAAATTCGGGATCACGCACACTCAGGGGCCCAAGGGAGATCCGGCATATCTCAAAAAATCCGTGGACGCCAGTCTATTTCATCTGGGGATTGATTATATCGACCTGTATTATCAGCATCGAGTCGATCCCAATACTCCGATTGAAGAGACCGTCGGAACGATGGCCGACTTGGTTAAGGAAGGGAAAATCCGTTATATCGGCTTGTCGGAAGCGTCGGCTGAACAGATCCGCCGCGCGCATGCGGTGCATCCAATTAGCGCGGTAGAAACCGAATATTCCTTGTGGAGCAGAGAAGTGGAAGATGATGTTCTTCCGCTACTGAACGAATTGGGAATCGGCTTCGTACCCTACAGTCCACTGGGTCGAGGTTTCCTCACGGGACAGATCAAGAAATTTGACGATCTGCCAGAGGATGATTACCGCCGTCATTTTCCACGCTTCCAAGGAGAGAATTTTAACAAAAATCTAGAAGTTGTCCTCCTGATCGAAAAACTGGCTGCCCAAAAAGGCTGTACTTCTGCTCAGTTGGGGCTGGCATGGCTGCTGGCGCAAGGCGACCATATCGTTCCGATTCCGGCAACGAAGAGACTGGAAAGAGTGCGTGAAAATCTTGGTGCTCTACAGATCTCCTTGTCGGAAGCAGAGCTTCAAGAGATTGAGCGCATTTCGCCTAAAGGTTTCGCAGCAGGTTTTCGTTATCCGGGGAGTGTCTAGAAAACTGATTATTGGCATGATGGATAAGACCGTTCCTTTCTGGAGTCGCTTGGTAGTACCAACGGCTTTGCAGAAAGGCGGTCTTTTTTTTGCTGATTTTGACCGACTTAGGCATGAGTTTTCTAATCTAGTCTATGGTTAGAGTTATTGCGCTCTACAAAATAACGCGTTAAAGTATGGTGAATACCATATTTAACCACAATATGTCGGTGAGAAAGTTAAAAGCTAGATCATGAATCGTGAATAAAGAAAGGTATGATCGGATTGACAACAGAAGTGACACACAAAATATATACCATGTGTATGATTCAAGACGGAAGCAAGGTATTGCTTATGAATAGACCCAATCGAAAGGGGTTTCCGGGTTATATTGCTCCAGGAGGAAAAGTAGAGTTTCCAGAAAGCATTGTGAATGGGGCCATTCGTGAAGTAAAGGAAGAAACGGGCTTAACCGTGACGGAAATTGTATTTAAAGGAATCGACGAATATTGTGATCCAAGTCAAGGGCTGAGGTATATGGTCTTTAACTATTTGGCTACAGCCACTGAAGGTGAACTATTAAAAAATCCCCCCGAGGGGGAACTGCTGTGGGTCGATATGAAGGAGGCGTTAAATCTGCCGATGCAGGATTGGTTTAAGCGGAGATTTCCATTGTTTTTCGAGCCGGGAACGTTTGAGGTTAGTTTCGTTTGGCTGGCAGATACGGATGAAACCCTGGAAGCAACGATTAAGAGCTATGGTGTGTAGAGATGACGACGACCATTTATTTTTCGTCTAATCGGCTAGGTGAGGTAACAAATGACCAAATGCAAAGGATGCTGAATCGTTTTGATTTGGGACGTTTGCTGTCTTACGAAAAAACGGCAGAAGGTGTCCTAGGGCAAACCCTCTATGTTTCCTCAACGGCTGGGCAGTTTGTGCTGAAGGGGAACCCGCTTTTTCTAGGGCAATGGATAGAAGAAAAGTTTATGGTGGAGCAAATACAGACATGGACTTCAATTCCCGTGCCAACACCGTATCTTGTGGATTATACGGAGGACATTTTTGGCTGGAGCTATGCAGTTATGCCCCGTCTATACGGTCAGCATATACATACACCTGAGTTGCAAGCAAAGCTGACCTCGCTGGATAAACAGCAAATGGCTGAAATGCTTGCTAATGTTCTGTTGGAGCTTCATAGCTGGAAGGTTAAGAACAGTGGAGAGCTGGATACAACAACTCTAGCCATTCGTCCTTTTGATGTTTCTTATCGAGTATGGTTGTATGGGCGAATTCGATATTGGCTAGAGGATGCCAAAAAATACTCGAACATTTCTGTACAGGATATGGAATGGGTAGAGGAAATCTTGGAAGGCTCCCGTCAAGCATTCGATCAGCTGGAAGCTGCCACCTTTGTGATGGGGGATTTTAAACCGCAAAATTTTCTTGTACAGAATAGGGATAAGGGTTGGAGAGTCAGTGGTCTTTTTGATTTTACGACAGCCTATTTTGGGGATGGGATTGCCGACCTTCCGAAAATAACCACCATGTATCTGGAGAATGGCGAAGAAGAGTTGGCAAAAGGGTTTCTTACTGCTTACGCACAAGGGATGGAAGCCAAAGAAGGATTTACTGAGCGTTTCCGGGTGCATATGCTGCATCAGCAGGTTCTAAACTGGGGATGTGCCAAAGCGATGAAGCTAGTCACTTGGGATGATAAGCTCTCTTTTGCAGATTGGGCGCAAAAATTCATGGATATTGAATATAAGCAATAGCAGATGAATTGAACGTTTAAAGAGGAGGCCGTGAGTGGATGCAGACCGTCAGATTGGTAAAGCCGGATCAGGACTGGAAGGAGGCTTATCTTTCATTTTATGAGGAATGGAAAAAGAGTCAGGAGCATATGGTACCTTGGGTGATCTCTGTAGAGCCGTACGATTTTGAAGGTATGCTGACGGTTTTAAGTAATCAGGAAAATGGAATGAACCTGTCTGAAGGCTGGGTCAAAAGCTCAACATACTGGCTTGTGAATGCGAATGAACAGGTTGTGGGAGCAGTGAATATCAGGCATGACCTTAACGAACACCTAATGAATGCCGGAGGTCATATCGGTTACGGTATCCGTCCTTCTGCACGAGGGAACAGGTACGCTGTTACAATGCTGGCCTTGGCGTTAGAAAAAGCAAAAGAGCTGGGGATTTCCCGAGCCCTGGTCGTATGCGACTCCGATAATATTGCCTCCAAAAAAACAATCATACAAAACGGCGGAACGCCGGACAAGGATTACATAGAGGAAGACGGAAACCGTGTAAACCGGTTTTGGATCGAACTGTGAGTGAGAAAGAGGGGAACGCGAGAAGCTCATGAAATTATGGCCTGAATATGCACAAAACATCATTATTGGTGTTATTTTTGAAGGGAAATGGAATTGGTATGTGACGGAAAGAGAGTATTGGTTTTTGAATACCGAGATGGAGGAACGGTTTGGCATCTCTATTTTGGATGAAACCACAGTGGGAGCATTTTTGGATCACATCTGTGAATATAAGGTGGCTACAGGGGAACTAACTTCAATGCTTCAGTTGCTGGATGAGGCTGTTCAGCATCGGGATGAAGTGTTGGAGTTCTGTCCTGCTCTGTATGTTAACTTTGATGAGAAAGTTCTCTATTCGCTATTTCCTGAGCCAGCTTCGTTTGAACACTATGTCCCAGCGGGGTGGAAAGGGGAATATCAAAACTTTTTGAACGAGGTACCTTCACCTGAACAGTATTGGATGATCGATGGAAGTAATTTTTTTGAGAAATTCACTTGATAGGACGAAGGAGGAAATGAAAATATGGATTCTTCCATGCATGAGTTTAAAATGATATCCAAGCACAGAATGTACGATCAATATTTGGTAAAGTTGCGGGCATGCATTGTGCTTTTGGATGAACAGGTGCTATGGCGCGTGGGTGAGGCCGAAACGAACAGTATTGGTGGGATCATCAACCATATCATGGTGCATGTGCGCAGAAACGCAGCCAAGCTCATGGATCCGACAATTACATACAAGCAAGGAATGGAGGATAGCTTTATACCTTCCATGCAAAACAAGGAACAACTGATGGATGAGGTAGAAGAAGCTTTTTCATCCTTCTGTGCAGCAATCCTCGCAAAATTTACGAGAATAACGGAAGTAGCAGTTATATAAACTTATAAAATATAGTTCTAAGGTCACGAAAAACTCTGTAATGGTCATGTTTTTATTTCTTAATTGATATTGATAATTATTATCACTTATAATAGGAGCAGACATATTACGCTATGATAGGGAGAGTTGCAGAGTGACAGTATCCTTGGAATTATATGATGTAACGATCATCGGCGGTGGTCCTGCCGGTATGTATACCGCATTTTACAGTGGAATGAGAGATATGAAGACCAAGCTGATCGAAGCCAAGCATGAGCTGGGCGGACGGATGCGCATATACCCAGAGAAGATGATATGGGATGTCGGGGGGGTTACCCCGGTTTTATGTGAAAAGCTGATTGATCAGCTGGAGCAGCAGGCGCGGACGTTCGAGCCTACCATTGTGTTGGGACAGCAGATCACTGGTTTGGATCGGCAAGAGGATGGCACGTTCCTGCTAACTTCTGCCACAGGGGAACAGCATTGGACACGCACGATCGTTCTGGCAGTAGGCTATGGTATTCTCAAAATGGCTAAGTTGGAGATTGAGGGGGCGGACCGCTATGAGGTTACGAACCTGCATTATACTGTACAAGAGCTGGAGCCATTCCGGGGCAAGCACGTCCTGATTTCCGGTGGGGGCGACTCGGCGGTGGATTGGGCGAATGAGCTGGAGTCTATTGCGGCGAGTGTGACCGTCGTACATCGTCGGGATCACTTTGGCGGACATGAGAAAAATGTAGCTCGTATGAAATCATCTTCGGTCCGTGTTCTCACACCATACGCGGTGAGCCAGCTACATAGCAACAATGGAGAGACGATTGAACAGGTGACGATCAGTCATGTAGATACGGACGAAATACAGGTGTTGAATGTCGATGCAGTCATCGTAAATCATGGACTAAAATCCGATTTCGGCCCGCTTCGGGATTGGGGGCTGGATATGGGTGAGTGGCATGCCCGAGTGAGCGAAAAGCTGGAAACGAATCTGTCGGGGATTTTCGCGGCAGGCGATTTTGTTGAGTACGGAAGTAAGCTGTATCTGATTGCTGGTGCGTTCACAGATGCCGCCCTTGCACTGAACAGCGCGAAGCTGTACATTGATCCAGCAGCTGACAAAGCGGCATATGTATCTTCTCATAACAGCCGTTTTAAGGAGAAGAACCGCGAGCTTGGTGTCGTGGAGTAGAGTAAGATACGGAATTAAGTTAAATAGGATCGGGTTTAGATAGACAAACGAAAAAGAACTTCCGCGACTACGATTGATGTGGTTTTGGAGGTTCTTTTTTTGTCAGGTTACCGACTTCTCGTTCTAAAGGTTGGATGCCATACACCCTATAGAATAAAATGAAGAATGACTCGTAGTAAGCAAATGGACAAGCATTAAAAAATTAAACGAACCTACCATAGAAAGTATGGACGGGATTGAAAGGTGACATATGAAGAGACGAACGGAGCAACAGGAAGCGATTTTGGCAGATGTTATTCAAAAGGCGGAGCCCTTTGTACAGCAGCAGTTGGAGCATGATCATAGTGGTCACGATTGGTGGCATATAGACCGGGTGAGAAAGCTGTCCCTTAAAATTGCTGCCAAAGAAGGCGCAGATTCGTTTATTTGTGAACTGGCAGCACTGCTGCATGATGTAGCGGATGAAAAATTAAATGATTCCAAACAAGCCGGGCTAGATAAAGTAGAGCAGTGGCTGCGTCTGCATATCAGCGATCCGAATGTAATCACGCACGTGATGACTATTATAGCTACGATGTCCTACAATGGTGGACAAAACCCGCCTATGGAGACGCTGGAAGGTCAAGTTGTGCAGGATGCGGATCGGTTGGATGCTCTTGGAGCGATTGGGATTGCAAGAACCTTTATGTATGCAGGCTCAAAAGGCAGCATGATGCATCACCCGGATAAAGACTTTTCACAGCATGAGTATCGTGCCGCAGGTAAAAGTGCCATATACCATTTTTACGAAAAGCTACTCAAGCTCAAAGATTTAATGAATACCACTTATGCCCGAGAGCTGGCGGAGGTTCGGCATCAATGGATGGAGATGTACTTGGAGCAATTTTATAGAGAATGGAATGTGGATGATAAATAGAGTGTTTTAATAAGGCTGTTTCCTCTAACCGAGTATATCGGAGGGGAAACGGTCTTTGTTTTTTTATAAATGTCATATTGATATTATCGAAAATGTGTGTTATTTTATTGTTAATAACAAAATGATAATAACAAAATATTATAAACTATAAAGAAAGCAGGGAAGCGGCTATGTTTGGATTTAATTTTGTTAAATTTCAGCCCAGTGAATATGTGATGAAGGTGAAAAACGGGAAGGTGGTTCGGGAGGGTGTTGGATTATCTTTTTATTATTACGCCCCGACCACCTCGGTCGTCGTCGTGCCCGTCTCTTCCATTGATGTACCGTTCATGTTTGAGGACATGACGAATGATTTTCAGGCGGTGACGGTGCAGGGGCAACTGACTTATCGAATTGTAGATTATCGGAGAACGACGCAGATTTTAAACTATACGTATGACTTGAAGGAACGACGCTACATTTCGGATGATCCGGGTAAGCTGGCCCAACGGGTGATTAACATCGCCAAAGTGCTTACCAAAAAGTATTTGGAGCGTGTCCCGCTCAAAGAAGCTGTTCAGTCCAGTGAACGTCTGGCCCAAAACATGACGAAGGATATTGCTCAGCATACGGAAATGGAAAAGCTCGGCATTGAGGTTATGGGGTTGTCGATTTTGGCGATTCTACCCAATAAGGAGACGATGAGAGCGCTGGAGGCTCAAGCGAGGGAAGAGATTCTTCGCAACGCGGATCACGCTTTGTATGAGCGTCGTAATGCATCTATTGAGCAAGAGCGGCGTGTGAAGGAAAACGAGCTGAACACCGAGATTGCAGTGGAGACGAAAAAGAAACAAATCCGCGAAACTCAACTCGATGCCGAGCGTTCTGTGAAGCAAAAGCAAAGCGAGATGAAAGAGGAGCAGCTACGATTTGACACGGCCTTGGAGGAGAAAAAACGCGAGCTGATTGAGCTGACCGTAACGAATAAAAAGGCAGAAGCCGATGCCAAGGCCTATGAGCTGACAGCAGTTATGAAATCGTTGCAGGATGTTGAGCCGAACGTACTTCAAGTTATGGCCAACATGGATATGAGCCCGGATAAGCTAATTGCGATAGCATTCCAGGAGCTTGCAGAAAATGCAGGGAAAATCGGTCAGCTGAATATTACACCGGATCTGCTGCAAGGTCTCATGTCAGATACGGGAGCAAACGGATCAGCAGGATCGAGAGGGTCTGGAGGAAGAACACGATGAGCAGCCGAATGACAGAGCAGAAGATCATTTTGGTGAAGCGTAAAACGCGACTGGAGGAACTGATTGTCCGATACAATACGGTGCAGCAGGCTCGCTTCTTTATGGAACGGTTGGGTGCGGATTTCAGTGATTATGTGCTGGAGGACGAAAATTACCGCAGGGCGGTGGCAACGGCTACGTCGGAGTTAACGGCCTTGGGTCGAGTTCAGATTGTGGAGCGGGAGCATGTGCCGAACTTTATTTTTGGTGAGCAGGATACAGTGGTGGTACTGGGTCAGGATGGGCTGGTAGCCAACACGTTAAAATATTTGACTGAGCAGCCGCTTATCGGTGTGAACCCAGATCCATTGCGCTGGGACGGGGTATTACTGCCGTTTACTGTATCCGACCTGCGCTGGGTGGTGCCGGATGTATTCGTGCACAGACGCCCAATTAAGGAAGTTACACTGGCTAAGGCCCAATTAAATGATGGCCAATCCTTGTATGCTGTAAATGATTTGTTCATTGGGCGCAAAACTCATGTCTCCGCGAGATATGAGCTAAGACTGGAGGATCAGGTAGAGCAGCAATCCTCTAGCGGCATTATCGTTTCAACCGGATTGGGAGCGACAGGCTGGCTGACCAGCGTGCTTGCTGGAGCGGCCGGGATTGTCGGCAGTGCTACACGGCATCCAATCTCGCTGACTCCAGGCCAGCTGATGCCAGGTGCAGCCTTCAGTCAGGAAGGGGCAGTAGACGGAACGAGTCAGGATCATCGTGCAACCTGGAGTTTGCCATCACTTTATTTTACAGTGAGAGAACCCTTCCCCAGTCGAACGACTGCTGCGGATCTTGTGTTTGGTCAGGTAGTAGCCGAAAAGCCGTTACGGATTGCATCGCAGATGCCGGAAAATGGAGTTATTTTCAGCGATGGAGTGGAAAGCGACTTTCTGGAGTTTAATGCTGGCATTGAGGCGACCATTGAACCAGCGGAGAAAAAAGGGCATCTGGTCGTGTAGAGGTTTGTACAGGACGGCAATGGGTAATTATGAGTAAGGTACAACCATCAGATGAAATTAAAAAAGGAGGAATCAACATGAGCGACCACACTCAAGACGAAGCGAAAATCCGCAACAAGAAGGACGAGGACGGAGATTCCTTGATGGAGAAAACGAAGCTGGAAAATGGCGTGGATATCGAGCCTGAGGCTGATGAATGGATTGCGAAGCCCTCACCAGTGTCATACGATGATACGAACTCCTCTTCGAAGAAATAAGGCTCTGGCATTCCAATAGAGCAGTGATGCAAAGACAGATGATCCCTAATCGGGTCATCTGTCTTTTTTACATAGGTTAATTGAATCTGGAATATACCTTCCATACTAGCTCACGACGGCTGCTTACATCTGTTTTCAAGAAAATCGCTTTCAGGTGATCCTGCACCGTGTAGGCAGTAATATGAAGTGCGCTGGCCAGCTCCTTGGTCGAAAAGCCCTGAACAATGAGTTGGACAATTTGTCTCTCTCGTTCGGACCATGAGTACACCTCAGCCATAAGCGGTAGCATGTCAGTTGCTTTAGCAGCCTCAAACCATACGGCTAGCTGCTTCTGTCCCGTATGCTTCTGTCCGCCTTGCAGAAGGGTGGCTCTGATGGTTACCCATGGGGCTCCTGCGTCTGTGGAAGGGATACATAGTCGTGCTGGTGCAGTGGCAGTGGATAGCGCTCGCAAGCATACCACCCGGACGGGAGCCGGAAGACCGTCTTCATGGATTCCCTCCTGCTGCCGAAGCAACTGTAGCCACTGCTCTGCTACTAAATTGGACGAAATCGGTTTTAGCTTATCGGAAAGCATGAGAACTCCTGGCTCAAGTCCATTTTCCGTGATCATGGCAGGGGATGGAGATAAACCGACACTGGCCTGACGCAGATGATAGGCTATGGACGGCGCTAACGCTTCAAGCAGTTGTTGCTCTTCCTCGCTGAATACAGGTTTTCCATGATGACGGAACAACGTAAGAAATCCCCAACAGCTCCCTTTGTACATAAACGGAACACGTAGCTCATCTCCGAATCCGGCGGGTTGCAAAACATCTCTATATCGTGTGCTCCGATCCGGTTGGCCATGTGTAAACCCATGTAGCGTCGCTACAGACTGTCCTTCTCGCACCAACTGATCATATTTCATCATATCGTCGTGCAGGTATTCGTATTCTAGCAGTTTGTTATGAATGTCCTCCACACCCGACTCTGTAAATGCCCCTGTGGAAAGCAGCGTACGCGGATCTACTGAGGTGCTCATTTGTACGAGATGACAGACGGTTTGATAGCCGCACAGCTTGAAGCACAAACTCATATTCGAAATATAGATCCAAATGTGCTAATTGTCGGAGCTGGAGGCGGTCAGGAATTGATTACGCTCGGAGGGCGCCATGATGCATGGTCCTTTACGGCAGTTGATCCCTCTGAGCACATGCTGGATTTGGCACGTAAGCGTGTAACACATGCGGGCATCAGTTCAAAAATATCGTTTGTTGCAGGTACGTTGGAAGAGTTGTCTGGAGAACAGCCTGAAGAACAGCGCGAAAAGCACAGCGAAGAATCATGCAGAGAACCGGTCTATGACGCTGCAACCTGCCTGCTGGTGCTTCATTTTCTTCAAAGCTTGGAAAGTAAACAGGCGTTGCTACGCCAGATATCTACTCGACTCAAGCCGGGTGCGCCTTTTTGTTTAGCTTCTATTAATGGGAATTCACAGGAGCCTTCTTTTTCCATCCAAATGCAGGCGTGGAAAGGTCATATGCTGAGCCAGGGCATTTCACTGGAGGATTGGGAACGATTCGCTGCTTCCATCGGTCGTGAGTCAAACCCAGTGTCCAATGCGGCAATACAGGAACTGTTGATAGATGCAGGCTTTACCCACATCACCCGGTATTATGGTGCTTTTTAGTAAATGCATGGTTTGCAGTTAAAGAGGGAGGGACAGCTTATGACAAAGGATAACATCATCATCATTGGCGGGTATGGCCATGTTGGAAAAATTGTATGTACAGAGTTAAGTGAAATGTTTCCCGGCAAGGTATTTGCCGCAGGTCGTAGTCTGGAACGGGCCACTGAATTTAGCCAACGATCGAATGGTAAGATACGGCCCTTGCAGCTTAATATTCATGAGCCGATGGACCCGTCGATATTAGAGCAAGCCAAATTGGTAATCATGTGTTTGGATCAGGACAATACGGCCTTGGTACGTGCCTGCCTTCGACATGGGGTGCATTACATGGATATTACCGCGAATGCGGACTTTTTGAGTCAGGTGGAGCAGTGTCATCAGGAGGCCCGAGCTCATCAGGCCACAGCCCTGTTAAGTGTAGGATTAGCTCCGGGACTGACCAATCTGTTGGCACTGCAAGCGACACAGCTCATGGATCAGACGGATGAGTTGAATATATCTTTGATGCTGGGTTTGGGAGATCGACACGGTCAGGCTGCTATTGAGTGGACAGTAGATCAGATTCATGCCGATTTGGAGGTTATAGAACAGGGACGTTTTGTGACTCGAAAAAGCTTTACTGGCGGAATAGTGGCAGATTTTGGTGCAGGAGTGGGTTGTCATCGGGCGTATCGATTTCCTTTTTCAGATCAGCAGACACTTCCTCGTACGCTCAAAGTTCCTACGGTTAGCACACGCCTTTGCTTCGATTCGCGCTTGACCACTCGGTTCTAGCAGGGCTTCGGACGATAGGAGTTTCAGGTCTACTCCGACAGCAAACCGTGCGTGATGCAGTGGTTCGCAGCTTTAGCAAGGTACATATAGGTGGGAATGCTGTAGCGGTCAAGGTAGATGCTCGAGGAACTCTCAATGGCAAGGAGACGAAGGTCGAATGTCGGCTAAGGGGTCACCATCAGTCTGATTTAACCGCTAAGGCAGCCGTCTTTGCAGCGCTCGCCCTGTACCGTTCAGAACTTCCATTCGGTGTATTTCATACGGAGCAGGTTTTTTCATGGAATCGCATGCGGGCTTGGTTAGGGCAGCAAGTAGCCGCAGATATTCAGGTGAACGGACAGCAAGCATAGAAGTCATACATTCTAATAAATGAATCTCATATAATCCAAGCTTATTCAGCAACGCATTGCGGATAGGTCTTGGATTTCTTTTCCTGTTAGATTACACTAGAATGAAGTACATATTTTTGGAAAAGACCTAAGGGGATGATATGAAATGTGGAACCCCTATGAAAATAGCAGACAGCATCCGCACGATTTTATAATAAAATATCGATTTTACACACCGGAAGAAGGAGGCAGGAAACAGCTGCCTATTCAGGGTTATCGCTGTGATTTTGCCTATGAGGGTGACGACATCGGGAATACGGGAATTTATGCCATACATCCTGAGTTTGAAGATGGAGATGGTCAACTGATTATGGATGTTGGTCGTCCTGTTCAGCGGGAAGGGCAAGCGAGAATGTGGATTTTGTTTGGAGAAATGAGGAAAAAGGTACACCGACATCGGATACAGGTAGGAACAAGGGGATATTTCATGGAAGGTCCGCGCCGTGTTGGTGAAGTTGAAGTTACAAGCCTGGTAGGCCTCTTGACCAATCCGGTCAACTAGGTAGTTGCTGAGGAGTCGATAAGAGATGGATATCGCTTATATCATAGATTTATTACGTAAACACGATGTGACCCTAGCTCCAGGCTTATCCATGCAGGAGATTACCGACGTCGAAAGCAGGTATGATATTCACTTCCCGCCCGATTTGCGGGAGCTTCTGATGAGTGTTCTTCCCATCGGTAAAAGCTTTATCCCTTGGAGAGATACGTCACCACAGCGGATGGGTGTAATTCGGCAAAGGTTGAATTGGCCGTTAGAAGGTATGATTTTTGATGTAGAGCAGCATGTATTCTGGCCTCCCGAATGGGGCGAAAAACCGACAGATTCGGCGGAAGCTGTTGATATATGTAAACGTGAGTTTTTACGTGTGCCCAAGCTAATCCCAATCAACGGACATCGATATATCCCAGAGCAGCCATCTGAAGAAGGAAATCCGGTATTTTCCGTATATCAAACGGATATTATCGTGTATGGGGAATGTTTGCAGGAGTATTTCAAGCTGGAATTTGGGGAGAAGCCTTATGAACAAATTGATTTTAATGCCGTAAAAAAAGTGCGTTTTTGGAGCAACTTGTGTGAGTGAGTGTCAGGAAGATGAATAAGTCGAAACGAAGGAAGGGGAGCATGATGTGAAGGTGGAGCAGGATTTGGAAGAAATCAAAGAAAGGTTGACCCAGATCGAGACCAAACTAGAACAAAAGTCGACCTCCAAGAGAATCTTGAAGTACATGATCATTATTTTCTTGTCTATTTTTTTTCTTTTATTTCTAATAGGAATTATTCAGTTTGTTTCAGCCTAATCGATACAAGGGGATGAAGGAAGGGAGCTATTTATGTCCATAGAAGCGATTGTTTTTGATCTGGATAATACTCTTATTCATCGTAAACAGGCGTTTGCATCATATACAGAGCGTTTTATAGAACGATTTATAGTGGCAGAAGAACCGGCGATCCGCGCGGCTGTCGTTGAACAGATACGATTGGCGGATCGGGACGGATACCGGGATAAGAAGGAACTGTATACCGAGCTGCATACAGACTTGGAACTGAAAAATCCCGATACGTCAGTACAAGAGATGCTGGGCTTTTGGTATAGTGAATTTCATAAGTTTACGGTGTTGATGGACGGGGCCAAGGAAGTATTGTCCGAACTGCGGTCGCGTGGCTTGAAGCTCGGTATTATTACCAACGGCTCACTCCGCACGCAGCAAGCGAAAATCGACCGAGTTATGCTGAGGGATTATGTGGATTCTATTATCGTGTCGGGTGGCGTCAACATCCAGAAGCCTCATCCTCGAATTTTCGAGTTGGCTCTGAATGAGCTGGACATTGTCGATCCCGACCATGCCTGTTATGTAGGCGATCACCCGACAAATGATATTCGTGGTGCACAAAGTGCAGGATTGCATACCATCTGGCTGGAAGGCTTTATGACGTGGCAGGAAACGGGCATTGTACCGGACTATCAGATTGGGAGTTTGCGTGAAATCACAGGTTGGCTGGATCGTCGCAGTTATTCAACGAATAAGGAGGAGGGTGCATCATGAGTATGGAGCAGCAACCGAATCCGATTCTCTTATCGTTCCCGGACCAATTCCAGACGGAGAGATTGACCATACGCGCTCCGCAGTGGGGGGATGGAGCGGCAGTCAATGAGGCGATGCGAGAAAGTGCGAATGAACTGCGGCCTTGGCTTCCGTTTGCAAGAAATCTTCCGACGGTAGAGGAATCTGAAATCCGTTCGCGTCAAGCCAGACTTAAATTTCTGGATCGCTCTGATATGATGTTGTATATATTTGATACGGCTTCGGGAGAATTTGTAGCCAGCAGCGGTCTGCATCGGATTGATTGGGATACACGAAGATTTGAAATTGGGTATTGGCTCAGAACATCCTGGACTGGAAAAGGCATCATAACAGAGGCCGTGCACGGTATTACGGATTTTGCCATACAGCATTTGCATGCCAATCGGGTGGAGATTCGTTGTGATTCCAGAAACACGCGCAGCGCCAAGGTAGCGGAACGTGCAGGTTTTACACTGGAGGGGATTTTAAGAAACGTCGAGTATGATGAAAAGGGGAGCATGGCACACGAAATGGTTTTTGCCAAGGTGCGTGGTATTGAATTTTAGTATCCTCACATGAATAGTTTGGAAGTTGCTGATATGTTTGTACGATATTACGGAGGCTCATTATGATTAATTATATTATGAAAAATACAGACAAGTTGGTGTGCATACAATATGACATCAGCAAAAGGTTCTGCAATCTTGCAAACGCTATCCAAGAGAGGGTGCTTAAAAATTTCCCGCAGCTTGGCGAAGATGTCCCAGCATTAGGACAGGTGATTTAGCATGAGGAGCGTTCGTAAGAGCGTCAGCAGGAAGGCCAATCGGGAAATAAAGGCGAAATTCCGCTGGAAGGCCCGTGCTGCGTACCTTGTTGCTGTGCTGGTCACGATCTTGTTGGGTTTGGGAAGCCGAGTTTTCTCCTCCCAGTTGCCTGAATTCGTTGCTAATCACTTTGGGGATGCCTTGTGGGCGTGCATGATTTATTTTGGGCTGAGAATGTTGGGGGTGAATCGTCAATTGTCCGTAGCCCTGTGGGGCAGCTTGCTGTTTTGCTTCGCCATTGAGTTCAGCCAGATGTACCAGGCTCCCTGGATTAACCACATTCGGGCAACGACACTGGGCGGCTTGGTGCTTGGGAAAGGGTTCCTGACCGCGGATCTGATCAGGTACACGGTTGGCATTGTGGTATCCTGGGCGCTGGACCAAGGCTGTCAAAAGCTAGCGGGGATCAATACACGTATAGACGATGACAAACCACTCAAATAATCTGAAAAGCGAGGGTTGCGCTTGAAACAAAAGGGAAAGCGTCACAGGTTGTTCGGTAAGATGATTGGATTATGCGCAGGGTTCAGCTTGTTGTTTGCAACCATACTTATCCCAGGGCAGGCATTAGCCGAAAAACAGCTTGTGGCACCTCTTCGTTTTGATTTTGGCCCCGGCAAGGTAGCTGACGGCTACACCCAAGTCACTGCCAATGATGTTTACACGCCTGAGCGAGGCTATGGATTTACCGATCTTTCCAAAGTGAATGAAGAAGATCGTGGTGGAAGTGATGCTATACGCTCAGATTTTGTTCGTGTTCAAGGATCATCCTTTGTTGTCAATTTACCACCGACGGATTACACGCTTTCCCTGATTGCCGGAGATACTGCCGGAAACACAGACATTACGGTTAAAGCCGAGTCCATCGTCAAGGTAGAACCTACTGCTAAAACAGCAGGACAATTTGTCGAGGCTGGATTTGAACTTGCACTCATCGACGGTCAGCTCGAATTGTATTTCTCAGGTAATGAAGCGAAGATTAACGCTTTGGTTATTACCCCAAAGGATGCTCGAACGGCTGGAGAACATCCTTCGGTATACCTTGCGGGAGATTCTACGGTTCAAACCTATAAATCCGCGATGAAGCCTCAGGCGGGCTGGGGGCAAATGATTGCTCCGTTCTTCACAGATGAGCCTATTTTTGTGAACCGTTCTATTGGTGGAAGAAGCACGAAAACCTTTCTGGTACAAGGGCGGTTAGATGATATTTTACGCAATATCCGTCCAGGAGATTATCTGCTCATTCAGTTTGGGCATAATGATGCCGCGATCAACAACCAAGAGCGTTATGTTTCACCCGCAGATTACAAAGTTTACTTAAAAACCTACATTCAAGGAGCCATCCAACGCGGTGCAACACCTGTGCTAATTACTCCTGTTGGCCGCCGGGATTATGATGCGGCAAGTGCCTCGTTTCGGATTAGTTTCCCGGAATATGTGCAGGCCATGAAGGAAACAGCATCGGAGACAAATGTTGCACTGGTCGATCTTAGCCGCTTGAGCGTAGCGTACTATGATACACTTGGACTGGAAGGAACACTCCCGTTATTTTTGCATGTGGAGCCAGGGGTGTATCCTGCATTTCCTGATGGAGTGAAGGATGATACTCATTTTCAGGAATATGGTGCGGAGCAAATAGCTCGGCTGGTAGCTCAGGGAATACGTGAGCTGAATATTCCTTTATCCTCTTATGTACAGGTGGAAGATTCGCAATAGAACATTATTTCCATAGCCATGGTATACTTAGAAAATAAGCTGGCCCTACCCAAAGATAACATTGTTTAGGCTTGGGTAGGGCTTTAATGTTCTGGATCTTAAGGAGGAAGCGAGAATGACAGTCGCTCAACTTCATAAACTTATTAACGGTCAACTCCTGTACAATCAGCATCGGAGTTTATTTTATATGCGTGAGGGTTCTGTTCTGTTAGGACCTTCAACGGAAATGACGTACTGGCTGACGCAGAGAAGCTCAGAACTGATGCTCATGCTTCAAGGCTTGAAGCGCCAGCATATGTATAACGCTTTTGTGACGGATGTAGCGGCTAAAATACTGTCCCAGTTTGTAAATACCAATCAATATCTACATTTTCACACAGCTCATGTGAGGGAGCTTACGGAGCTGTATGATCGACTTTTCACCCGTATTGAGAAACTGTTCCAGAAGAAATTTATAGATAGAGCAACCTTGGACTTACTGCTTCAGCAGCATTACGGGCATTTGAGAGATTTTTTAACTCGTACCAACGGACGTGAAATGTTTGCTAAGTATGCAGAGTGTGAGTATACCTTTTGGATACCTTGTGAGGAATATACGCCGGAGTTGCAAGCCAATCTGCTAGGATTGGACATTGCTCGTTTGCAAGAGCCTGTTCTAGATGTTGGTTGCGGATCTGAGGCACGGTTGGTTACTTATTTACGTGCCTGTGGAATTGAGGCTTACGGAACAGATCGGTTGGCTGAAACAGAAGGTTGGGTCACTCAAGGAGATTGGTTAGAGACCACCTTTGGGGAACGCACATGGGGAACGATCGTTTCACATATGGCATTCTCCAATCATTTTATACATCATCATCTGAAGGCAGATGGTAATATTCATGAGTACGCTCGCAAATATATGGAATTGCTTAGAGCCATTCGGCCCGGAGGGAGTTTTATTTACAGTCCGTGCCTTCCATTTATGGAAGGGCTTTTGGATGCCCGAATGGGTTATCAGGTAGAGTATATCCAGTCATCTGAAGGTTACAGGGCCACGAAAATAACGCGTATACATTCATAAGCGCTAGTAGTAGTCCATTCATTTGTCAGATTCCTTCTTGGAATGGTATTATAAGGATAGATATTACTCTATTTGGGATTCAGTTGATGATAGAAATTCTCATGACGCTAATTTGACACCATAGAGGATGATCATTAGCAGCATGGCTGCACTGAATAATAATGATTAGCCTACGGATAACTGAATTTTAGGGAAGATTAAACCATATTTTCCTAAAAGCCGATATATGGGAATGAGGCGAGAACATACTGTTATTAAACCCGCCCGAAAATGGATGTATATAATTGGGTTAGGAGAGTAGAAGAAGTGTCAGATCTGTATACGAAAAAAGAAGTAGAAGATTATGTAACCAACGTGGTTTTCGAACGACCTTTAGGTGTAAGCATTTCAGCCATTTTATTGATCTTTAATGGAGCACTTCTGTTGGTGACCCAGCTATTGACGCTTAATGCATTAAATGAGGCTGCTACGTTAGTAGGCATTTGTAGGGGCATGTTTCAAGGATTTATCGCGTTACTTGGTTTGGCAGGGACGACTGCCGGTATCGGCATGTTATTTGGTAAGAAGTGGGCTTGGTGGCTGGCAGTATTTTATTTTACATATGAGACCATGCGTTATACGTGTGCAATTCTGTTTATTCCAGATGTCCCTCCAACGTTGGGCGGTGTACAGTTAAACCCTGCTTTATACTACGTAAAATATGGTATGCGTATTATTTGGAATTTGTTGTTTACGTTGTTCATGTGTCGTAGTAAAGTGACGGGTTTTTTTCAAGCAAGTGGAATCAGCAAGTGGAGAGCATGTATTGCATTATTCTTCATCAATGGAGTGATAGTTGGGATTGGCTGGTGGCTGATAAGATAAGGTTCTTCGATGTGAAGGAGGAGATAGATCATGGCAATGGAAACGTTTCCGATTTTAGAAACTGATCGGCTTCGTTTAAGACAGCTTACAGTAGGGGATGCGGAGGATGTATTCGGTTATTTCTCCAAGGATGAGGTCACACAATATTATGACTTGGAAAGCTTTACAGAGGTAGAGCAAGCCGAAAAATTTGTTCGTTCGATGCTAACCAGATATGAGAAGCAAGAGGGCTTTCGTTGGGGGATTACATTAAAAAAAGCTCCTGAGCGGATCGTGGGTACAATTGGATTTCATAACTGGCAGAAGGAGCACTCCCGTATTGAAATCGGCTATGAGCTGGCACCGGAATATTGGCGGCAGGGTTTGATGACAGAGGCGATGACGGTGGTAGTGGATTATGGCTTTCATTTGCCGCAGGTTCACCGTATAGAAGCCTTCATTGATCCAGATAACGAAGGCTCCAAACGGCTGCTACTCAAAAGTGGCTTTACTAAAGAGGGTCACCTGAGAGACTATTTTTATGAAAAAGGTCAATTTGTCGACGCTATTATTTTTGGATACCTTCGGGAAGAGCATCCCGTGGATTGGTAATTTACAAATACCCTTTGTCCCCGTAAGGCTGGAGTCGATCAAGCCAGGTCTGCTCCAGCTTTGCTAGTGCATCCTTGACATCAAAGAACGCGGATTCCTTTTTCTTCAAAACGTCCAGCACTTCAAATTCAAACGAATCTTCGCCATACTCATTCCATTCCTGTTGCAGTTGTTTATTCTTAAATCCACCCATATTTAGCTCAAAACGCCGTCCATTCAGCGACTTTAAATTCGGCGTGGAAGAGACGAAAATTTTCCCATTACGTGTATTGCGAATGCAATAGATTCCTGCCTCTGTCTTCATCTCCATGTATTGCTGCACCAGTTCTTTTCTTCGATTCATTGTCGAATCCTCCTATTTGAGCATTTTGCATAAATCCCAAGAGCCTTTTCAAATCAGCAATGTATAGATCGAAACGCTTTAGTTCGTCTATATATTGTACCTACGAGCGTTGGGAATCGAATTATGCAAAATGCTGATTTCATAAGCGCCTAGCTTCAAGATTCCTTCAACCAATATTCACTGCCATCCGGTTTGCGATCCAACAGACTGTATTCAATCATATATCTTCGCACCGTGACATAATCGTCATACACTTCCTGTAAAATCGCATTGATATCCTTCTCATGATATATTTGTCCCTTCACAAAACGGCTCGCAATTTCACGCAGCACAATCAGCTTGTGCTTTTCTTGCATTTTAAAGGTCTTAAGGCGTCCGTCTGTACCATTCGGAAAATACTTCGTGAGTACCTTTTGTCTTTCGTCTTCCGTAATGTTATAGCGTTCGTCCACCATCCGTGCTCCTATGGGTACTTCTACAATGGCGGGAGCGTGACGATCTTTCTCCTTTAGTAGCTCCATTAATGTGAGAAATACTTTGGCCTGTCGTTCTTTTTCTTTGAGACCAAAGCGATGATTGCGTATGGTGGATGCGCTACCGATTCCGGTTTCCTTTTGAATGTCCGCATCGCCCATGCCTTGATAAAATAACTGAAGCAACCGATTCTGATGATCCGTCAGTCCAGTCAGCTTTTTGTCCAGACCGATCAAATAGTCAAAGACCGAACCGTACGTCCGCTCAATATGAAGTCGCATGTACCTCTCCGCGTCATAAAATACCCCTTGATCCTGATATATGATGCCTTGCTCAAATCGCTGTCCGTCCAGCAAGCAAATGACCTGCTCTCCTTGGCGAATATATCCACGCTTCAGTTCTTCGATACCAGCATTCCAGAATAGTTCGGAATGATCCATTTTAGCAAACACCTCGATTAAATGATGATTATTTTATAGACAATATAACATTTTGTTTATTTTAAATCAATGAGTGGATATCTCTTTAGGGTTTCGACAATGTTCGCTATATACAAAAGAGACATCAGATTGTTATCATATGTAAATTATTGAATTACATTTAAGTCTGGATAGTTGCTATATATTGTAATAAGGTGGGCTGGTAAACTATGAACAAAATGCGTTTAGAAGAAGTCATAGAAAGTGGAGATTTAAAGGAAGCGGTAAAGATTATAGAGGATGTGGGTGAAAAGCTTGCTGGAATCTTTAGAGCTTTTTACATGATTCTTTTATTAGAGAGGTTTGGTTGGAGTGGTGAAAAAAACTGTTTTATTCGTGATCATTATTGACATTGCATATACAGTTGTATCCATTACAACAGGAAGTCCGATAGAAAGAGTCCAATTTCGGAGTAACGTCACTGACTACCTACATAAAATGTACACTATGAACTGGAAAATTGATTCAGTAGATTATGACCTTAAGAATGATAAATTTATAGCTAATGTGAGCTCTGGATTAGGGATTTCTTTTTTGGTGGAAGAAGACTATTATGGGCAAATGATGGATGACTATACCTCTTCTGTGTGGAGGGATGAGATAAAAACTGCCGTGACCAAAAAAGCAAAGGAAGTTACAGGATCGGATGCAGAAGTGATAGTAGATATATATAGTCTTGAAAGTCCTACTATAATATACAGCGATGAAATTCCAAGCTATTCTACTGTTAGCCGAGCCTTGTCATCAAATGCTACAATTCTTATTAAAGGTAACTTTTCAGCCACTCATTATCTTCAAGAGATGTTGGAAATAAAGCAGTGGATTGTTGAAAAGAAGTATGATGCTTCGTTAACATTTAAGTCCGAGAAGGAAAAAATTTATTTTGCAATACCTGCAGAAGATCTAAAAAAGATAAAAAGTGTAGAGGATCTCAATCCTTATAGGCTTCAAATTGATTAATTATTGGCTCTATTCCGAAATGCTAAATGCTACATTCCTTAAAACTATTGTGAGGAGATATGATATGAAATATAGATTTGCTGTCATTGACGATGAAAGTGGGCTCACGGTTGGTTATTGTAGAGATGTGGTTGGCTTAACGGGTGATATCATTGTCGAAACGTATGAAAAGGTTATTTTTGAACAATTTGTCTTTAATGAGGATTTCATAGGAAACATAATAAAGACAAAACAATCTGTACACAACTTGTACATTGCTATTTTAAATGATGAAGAAAAAGTGATTGGAAGCTATCATTATCACCTACCTGAATCCTACATAATCCATAAACTAAACTACAATAAAGGAAACTTCAATCTGGAGTTAACAGGTATACTTGAAACGAAGCCCTCCCCTGTGGAATTAAGATTATGGGAGTTTTTAAAGGGTGCTCAGTCGCTTGAAAATAATATATGGCAAGGCTTTTCTAAAGAAGAACGGTCCGGGTGGCTAAACGTGACTAGAATACATTCTGCATCTAATCATTTTGCTAGACTGGATAAACGAGGAGAAGTCTACACCTTGGACGGCGAATACATATCTGATTTTACAACAGTTTTCATAGCACTTGGTGAAGCGATTAATGGACCCGGAGGGTACTATGGATTTAGCTTGGACAGTATATCGGACTGTCTCTGTGGAGGTTTTGGAACAGTAGGACCGTTCACGATCCATTGGAAAAACGCACATTATTTCTTGGAAAGATTCGAGGAAGAATGGGATCAAGAAGAGAGATGTTATGGATTTTCACCACAGCAATATTTTACGGATCTTTTAACGATCTTAGTATCAGGTGGTGTTACCGTGAATTTTTTTTCGAATAAGATAGCAAAGTAAGAAGGGGATTTTGAAATGGATATAAATTAATGCAACCACCGTTTGAAATGAAAGAATACTCTGAAATGAGTAAAAACGAAGGGAAAGAACATTTAGAAGCAGATGAACTTGTGGCAAATTCCTTAAAAGAAATTTTAATACGGGAAATGGAACGAGAAATCTAACAAGAGATATTAATTACCTAAGGGGGAAAAAGGAGCAAGAGTGTTTTTTAGAATGAATAATGGCCAGAAGTCATTAACAGAAGAAACTATTGAACAAGCTATTGAAAATTACGCTCAGGAGGATGCTTTCTGGCTAAAGTTGTTTTTTGTAGCTGGCGTTGATAAAACAGTCATAGATTTAGACAGAATTGATTTGTGCCTTAAAGAAATGAAAAGAATAAATCAGGAACTCTTGAACGATTAAAAATTAATTGTATAGTTATTTTGACCATATGGAGTATAAATCTCTATGAGGTTTCTTTTTAGCTCCTCATTCTGAAAATATATAATTAGGAGACAACATGCTCTAAGATGATCATTTGCTCGTTAAATTGAGAGTAGGAGGATTTTTTCCTGTTCCACGGATGCATGTTCCAATTATCTTGTAAGGAGAATATTTTGTGAAAATATCAAATATTATCAGAAAAACCATAGGGAACAAATTAGCTGCTTTGAACTTTACTTATGAGCATTTAAACAATACTTGGTTTTTTACAAGAGTAGTCAATGGATTTAAGGAAACAATCCAAATCGATAAAAGTTATTGGACAGAGAATGCAATACGCATTACTTTTATGACTGAGTCCGAATCAGTGTATAGCTTTTATTTCATTGATGGATCAAAGATAGATAAATTCCATTACTATGAGGATGAAGAGTCATTACGAGATATATTTATCACCCTAGGAAAGATTATTGATGAGCATGCTCTAAAATGGTTTGAAGAGAATGTGCCTAAAGATACGCTTCCTCCTGCAAATTTTTTGGATAAAGGATGGTTTGAGAAGCTACAGAAATTTGTCGAGGTAAATAATCTGAACTTTAAAGATGAAAAGTCGCTAAAAACCATCGAAGCTTTGCTAAGTTCAGAACCGACGGAGGAAAACGTTCTGTTATCAAGCTATTTCTTAGGAGAATTTTTTATCCATACGTTAGATGGTGAGTGGTACTACGATCAAAATTATGGCCCTTCTATTAAAAATATAGGTGGAATTAGTAGTTTTAATAGAAGACCTTATAAAATCTCTAACAGTTTTGCTTCTAATCCTCAAAATAACTCAATTATTAATCACTATCAGGCCATTACTGGAACTGTAAAGAATCTTCAAGGTAATAGGAAATAATCAAATTAAATTGAGAGCAAAAACATGTTCCGATTTTTTATTCGGTCCAAGATGTTTCTTTAATAGTGAGTTTGCACTCCAATCACATGGATTGATTCTATGTGGTTTTTCTTTTCTATGGGTTTAAGAGGAGTTGAAACTGTATGGATTGTACAAGTTTATACAGGAAAAAAGGGTGAAATGAGAAAATATAAATGACCCAATGCTTTATTCGACATTTATAATATGTGGGAGAAATATATTTAAAGTGGCCTGATAGAAAGGGATTACATTGTTCAAATTTAATTGAGTGGAAGATCGGTAAAAAAGTATTTTGAATATTACACAAAGAACAGAGAGCCGTAAGAATGTTAACGGCTCTCTCTGGCAAGTATTCGATCAGTTCACTAGGGAGTACGCCGGTTCTAAACCTAATTGAAACAGTTTCCCATAACAAGAGAAGTCCATTTTACTAATTTGTATCATCCTCTACATACTCGATAACATCTTGAACATGGCAGTCTAGAGCTTTACAAATTTTATCTAGCGTATCAAATTTCACACCGTCTGTTTCTTCGTTGTAAAGTTTGGTGATTCCGTTTCTATGTAATCCAGTCATGCGAGAAAGCTCGGCAATATTTATTCGTTTTTCGCCCATAATACGGGAAAGATGAATCTTTATCATATTTTCCTCCAGATAAATGCACTCTATAGTGTTAAAAAAACCCATCAAAGTATTGACAATAAACACTATTCAATGTATTCTAGAAACAACAAAAATAACACTGTAATGTGCATTTGGTTTATTGAGATGTTATTTGTGAACGTCATAGTAATATGCTTATCGTATCAAAACGTTTTACAATTAGCAATTAATTATCGTTCAACAGCCTAGTTTGAAAAACTACCTGTAAAAGAGAGCATATTGGCAAATAAGAAACTTTGAACAAAGGAATGGAGCGAGGATGTATGACAGAATCGGTAATGGAATTGGAACGGGTATCCATGGTTCAGGGGCCGTATGATTACCCTCATATGTATGAGATATGCGAAGGGGTTCTTTATGACCGTCAATATTTCTTTTACCTCGAAAATGGCTTACTGTGTCTGCGCCATGTGAAGAAGGTGGAGCAGTCATATCATACGCATCTTTACCTGGATGGAGAAAGCGGAGGTTTGCAACTGGCAGAGGGTGTACAAGGGGAAGTTATGCAAGTTGTCACGGAGATCATCGAACGCTTACGCGGCAAGGATGGACTGACATTTTTATTCGATGAACTGCTGTGGCTACATGGTAGGGGACCTATTGAATTAAACCTTTTCAATAAGAAGGATGAAGTGACCTTAGGTGGCAGACAATTTGCTACGAAATAAATGATTCTTATGCTTTATATCATGGAACTTGTCGAAATAAAGCTTATGATTTCACCGAATATATCAGTTGTTGACTGATGAAAATGAGCGGATTCCGAATCCATATGGTCAATTCCAGCATCACAGCATCGGCAGAAGGATTAAAGCCCCAATCACCTCCGAATAAAATGTTTTGCTGCTGCTCTAATATAGGAGACTGAGGTTCTTCCAAGCCATATTGTTCTTTGATTCTCTCTTTCGTTTCATGATCTATGACAAGGTTATCCTGTGCAAAGGTATAGCAGATAGGAACGCTTAACTGTATTAAAAGAAGTAATGCAATGGGGATAAGTAATTTTTTGCTTTGCATGGTTAGCTCCTATGATCTCTGTTTTTGACCTCTTAACGTGAAAATAATCCCTTTACAGGATTTTATGACCAGAATATAATAGTAAATAACAGCATCGATCTACATACACTGGGTTATCGGGGTATAGCGCAGCTAGGTAGCGCGCACCCTTGGGGTGGGTGAGGTCGTGGGTTCGAATCCCGCTACTCCGATTTCAATCAAAATGTCCTGCTGATGCAGCTAATGCGTCTGCCGGGCGTTTTTTTTTGAATATTACATACCCTATTAGTCTTTGTCTCTACTGGGTTTTGACGAGCTAGTCGTATGCAACGAATGTATGAAGCCACCTCTGAACTGGATTCGGAGGCAGAAGTGGCAACTCAACAATCGCAATCGCTGGCGGAATGGTCTGCTGTATGACTTTTTTAATTTGCCTATAAAGATTCCTGAAGGGTCTTGGAAGAAGTACTGTAATCAGCATAACGGGGAAGCACAATAGTGTAGTATATTCCTACAATAACGGTACAGACCCCAACTAATAAAAACAGAATTTCAATTGAAATAAATGAAGGAAAGCTAACAGCAATGAAACCTAATGTAAGAGACTGGGACAGCATCATTAACGGATTAATCAAACCTTGCACACGTCCCATCATTTGAGGATCTACAATACGAGGAAGCCATCCTCCTATGCCGATGTTAATGAACGGAAGTATCAGTGCGATGACAAAGTTGATAATCAGGAAAGCGTAGATGTGGTTAACAAATCCAAGTGTGCACATACCCATTCCGGCTACCAGAACTCCCGCTGCAATCATTTGGTGTAGTTTTAGCTTGGCAGAGATGAGAGAAGCGATTAGGGTACCAAGCAACACACCAGCCCCAAAAATAATACCCGTCCATACCATATACTGCTCGTAATTGCCTGGAGCTAGCTTGTATTTAAGAATAAACATCGGTAAAACGCTAAAACCACCATTTAAAATACCGAACATAAAAAAGCCTGAAACCAACCAAAGCAATAGTCTGTTGCGTAATATGTAAAGAAACCCTTGTTTAAAATCGATCATGACAAGTTTGAATTTTAATTGTTTGAATTGATGTGCCCCGTTCGGAAGGCGTACTTCCTTTGGAATTTTGCAGGAACGAATAAGCAGTGCAGACACAATAAAAGAAACAGCATCAATTAGGATGGCTCCAGTAATTCCAAAGTGCCAGTAAACGACGGCCCCGAGAGTTCCTCCGAATAGCATGAAAAGACTCCCCATCATTTGATTGAGGCCTGCGGCAATAGTGTAATCATCTTCGCTTAATATTCCCTGTATAATGGCACTTTCGGCCGGGAAGAAAAATTTGGAGGCAGCACTACGGATGAACAGGAGGGCAAATATCAAAGGAATCGAATCGACCCAAATAAAAATAAGCAAACATAAGGATAAAAAAGCGCTGATCCAGTCACAATTAACAGCAATTTTTTGTCTGTCCATCCGATCTGCCAGCACTCCAACTACGAGAAATACTACCAGCATAGGAAGCGAATACATTAACTCGGCAAGCGTTGCATAATAAGGCTGATTTGTAAACCGTTTCAACAAATAAAACATGAATGCAGTAACCCCGATAATTCCTCCCATTTGTGAGGCGAAGGTTGCCAGAAAAAACCTGACATAATTCTTGTTTCTGAGTACTTGTTTTAGTCCAGTCACAGTTCCATCCCTTTCGCTTTCAAAGCGGTTTTTAGATGCCTAATTAAAATAATAGTGAAAAGTAGGAATATTGTACAGAAAAGTGACTTTAATGTCACTTTACGTTTGAATTTGCATCGTATCGGACCTTCTGCCTTTTAAATTCTGCTGTTGACGGTAATCATAGTGGGGTGGACTCGGAAGTTGCATTCAAACTCGTTTGGCGTTATGAGGTGCAACATAGACTAAATAACCAGCTGTCAGTTGATATTCGACGGCTGGTTATTTAAGTTGCCAGGTGTTTGATTACAGATTAGCCCGATTCATCTCATTTACGCATGGATATGTTGAGAAAAAGGAAATGCTCATAGCTAGAAAACTTTATACAATGGAAGAGGAATAAGAATTGTGAAATTCGACTTTTGATGAAGAATTTCATATAATGTGAGCATATTGTGAACAACTTAAATTGAAGATTAATAAAAAAATGAAAATGATTTCCGTCCAGCTATGAATTTCAAAATTTGACGGAGGGAACGAGATGACAATGGAAGAGAGCAGCAGACAGGTACCTTGGCAGGCGTATTACGGACCTAATCTAGGTTATGTGCAGGACCAGTATGAAAAGTATGTAGCGGACCCCGGAACGGTTGACCCGGCTTACCGCGAGCTATTTGATCAATGGGGTGAGCCGCCACAATCCGAATACTCGGCTGCTTCCATGATAGACAACAAATTGCAAGGCCCCCCCACAAGTGCTTTGGGGCATCTTGATTCGAATACATTACAGAAAGCGGTTACAGCGGGTAAAATGGTATGGAATATCCGTGAATACGGACATTTAGCCGCCCAAATCGATCCGCTGGAACTGGATGCAGAGCAGGATACACGCTTGCTTAATCCAGCATCTTACGGTTTAACTGAACAAGACTTGAAGGCTTTTCCAGCCTCTTTAATATGGGATAACGCTCCTGCGGGAACACTTAACGGATGGGAAGCCATTCAACGGTTACGTGTAGCATACACAGGTCCGATTGCCTATGAATTTAGCCATATTCATAACGAGGAGGAACGCAGCTGGCTGAACAGCTATGCAGAATCTGGTTGGTCCTCCAAGCCCCTCACCACACAGGAACGCAAGTCGTTGCTGGGCAGATTGGTAGAAGTAGAACAGTTTGAAGAGTTTTTGCATAAAACATTCGTCGGACAGAAACGTTTTTCCATCGAGGGTAATGATGTGCTTGTCCCTGTTCTCGATGAGATCATTCGTCTAACCACAAATGCAGGAGCAAGTCATGTCCTGATGGGTATGGCGCATCGCGGCCGTTTGAATGTACTGGCACATGTGCTGGGCAAGCCTTACAGTAAAATTTTCTCTGAATTTCATCATTCGCCGAATAAGGATTTGATCCCGTCGGAAGGTTCCACAGGAATTAACTATGGCTGGACTGGCGATGTGAAATATCATCTGGGTGCTGATCGTTTTGTAAAAGATGGGGGAGCGGTGCAGGCCCGTCTGACATTGGCGAATAACCCAAGTCACCTGGAATATGTGAATCCGGTGGTACAAGGATTTTCACGAGCTGCACAGGAAGACCGCAGTGAGGCTGGTTATCCGAAGCTGGATGTGAGCAAGGCAGCTACCATTATTATGCACGGTGATGCTGCTTTCCCAGGTGAAGGTATCGTGGCAGAATCACTTAATTTCACGAATTTGCGCGGCTTCCGAAATGGCGGTTCAGTTCATATTATTGTGAATAATCGTCTGGGCTTTACGACAGAGAGTGTTGATTCCCGTTCGACCCGTTATGCCAGTGATCTCGCTAAAGGTTATGAAATTCCAATTGTGCATGTGAACGCGGATAATCCCGAAGCTTGTATTGCAGCTGCTCGTATGGCTGGCGAATATCGCAATCGTTTCAAGAAGGATTTTCTGATTGATCTGATTGGTTACCGTCGTTATGGTCACAATGAATCCGATGACCCGGAAACAACACAACCGCTGGTATATCGTAAGGTGAAGAATCATCCGACGGTGAGCAAATTGTATACTCAAAAGCTGATGAAGCAGGGGATTGTGGACGAAGCGTTTAGTGCCGGCCTCATTGAAAAGGTGCAAAACAGACTGAAGGAAGCGCATGAGCAGGTGAAGAATCAACCGGAACAAGAGCCGGAGATTACTCCTGTGAAGGCGAAAAAGAATCAGAGTTCTGTGGTACGTACTGCAGTGGAATTGAAAAAACTGCGCCAAATCAATGAAAACTTACTCAAATGGCCACAGTCTTTTCACGTATATCCGAAGCTGGATCGAATTTTACAGCGTAGAAAAACCGCTCTGAACGAGGGTGAAAAGGTAGATTGGAGCTTGGCGGAGACGCTGGCTTTGGCTACCATTCTCGCAGACGGCAAGCCTATTCGTATGACAGGCCAAGATGCGGAGCGAGCTACATTTGCTCATCGTAACCTCGTGCTGCATGAGCCTGAAACAGGCCGTACACATTGCCCGTTGCATACATTGCCGGAAGCGCGTGCTTCGTTCAGTATTCATAACAGTCCATTGTCTGAGGCATCTGTCCTTGGCTTTGAATATGGCTATAACGTGTATTCTCCTGAAACGTTAGTGATTTGGGAAGCACAATTCGGCGATTTTGCCAACTGTGCACAGGTTATTTTTGACCAATTTATTTCCGCAGGCCGTGCCAAATGGAGACAGAAATCGAGTCTGGTGATGCTGTTACCGCATGGTAGTGAAGGACAAGGACCAGAGCATACGAGCGCACGTCTGGAGCGTTTTCTCCAGTTGTCCGCACAAAATAACTGGACTGTCGCTAATTTGAGCAGTGCCTCCCAATATTTCCATCTGCTGCGCCGTCAGGCTGCATTAAGCGAAAGTGAGGAAGCCCGCCCGCTGGTGATGATGTCGCCGAAGAGCCTGATTCGTAATAATCGTGTCGCTTCGCCTGCTTCTGAATTCAGCGAAGGAGCATTCCGTCCTGTGTTGGAACAGCCTGGTCTGGGTGCACGTCCGGATCGTGTAGAACGCATTGTACTGTGCAGTGGCAAGATTGCCATTGATCTCGAAGAAGCATTGGAAAAGGATAAGAATGAGGCAGAAGAGCGTCTGCATATTATTCGTGTGGAGCAGTTATACCCTTTCCCGGAAGAGGAAATTCGGAATATTTTCGGACGCTTCCCGCATGTTAAGGAGTTCGTATGGGCTCAGGAAGAACCTAAAAATATGGGGGCTTGGAGTTACATTGAACCTCGTCTGCGGAATGTTGTGCCACAGGGAGCAGAAATTCGTTACGCAGGCAGACCAGATCGTTCAAGCCCGGCCAGCGGTTATCAGCAAGTACACAGCCTAGAACAACAGCGAATTATTCAATCGGCGTTGAAGCAGGATTCCAAAAACAATATTACACTGGGGAGGTAGCGGCTGTGAGCGATATTATAGTGCCGGCAATGGGAGAATCCATCACGGAGGGAACAATCTCCAAATGGCTTGTGAAGGAAGGGGATTCCGTAGGACAGGGAGATGTTCTGCTGGAGTTGGAAACCGATAAGGTCAATCTGGAAATTAGTGCGGAAGAAGCAGGTGTGGTGCAGAAAATCCTTCGTCAGGAGGGAGATACTGTGGTCATTGGTGAAGCTGTTGGTCTGATCGGAAGCGGCAGTGGTAGTGCGGATTCAACCGGTGCTGGAGAAGTTGCAGCGACTCAAGCGCCTGAAGCACCGTCCGTAGCGACTTCACCGTCTTCCGTAGGAGGCGGCGTTAAAGTAGAAGAAAAGTCTGCACCGCCTATTTCATCGAATAGCGACGGAAATGGCCAGACGGCATCACCATCTGCACGGAAGTTAGCGCGTGAGCGCGGGATTGATCTTGAGCAGGTACAGGGAAAGGACCCGCTCGGACGTGTATTCCAGGAGGACGTAAAAACGCATAACAGCGCTGAAGTATCACGTGCAGCATCTATATCTGCGTCTCCCGCTACTAGCAAGCCTGCGCCTCCGTCTTCAGCTCAAACGGAGTACAGCAAGCCTGTGGAACGCCAGCGCATGTCTCGTCGCAGAGCGACGATCGCTAAGCGTCTTGTTGAAGCACAGCAGACAGCTGCCATGCTGACCACTTTTAATGAAGTGGATATGACCGCCATTCTCGATGTGCGTAAACGCCGTAAAGATAAGTTTAAGGAAAAACATGATGTAGGCTTGGGTTTTATGTCCTTCTTTACAAAGGCAGTGGTTGGTGCTCTCAAGCGCTTCCCTACCGTGAATGCTGAAATTAATGGCGATGATATCGTACTGAAAAAATACTATGATATTGGGATTGCTGTATCTGCCAAGGAAGGTTTGGTTGTGCCAGTTGTACGGGATGCCGATCGTCTTGGCTTTGCTGAGATCGAGAAGAGCATTGCAGATTTGGCTGGCAAAGCACGCTCCAATTCGCTTTCTCTGGCCGACTTGCAAGGAGGAACTTTTACCATAACCAATGGAGGTATTTTCGGTTCCCTGCTGTCTACGCCAATTCTCAATACGCCGCAAGTGGGGATTTTAGGAATGCATAAAATCCAACTTCGCCCGATTGCCATCGACGAGGAACGAATGGAAAATCGTCCGATGATGTATATCGCGTTGTCCTACGATCACCGGATTATTGATGGCAGTGAGGCAGTTCGTTTCCTGGTAACGGTCAAAGAATTGCTGGAAGATCCGGAATCATTGTTACTGGAAGGATAAAATAAATGGGGTAAGTGTATCTCCTCTTTACGTGTATGACAAAAGCAGACTCTTGCGAGTCTGCTCAGATTGTCGAGAAACCCCGTCATTTTGAGACGTGGGTTTCTTTTTTACATCATAATGCTCTGGTCTCTGGAGAAGCAGGGGGGTTACCCCTG